>JAUQYA010000148.1 GCA_030837785.1 Albidovulum sp.
CTTCGTCGGCAACAAGGGCTGGATCACCGACCACTCGAAATCCGTCAGATCGAAACGCCCCATGCCTGCCTCCCGTCCTTTCGCAGAAGTGAATCACAGGCTTGCCTCCCGAGGAATCCCTTTTATGGGTATGTGACCTAGTCTGCCAGCACCGCCACTTGCCTTCGTGAAAGCGTTCTCCCGATCCGACTGCGGCCGGATTTTTCCGTTGTTTTCGAGGGTTATGCGGGAGGGACTGTTAACCGGCCCAGCCGTCAGCTGGCCCGAAAGCGGTCTCTCCGGACCGATATTCTCCGGACCTGTTGACTGCGCGGATTTGGTGAATTTTTCGCAAACAACTAAAAACGCTATGTTTTCCGAGCCATAATGCTGAGCACTTCGATTTCAGGGGCGCACTTCAGAAGGAACAGAAATCGAACTCCACCGCCCTTGGATGGCGTCAGCCGACCGTTCCTGTCGCCATGTCTTGGCTCGCCTCCCAGTCCGCGTAGGTGCGTCCGTCCGGAAGCTTCCAGAGAATTCGACCGTTGGCACTTGCGCCGATTACAGCCGCAGCCGCAGCGGACGAGGAAGTGAAGCTGTAGTCGCTTGTGAAAACAAGAACATCACCGTCTTCCCGAAGAACGCCCTTCTCGACGAGCGTGTTCCTGAGGGTGGCCGTGCCCCTTGGTATCGTTCGTGTCGTTCGGACCCTCGCCCTTGACCCGGCAGTGATCACGAAGTCCCCGGAGGGACCGATCTCCATCTCGGCAGCGAAGCCCTCGCCGCGAAAGAAGAAGCGAGGGCTTGCGTGGGCTTCAGCCGTTGGCAAGGCCTGCTCCGGCATCTGTTCCGGGGCGCGCCCCCGGATCTCACGAAACAAATCCCAGCCAAGAGCACCGACCAGCGTTTTTGTCTGGTCCACGAACTCGTCCATCGCGGCGCGGTCTGGCAGCGGCAACTTGCCGGCGTCATCGGAGGGTGTCCGCGAATTGGGAAGGGTCCAGCGCGGGTTGCTCCCGACGCCGCGGATAAGGCAGGCTTCGACATAACGCGCGTGGCTCTTGGTGAGGTTCTCATCCTTGCTGATCAGGACGACCGTATCGGTCCAGAAACCCCTGGCGTCTCGCCCGCCCTCGTTGGAGTTGTGATACGACAGGCGGGCGCCGACACCTTCCGACTCGCCGATGTAGGAAAGCTGACGATCCTGTGCGTCCTCGTCGGCGCCGATCAGGATGTACACGCCGGGCCGCTCGATCTCGGGGAAGGCCTCGCGGACCCGTCGCAGCTGGTTGCGACGGAAGGCAATGGCCTGGATCGTGGACATCGAAATCTGCGCCACCCGGATCCCGTTCGGGTCGCCGTCGAGCAGGAAGATGTTGATCGAGCGGGGTTTCACGAAATCGCCTTGCGTCCATGGCCACTTTGGCCACTATTGCCCGATCGTTAGCAGGTGGCACACCATGCAGGCAATATCGGCCAAGGACGCGAAGTATAATTTCGGCAGGCTGATCGACATGGCGCGGGCTGGGCCCGTAACTGTCGAGAAGCATGGCCGCGCGGTCGTCGTCGTGCTGGCGGTCGAGGAATATGAGCGTCTGAAGGCAATGGAAGCGGGGCAGAATGATCAGTCGGGCAAATAAGGGCGGGGCGTTCGGCTCGACATCAGTCATGGACTCCCGGCCGTGAACGGCGCCAGCGGGATCGAGCGCGCCGAGTTGCACAAGACCATCTGGCGCATCGCCAACGACCTGCGCGGCAGCGTCGATGGCTGGGACTTCAAGAGCTATGTCCTCGGGATGCTGTTCTACCGCTTCATTTCCGAGAACCTGACCGGTTATCTGAACGAACAGGAGCACCGCGCGGGCAGCCCGGATTTCGACTATGCCCGGCTGCCTGATGCCGAGGCCGAGTTCGGCCGAACGGAAACCGTGAAGGAAAAGGGTTTCTACATCCTGCCCTCCGAGCTGTTCGCCAATGTGCGGGCACGGGCGCGCCATGACCCCAACCTGAACGAAACGCTTGAGCGCATCTTCAGCCATATCGAAGGGTCGGCCCTTGGCGCGGACAGCGAGGATGATTTCAAGGGCCTGTTCGACGACCTCGACGTGAACAGCAGCAAGCTTGGCCCGACGGTCGCCCGGCGCAACGAAAAGCTGGTGGGCCTGCTGGACGCCATCGGCGACCTGCCGCTGTCGAATGGCGGCTTTTCCGGCAACAGCATCGACCTGTTTGGCGATGCCTATGAA
Source organism: Albidovulum sp. (assembly GCA_030837785.1). GTDB lineage: Bacteria > Pseudomonadota > Alphaproteobacteria > Rhodobacterales > Rhodobacteraceae > Albidovulum. The sequence continues at coordinate 2,229 of JAUQYA010000148.1, forward strand.
TACCTGATGCAGATGTATGCCTCGACCGCCGGCAAGTCGGGGGGCGAGTTCTATACCCCGCAAGAGGTGTCGGAACTCTTGGCCCGCATCACCGTCATGGGCAAGACCGAGGTGAACAAGGTCTATGACCCGGCCTGCGGGTCGGGTTCGCTGCTTCTGAGCTTTGCCAAGGTTCTGGGGCATGACCGGGTGCGGCAGGGCTTTTACGGGCAGGAAATCAACCTGACCACCTACAACCTGTGCCGGATCAACATGTTCCTGCACGATGTGAACTATGAAAAATTCGACATCGCGCATGGCGATACGCTGACCGACCCGGCGCATTGGGATGACGAGCCGTTCGAGGCCATCGTGTCCAATCCGCCCTATTCGATCCGCTGGGCGGGCGATGCCAATCCGCTGCTGATCAACGATCCGCGCTTTGCGCCTGCCGGGGTGCTGGCGCCGAAAAGCAAGGCGGATCTGGCCTTCACCATGCATATCCTGTCCTGGCTGGCGGTGAACGGCACCGCCGCCATCGTCGAGTTTCCGGGGGTGCTCTATCGCGGCGGGGCGGAACAGAAGATCCGCAAATACCTGATCGACAACAACTATGTCGATGCGGTGATCCAGCTTCCGCCCGACCTGTTCTTTGGCACCACGATTGCCACCTGCATCATCGTGCTGAAGAAATCGAAATCCGACAACGCGACGCTGTTCATTGATGGAAGCGCGCTGTTCACGAGGGTCGGCAACAAGAACCGGCTGGCGGGTGCGCATCGGCAAGCCATCCTTGACGCTTTCGCTGCGCGGGCGGATGCGCCGCATTTCGCCAGGGTTGTCGAGAATGCCGAGATTGCGGAAAACGGCTACAATATCTCGGTATCTTCCTACGTCGCGCAGGAGGATACGCGCGAAGCGGTGGATATCCGCGCGCTCAATGCCGAGATTGCCGGCATCGTCGCCCGCCAATCGGTGCTGCGGGCCGAGATTGACGCCATCGTGGCCGATCTGGAGGCAGAGGCATGAGCCGGATCGACGCGCTGATTGCCGAGCTTTGCCCGGATGGGGTGGAGCATCGAGGGCTGGGCGAGGTTGGACAATTTGTTCGCGGGAACGGGCTGCAAAAGAGCGATCTTACCGACGCGGGCGTTGGAGCCATTCATTACGGCCAAGTTCACACGATTTACGGGACGTGGGCAGATGCAACCCGTTCGTTTGTCAGCGAGAAGACGGCTCGCAAGTTACGCAAGGCGCGATCTGGTGATCTGGTGATCGCCACCACAAGCGAAGATGATGCCGCTGTTGCCAAAGCGGTTGCATGGGTCGGGCCCGATGAAATCGCGGTAAGCGGTGATGCTTATATCTATCGACATTCACTTCAACCGAAGTATGTCGCCTATTTTTTCCAGACCGAGGATTTTCAGGCGCAGAAAACGCGACATATCACGGGAACCAAGGTTCGGCGCATATCCGGCGATAGCCTTGCCAAGATCAAAATTCCCGTTCCGCCACTCGAAATTCAGCAAGAAATCGTTGTAATCCTTGACAAATTCACTAAGCTGGAGGCGGAGCTGGAGGCGCGGCGTCGGCAGTATAGACATTACCGCGACGAACTGCTGACCTTCGCGGCAGCGGGCAGCGGGCAGCGGGCAGCGGGCAGCGGGCAGCGGGCAGCGGGCAGCGGGCAGCGGGCAGCGGGCAGCAGAAGTAAGGTGGGCGACCTTGGGTGATCTTTACAACTCATCTTCGGGGCTTTCAAAGAGCGCGGATCAATTCGGATTTGGTCATCCTTTCCTGTCGTTCAAGACTGTATTCAACAATCCGGTTGTTCCCGTTGAGTTACCAAATCTTGTCAATACGACAGAATCCGAGCGGGTCCGCTATTCGATCAAGAAGGGCGATGTTTTCGTCACAAGGACAAGCGAAGACCTTGAAGGGCTTGGCATGAGTTGTGCCGCACTCAGGGATTACCCGAATGCCACGTTTAATGGCTTTACAAAGCGACTTCGGCCCAAAGAGGACAATATTATCGACGCCCAGTTCGCGGCGTATTTCTTTCGGTCCTCACTTTTCAGAACGCAGATTGCCAAAATGGCGGTGCTGTCCACGCGCGTCAGCCTCAATGACGGCATCCTCTTGCGGATCCGCATCCCCGTCCCACCCCTCGCCGAGCAGGCCCGCATCGTCGCCATTCTCGACCGTTTCGATGCTCTGGTGAACGGCCTCTCCAGCGGCCTGCCGGCCGAGATCGCCGCGCGGCGGCGCCAGTATGAGCATTACCGCGACCGGCTGCTGACATTCCCCGAGGCCGCATGACCGACGCCGCTTCGCCTCCGCGCTATGAGCCTATCGCGCTGTCGGGCGAATCCACCGTCGTCGCCGAATTCCTGCCCGACCCGCAGGATGCGGCAGCCACGGGCTGGCAGTCCGAGGCCGAGCTTGAACGGGCCCTGATCAGGCAGTTGCAGGCGCAGGCCTATGAGTATCTGCCCATCACGTCAGAGGCCGACCTGATCGCCAACCTGCGCCGCCAGTTGGAGCGGCTGAACAAGGTCACGCTCTCGGACGCCGAATGGGGGCGCTTCTTTGCCACCAGCATCGCCGGCGCCAATGACGGCATTCTGGAAAAGACCGCGCGCATCCAGGAAGACCATGTGCAGGTGCTGAAGCGCGACGATGGCACAGCCAAGAACATCGCCCTGATCGACAAGGCGAATATCCACAACAACACGCTTCAGGTCGTCAACCAGTATGAGGTTCCTGGCGGTGAAGGCGGTGGCGCGCGGGCCAATCGCTATGACGTGACCATTCTGGTGAACGGCCTGCCGATGGTGCATGTCGAGTTGAAACGCCGCGGCGTGGACATCCGCGAGGCATTCAACCAGATCAACCGCTACAGCCGCGACAGCTTCTGGGCGGGTTCGGGCCTGTTCGACTATGTGCAGCTTTTCGTGATCTCGAACGGCACGCTGACCAAGTATTATTCAAACACCGTGCGCGACGGCCACCTTGCCGAAAGCCGGGGGAAACGGTCGCGGCAAAAGACCTCGAACAGCTTCGCCTTCACCAGCTGGTGGGCGGATGCAGCAAACCGCCCGATCACCGATCTGGCCGGCTTTGCCCGGACCTTCCTTGCGAAACACTCGATCCTGAACATCCTGACCCGCTATTGCGTGTTCGACGTGGATCGCAAGCTGCTGGTGATGCGCCCCTACCAGATCGTGGCCGCCGAACGGATCCTGCAGCGCATCGGCACCGCCACCAATCACCGCCAGTTGGGCACGATCGCGGCCGGCGGATATATCTGGCACACCACCGGCAGCGGCAAGACGCTGACCAGCTTCAAGGCGGCGCAGCTGGCGCGCGGCCTGCCCACCATCGACAAGGTGCTGTTCGTCGTCGATCGCAAGGATCTGGATTACCAGACCATGCGTGAATACGAACGGTTCGAGAAGGGCGCGGCCAATTCCAACACCTCGACGGCGGTGCTGCAACGGCAGCTGGAAGACCCGAACGCACGCATCATCATCACCACGATCCAGAAGCTGGCCCGCTTCGTGGTCAAGAACCGCAAGCATCCGGTCTATGACCAGCATGTGGTGGTGATCTTCGATGAATGTCACCGCAGCCAGTTCGGCGACATGCACAGCGAGATCACCAGGGTTTTCCGGCGCTATCACCTGTTCGGCTTTACCGGCACGCCGATCTTCGCCGAAAACTCTGCCAGCGGGGGCAATCCGCTGCGGCGCACGACCGAACAGGCTTTCGGCGACAAGTTGCACACCTACACGATTGTCGATGCGATCAACGACAGGAACGTGCTGCCCTTCCGCATCGACTATATCAACACGATCAAGGCCGGGACGGCGATCCGCGACAAGCAGGTATCCGCCATCGACACCGAACGCGCCCTGCTGGCGCCCGAACGGATTGCGCAGATCGTCGGCTATATCCGCGAGCATTTCGACCAGAAGACCCGCCGCGCCAACACCTATCGCCATGACGGCAAGCGGCTGGCCGGGTTCAACTCGCTGTTCGCGACGGCCTCGATCGAGGCGGCCAAACGCTACTATCTGGAATTTGCCGCGCAGCAGGCGGCTTTGCCCGCGGCGCAGCGGCTGAAGGTCGGGCTGATCTACAGTTTTGCCGCCAACGAGGACGATGAGGGCGGAATCCTGGGCGAGGAGGAATTCGAGACCGAGGGGCTGGACCAATCCTCTCGCGATTTCCTCGATGCGGCGATCAAGGATTACAACGCGCATTTCGGCACCAGTTTCGATACCTCGGCGGAGAAGTTCCAGAACTATTACAAGGACCTGTCACAGCGACTGAAAAAACGCGAGCTTGATCTGGTGATCGTGGTGAACATGTTCCTGACCGGCTTTGACGCGACCACGCTGAACACGCTGTGGGCGGACAAGAACCTGAAGGCACATGGGTTGATCCAGGCCTATTCGCGCACCAACCGCATCCTCAACTCGGTCAAGACCTACGGAAACATCGTTTCTTTCCGCAACCTGGAGCAGGAAACCAACGACGCGCTGGCGCTGTTCGGCAACAAGGATGCGAAGGGCATCGTGCTGCTGAAACCCTATGGCGAATATTACCAGGAGTATCAGAAGCGGGTCGATGAGCTTCTTGCCGGGTTTCCCCTGGGCAGCGCCATTATCGGCGAAACCGCGCAGAAGGCATTCATCAAGCTTTTCGGCTCGATCCTGCGGCTGAAGAACATCCTTGTCGCTTTTGACGACTTCGCCGGCAACGAGATCCTGAGCGAGCGCGATTTTCAGGATTATCAGAGCCTGTATCTGAACCTGCACGCCGAGTTCCGTGCTGCGTCGGGGTCTGACAAGGAGGCGATCAACGATGACGTGGTGTTCGAGATCGAGCTTATCAAGCAGGTGGAGATCAACGTCGATTACATCCTGCTGCTGGTGGAGCGATACCTGAAGAAGAAGGGCACGGGCGAAGACAAGGAAATTCGCGCCACCATCGACCGTGCGGTCAACTCGAGCCCGTCCCTACGCAACAAGAAGGATCTCATCGAGCAGTTCGTCGACACCGTTTCCACCAAGGCCAGGGTAGATGCGCAATGGCAGGCCTTCGTCGCGGCGAAGCGGGCCGAGGAGCTGGAGCGCATCATCACGGAAGAGAACCTGAACGCGGAAGCGACCCGCGCCTTCATCGACAGCGCCTTCCGTGATGGCAGCGTGCCCGCCGCTGGCACGGCAATCACCAGGATCCTTCCGCCGGTATCGCGGTTCTCGAAGCACAACGGGCACGCGGCCAAGAAACGGACCGTCCTCGACAGGCTGGCCGCGTTCTTCGAGCGATACTTCGGGCTGGCTTGAGGACATGGTCACCGCATTTTCACTCAGCGGATGGAGAATTTGTCGCGCATCAGCCGAGTGCGATCCGCTGTTCCGTCCACGGCGCAGGGAAAGGTTCCATCAGCCGGGCGAGTGTCACCCCCGGCCCCTGCCGCCCGTCAAGGATCGCCGCGACAAGATCGGGTGCGAGCAGCGTCAGGCGAAGGATCCGGGTCAGGTAGGACAGCGTGATCCCCTCGCGCTCGGCCAGCTCGGCGATGGTGGCAAAATTGCCCGAGTCCAGCATCCGCTTCCAGCGAAAGGCGCGCGCCAGTGCCTTGACGAGGGCATCGTCGGGGCGGCGCTGGGTGGACGCGCCCTCGGGCAGCTGCATCTCCTTACGCCCGCCGCGCTTCACGAGGCGGAACGGGACGTGGATGGTGACCGTGTCAGGGATCGGCGTGGCGCGGGTCATGCGGCTACTCTTGTATTGGAGATCATTTCGCGCGCCAATCCGGCCAGCCCGTCCATGCGCAAGCGGACGTTCAGCCTTTCGGTGCCGATCTCGACCCGCTCGACCAGAAGCCCGACGATGCGCGCCTGCTCGGCGGGGAAGAGTTCATTCCACAGGGGGTCAAGTTGCTGCAAGGCCCCGCGGGCGTCAGCCTCGGTGATGTCGTCGTCGTGGGCCCGCGCTGCCTTCCACGTCCCCGCCACGATCTCGGGCTGCCGAAACACGGCCCGCAACTGATCGATGACCACGGCCTCGATCTCACCCGCCGGCACGCGGTCGACAGGGCATGATCCGGCCCCATGCTTCAACACCGTCTGGCTGACGTAGTAGCGGTAGAGCCTGTCGCCCTTGCGGGTATGCGTCGGCGAGAAGGCCGCACCATCGGGACCGAACAGCAGCCCCTTCAGTAGCGCGGGCGTGTCGGCGCGGGTGCGGGCGGCGCGCTTGCGCGGGCTCTCCTGCAGGATGGCGTGGACCTTGTCCCAGAGCGCGCGGTCGATGACCGCGTCATGCTCGCCGGGATAGCTGTCGCCCTTGTGGACCGCCTCGCCAAGGTAGGCGCGGTTGCCGAGCATCCGGTAGATGTATTTCTTGTCGATCCGGTTGCCGCGCGGCGTCCGGATTCCGCGCGTGCCAACCTCCCGCGCCAGTTCCGTGCAGGACCCGATCTCGAGGAAGCGGGCGAAGATCCAGTGCACATGCGCAGCGGTTTCTTCGTCGACCCCCAGCTTCCGGTTCTCGACCCGGTAGCCGTAGGGCGGCACCCCGCCCATCCACATACCCTTCTTCCGACTGGCGGCGACCTTGTCTCGGATGCGCTCGGCCGTCACCTCCCGCTCAAACTGCGCGAACGAGAGCAGGATGTTCAGCGTCAGCCGCCCCATCGACGTCGTGGTGTTGAAGGACTGCGTGACCGAGACGAAGGTCACGCCGTTGCGGTCGAACACCTCCACCAGCTTGGCGAAATCGGCCAGCGAGCGGCTGAGACGGTCGATCTTGTAGACCACGACCACATCGACAAGCCCGTCCTCGATGTCGGCCATCAACCGCTTCAGCCCGGGGCGTTCCAGTGTGCCGCCCGAGATGCCGCCATCGTCATACTGATCGCGGACCAGCACCCAGCCCTCGGATCGCTGGCTGGCGATGTAGGCCTCGCAGGCCTCGCGCTGGGCGTGCAGGCTGTTGCATTCCTGCTCCAGCCGTTCCTCGGAAGATTTCCGCGTGTAGACCGCACAGCGCAGCTTGCGGACGGGTTTCGATTTTTCAGGCGGTTTCGTCATGTCCGCCCCCTGTGGTTCTTGAGCCCGAAGAACACCCAGCCGTTCCAGCGCGTGCCGGTTATGGCGCGCGCGATGGCCGACAGCGACTTGTAGGGCCGCCCCTGCCACTCGAACCCGCCGGCGGTGACGGTGACGACCTGTTCGACGCCCTGCCACTCGCGCAGCAGCCGCGTGCCAGTGATCGGACGGTCGCGATCGGCGCGGATGCCGCGCTTCTTCTTGCCGCCGCCGTCCAGTTCCTCACCAAGCTGTTCCAGCCGCCGGATCGTCTCCGGCTTCAGCCCGTCATAGGCGAGTTCCTGAATGCGATACGCGATGCGGCTTTCAAGGTAGCGCCGGTTGAAGGGCGGCGGCTCGCTGTCGAAGAGGTCGCGCCATTGCTGCTTCAGATCCGGTGTCGGCGTGGTTTTCAGCGCGGCGAGGCGCGCGGGAATGGGATCGGGCTTCGTCATGTGTTTCTCCGCTGCGTTGGAGTTGCATGACGGCATTGGTCGGGCGGAGAGTGTAGGCAACGTTCTCCGGTTTCGTCAGATACTTCGCCGCTCTCGCGCATCCGCAACCGCACGAGCCCGAGCGCCAGCAGGCCGCAAAGCTCGGCGCGGCGTTCGGGCGGTGTCATCAGGTCGGGGGGCAACGGATTGGGGCGTTTCATGTCGTGGCCGGCCGTGATCGGGGGTGTCGTTACCGATCAAAAGCCACCCGGCCGACCGGGACGGGACATCTCAGAGGAACGGAGTACGGAAAACGCGAACAGAGAAAGAACATCAGGTCTTGCCGATCACCGATTAGTCCATGATTATCGGGGGTTGAATCAATCGAGAGCACTTGTTCAATGAGGTGAGTACATGGCGCGGAGGAAGAGCGAATTCGGGCCGAACCTCGGGAGTGTCCTTCAGGGTGCCCCGGCAGCGCTGGTCCGGCAGTTTCTCGGCAGTTTCAAGCGGCCCGACGAAACTCTACTCGCTCCGCCGGAAATCACGGAGGCCATGACCGAGGATCAGTGCAAGGCAGCGCTGAGTGCGTACCCGCGTTCGGAGGACAAGGAGATCATCGGGCTACTTGAGGGAATCGCTGGCGCTCTGCTGGACATGGGCCAGGACAAGGGGCGACCTCACTCGACACGGTTGCGGGACAACGGCTGCAGAATGTCGACTACGACCGGTATGAATCCCAGCCTGATCTGCACTGGCCAAAGCTCGAGGCCTTCCTGCTGTCTCGCAAGGGCTGGTCGAAGGAGACTGTCGCGAGCATCGACGCAACATCGACCGAGGTGGTCTCGCTTCTCGAGAATCCCGCCCAGAGCGAGTTCCGGGGCCGAGGATTGGTGGTCGGCTATGTGCAGAGCGGGAAGACTGCCAACATGGAAGCGGTCATCGCCAAGGCGGTCGATGCCGGGTACCGCTTCGTGATCATCCTGACGGGCATGACAAATTCGCTGCGAACGCAGACTCAGGATCGCATCGAGTCCGATCTGGTCGAACGCAACAAGTACGGGTGGCACATCCGAAGCAACCTGCACCGCAAGAAGCTGCGGGCGACTGCCAGCAACAAGTTGGCCAGACCGGAAATCCCGACGCCACCGCGTCAGCAGTGCCCGCGAAATCTCGTAACGCCGGGCCGTCGCGGCGCACTGCCGAAAGCCCCGAAGGCTCTCTTCGACAATCCGGACCTTCTCCGCATCCGTCCATTCCCGCCGCCGACCCTCGTCGACAACCGAGAGAACCTCGATCTGTGATCTGAACTTGGGGGCATCCACAAGGTCAGCGTCTTAGCCGACCTCAGTCCGCAGCATCAGACGGCCCTCACCGGACGGATACAGATCAGCCTCGGAACCGGAACACCATCTCCTCCCGGCAGATGCGCTTCGACATGATCTGCAAGGCCAGCGGGATCGAGCACCGGCCGACCAAGCCGAACCATCCGTGGACGAATGGCCAGGTCGAGAGAATGAACAGGACTATCAAAGAGGCGACCGTGAAGCGCTTCCATTACGACAGCCACGACCAGCTCAGAGCACATCTGACGGACTTCATGGCGGCTTACAACTTCGCGCGCAGGCTCAAGACCCTCGGCGGTCTCACGCCTTACGGATACATCTGCAAGATCTGGACATCAGAGCCTGACAGATTCATCCCAAACCCGATCCACCAGATAAGGGGACTGAACAGCTAGGGGTCGCGCCGTTGCTTTTGACAACATCCGCCATTCCCGGTAGTCACTTTCGGCAGAGAGTGGTGAATAAATTTCGGGGGCAGAGCATGTTCGCGGGCACAGGCGGCGGAACCATCGGCGCAGGCATTCGGGCGCTTTCGCTCAGGGCCGGGATTTTCGTCGTCCTGACGGTGGTTTGCGGCCTTCTCTTCACCGAGGCGAGGGCGCAGGGCTACACCTTCTCGCGGATTTCGGTCGAGGGGAACGAATTCGTCGAGCCCGCGACCGTCGCCAAGATTGCCGGAATCGGACGGGGTCAGGCGGTGTCCGAGGCGGGGCTGAACGACGCGGTGCAGCGGCTGATCGCCTCGGGCCTCTTCGCCACCGCCGATGTCGTGCCGCAGGGCAGCACGCTTGTCATCCGCGTCACCGAAAACCCGGTGATCAATGCGGTCAGCTTCGAGGGCAACAAGCGGCTCAAGGACGAGGATCTGGCCAAGCTCGTCAAGTCGCAGTCGCGCCGTGTCTATTCCGCCGCGCAGGCCGAGGCCGACGCCGCCGCGATCACCCAGGCCTATGCCGATGCAAACCGCCTGGCGGCGCGGGTCGAGCCGCGGGTGATCGACCGCGGCAACAACCGCGTCGACCTCGCCTTCGAGATCCGGGAAGGCCGGGTGACCGAGGTCGAGCGGCTGAGCTTCACCGGCAACCGCGCCTATTCCGACCGGCGCCTGCGCCAGGTGCTCGGCACCAAGCAGGCGGGCCTTCTGCGCAACATCATCCAGCGCGACACCTACATCCCCGACCGGATCGAGTTCGACAAGCAGGTGCTGACCGATTTCTACCGGGCGCGCGGCTACATCGACTTCCAGGTGCTTTCGGTCAGCCGCGAGTTCTCGCGCGAACGCGACGGCTTCTTCCTGACCTTCGCGGTGCGCGAGGGGCTCGCCTACAAGTTCCGCAACGTCACCGCCGTCAGCGAATACGAAGGCGTCGACGTCGCGCCCTATCGCGACGTGATCCGCATCCGCGAGGGCGCGACCTATTCGCCGCTCGCCATCGACACGACGATCAGCCGGATGGAGGCGATCGCGCTGAAGCAGGGTGTTGACTTCGTCAACATCGAGCCGCGGATCACCCGGAACGAGGAGAACCAGACGCTCGACGTGGTCTTCGCCGTGACCAAGGGCCCGCGGGTCTTCGTCGAGCGCATCGACATCGAGGGCAACGCCACCACGCTCGACAAGGTCGTCCGCCGGCAGTTCAGGACGGTGGAGGGCGACCCGTTCAATCCGCGCGAAATCCGCGAGGCCGCCGAACGCATCCGGGCGCTCGGCTTCTTCGAGACGGCAGACGTGAACGCGCGTCAGGGCACCGCCTCCGACCAGGTCATCGTCGACGTGAACGTCGAGGAGAAGCCGACCGGGTCGCTGACCTTCGGGGCGAGCTATTCCGTCTCGAACGGCGTCGGCTTCAACATCGGGCTGAGCGAGGCCAACTTCCTCGGCCGCGGCCAGTATGTCAGCGTCAACCTCGCGGTCGGGACGGACGACAAGAACAGTTCGTTCACCTTCATCGAGCCGGCGTTCCTCGACCGCGACCTCAAGTTCCGCTTCAGCGGCTACTACACGACGAGCGAGAATTCGAACTCCTACTATTCGACCCAGCGCATCGGCGTGTCGCCCTCGATCGAATTCCCGATGGGCGAGTTCAGCGCGATCGAACTGCGCTACAAGGTTTCGCAGGACGAGATCTATGCGGTCGACCCCAATTCCTCGCAGCTTCTGAAGAACGAGGAGGCGCGCGGCGCGGAGATCACCTCGGCGCTTGGCTACACCTACAGCTACGACGCCCGCCTTGGCGGGGTCGATCCGAACAGTGCGATCCTGTTCAAGTTCGGGCAGGACTTTGCGGGCGTCGGCGGCGACATCACCTCGATCACCTCGACGGCGCTTGCCTCCTACGAACGCAAGGCCTTCCGCGAGGAGGTGACGCTCAGGGCGGAGGTCGAGGGCGGCGTGGTGGTGACCTCGGGCGGCGACAGCCGGCTGGTCGACCGCTTCACCGGCAACGGCAAGATCCGCGGCTTCGAGCCGAACGGCATCGGTCCGCGCGACCTGACCGCGGTGAACCAGGATGCGGTCGGCGGCAACTACTTCGCCGTGGCGCGGCTCGAGGCCGAATTCCCGCTCGGCCTGCCCGAGGAATACGGCATCACCGGCGGCCTCTTCGCCGACATGGGGTCGGTCTGGGGGCTCGACAACACGCTGGGCGGCACGATCGACGACGATCTGCACCTGCGCTCGTCGGTTGGCGTCTCGGTGTTCTGGAACACCGCGCTCGGGCCCTTGCGGTTCAACTTCTCCAAGGCGATCAGCAAGGAAACCTACGACCTCGAGCAGAACTTCGACCTGACCGTCTCGACGCGGTTCTGATGGGCGGCGTCCGCAGCGGCCTGACGGCGCTGGCGCTTGTCGCCGCCGCGGCAGGGATGCCCGCCGCCGAGGAAGCGCCGCCGCCCGCGGCCGCGTCGTTGCAGACGCCGATCCTGACGATCGACCAGGACCGGCTGTTTGGCGAGACGCTCTGGGGCAAGCGGGTCGCCCGGCGGGTCGAGGCGGGCTCGGCCGCGCTCGCGGCGGAAAACCGCCGCATCGAGGCCGAGCTGACCGCAGAGGAGAAGGCGCTGACCGACAAGCGCCCGACCATGCCGGCCGAGGAGTTCCGCAAGCTGGCGGACGATTTCGACGCGCGGGTGACCGAGTTTCGCCAGACCCAGGACGGCAAGGCCCGCTCCATCGGCCGCATCCATGATGCCGAACGGCAGGCGTTCTTCGCCGCCGCCCTGCCGGTCATGGCCGAGGTCCTGCGCGGGCACGGCGCCGTCGCCGTGCTCGACAGCCGGGCGATCTTCCTCTCTGCCGACGCCATCGACGCGACCGAGGAGATGATCGCGCGGATCGACGCGGAGATCGGCGAGGGCAAGGACGTGGAGGTTCCCGCCGAGGCGGAGGACGCGGGCGGCGCGGCCGGTTCGCCCGGAGACGCGGCGCCCGCGCCAGAGACGCAATCGGGGAACTGAACGGCGTGTCCCGGCCCTCGGTTCCTGTCGGCGCCGGGCTCCTGTCAGGGGCGGGTTCTTGTCAGGGGCGGGCCGAGTTGCTACGCAGACGCAGTCAGGCAAGCGTCGGGGCAAGGAGGGCACATGACTGCCGAGCCGATCACTGAAGCCGATATCCACTTGATCCAGCGGATCATTCCGCACCGCTACCCGTTCCTGATGATCGACAGGGTGGTCGACATCGTGCGCGACAAGGGCTGCGTCGGGATCAAGAACGTCACCTTCAACGAGCCGCATTTCACCGGCCATTTCCCGGCCAAGCCGATCATGCCCGGCGTTCTCGTGGTCGAGGCGATGGCGCAGGCTGCGGCGGTTCTCGTCGGCATCTCGATGGACGTGGTCGGGCGCGAGCTTCTGACCTATTTCCTGTCGATCGACGCCTGCCGCTTCCGCCGGATGGTGGTGCCCGGCGACGTGCTGGAACTGCACATGACGGTGAAGCGGGGCGGCGGCAAGATCTGGAAGTTCCACGGCCGCGCGATGGTCGGCGACCAGCTTGCCTGCGAGGCCGAGATCGCCGCGATGATGGACCTCAGGGACTGATGGCCGTGGCGGCGCCTGCCGAGATTCACCCTACCGCCCATGTCGAGCCGGGGGCGACGATCGGCGAAGGCTGCCGGATCGGGCCATTCTGCCTGATCGGGGCGGCGGTGACGCTCGGCCCCGGCGTGGAGGTCAAGAGCCATGCCGTCGTCACCGGCGACACCACGATCGGCGAGGGCACGGCGATCTTCCCCTTCGCCACCATCGGCGAGGTGCCGCAGGATCTGAAGTTCCGCGGCGAAAAGACCGCGCTCGTCATCGGCGCGCGCAACCGCATCCGCGAGCATGTGACGATCAACCTCGGCACCGAAGGCGGCGGCGGGGTGACGCGGATCGGCGACGACTGCCTTCTGATGGCGGGAAGCCACGTGGCGCATGACTGCCAGATCGGCAACCGGGTGATCCTCGTGAACAACGCCGCCCTCGCCGGGCATTGCGTGCTCGAGGACGAGGTGATCGTCGGCGGGCTCTCGGGCGTCCATCAGTTCGTCCGCATCGGTCGCGGCGCGATGATCGGCGCGGTGACGATGGTCACCGCCGACGTGATCCCGCACGGTCTCGTGCAGGGGCCGCGCGGCGCGCTCGACGGGCTCAACCTCGTCGGGCTGAAGCGGCGCGGCGCGGCGCGGGGCGAGATCGCGGCGCTGCGCGACCTGCTCGACGCCCTCTCGCGGGGGGCGTTCCGCGAAACCGCCCGGGCGCGTGCCAAGGCGGGCAGCGACGGCGCGCTGGTGCGCGAGGTGCTCGACTTCATCCTCGGCCCCTCCGACCGATCCTTCCTGACGCCGAGATGACGCGGACGGCGCTCATCGCCGGGCAGGGGGGCTTGCCGGTCGCGCTGGCCGCCGAACTGGAGGCGAGCGGCGCCGATTTCCTCGTGGCCGAGCTTGACGGCTTTCCCTCCGACATCGCCGGCGCCGATCCGATCCGCTTTCGGGTGGAACGGCTGGTGCCCTTCCTCGACCTTCTCGTCGACCGCGGGGTGCGGCGGGTGGCCTTCGCCGGCGCGATCCGCCGCCCCGCGCTCGACCCCGAGCTGATCGACGCCCGCAGCGCCACCCTGGTGCCACGCCTCGCCGCCGCCGTCCGCTCGGGCGACGACGCGCTTCTGCGCGAGGTCGTGGCGATCTTCGAGGACTGGGAGTTCGAGGTGGCGGGCGCCGATGCCCTCGCCCCGGCGCTGGTGCCGGGGGCGGGGGTTCTCGCCGGCAGGGTGAGCGACGCCGACCGTGCCGACGCGGCCCGCGCCGCCGCGATCGTATGCACCTTGGGCGGGCTCGACATCGGCCAGGGGGCGGTGGTGGCGCAGGGCCTCTGCCTCGCCCTCGAGACGCTTCCCGGCACCGATGCGATGCTCGACTTCGCCGCCCTCCATGCCGCCCGGCTCCGCCCCGATCCTGGGGGCGGGCGCGGGCTTCTCTACAAGGCGCCGAAACCCGGCCAGGACCGGCGGATCGACCTGCCGACGCTCGGGCTCCGGTCGGTCGAGAGGGCCGCCGCCGCGGGCCTTGCCGGCATCGCCTGGGAGGCGGGCGGCGTGATCCTTCTCGACCGCGAGGGCATGGTCGCGGCCGCCGATGAGGCCGGCCTCTTCCTCTGGGCGCGGGAGCCATGAGGCTTTTCCTCATCGCGGGCGAAGCCTCCGGCGACGCCCTCGGTGCGGCGCTGATGGCCGGGCTGAAGGCGGTGGCGCCGGGGGTGGCGTTCTCCGGCATCGGCGGGCCGCTGATGGCCGCCGAGGGGCTCGATAGCCTCTTCCCGATGGAGGAGCTTTCGGTCATGGGCCTGGTCGAGGTGTTGCCGAAATACCGCCACCTCAGGCGCCGGATCGCCGAGGCCGCGGCCGAGGTCGTGCGGCTTCGGCCCGATGCGCTCGTCACCATCGACAGCCCGGATTTCTGCCTGCGCGTCGCACGTGCCGCACGCGCCGCCGCGCCGGGGCTGAGAACGATCCACTATGTCGCGCCGACCGTCTGGGCCTGGCGGCCGGGACGGGCGGCGCGGATGGCGGATGTCGTCGACCATATCCTCGCCCTCTTTCCGTTCGAGCCGCCCTACATGGAAGCGGCGGGGATGACCTGCGACTTCGTCGGCCACCCGGTGGTGGCCCAGCCGCGCGCCACCGCGGCCGAGGCCACCGCCTTCCGCGAAAGGTTCGGCATCGGCGCCGACGAACCGCTCCTCCTGTGCCTGCCGGGCTCGCGGCGGGGCGAGGTGACGCGGCTTGCCCCGCGCTTCGAACAGGCGATCGCCGAGTTCCGCGACCGCGCGCCCGAGGTGCGCGTCGTGGTGCCGACGGTGCGCGGCGTCGCGCCCCTTGTCCGCGCCATCACCGGCAAGTGGCCGGTCGTTCCGGAGGTGGTGGAAACCGAAACCGACCGCCGTGCCGCCTTCGCCGCCGGCGATCTCGCGCTGGCGGCCTCCGGCACCGTCAGCCTCGAACTTGCCGCCAACCGCGTGCCGATGGTCATCGCCCACGACTTCAACCGGCTGACCTGGTGGATGCTGAAGCGCGCGGCGCTGATCGACACGGTGACGCTCGTCAACATCGTGTCGGAAACCCGCGTGGTGCCGGAGTTCCTCGGCCCCGCCTGCCGGCCCGGACCGATCGCCGCCGCGCTGGTGCGACTCGTCGACGACAAGGAGGCGCGGGCGGCGCAGTTCGACGCAATGGCGCTGACGATGGAACGGCTTGGCGCCGGCGGCGAGGCGCCGGGCCTGCGCGCGGCGCGCTCGGTGCTCGCCCGGCTCGCCGCCCCGCCGCGGCGGTCGCCCTAGGTCACATACCCATAAAAGGGATTCCTCGGGAGGCAAGCCTGTGATTCACTTCTGCGAAAGGACGGGAGGCAGGCATGGGGCGTTTCGATCTGACGGATTTCGAGTGGTCGGTGATCCAGCCCTTGTTGCCGACGAA
>JAUQYA010000149.1 GCA_030837785.1 Albidovulum sp.
CCTTGTTGACGAGGCGCGCACGCCCCTGATCATCTCGGGCCCGAGCCAGGACCGGTCCGACCTTTACATCGCGCTCGACAAGTTCATCCCCGGCCTGTCCGAGGAGCACTACAAGCTCGACGAAAAGCAGCGCAACGCCACTTTCACCGAGGCCGGCAACGAATTCCTCGAACAGCAGCTCTGGGCCGCGGGTGTCCTGCCTGCGGGGCAGACGCTCTACGATCCGGAATCGACGACGATCGTCCACCACGTCACCCAGGCGCTGCGCGCCCACAAGCTCTTCCAGAAGGACCAACACTATATCGTCCGCAATGGCGAAATCGTCCTGATCGACGAATTCACCGGCCGGATGATGCCGGGACGGCGGCTCTCGGACGGGCTTCACCAGGCGATCGAGGCCAAGGAGGGCGTGCAGATCCAGCCCGAGAACGTCACGCTCGCCTCGGTCACGTTCCAGAACTACTTCCGGCTTTACGACAAGCTCGCCGGCATGACCGGCACGGCCGAGACCGAGGCCGAGGAATTCATGGACATCTATCGCCTCGGCGTCGTCGTCGTGCCGACGAACCGGCCGATCGCGCGGAAGGACGACCACGATCAGGTCTACCGCACGGCGCGCGAGAAATACGAGGCGATCATCCAGCGGATCAGGAAGGCGCACGAAAAGGGCCAGCCGATGCTGGTCGGCACGACCTCGATCGAGAAATCCGAGATGCTTTCCGAGATGCTGAAGAAGGAAGGCATTCCGCACAACGTCCTGAACGCCCGCCAGCACGAGCAGGAAGCAAGGATCGTCGCCGAGGCCGGCCGTCTGGGCGCCGTGACGATCGCCACGAACATGGCCGGCCGCGGCACCGACATCCAGTTGGGCGGCAACGCCGAGATGCGGGTGATGGAGGAGCTTGCCGCCACCCCCGAGGCGCATCCCGACGCGGTGCGGGGCCGGATCGAGGCCGCCCACGCCGAGGAGAAGGCGAAGGTTCTCGAGGCCGGGGGGCTCTTCGTACTCGCCTCCGAACGGCACGAGAGCCGGCGGATCGACAACCAGCTCCGCGGCCGGTCGGGCCGCCAGGGCGACCCGGGCCGGTCGTCGTTCTACCTCAGCCTCGAGGACGACCTGATGCGCATCTTCGGGTCGGAGAAACTCGACAAGGTGCTGTCGTCGCTTGGCATGAAGGAGGGCGAGGCGATCATCCACCCTTGGGTGAACAAGTCGCTCGAACGCGCCCAGGCGAAGGTGGAGGCGCGCAACTTCGACATGCGAAAGCAGCTTCTGAAGTTCGACGACGTGATGAACGACCAGCGCAAGGTGATCTTCAGTCAACGGCTGGAGATCATGGAGTCCGAGGATCTGGAAGAGATCGTCCGCGACATGCGCCATCAGGTCATCGACGACCTCGTCGACGATTTCCTGCCGCCCCGCAGCTATCCCGAACAGTGGAACACCGAAGGTCTCTATGCGGCGGCGATGGAAAAGCTCGCGCTTGACGTGCCGGCGATCGCCTGGGCGAAGGAAGAGGGCGTCGACCAGGACGCGATGCGCGACCGGCTTTACGAGGCGTCCGATGAGCTGATGGCGCAGAAGCTCGAGGCCTTCGGCGCCGACACGATGCGGCAGATCGAAAAGCAGTTCCTGCTACAGACCATCGACACCAAGTGGCGCGAACACCTCGTGACGCTGGAACATCTCCGTTCGGTCGTCGGCTTCCGCGGCTATGCGCAGCGCGATCCGCTGTCGGAGTACAAGACCGAGGCATTCCAGCTTTTCGAACACCTGCTCGACGGCCTGCGCGAGGACGTGACCCAGAAGCTCGCCCAGGTCCGTCCGATGACCGAGGAGGAAAGCCAGGCGCTCTTCCGGCAGATGCAGGAACGGCAGGCCGCGCTCAATGCGCCGGTTGCCTCGGTCACGGCTGGCGCCGCCGCGCCCCGGCAGCCGGTGCTTGCGGGCTTCGATGAAAGCGATCCGGCGACCTGGGGCAATCCGGGGCGGAACGATCCCTGCCCCTGTGGATCGGGCGAAAAGTTCAAGCATTGCCACGGACGGCTCGCCTGATTCGGGCGGTCTGTGGCAAGAATATGGCGGGCGGGCCCAAGCCCTGCCCGCCGCCCCACGATCTTGCCGTCCGGTCTTCGGCGCATCCAAGATAGGGTGGCTGTCCGGGGCCTCGGACTGTTTCCCGAATCCGTCTCTCTGCCACGCCCCTGCCGCGATCAGGGGTTAGGCGTGACGGGAACCTTGGGGAGACGACCATGCAGATCAAGCGCAGGGCGATCACCGTCGGCACGACCTTCTTTCTGGCCGCGGCGACCGGGCATGTGATGCAGAACGGCGAAACGATCAGCGCAAGGCTGCGCGGTGCGCCGGTGCCGGAAAAGCCGGTTCTGGCCAGCGTCGAGTCGACCGCCGCCACGATGACACCGGCGGCTGTCCCGGCCGCCACCAGCGCGGCCGCCGCGCCGGCGGAACCGGCGGCTCCGCCGGCCGCTGCCGAACCTGCCGCGACCCGGACCATCGCCGCCGTGCCTGAACAGCCGAAGCCTGAAGCCGCCGCCACACCGCAGCCGGCCCGCACCGCGTCGGGCTTGCCCGACCTGCCGCCGGTCGAACCGGCGGCCCTTGGCGCCGACCTGCGCCTTGCCGGGCGGATCGAGAAGCTGGACACGGGCTATACCCGGCCCGAAACCGCCGCCGATGCCGCCTACAGCGTTTTCGGCATCGCCTGCACCGACCCGACGCTTGCACTCGATCCGTCGGCGCGGGGGATGCTGAAGCTCACGCTTTCGGCGCCGTGCTTCGCGAACGAGCGCGTCACCATCACCCAGGCGGGTCTCGTCTTCGCGGCGGCGACCGATCAGGGGGGCGAGCTGAAGCTGATGCTTCCCGCGATGAGCGCGACAGCCGCGGTCGAGGTGCGTTTCGCGTCGGGCGAGATCGTTTCGGCCAGCCGGAACGTGACCGGGCTCGACGCGCTTGCCCGCGTCGCCGTGCAGTGGCGGGGTGCCGAGGGGCTGCATCTTCATGCCCTCGAGAACGGCGCCGGGTTCGACATGCCGGGCCATGTCTCGGTCACCGCCCCGCGCGACCGCATGACGCGCGACGGCGGCTTCCTGACCGTGCTTGGCGATCCGGCCGTGGATCATCCGCTGATGGCCGAGGTCTACACCGCCCCGGCCGGGACCGCGCTTGACGGGATGGTCGTCGAGGCGCCGGTGAGCGCGGGCACCTGCGCCCGGCTCGTCGCCGGCCAGACGCTCCGCATGATGCCGGGGGCCGCGCCGGCCACGGAATCGCTCAGTTTCGCCATGCCGGGATGCGATGCCGTGGGCGATTCGGTCATGCTCGCGCTCTCCCCGGTGGCGGTGCCCGCGGTCGCGCTGGCGGCAGGCGGCAACTGAGCCACGCGGGGGCGCGGGACGCCTCAGAGATAGCCTTCCGAGCGGAAGCTCAGCTCGCGCGACTTGCCGATGATCAGGTGGTCGTGGAGCACGATCCCCATGACCTGCGCCGCGTCATGGATCTGTCCGGTGACGGTGATGTCGGCCTGCGAGGGCGTCGGATCGCCCGAGGGATGATTGTGGACCAGGATCAGCGCGCTCGCGTTCAGTTCCAGCGCGCGCTTGACCACCTCGCGGGGATAGACCGGAACGTGGTCGACGGTGCCCTTGGCCTGTTCCTCGTCGACGATCAGCACGTTCTTGCGGTCAAGGTAGAGGACGCGGAACTGTTCGGTTTCGCGGTGCGCCATCGAGGTGCGGCAGTAGTCGAGAAGCTGGTCCCAGGAAGACAGTACCGGCCGGTGCAGCACCTTCGCACGGGCCAGCCTGTGGGCCGCCGCCTCGATGATCTTCAGCTCCTGCACCACCGCTTCGCCTGCGCCATTCACGGCGCGAAGCCGTTCGGCGGGGGCGGAGACGACGCGGTTGAAATCGCCGAACGTGTCGAGGAGGAGCCTGGCCAGCGGCTTCACATCCTGCCGCGGGATGGCGCGAAAAAGAACCAGTTCCAGAAGCTCGTAATCCGGCATCGCGGCGGCGCCGCCCGCCATGAACCGCGCCCGCAGCCTTTGCCGGTGATCGCGGATATAGGACGGCAGGCGGCCATCGGGCAAAACGGCCTCCGGCGCCTCGTCGGCGGAAAAGAGCGCGGGGGCTTCGTGAAGGGCGCGAGTCTGGCTCATGCCTGGAGCTTCCCGTTGTATGGTGAAGGAAGGGTTAACGCACCCCCGGCCGGCCGAGATAGGCGGCGAGTTCGGCCGGCGGGTCGGCGAACAGCGCGGCGGTCGGGCGGGGTGCGTGGGCCACGCCCGCGGCAACAAGCACGGTCTGTCCGGAAAACCGCAGCGCATCGTCGGGATCGTGGCTGACCATCAACACCGTCGCACCAGTCTCGCCGGCAATTTCCGCGACGAGATCCAGCATCTCGGCCTTCAGCGCCGGCCCGAGCGCCGCAAAGGGCTCGTCCAGCAGCATCAGCGGCCGGGCGCGCAGCAGCACGCGCGCCAGCGCCACCCGGCCCTGCTGCCCGCCCGACAGCGTGCCCGGCCGCCGGTCGCCGAGGCCGGAGAGTCCCGCGCGGTCCAGCGCCCCCGCCACCCTCTCCCGGTCGGCTGCCGCCATCCGCAGGTCGGGCCTGAGGCCCAGGCCGACATTCTCGGCGACGGTGAGATGCGGAAACAGGTTCTGGTCCTGGAACAGGATCGACAGCGGCCGCGCCCCGGGCGGGGCTTGGGTGATGTCCTGCCCGCCCCACCGGATTCGACCCGATTCCGGCGGAAAGAAGCCCGAGATCACCGAGAGCAGCGTCGATTTCCCCGCGCCCGAGGGGCCCACGACGGCCACGCGCTCACCGGCCGGCACGGTGAAATCCGCTGTCAGGCGGAAATCATCTTGGGTGATGACCAGCCGGTCAAGTTCCAGCATCGGCGCGCCCTCCGCGATCGAGAATCCAGAAGGCGGCGAGACTGAGCGCGAGAAGCAGCACCGCCGCCCCGGCAGCATCTGCCATGCGGTAAGCCCCCATCAGCCGGTAGAGCTGCAGCGGAAGCGTCGCCCTGTCGGCATCGGCGAAAAGCGCGATGACGCCAAGATCGCCCATCGACAAGGCCGCCGTCAGCCCGGCCGCAAAACCCAGCGGCCGGCGCAGCCGCGGCAGGGTCAGCAGCCTCAGCCGTGCGGCCCCGCTCATCCCGAGGCTTTGCGCCAGCCGTCCGTATCCCTCCTCGAGGTCGCGGGCGGCGGGGATCAGGCTGCGAAGCGCGAAGGGCAGGGCCATGACGGCATTCACCGCCACGGTGACGGGAAGCGCAAGCGTGGCCGGGCTCGCCAGCGGCCGAAGAATGAGAAAGAGCCCTGTCCCCGTCACCAGCGCCGAGGTGGCAAGCGGCAGCATCCCGACGCTTTCGAGGATCCGCCCCCGCCGCTTCTTCGCGACGGCGAGCGCTATCGGCAGGGCGAGGGTGAGCGTGAGCAGGGTGGAGGCTGCCGAAACCACGACGGAGCGCGCCGCGGCCTGCCATACCGGCGCGGGCAGGCCGGCAAGGCGCGGCGCGCCGGACAGGACCACGGCCGCGAGCGGCGCCGCCAGAAAGAGCGCCGCCAGCCCGATCAGGGCGGTGTCGAGCGCCCGAAGCGCCGGCGCCCCCGCATCCCAGCGCGCCACGGGCCGGTCGAGCCCGGTGCCGAAGGCGGAGGGCACGGCAAGGCGCGTGGCGGCAAGCGCGGTCAGGGCACAGAGCGCGAATTGCAGGCTGGCGAGCGCTGCCGCGCGGGAAAGGTCGAAGTCGAAGCGGAACGCCTGATAGATCGCCAGTTCCACCGAGGTCGCCCGAGGACCCCCGCCCAGTGTGAGGACGACCGCGAAACTGGTAAGGCACAGGAGGAAGATCGTGGCGAAGATGCCGGGGGCAAGCGCCCGCAGCATTGGTCGTTCCAGGTGCCGAGCGATCTCGGCCGGTCCGAAGCCGAGCGCCGCGGCAAGGCGAAAACGTTCCGCGGGGATCGCGCGCCAGCCCTGCAACAGGAGCCTTACCGCGAGCGGAAGGTTGAAGAACACGTGGGCGAGGATCACCCCGCCGATCCCGTAGATCGAAATCCGGCCGAGACCCAGAGCGGCAAAGGCATCGTTAAGAAATCCGCCGCGACCGAAAATCGCAAGAACTCCCATGACCGCGACGATGACGGGCAGGATGAAGGGCGCGCCGAGAAGGGTGACGAGGAGCCCTCGGCCGGGAAAGCGCCGCCGGGCCAGCGCGCGGGCGACGGGCACGGCCAGCGCGAGGCTGATCGCGGCGGAAGCCGTGGCCTGAACGAGGGTAAAGCGCACCGCCGCCCAGTCGGCGGGCCCGAGCGCCGCGATGCCGCCGCCGCGGGCGAGCACGGCAGCAAGCGGCAGAGCCGCGAGCGCGGCCACCAGCGCGGCCGCCCCCCCGGCGCCGAGGCGGAGCCCCGCCCCTAGCGGCTGAGCGCGGTCTGCCATTCGGCCAGCGCCGTGTCCCGAAGGCCCGCGGCTTCCTCGGGCGAGAAAAGCAGGCTCTTTTCGGGCTGGATCAGTGTCTCGAATCCCTTCGGAAGACCCCCGGACGGGGTGACGGCGGGATACATCCAGTTGGTCTCGGGAATGACGCTCTGGAAGGCATCGGTGGTCATGAAGGCAAGGAAGCGGTCGGCCAGTGCCCCGTTCGGCGTCGTCTTCACCTTCGCCGCCACCTCGACCTGAAGGTAATGGCCCTCGGCGAAGGGCGCGGCGGCCTTGCTGTCGTCGCTCTCGGCGATCAGGTGGTAGGCGGGCGAGGTGGTGTAGGACAGGACCATGTCGGCCTCGCCTTCCAAGAACATGCCATAGGCTTCCGACCAGCCCGGTGTCACCGTCACGATGTTGTCGGCAAGGCCCTTCCAGATCTCCGCCGCCCGGTCGCCATAGGCCGCCTTCACCCAGAGAAGAAGCCCGAGCCCGGGGGTGGAGGAGCGCGGATCCTCGATAAGGATTTTCAGGTCGGAGGCCGCCAGCGCCTCGAAATTCGCCGGAACAGTGTCGATCTTCGTGCGGTCGTAGACGAAGGCGAACCAGCTCCAGTCGTAGGGCAGGAAGGTGGGGTTGGTCCAGTCCACCGGCAGCGCGAGGGGCGCGGTCATCCCGCCGTGCGGCGCGAAAAGCCCCGAGGCCCGGGCCGCTGCGGTCAGGCTGGTGTCGAGGCCCAGGACCACGTCGGCCTCGGTCTTCGCGCCTTCCAGCAGGAGCCGCGCCAGAAGCGCCGCTCCGTCGCCGGTGGCCACGAACTTCAGGTCGCAGCCGCAGTCGGCCTCGAAAGCCTTCTCGACCGCGGGGCCCGGTCCCCAGTCGGAAACGAAGCTGTCGTAGGTATAGACCGTGAGGACGGGCTTTGCCTCTGCCGCCGCTTGGGTGGCAATCAGGCATCCCGCGAACATCAGGGCCGAGAGTCGGATCGGTCTCATCTCGCATCCTCCAATGGTCAGGCGGGCGGAGATGGTTCTGGCAGTCTGCCTTGCCTTCCCTCCGCCGGTGCTAACCGGTTCAGGTTCGACGGGTTCGCTTTCGCATCTCAGTCCGGGACCGCAGTCCCGGACACCCCGAGGTGCCGCCGACCATACGCGCCCTGTCGCCGGGCGCAAGCCCGGTTACGGCTTCGTGACGTGGCCCCCGTTCCCGTCCCGCGTCTTCCAGAGCGACCAAGCCACGCCGGCCGCGAGGATCACGAAGGTGATCGCGAGCGACCAGTTGGCGGGAAACTTCTCCCACCCGAAGGCATCGGCAACGAAGATCTTCGCACCGATGAACAGCAACAGCACGGCAAGCGCATATTTGAGATAGTGGAAGCGGTGGATGATCGCCGCCAGCGCGAAGTAGAGCGCCCTCAACCCGAGGATGGCGAAAATGTTCGAGGTGTAGACGATGAACGGGTCGGTGGTGATGGCAAAGACCGCCGGCACGCTGTCGACGGCGAAGATCAGGTCGGCGAATTCCACCAGCACCAGCGCGAGGAAGAGTGGCGTGGCGAAGGTCACGGCCTTGCCCGTCCCGGGATGGGCTTCCCTCACGAAGAAGGCGTTGCCGCGGAGCGTGTCGGTCACGTTCATCCGGCGCTTCAGGACGCGCAGCACGGGGTTCCGGCCGATGTCGAAATGCTGATCGTCGGTGACCAGCATTCTGATGCCGGTGAAGATCAGGAAGGCCGCGAAGATGTAGAGGATCCAGCCGTACTGCGCGACCAGCGTGGCGCCGAGGCCGATCATGATGCCGCGCAGCACGATCACGCCCAGGATGCCCCAGAACAACACCCGGTGCTGGTAGAGGCGCGGGATGGCGAAATAGCCGAAGATCAGCGCGATGATGAAGACGTTGTCCATCGCCAGCGTCTTTTCCACCACGAAGGCGGTGAGATAGAGCTTCGCCGCCTCTGCATCCATCTGCCACCAGACGAAGCCCGCGAAAGCCACGCCGAGGCTGATGTAGAGCGCCGAGAGGCGCAGGCTCTCGGCCACGCCGATCTCGTGGTCGGTGCGGTGGAGCACGCCGAGATCCAGCACCAGAAGGGTGATCACGATGCCGATGAACACCAGCCACATCCAGACCGGCGTGCCGAGGAAGGTTGTCAGGAGAAATTCCATTTCCGTGTCCCTGTGAGCGGGCACCGACGGTCGGATCGCGACAGGGACAATGCCGGGCCGACCATCGGGCGCGTCTTTCCCGATCGCGGTCCGACATCACGGCTCTCGCCGTCAGAGGGGCCCGGCCCGCGTTCCGCCTATTTGGGAAGGGCGCGGCGGGTTTCAAGCGGGAAAACGCTTGATGGTGGGGGCAGGGCGGGGCTATGCCCGGCAGGCAACAGGGAACCCTTGCATGAGCATCAACAGCTTCGGCCATCTCTTCCGCGTCACCACCTGGGGTGAAAGCCACGGTCCCGCGCTCGGTGCCACGGTCGATGGCTGTCCGCCGGGCATTCCCCTGGACGAGGCGATGATCCAGCGCTGGCTCGACCGGCGGAGGCCCGGGCAGAACCGCTTCACCACCCAGCGGCGGGAGCCCGACGCGGTGAAGATTCTCTCCGGCGTCTTCGAGGGGCGCACCACCGGGACGCCGATCCAGCTGATGATCGACAACACCGACCAGCGCTCGAGGGACTATGGCGAGATCGCGCAGACCTTCCGCCCGGGACATGCCGACATCACCTACTGGCTGAAGTACGGGCATCGCGACCCGCGGGGCGGCGGCCGGTCCTCGGCGCGCGAGACGGCGGCGCGGGTGGCGGCCGGCGGGGTGGCGCGCGCGGCGCTGGCGGCGCTGGCGCCCGGGGTGCGGATCACCGGCTACATGGTGCAGATGGGCCGGCTCAGGGCCGATCGCGAGCGTTTCGACATGGCGGAGGTGGAGCGCAACCCGTTCTGGTGCCCCGATGCGGCGGCGGCGGCGATCTGGGCCGAGCACCTCGACGAGTTGCGCCGCGCCGGCAATTCGGTGGGCGCGGTGGTGGAAGTCGTGGCCTCCGGCGTGGCCCCGGGGCTCGGGGCACCGATCTATGGCAAGCTCGACGCCGACCTTGCGGCGGCGATGATGTCGATCAACGCGGTGAAGGGGGTGGAGATCGGCGAGGGCATGGCGGCGGCCGAGCTGACCGGCGTGGAGAACGCCGACGAGATATATCCCGGTGAGGACGGCCGGCCCCGGTTCGCCTCGAACCACGCCGGCGGCATCCTTGGCGGCATCTCCACCGGACAGGACGTCATGGTGCGCTTCGCGGTGAAGCCCACCTCCTCCATCCTCACGCCCCGCCGGTCGATCACCGTCGAGGGCGAGGCGACCGAAGTGGTGACGAAGGGCCGCCACGACCCCTGCGTCGGCATCCGCGCGGTGCCGGTGGGCGAGGCGATGATGGCCTGCGTGATCTTCGACCACCTGCTCCTCCACCGCGGCCAGGTGGGCGACGCGGGCGGGCGGTTCGGATGACCCTCGCCGCGCTCCGCATGGCGCTCCGCGAGGCGCTGGCCGCGGAGGCGGCAGGGACCGACTCGGCGCATGACCTGTCGCATTCCGACCGTGTCTGGACCCATGCGCGCACGATCGCGCATGGCGAGGGGATGGCGCCGTCGCGCGTGCTTCTCTGCGCCGCCTATCTCCATGACCTCGTCACCCTGCCCAAGGATCACCCGAAGCGGGCGAAGGCGTCGATGCTGTCGGCTTCGGCGGCCGGGCCGGTGATGCAGGCGCTGGGCCTCTCGCCCTCAGAAATCGCCCAGGCGCGGCATGCGATCGAGGCGCACAGCTATTCCGGCGGCGGGCAGCCGACCTCTCCCGAGGCCCGCATCCTGCGCGACGCAGACCGGCTGGAGGCGCTGGGCGCGGTCGGTGTGGCGCGGACCTTCGCTGTGGCCGGCGCGCTCGGCCGGCCGCTCTTCCATCCCGACGACCCCTTCGCGACCGCGCGGCCGCTCGACGATCAGGCCTGGGCGCTCGACCATTTTGCGGTGAAGCTGCTGAAGCTGCCCGAAACCTTCCTGACCGCGACGGGCCGGCGGCTGGCCGAGGAGCGCGCCCAGGTGATGCGCCGCTTCCTCGCCGACCTCGCCCGCGATCTCGGGGCGCGCGAACCCGGCTGGTAGGGCGGCGGGGGCTCAGCCCGCTCTGACGCCGGCCGCGGCCGTCTCTGCGCCGGTCTTCGAAATCTGCACCGCGAGGATGCCGGCAGCGACGATGGCGACGCCAAGGACATCGGCCCGCCCCACGTGTTCGTTCAGGAGGAGCGAGGCAACAAGTACGCCGAAGAACGGGTTGAGGAAGTGATAGGTCGCAGCCCGCACCGCGCCGATCCGGTCGACGAGGCGGAACCAGACCCAGGTCGCGATCAGGCCGGGAAAGAGCGTGGTGTAGGCGAAGGCGAGCACCAGCCGCGGCGACCAGCGCACCGCCAGCGTTTCGGTCGCCGCCGAGACGACGCCAAGGATCGCCGCGCCCACGAACATCTGAAGGCCGACGATCATCAGCACATTGCCGCCCGAAGACGCGCCGCGTACGGTCAGCGTGGCCACGGCGAGCGCGAGCGCGCCGATGCCGCAGAGGACGAGGCCGGACAGGCTGACCCCGCCCGACAGGCGCGAGCCCATGATGATCGCCACGCCGGCGACCCCGGCGACAAGCCCGGCAACGCCGAGGGGCCGCACCTTCTGGCCAAGGAAGAGCCAGCCGAGGAGCGCCACGAGAAGCGGCATGGTCGAGGCGATGATCGCGGCCAGCGAGGCCTCGACATGCTGCATGGCGACGAAGTTGAGCCCGAGGTAGAGCGCGTTCTGGCACAGGCCGAAGATCGCGACCGACCGCCACTGCGGAGGCGTGAGCCGCCAGCTCTGCCCCATCGCCGCGGCGATGCCGACGCCGAGCGCGCCCGAGACGAGGAAGCGGAGCGAGAGCGCGGCGAGCGGCGGGGCATCGACGACGATCATCCGCGCCGAGGTGAAGGCCGAGGACCACATGAAGGCGAAGGCGAGCCCCATGAAGATCGCGCGAATGTCCATGCCGGTTCCCCCCCACGGTTTCCCGCGCTTCTCTGCGCCGCCCGGGCGGAAGTGGCAAGAGCGGTCGTGACCCGGCGACGGCGGGCCCTGATCGCGTCGCCGGCGCGGCAAAACGCAGAAGGGCCGCCCGAAGGCGACCCTGGCAGCGCAACGGCCCGCCGGTGCGGGCGCAGGCGCGGATCAGCCGTTGATCGAGTCCTTGAGCGACTTGGCGACGGAAACCTTCACGACCTTGTCGGCCGGTTTCGTCATCGTCTCGCCGGTCGCGGGGTTGCGCACCTGCCGCTCGGCCCGGCTGCGGCACTGGACCTTGCCAATGCCGGGCAGGGTCACGGCGCCGCCGCCGGCGACTTCGCGGGCGACGACGGTCGCGATCGCGTCAAGAGCGGAGGAAGCCGTCTTCTTGTCGGCGCCCATCTCCTCGGCCAGGGCCGCGACGAGCTGGGTCTTGGTCATCGGTTTGGACATGTCTGTCTCCTCACTGTCGCCCATCTGGTTGGGGCAAATCTGCGCCATTTAGCGTCATCTGGTCGCGCTACACACTCTTTTGTGGGCCAAGGCAAGAGATTTCCGCGCGGTTGTGGTGCATTTTCGCATCTTCCGCCGGGTCATCGGACCCGTGATCAGAGAAACGCCGTTTCCTCGAAGCTGCGCAGCTTGCGGCTGTGGATGCGCTCGAGCGGCATCTCGCGCAACAACTCCATCGCCCGCACGCCGATCAGCAGATGGCGGCCCACCTGCGCCCGGTAGAAGTCGGTCGCCATGCCCGGCAGCTTCAACTCGCCATGCAAGGGCTTGTCGGAGACGCACAGAAGCGTGCCGTAGGGCACCCGGAAGCGGAAGCCGTTGGCAGCGATCGTGGCGCTTTCCATGTCGAGCGCGACGGCCCGGCTCTGGCTCAGCCGCTGCACCGGGCCGGTCTGGTCCCTCAGTTCCCAGTTGCGGTTGTCGACGGTCGCCACCGTGCCGGTGCGCATGATCCGCTTCAGCTCGAACCCGTCGAGCTTGGTGACCTCGGCCAGGGCCTCCTGAAGGGCGATCTGGATTTCGGCCAGCGCCGGGATAGGCACCCAGACCGGCAGGTCGTCGTCCAGCACCTTGTCCTCGCGCAGATAGGCGTGGGCAAGCACGAAATCGCCCAGCGACTGGCTGTTCCTGAGCCCCGCGCAATGGCCCACCATCAGCCAGGCATGGGGGCGGAGCACGGCGATATGGTCGGTCGCCGTCTTGGCGTTCGAGGGGCCGACGCCGATGTTGACCAGGGTGATCCCCTGCCCGCCGCGCCGCTTGAGATGGTAAGAGGGCATCTGCGGCATCTTCGGCAAGAGCGGCAGGTCGCCGTCCGCGGTGGTGATCTCGTGGTTGCCGGGTGCCACGAAGGCGGTGTAGCCCGAGGCGGGATCGGCCAGCGCGGCACGGGCGAAGCTCTCGAACTCGTCCACATAGAACTGGTAGTTGGTGAAGAGCACGTGGTTCTGGAAATGCACCGCATCGGTCGCGGTGTAATGCGCCAGCCGCGCCAGCGAATAGTCGACCCTCTGCGCCGTGAAGGGGGCGAGGTGGCCCGACCCGTCGGGGTTCGCCTTCGCGGTGCCGTTGACGATGTCGTCGTTCGTCGTCGACAGATCGGGGACGTCGAAGAGGTCGCGCAGCGGAAAGTCCAGCACGCCCTCCTGGGGGACCGAGACGTCCGGGTTGGAGGCGACCGCGAAATGCAGCGGCACCGGGGTCGCGCTGGGGCCCACGAACACCGGCACGCCGTGATTGCGGATCAGAAGCCCGAGCTGCTGGATCAGGTAGTTGCGGAAGAGGTCGGGCCGCGTGATTGTCGCTGCGTAGGTTCCGGGGACCACGACACGGCCGAAGGCCAGCCGGCTGTCGGCCTTGGCATGGCTCGTCGTGGTGATCCGGACCTCGGGATAGAAGGCCCGCACCCGGGTGGCGGGCCGGCGGCCCGAGACCGTTTCGCGAAAGCGGTCGAGCAGGAAATGCGTGGCCTGGGCATAAAGCGCCTCAAGCCGGGTGACGGCGGCCTCGGCATCGGTGAAGGCTTCCGCCACAACCGCGGGCGGCATCAGAAACGGCATCTGGTCCTGGGCGTTCATGGCCTCTGGCTCCGGGGCGCGCGCGGCGGGCCGGCGCGTCCTGTCTTCTGGTCGGGGTGCGGGGATCGGATTTGCCTGTTCATGCCAGAACCTGCCAGAACCGGTGACATGCGGCAAGGGGAAGGCTGCCGGCGTCAGCCTCCGGGCGGCAGGCCGAGCGCCGCGAAGGCGCGGGCCGACAGACGGGCGTGCAGCACCCCGGCCTCGTCGGCGAGGCGCGGGTCATGCGCGCCCGGAGCCCGGTCCTTCGTGGGTTTCAGTTCCCCGGCCGCGGCGGGCGTCACGCCGATGCACCGGGCGACGGCGGCCCAGACCGCCGGGGCGGCGGAAAGCGCCTCGTAGGGCACGAAGGTCACGTTCGGGAGGCCCTCCTCCACCCGGTCGAGCGCGCCATAGACCGCAATCCAGAGCCTCAGCCAGTAGTCGAGTGTCTTCGGGTCGCCCTCGGGCCGCGGGCCGAACAGGAAGGGACGGTGGGTCGCGCCGAATTCGTGATGGCCAAGCCAGGTCATGTAGTCCTGGGTGAAGGGATCGGCCAGGAGGAAGCGCTCGTGCTGGCCGAGAAGGCTTGCGGCGTGGTCGAGGGGGCGGCGAAGCGACACGAGGAACGCAGCCTCCGGCATCGCGCGGGCCAGCGCGCCCAGCCTCAGGATGGTGTTGTTGTTCTTCGAGACATAGCGGGTGGTTCCGGTCTTCAGCATCACCAGGCGCATCAGGTCGCGGTAGCCCGCGATCAGCGCGTCATCCGGTTCATGCGGGGAAAGCTCGCCCTTCCCGATATAATCCCTGCCCGCGAAGACACGCCAGTAGACTTCGTCCAGCGCCTCGGGGCTCGACATGTCCACCTCGATCCCGTCGCCATGCGCGCGTTCGGCCTTCTGCCCCGGCGTGTGGCCCTTGCGGCTCATCCGTGCCCAGAGATTCGGGGCAAGGACAAAGGGCATGTCCGCATAGGTCAGGGAGCCGAACTGGCCGGTGCGGTGAATCTCCCGCATCAGGATCGTCGTGCCGGCCCGGGCAAGTCCGGTGACGAAGACATGCGCTCCGCTGTCGGCGGGGGCCTTCTTCAGGAACATGCCGCGTTCGATGTCATGCATCATCTCGGCCCGCGCGGGCGAGGCGAGCGCGAGCCTGTGCAACAGCCGGTCGAGCGCCGAATAGTCAGCCACGGATCACCCGGAGCCGGAGCCAGACATAGGCGATGGAGACGAGGCACAGCGCGGCGATCACCGCAGGGCGCATCAGCGCCGCTGCCCAGGCGCCGAACCCGCCCGGAAAGACGAGGCCGAGTACCGCAACCGGGGCCAGTGCGAGCATCAGAAGCCCGAAGAACTGCACCGAGCCGCTGCCGATGATCCAGGAATAGCGCGGCAGGGCGCGCTCTTTCCAGTGATCCGATATGCGCTTGCTGGCGAGCACGCGGCCCGATTTCCGCGCAGTTTCCGCCACGCGGCGGATCACCGGCAGAAGCGGCAGGTGCAGGAAGGCCTCGCTGGCCAGAACCGCCGCGACAAGGACGAAGATCCAGATCATTCGGGTCAGGCCGCGGGCTTGCTGCCGCCCGAGGATTTCGCCGTCTTCGACTTCCGGCCCTTGAGAAGTCGCTTGATCGGATAGTAGAGGACGCCGACGATGGCGAGGAAGATGGAGCCGATCACGCCCAGCACGGCGGCGATGGCCCCGGCCCCGACGCCCGGGCCGATGTAGGCCGACGCTGCGGTGGGATGAAGCGACAGGAGAAGGGCGGCAAGAACCGCGGGAAACAGGATCTTCTGCATCGAAATTCTCTTTCTGATCGCGCGGGGTCTGCGGGCCGCGATCTGTTCGGGCCCGGCCTCGCCGACACAATGCCAGATTTTTCCCTGCCATGCCAAGGATTCGCGGGATGCGCCTTGAACGGAGCTTCGCTGCGGAGCCACGAACGGGCATCAAACCGCCGGTATGGACGGGTTTGTTTCGCAGTGCGCACCGACGGGCCGCTTGGCAGCCGTGCGCGCCCGTGCTCTAGGTCACCGACTCATATGCGCGCAACCAGATGCGGATTGAGGCGAGTTGGACGGATGCGAGGAAGTTGTCGTCACGTTTGTCATAGCGGGTGGCGACGGCTCGGAAGTGCTTGAGTTTGCTGAAGAACCGCTCGATCTGGTTGCGGGCGCGGTACAAGAT
>JAUQYA010000150.1 GCA_030837785.1 Albidovulum sp.
CTTGCGCGACCGAACTGAGGCTCGCCGGGCGGATGTCGTCCTGGGCGAGGACTGGACCGCGCCGGAAGGGTTCGTGGAGTCCGAGCTGAAGGCGGGCCGCGAACGGCGGGGATTCATTTCGCTCAACCGCTCGCCGCTCGCACGGAAGATCATCACCTTCAACCTGATGGCGATGATCGTCCTCGTCGCCGGCGTGCTCTACCTCAATCCGTTCCGCGACAGCCTTGTCCTTCAGCGCGAAAGCGGCCTCGTCGCCGAGGCGCAACTTGTCGCCGACGTGTTCGAGGCGCAGCTTCCCGCCGGCACGCCGGTCAACCTCGCCACCGGCGACGGGCTCGACCCGACGGCGACCGCCCGCGGCGTCGAACTGCCCGAGGGGACCGAACTTTTCGTCTTCGACACCCAGGAAAGCCTCGTCGCCTCGACCATCGGGATGGACCGGCCCGCGCGCGAGAAGGTGACCGGTCTGCAGCTTGACCACCGCTCGACCCTCATCACCGACCTGCTCAATTCGGTCTGGGAAACCATCGCGGGCCTTCTCGCGCCGCAGAATACCCAGAACCCCGTCTTCGGTGGCGAGGATCTGGCGCGCGATCTGGTGCCGGCGGCCCTTGCGGGCGAAACCCAGATCCGCACGGGACGCGACGTGGCGGGCGATGCGATCTTTACGGTGGCGACGCCGATCCGCCACGAGGGCCGGGTGATCGGCGTCGCCGCGATCACCTCGGTGGCCGGAGAGATCGACCAGCTCGTGCGGGTGGAACGCGAGCAGGTCTTGCAGATGTTCGTCATCGCCATCGTCGTCTCGATCGGCCTCAGCCTCGTGCTTGCCTCGACCATCGCCAATCCGCTCTCGGACCTTGCCGCCGCCGCCGAGCTTGGCCGCGACAAGAACGCGCGGAAGATGTCGCCCAACCGCGTCCGCATCCCGGACCTCACCGCCCGCCCCGACGAGATCGGGCGGCTTTCGGGGGCGATGCGCGGCATGGTGGCGGCGCTTTACGAACGCATCGAGTCCAACGAACAGTTCGCCGCCGACGTGGCCCACGAAATCAAGAACCCGCTCGCCAGCCTGCGCTCCGCCGTGGGCACGCTCAGGGTCGCCAAGCGCGACGACCAGCGCGACAAGCTCCTGAACGTCATCGACCACGACGTGCGCCGGCTCGACCGTCTGGTCAGCGACATCTCCAACGCCTCCCGGCTCGACAGCGAACTGGTGAAGGAGGAGGAAGACACCTTCAACCTCCTCAAGATGCTCGGCAACCTTGCCGAATACCTCGGGCAGGAGGCGAAGTCGAAGGGCGTCGACTTCATCACCGACCTGCCGCCCGAACCGATCGTCATCCAGGGGCTCGAGGGCCGCCTGGCGCAGGTCTTCGTGAACCTCATCACCAATGCGGTCTCGTTCTGCCAGGAAGGCGACGCGGTGCGCGTCTGGGCGCGCAAGCGCGAGAACCGGGTGCTCGTCGTGGTGGAGGATACCGGCCCCGGCATCCCCGACCAGGCCCTGACCAAGATCTTCAAGCGCTTCTATTCCGAACGGCCGCCGGGCCAGTTCGGCGAACATTCGGGCCTCGGGCTCGCCATCTCCAAGCAGATCGTCGAGGCGCATGGCGGCGTGATCTGGGCCGAGAACATCCGGCCCACCGATGCCGACATCACCTCCGAGCCGCTCGGCGCCCGCTTCGTCGTGGGCCTTCCCTTGTGAGCCCCGGGGCCGGGCGCGTCACCGTCCTTCACGCAAGCTGCGTGGCGCTTGCCGGCCGCGGTGTCCTGATCCTCGGGCCCTCGGGTGCGGGCAAGTCGGCGCTCGCGCTGCAACTGATGGCTTGCGGCTGCGTTCTGGTCAGCGATGACCGGACCGCGGTGGTGGCCGAGGCCGGCACGATCCTCGCCGCGGCGCCCGCCCGCATCCGCGGCCTGATCGAGGCGCGCGGCGTCGGCATCCTTGCCGCAGACGCGGTCGCCACCGCCCGCGTCGTGCTGGCGGTCGACCTCGGCCTGCCGGAGACCGAGCGGCTGCCGCCACGGCACAGCCGCAGGCTTCTCGGCGTGAACCTGCCGGTTCTTCACAGGATCGAGAGCGCCCATTTTGCCGCGGCGATCCTGCAATATCTCAAGGCGGGTCGGGCGGAATGACGGAGGCAGAGCTGCAACCGGCGCGAGAGCAAGGCGCCCGCGATGACGGGCAGGACGGCCAGCGTGTCGTCCTCGTGACCGGCCCTTCGGGGGCCGGCCGCTCGACCGCGATCCACGCGCTCGAGGATCTCGGCTACGAGGTGATCGACAACCTGCCCTTCAGCCTCATCCCGCGCCTTCTCGACGGCCCGCCGATCGCGCGCCCCGTGGCGCTCGGCATCGACGTGCGCAACCGCGATTTCTCCGCCAC
>JAUQYA010000004.1 GCA_030837785.1 Albidovulum sp.
GGGCAGGAGCGCGTCGAGCACCAGCGTGCCCACGGGCTTGGGACGCAGGATGATCCGGTCGCCGGCCTGGATGTGCTGGAGCCGTGAGGTCAAGGGCCCGTCGGGCACCTTGATCGAGTAGAATTCCAGCTCCTCGTCCCACGACGGCGAAGCGATCGAATAGGCGCGCAGCAAGGGCTTGCCGGCGTCGTCGAGGAGCCCGATCATCACGAACTCGCCCGAGCGGAAGCGCAAGCTCTGCGGCCGGGTCACCCGGAAGGAAAACAGCCGGTCGGTCCAGTGCCGGACCGAGATCACGGTCTGCGCATCGGGAAGGGTGCGGACGGGGGTGGCGGTTGCGTCGTTCACGGTTTTCAGATCGTTCATGCGAGCCCGGGCGTGCTTCGCCCGCCCTCCTTCTAGTCAGGTTTCTGCCTTGGGAAAACCCCGCCGTCACGCGGTGAGGCGCGACCGATAGTCCTGCTCGCGCCAGCGGGCGCGGAACAGCCAGTGCGCCTCGGGCTGGCGCGCGGCGAGGTCGTCGGTGATCTCGACCTCGTCGAAGCCGCAGCGCCGCGCCATCGCATACTGGTCGGCGATGACGTGACCCTTGGCCCTGAGCCGCCCGGCGTAGCCCAGCCCGCGCAGGTGGCGCGCAAGGGTAAAGCCGCGCCCGTCGGAGAAGGCGGGGAAGGCGACCCGGATCATCTCGACCCCGTCGAACGAGGCCGGCAGGGCATCGACCGAGGCGTCGGACGCGAGGTCGAGACCGGCATTCCCGTCGAAATCCTCGGCATGAAAGCCGTCGTCGCGCACGATCACGCTCATGCCGCGTCCTCCTTCGCATGGTCCTGCGGCAGCGGGCCGCGCACCGCCCTGCCGTTGATGAAATGGATGCCGCACTCGTCTTTTTTCGCGCCGCGCCAACGGCCTGCGCGGGGATCCTCGCCTTCCCGGACCGGGCTCGTGCAGGGTGCGCAGCCGATCGAGGGGTAGCCCCTCGCCACCAGCGGATGGCGGGGCAGGCGGTTGTTGACGATGTAGTCCTCGAGGTCCTCGCGCCCCCAGTGGGCGAGCGGATTGACCTTGATGCGGCGGTCTTCCTCGTCCTCGAAGAACTCCAGCGCCGACCGGGTGCCCGACTGAAAGCGCTTGCGCCCGGTGATCCAGCC
The DNA here is from genome assembly GCA_030837785.1 of Albidovulum sp. Classification (GTDB taxonomy): domain Bacteria; phylum Pseudomonadota; class Alphaproteobacteria; order Rhodobacterales; family Rhodobacteraceae; genus Albidovulum. Next base: position 1,152 of record JAUQYA010000004.1, read on the forward strand.
GTCGAAGCCCCCGAGCGCGCGTTCGAGCGGCACGACCTTGCGCAGGTGGCAGCAGGCGTCGGTGTCGAACTGGTTGAGCGTGCCGTCGGGGTCGGCGAAATCGGTGTCGCGACGGTCGGCGCGGATCGTGCGCAGGTCGGTCAGGTTCAGCCGCTGGGCCAGGTCGCGCTGGTATTCCAGCGTCTCGGGGAACAGCATCTGGGTGTCGATGAAGATCACCGGCGTGCCCGGCGCCACCACCGAGACGAGGTGCAGGAGCACCACCGATTCCGCACCGAAGGAGGAGACGAGCGCAAGGCTGCCCACCTCGGGATCATGGAGCGCGCGTTCCAGCACCGCCGTCGCCGAGTGATGGCGATAGCGGTCGTTCAGCGCGGCAACGCGCGCGCCGAGTGCGGAGGGCGGCATTTCAAGCGGCATCGCGTTCGGCTTCCGTCAGGTAGAGCGCGGCCTTGAAGGGCGCCGGCCCAAGCCGGCGGTAGGCGTCGAGGAAGCTTTCCTCGCGCGAGGTCCTGAGGTCGAGATAGGCGCGCAGCAACCGTTCGATCGCCGGCACGATCTCGTCATAGGCGAAGCCGGGGCCCGCGCGCTCGCCGAGCGTCATCGTCTCTGTATGATCGCCGCCAAGGGTGATCTGGTAGTTCTCGACCCCCGCCCGGTCGAGCCCGAGGATGCCGATGTGGCCGACATGGTGGTGGCCGCAGGCGTTGATGCAGCCGGAGATCTTGATGGTGATCCGGCCGATCTCCTCCTCCAGGCCGAGGGCCTGGAAATGGGTGGCGATCTGTTGTGCCACCGGGATCGAGCGCGCCGTCGCCAGCGTGCAGTAATCCATGCCGGGGCAGGCGATGATGTCGGAGACGAGCCCGACGTTGGCGGTGGCGAGGCGCTGCGCCTTGAGGACCGCATGAAGCGCCGGCAGGTCCGCCTTGCGGACATGCGGCAGGATGACGTTCTGTTCGTGGCTGATCCTGAGTTCGCCGTGGCTGTAGCGGTCGGCAAGGTCGGCCAGCACCCGCATCTGCGCCGCCGAGGTGTCGCCCGGCGTCTCGCCGTGGGCCTTGAGCGAGACGGTGACGATGGCGTGGCCGGGCGCGCGGTGCTCGGTCAGGTTGGTGTCGGTCCAGGCGCGGAACACCGGATCGGCCGCGCGCGCCGCGTGGAAGGCGCCCTCAGGGCCGTCCCGGAAGACGGGGGGTGCGAAGGATTGTTCGATCCGTGCAAGCAGTTCTGGATTGACACCGGGAAATTCCGCCTTGATATGTTCGAAACGTGTTTCTACCGCATCGCGAAACTTCTCCATCCCGTTCTCGAAGACGGTGATCTTGACCCGTGCCTTGAACTTGTTGTCGCGCCGGCCCATCACGTTGTAGGTCGACACGATCGCCTCGAGATAGGGCAGCAGGTCCTGCTTCCTCAGGAACGGCCGGATCACCTGGGCGACCATCGGCGTGCGGCCGAGCCCGCCGCCGACAAGCACCTCGTAGCCGGTTCGGCCCGACCCGCCGCGGACGATCCTGAGCCCGATGTCGTGCGACTTGGTGACGGCGCGGTCGTGGGGGGAGCCGGACACGCCGATCTTGAACTTGCGCGGCAGGAACTGGAATTCCGGATGGTCGGTCGACCACTGGCGGATCAGCTCGGCTGTCGGCCGCGGATCCTCGATCTCGTCCACCGCGGCGCCGGCGAAATGGTCGGCGGTGACGTTGCGGATGGTGTTGCCGGAGGTCTGGATCGAGTGCATGCCCACATCGGCGAGCGCCTCGAGGATGTCGGGCACGTCGGTCAGCTTCGGCCAGTTGAACTGGATGTTCTGCCGCGTGGTGAAATGGCCGTAGCCCTTGTCCCAGCGCTCGGCGATATGGGCGAGCTGGCGCATCTGCACCGAGGAGATCGTGCCGTAGGGGATCGCGATCCGCAGCATGTAGGCGTGAAGCTGGAGGTAGAGCCCGTTCATCAGCCTGAGCGGCCGGAACTCGTCCTCGGTCAGGGCGCCGGACACGCGGCGTTCGACCTGGGCGCGGAACTGGGCGTTGCGCGTCCGCACGAAGGCTTCGTCGAAGTCCGAATATTCATACATGACGCGGCTCCTGCTTGCCGTGGGCATGGTTCGACGGGCCGCGGGTGCGGAAGACCTCGCGGAAATGGATCGGCTCGGGGCCGCCGGGCCCGCGCCGCGCGTCGGCGAGATAGGCGCCGACGACGACGTTCTTCTGGTGCTCGGCCTTCAGCAGGCGGAGCTGCGCATGGGCCTCGTCCTCGATCAGTTCGGCCTCGGCATGGTCGCGGCTCCAGCGGTCGTCGGCGGTGAGGTAGACGACATCGCCCTCGACGAGCGCGTTGGCGGTGACGACTTTCGGCGTGAAGGCGCGGCTCATCTTCCGGTCCCCGAGGTTGGCGGCTTGATGGGGCAAATATAGAAAAATATCCTGCTTTTGCGCCATCCCTCCTTGCAGATAAGGACGCTTGTTTCGTATCAGGCCACAGGTGGAACCTGCGTTTCGGAATCGGGGGAATGGGCGAATGGCGGTCCGGCTGGACGAGATGGATCGGAAAATCCTCAGGGAGCTTCAGGAGGACGCGTCCCAGTCGCTCGACGAGATCGCCCGCAAGGTGGGCTCGTCGAAGACGCCGGTGTGGAACCGCATCCGCAAGCTGAAGGATGCCGGCGTGATCGGCCGGCAGACGGTCTTGCTCGATGCCGAGGCGCTCGGGCTCGAGGCCTGTTTCTTCGTCCTGATCCGCACCTCGGAGCACGAGGCGGAATGGCAGAAGAAATTCCTGCGCACGCTGAGGGCGCGGCCCGAGGTGCTCGAGGCGCACCGGCTTGCGGGCGACATCGACTACATCCTGAAGGTCCGGGTGAAGAACGCCCGGGCCTACGACACGTTCTACCAGGCGCTGATCTCCGAGGTGAAGATCTACAACGTCACCGCACTTCTGAGCATGGAGGAGATCAAGTCGACGACGCTGCTGCCGCTGTGAGGGGGTGGGGGGCCGGAGCGGCTCCGGCCCCCGCCCCCGCCCGCCGTGTCGCTATTGCGCCGGCTCCAGCACCCGGACGGGTGTCACGTTGTGATTGACCCGGAACAGGTTCTCCGGGTCGTATCTCGCCTTGATCTCCTGCAACCGCTTCAGGTTGCCGCCGTAGACGCCGTTCACCCGGTCGGTCTCGTCCTCGGGCATGAAATTGATGTAGGCGGTACCCATCGAGAACGGGGCGGTCCGCCGGAAGACCTCTCGCGCCCAGGTCCGGCAGGCATCGTCCCTGGTCGCGTCGGCCCAGCGGGTGTGGATGTTCATGATGTAATGCGCGTTGCGCTGCGGGTAGGCGGTGGCGCCGGGGGCCACCCTTGCCATCGCGCCACCGACCTGGGCGATGAAGATTTCGCAGTCCGGCGCCGGGCTGTCGTCGAGCGCCCGCGAGATCGTCTCGATCAGGTCATCGGGAAGGTCCGCGAAATCGTGGCTTTTCCAGTAGTTGCGGAAACCGGGCGTGAGCAGCGGGTCGAAGGCCGTCTGCCAGCCCGCGAAGGGGCAGGGGCCCACGACATCGGCGATCGGCTTGCCGAGCCCGCGCAGTTCCGCCAGCGCCTTTTCGCCCTCTGCCGGGGCGCCGGCATAGCAGACCGCGAAGACGAAGATTTCCCGGCCGTGCCAGTCCTCGGGCAGGAACGGCAGCGGCGGCGCCTTGCGGCAGACGGTCCAGACCGCAAGCTCTTCGGGCAGGCGCGACGCAATCTCGCGATAGGCGCGATAGAGCCGCCGGGCCTCGGCGAAGGGATGGACGATCAGCCCGGCGAGGATCTCGCCCTGCATCGGGTGCAGGGCGAACTCGAACCCCGTGACGACGCCGAAATTCCCGCCACCGCCCCGGATCGCCCAGAAGAGGTCGGGGTTCTCGGCCTCGCTGGCGCGCAGCCGCCTGCCGTCCGCCGTCACCACATCTGCGGACAGGAGGTTGTCGAGCGTCATGCCGTATTTGCGCGTGAGCCAGCCGAACCCGCCGCCAAGCGTCAGCCCGGCGATGCCGGTGGTGGAGTTGATGCCGGTGGGCAGGACGAGGCCATTGGCCGCCGTCTCCTTGTCGACATCGCCGAGCGTGGCGCCCGGTTCCACCCAGGCGGTCTTCGCGGCGGCATCGACGCGGACCGACTTCATCAGCGACAGATCGAGCAGCACCGCCCCCTCGGCGACCGAATGCCCCGCGATCTGGTGCCCGCCGCTGCGGATCGAGATCAGCAGGCCATTGTCACGGGCGAAGTTCACGGCCGCGCAGACGTCCGCAGCGCCCAGGGCACGGACCACCAGGCCGGGCTTGCGATCCACCATCGCGTTCCAGACGGTCCGGGCCTCCTCGTACCCGGCATCGCCCTCCAGGGCGACCGTTCCACGAATTCCTGCGCGAAGCGCCCCAATGGCGTCTTCGGAGACAGCGACCGGCTTCAACTCGAGACTACGGATTTGCACTGTCATGGCGTTTCCTCCTGTGGACTGCGAGGTCTTGCCTGCTGAAACGCCGTCCGAACGTATAGCAGATCGCGCCCCGTTCTCCAAAGGCTTCCGCCGTATCTCAGGCCGCGCCCCCCGCGCCGGTCCCGACCACCAGCCGTTCGAGGCCGTGGAAGTGGTAGAGGTTGGCGTAGCGCGGCGGTTCGGCCAGGCCAAGGCGCGGCAGGCGCGCGAAGAGGATCGGCAGCGCGGTCTGCAACTCCAGCCGGGCGAGAGGGGCACCGACGCAGAAGTGAAGGCCCGCGCCGAAGCTGAGGCCGGGCGTCACCGGGCGGGCGGGATCGAAGCGGCCGGGGGCCTGCCAGAGCGCCGGATCGCGGTTGGCGGCGGCCAGCAGGCAGCCGACCTCGTCGCCGCGGCGGAAGGCGTGGCCGGCGATCTCCACGTCTTCGTAGGCATGGCGGGTGAAGAGGTGGAGCGGCGGATCGAAGCGCAGGATTTCCTCGACCGTGGCCGCGGTGCGGTCCGGGCCCAGCACCTCGGCCCCGAAACCGTGGTCGATCAGCGCCTTGACGCCATTTCCGATGGTGTGGACGGTCGCCTCGTGGCCGGCGTTCAGAAGCAGGATGCAGGTGGCGATCAGTTCGTCGGTGGACAGCCTGTCGCCCTCGCTCTCGGCGGCGATGAGATGGGTGATGAGGTCGTCGGCAGGCCGGCTGCGGCGTTCCTCGACATGGGCGCGCAGGAAGGCCGCGAAGTCCCGCGCGGCGGCCGCGGCCGCGTCTTCCATCGCGCGGCTGCGGCGGGCCTGATACATTCCGACCATCGCGTTCGACCAGGCCAGAAGGTCGTCCGAACGCTCCTCGGGCACGCCGAGGAGGCGGGCGATGACGATCACGGGCAGCGTCCGGGCAAAGGCGGGAAGCAGGTCGAACTCCCCGTCCGGGAAGGCGTCGATCAGCCGGTGCGACAGCGCCGCGATTTCGGGCGCAAGGGCGGCTATCCGGCGCGAGGTGAAGGCGCGCAGCACCAGCGACCGCAGCCTTGTGTGGCGGGGCGGCTCAAGCTCCAGCATCGAATGGGCCTCGACCGCGTAGAAGGGCGCGAGGTGACCGGGGATGGCGCGGCGCCTCTCGGCCGGCAGCTCGCGGCCGAAGCGGCGGTCGCGCAGGATCGCGCCCGCGGCGGTGGCCGAGGTGGCGCAGACAAGCCCGTAATCCTGCCAGAAGAAGAGCGGCCCCAGGGTGCGGGCGCGGTCGTAGAACCGGTAGGGATCCTGCACGAAGGCGTCTTCGGTGGGAGACTGGCGGAGGGCTTTCATGGCAGGGGCCGGGCTGCGGCCCGCGCGGTCGTCATGCCGGCCGCCGGCCTTGCGCGATCAGCACGCCAAGGACGACGAGCGCGGCCGCGGCGGCGGTCGGCCAGCTCCAGGCCGCGCCGAAGGCGAGTGCGAACAGCATGACATAGAAGGGGGCGATGTTGATGTGCATGGCCGCAACCCCGATGCCGAGCCCGGCGACCCCGATCAGGAACAGCACCTGCGAGATCGCCATCGAGCCCACGCCGTAGAGCGCGGCATAGACCCAGTCCCGCGCGCCGATCCGGGCCCAGGGCATCGCCTCGCCGCCAAACGCGGGCAGAAGCGCCTGGAGCGCCGCGATGGCCAGGGTGCCCCCGGTGATCGTCACCGCTGTCCGTCCGATCGCCGACAGGCCGGGCAGCGCCGTGACCGAGGCGCGCGAGGCCCAGGCGAAGATGGTGACAGAGGCAAGAACCGCCGCCGCGCCGATGCCGATGCTGAGGTTTCCCATCCGCGCCCCGTAGACCGCGACCCCGCCCGCCACGCTGAGAAGGATGCCAAGGATGACACGGGGCCGCAGGCGGCGGCCGTCGAGCAGGCATTCGAGCGTGATCCCCACGACCGGCATGGTCGCGGAGATCACTGCGGCGGTGATGCCGTCGGTGCGGCTCTGCCCGTAGACGAGGAGCAATGCGCCAAGCCCCATGCCGAGGGCGCCGACGCCGAGGCCGCGCGCCCAGTCGGCGGCGCGGACCTCGCGCCAGCCGTCCGCGATGATCCAGACCGGCAGGAGAAAGGCGGCGGCGAAGGCCAGGCGCAGCGCCGTGACCGCAACCGCCGGCAGCGTGGCCAGAAGCGCGTCGGCCAGCGGAAAGCCCAAGGCCCAGACCAGCATGGAACCCATGCAGGCAAGGTTCGCCACCAGGGAGGATCGTCCCGGCGAGGGGAGGGAAGTGGCGATCGTCACGCCGGGAGGCTCCGCGCTTGGTCTCTTTCCGTCACGCTAGGCGGACCGGCCGGGGCGAAGCCCGCCCGGAAGCGACCCCGCGCGTCGCGAACGTCAGGCGGCGTCGAGCGCGGCGATGATCGCGCCGAAATCGGCGGCCTTGAGGCTCGCCCCGCCGACCAGCGCGCCGTCGACGTTCGATGTGGCGAAGATCCCGCCCGCGTTCGACGGCTTGACCGACCCGCCGTACAAGAGCCGGAAGCCATCGCCGTCGGGAAAGCGCGCCCTGAGTTCGGCGCGGAGGAAATCGTGGACCTCGGCGATCTGGGCCAGCGTCGGCGTGCGCCCGGTGCCGATGGCCCAGACCGGTTCGTAGGCGATGACCGTGTTGCCAGCCGTCGCGCCCCCGGGGGCGGAGCCCAGAAGCTGCGCGCCGGTCACGGCGAGCGTCTCGCCCGCGTCGCGCTGGGTCTCGGTCTCGCCGAGGCAGATCACCGCGACAAGGCCCGCGGCATGGGCGGCCTCGGCCTTGGCGCGGACAAGCGCGTCGCTCTCGCCGTGGTCGGCGCGGCGTTCGGAATGGCCGAGGATCACATGACTTGCGCCCGCGTCCTTCAGCATCCCCGCCGCGATGTCGCCGGTATGGGCGCCCGCGGGGTTAGGGTGGCAATCCTGCCCGCCGACCAGGATCGCGCGGCCCCTCGCTTTCCAGGCCAACTGCGCGATCAGCGTCGCGGGCGGGCAGACCAGCACCTCGGAGCGCGGCGCGGGATGGGCCCTCGCCAGCACCTCGACCTCGGACAGGTCCGCCGCCAGGCCGTTCATCTTCCAGTTCCCGGCCGCCAGTTTCCGCCGCATGGGTCCCTCCGTCAGGTCAGATCGCGCAACGCCTCGCGGGCGAGATTGCAGGCGTGGTCGGGATCGTCAAGGGCGGCGTCGGGAAGCCGCCAGTATGGCATTGCGGTCGGCCGCTGCCCGGTCCGCGCATGGGTCCACCTTTCCCAGCCCTCGGCCGTGACGCGGGCGGCGAAGGCGCCCGAGCCCTTCAGCCAGAGCGACCCGTCCGAGCGCAGGAGCGCGAAGATGACGCCGTCGCGGTAAAGGCAGAGCCCGCCCATCATCCGGCGCGTCGAGAGGGGCCCGAGCCCTTCGAAGAGCTCCAGCGCGAAGGCGATGTCGGCCTCCGAGACGCTCATGCCCCGGAACCGGCCGCGACGTCCTTGAACTTGATCGACTCGCCGCAGCCGCAGGCTTCGGCCACGTTCGGATTGTTGAAGCGGAAGCCGGATTCCAGCAGCGATGTCTGGTAGTCGATCTCGGTGCCGAAAAGGAACATCTGCGCCATCGGCGCGATCATCACCCGCGCGCCGTCCTGCTCGACGACCTCGTCCATCGGGCCGGGTTCGGCGGCGAACTCCATCGTGTATTCCATGCCCGCACAGCCGCCCTTCTTCACGCCGAGGCGGAGCCCGTAGGCGCCGTCCTTCGTCATGAGGCGGGCAATCTGGGCGACCGCCCGCGGGGTGATCGTGACCGGGGCCTTGCCGGGAATGCCGAACATCGTCCTCTCCTGCTGCGCCATCACAATGTAGGGCACGGGGCTGCCGGACTCAAGGAAGCGCTGGCCCGGGAATCGGCTTCAGGGCAGCGCCGCGACGAGCGCCTGCACCCCGAGCGCGACGAGGATCGCCCAGCCGAAGCTCGCCAGTGTGCCGATGATGATGTATTCCGAGGCGGCGCGGTTGCCGGCCGGGTCGGCAGCGTTGACGGCGCCGAAGCGCAGGATCGACTTGGCCGCGATCAGAAAGCCGATCACCTCCGGCTGGCCCGCGAGCATCAGCACATAGATCAGCCCGCGTTCCAGAAGCCCGATGGTCAACCCGCCGCGCGGCAGCCCCTCGGGCGGGGCGCCGGCGGAGAGGCCGGCCATCAGGAATCCCACCGCGAAACCGCCCGCCCGCGTCACCAGGATCGCCCCTGCCACCAGCGCCAGCAGCGCGGGCAGCCATCCGAACCCCGCCCAGGCCCCGCCGGCCCAGAGATCGGGCCGCCAGAAGGCGAGGGCGCCGAGCATGGCGAGATGGGCCGCCTGGTCGGCGAGGAAGGCGCCGAGCCCCGGGGGGGCGAGCCTGGCCTTGAGCCCGTCAACGACAACATGGGCCAGCGCGAGCGCCAGAACCTCCCAGGCATCGACCCGCCCGAGCGCCCCCTGCGCAAGCGCGAGCACGACCGCGCCGTGAAGAAGCAGGACCGGCAGGCGATGCTTGTTCAGGGCGATCCTTCGCGTCTGGAAGACGAAATCGGCAAGCGCGTGGGCAAGGAGGAGGGCCGCGAAGGTCTCGGTCATCTCGGTTCCTCGCAGGGCGGTTCCGGTCGTTCCCACTCCTGAAGGATGCGCCGTATCGTCGGCCATCTGGCGCCCGCCAGTCGCGAACTCAGCGCCTGTGGCGAGATTCCGAGGGTTGCGGCGATCACGGTCTGGGTCGGGGCATCCGGCGCGATCGCATGGGCCACTGCTTCGGCCTGTTCAGGGGTCCAGTCGGTGATCCGGTCGTCCAGAAGGTGGATGAAGGCGGCGAGGCACGGGGTGATGCCGTTTCCGGCAAGACGCAGCCGCTCGGTGCGTTCCATCTGCGCTAGGGCACGGCCGGACACCGCAAACGCCGCGCCATGCGCGTCCGAGAGGTCCGGTCCGGGGACATGATCGACGGGTGCCAGGCCGACGGCGATTCGGGTTGCCGGCAGCCCCGGATCGGCGGCGAGCCGGGCATACATCAGAAGCGCCGCGCGCAGCCCGAACCGCGCGAGCGGGACCAGAATTTGCCAGCCGTCCCCGCGAAAGCGCGTGAAATGCGTGTCTCCCACGACGGTGTGCCCGGATATGCGCCAGTCCGCGATGCCGGTGGCCGCAACCGACAACACGCGCATCGCACCATTGATGGTATGCGGACCCGCTTCGGTAGAAGCGACAAGGTCGCCGGTGAGGACCGCCTGGATCGCGTGCATGACAAGTCAATGTGCCTGATTCATCAATATCAAGTCTTATGACTTTATCGGAAGAATTTCAAGCTAAAAGACTTGATGCAGATTCACATGAAGCCAAGCTCCAGCCGCGCCTCGTCGGACATCATGTCCATGCCCCACTGCGGCTCGAAGGTCATCTCGACATCGACCTGCTTCACGCCGTCGATCGGCTCCACCGCGTCGGCCACCCAGCCCGGCATCTCGCCGGCCACCGGGCAGCCCGGCGCGGTCAGCGTCATCACGATCCTCACCTCGTTTTCCGGCGAGATGTCGATCGTGTAGATCAGGCCGAGGTCGAAGATGTTGACCGGGATCTCGGGGTCGTAGACCGTCCGGCACGCCTCCACGACGCTCTCGTAGAGCGGATGGTCGGTGGTCGATGGCCTGATCAGGGGCGTGCCTTCGACGGGGGCGGCGAGTTCGGCGGTCATCGCGTGTCCTGTGCTTAGTTGAGCGAATATATAGGGAATTGTCGCGGCGCCGTAAAGGCCGCCGCCCGAGGCATCCCGCCGCGGCGTCTTCGTTGCCTGAAATACCCCCGCCGGAGGCCCGGAGCCTCCCGCCCGCGCCGGGGCACACCTTCGGTTCACCCCCTTCACCGCCGCGACCGGACGGGCTATGAGCGCGGCATGGCCGATCGCATCGCCTTCACGCTCACCGCCACCGACGGCGCCGCCCGCGCCGGCATCCTCTCCACCCCGCGGGGAGAGATCAGGACGCCCGCCTTCATGCCGGTGGGCACCGCCGGCACGGTGAAGGCGATGCTGCCCGAAAGCGTCCGCGCCACCAGCGCCGACATCCTCCTCGGCAACACCTACCACCTGATGCTGCGGCCCACGGCCGAACGCATCGCCGGGCTCGGCGGCCTCCACCGCTTCATGAACTGGGACCGCCCGATCCTGACCGACTCGGGCGGCTTCCAGGTGATGAGCCTCGCGGCACTGAGGAAGCTGACCGAGGAGGGCGTGCGCTTTTCCTCCCACATCGACGGCTCGCGCCACATGCTGAGCCCCGAGCGCAGCATGGAAATCCAGCGGCTTCTCGGCAGCGACATCGTCATGTGCTTCGACGAATGCCCCGCACTGCCCGCGCCGGTGGAGCGGGTGGCCGAAAGCATGCGCCTGTCGATGCGCTGGGCAGCGCGGTCGCGCGATGCCTTCGGCGACCGGCCGGGCCACGCCCTCTTCGGCATCCAGCAAGGTGGCGTGACGCGCGAGCTGCGCGAGGAAAGCGCCGGGAAACTCAAGGAAATCGGCTTTGACGGCTATGCCGTGGGCGGACTCGCGGTGGGCGAGGGGCAGGCGGCGATGTTCGCTGTCCTCGACCATGCGCCGGGGATGCTGCCGGCGGACCGGCCGCGCTACCTGATGGGCGTGGGCAAGCCCGACGACATCGTCGGCGCGGTGATGCGCGGCATCGACATGATGGATTGCGTGCTGCCGTCGCGTTCGGGGCGGACCGGGCAGGCCTTCACCCGCCGGGGCGTCGTGAACATCAAGAACGCGCGGCACGTGGATGACCCGCGCCCGCTCGACGAGGGCTGTTCCTGCCCGGCCTGCCGGTCCTACAGCCGGGCCTATCTGCACCACGTCTTCCGGGCGGGCGAGATCATCTCCTCGATGCTCCTGACCTGGCACAACCTGCATTACTACCAGGAGTTGATGCAGGGCCTGCGCGACGCCATCGCGGCGGGGCGGCTGGCCGCCTTCGTTGCCGAGTTCCACGCAGCGCGGGCCGCGGGGGATATCGAGCCCCTCTGACACGGCCGGTCGAAGCGCGGCCGGCGGCGGCGCACCGTCCCGCTTCCCGTGCGCGCAACATTCTGATAATCTTTGACAATCCAGCCCGTGGAATTACGATGCTCGCATCCGTCCAGTTCCTTCGTTTCGTCGCCGCGCTGATGGTCACGATCTACCATGCGCAGTCCGCGACGGCGAAGGTCGGCGGCAGCTATCCGCAGTGGTTCCTTGATCTGGTCTGGATCGGCTCGGCAGGCGTTCCGGTCTTCTTCGCGATCAGCGGGCTCGTGATGTGTTTCACCTCGGCCGGGGAGTTCGGGCGCCCCGGCGCCCCTCGGGCCTTCATTGCACGAAGGCTCCTGCGGATCTTTCCGGTCTACTGGTTTGCGGCGCTTTTCTTTCTGGCATTCCCGCCGCTCTACCTTGCGGGCTGGCACGGCGATCCCTGGCAGACGCTCGCGGCGCTGCTGCTCCTGCCCGGCCATGCCGCCGGCATTATCACGCCGGGCTGGACCCTGGCCTACGAGCTTTACTTCTACGGCGTGTTCGGGCTCCTGATCGTTCTGCCGGCGACAGCCGCCGTGGTGACCCTGGCGGCGTATTTCCTGGCATCGGTAGCGGCGGGCGCTCTCCTGCCCGGTTCGAATCCCCTCCTGGACATCGCCACGAATGCCCAGCTCCTCGTCTTCCTCGCGGGCGTGCTCATCGCGCATTTCGTGCTTCGCAATGCCGGCGCCGTCGCGCGCGGCCTGGGGCGGGTGCCGGCGTCCATTCCCTTCGCGATCGCGATGCTCGGATTTGCGGTCGCGCCGATCCTGCACCACCAGCGGTTTCCGGCGACGCTGGCGCTCGGGCTGCCGTCCGTCGCGCTCGTCGCCGCCGCGGCCATCGCCGAGGCGCGGGGGAGTGTGCCGCGATCCGTCACGAACTGGGCATGGCTCGGTGACAGCTCCTACGCGCTCTATCTGATCCACACGCTGGTCATATGGCACGCCGCCGAGTGGCTCGGCCCGCATGGCGAAAGCTTCCTGGCCGGCGGCCTTCGAATCGCGCTGCTGACCACCGTGTCGGTGGTCGCCGGCCTGGCCATTCACGCGGCCTTCGAAAGGCCGCTCATGGGCTGGCTGCGCCGGAGAAGGCGGCCACGGCCGGTCCTGCAGGAGCAGCATTGAAGCGGCTCAGCCGTGTGTGAGGTAGATCGACATCTGCTTCAGCGTCATGTGCACGGCGGGCGAGAGGGTTTCGACCCGTTCCGTCAGGTCGTGCAGGGCCTCGAGGATGCCCTTCATCTCGGCGATCTCGTCATCGGTCAGTTCCCGGTCCGAGCGGGCGCATCCCGCCATCGAGCGCGAGCCGTTGCGCACGAAGGCGATCACCGCGCCGTGGCAAAGGCCGAAGGCGGCAGCCCGCTTCATCACCCCCGACGGGTCGTCGAGCGCGTTCCAGCGGATCGTGCCGTCGTTCGAGAAGCCCCAGCGCACCACCGGATCGTGCAGCACCAGCCCCTCGCGCGAATAGGTGTCGAGCCAGTCCTTGCGGTAGGACTGGAAGAGGTATCGCGGCGCGGTGTATCGCACATGGAGCGCGATGGCGAAGCCCGCCGGGCTCGCCGCGTGCAGCCTTGCAAGAAGGGTGCTGATCTGGTCCTGTTCGTGCATCCCGCCTCCGGGGGCTCCTCTGTCTTCCGTCGCCCGGCGTTTCGTGGCATATCCGCCTCGTCGCCACAACTCTGGGTCGTTTGTTTCTGGCCCGTCTGAACGTTAACGGGAAGAATTTGCCATGCAACAAGCTGCGGAGGGTCGTGAGTTTTCCGCCATCGCCCCCGCAGGCTACTACATCGCCCTTCGCGTCGGCTTCGCCTTTCCCATCGCCGAGACCAACGCCTTACCCGAAGCCTGGATCGACCGCTATACCCAGCGCGGCTTCATGCTGTTCGATCCGGTCATGCAGTGGCTTTACGGGAATGCCGGCACGATCCGCTGGAGCGAGATCGCGCTGCCCGACCCCTTGGGCATCCTGATCGAGGCGGCGGGCCACGGGCTGATCTACGGCGCGGCGATCTCCTGCGCCTCGACCGGCACCGAGGGCCAGCGCAGCTTCGGCTCCTTCGCGCGGAGCGACCGGGAGTTCACCGACGACGAGATCAGCCTTCTTGGCCAGAAGCTGCGGCGTCTGCACGAGGCGACGGCGCCGCCGACGAACCTGACCGAGGCCGAACTGGAGGCGCTGAGGATGGTGCGGGAAGGGCTTCTCCTGAAGGAGATCGCCGGGCGCCTCGGCGTTTCTGAGGGGGCAATCAAGCAGCGGCTGAAGAATGCCAAGCTGAAGCTCGGCGCCAAGACGATCAGTCATGGCGTCTCGATCGCGGCACGGCACGGGCTGATCTGAGTCGGGTCCGAGCCCGATCCGAGCCCGATCTGACCGGGGGAGGGGCCTTCCGGCCGCCGCCCGGCCGTGGCGCGACACACTCATACGGCGAAAGTGTGACGATTACTCGCCAAATAGGATTTTTCCTGATTCTGGTTAATGCTCTAATCGCCTCGCCTTTTCAGGAGGGGCACATCATGGAAAACATCACCTTCGACCTTCTCGACATGCACCGCCACGGCGCGGCC
>JAUQYA010000151.1 GCA_030837785.1 Albidovulum sp.
GGTCGCCCGCCGGCTCGGCGTGCTGCCGACGCAGGCGACGCACCTGTCGAAGCCGACGCTCATCAACTGAAAGGCCCCGACCATGACCGCGCCCCTGAAAGCCCGCGTCCATGTCATGCTCAAGGACGGCGTCCTCGACCCACAGGGCGAGGCGGTGAAACACGCGCTCGGCACGCTCGGCTTCAAGGGGGTCGAGGCGGTGCGCCAGGGCAAGGTGATCGAGATCGACCTTTCCGCCACCGACCGTGCCGCCGCCGACGCAGAGGTGAGGGCGATGTGCGAGAAGCTCCTCGCCAATACCGTGATCGAGAAATACACGGTGGAGATCGCCTGATGCGGGCCGCGGTGCTGACGAGGTTCCGCGCGCCCCTGGAAATCGCCGACCGGCCCGAGCCCGACTGCCCCGAGGACGGCGTCGTGCTCTCGGTCCTCGCCTGCGGCATCTGCCGCTCCGACTGGCATTCCTGGACGGGGTCCGACCCCGACGTGGTGCTGCCGCAGATTCCGGGCCACGAATACTGCGGGGTGGTGGAAGAAGTCGGCCCCCGCGTGACCGGCTGGAAGCGCGGCGACCGCGTCATCGCCCCCTTCATCCTCGCCTGCGGACACTGCCCGGCCTGCGCGGCCGGAGAGCAGACGACCTGCCCCTCCCAGATCGTGCCCGGCTTCACCCATCCCGGCGCCTTCGCCGAACGCATCGCGGTGCCGCGCGCCGACACCAACCTCGCGGCGTTGCCCGAGACGATGAAACCCGCGCTCGCCGCCGCCCTCGGCTGCCGGGTGACGACCGCCTGGCACGCGCTCACCGGGCGCGCGGGCCTTCGCCCCGGCGAATGGCTCGTGGTCTTCGGCACCGGCGGCGTCGGGCTCTCGGCGATGCTTCTGGCCCGCGCCATCGGCGCCCGCACCGTCATGGTCGACGTCGTGGCCGACAAGCTCGCCCACGCGCGGACACATGGCGCCGATGCCACGGTGAACGCCGCCGAAACCGATCCGGTGGCGGCGGTGCGCGCGATCACCGGTGGCGGCGCCCATGTCGCGGTCGAGGCGCTCGGGATCGCCGAGACCACCGCCAACGCGCTGAAAAGCCTGCGCAAGCTCGGCCGCATGGTGCAGATCGGCATGCCCGCCGGACAGCATGCGCAGATGACGCTGCCGATGGACGCGGTCTATTCCGGCCAGTTGGCGCTCTACGGCACCCGCGGCATGCCGGCATGGGGCTACCCGAGCCTCCTGTCGCTGATCGGGTCCGGGCGGGTCGACCTGTCGCCGCTCGTCGGCCGCCGTGTCGCTCTCTCCGATGCCAGCGCCGAGCTTGCCGCCTTCGACCGGCCCGCGCCTCCCGGCGTCGCCGTCATCACCGATTTCGCGGCCTGAGCCTTCTTCGTCGATGAAATACCCCGGGGTTCGGGGCAGCGCCCCGAGCCGCCGCTTCCCCCCGCGCGCCGATTGCTCTATCTCCCGGACCAACCCCAGAAGCCCGAGGACCGCCCATGAAAGCCGCCGTCATCACCTTCCCCGGATCGAACTGCGACCGCGACCTCGCGGTCGCCCTCGAACGGGCCGGCGCCGCCGTCACCCGGGTCTGGCACAAGGACGCCGACCTGCCCGCGGGGCTCGACCTTGTCGCCATTCCCGGCGGCTTCTCCTTCGGCGACTACCTGCGCTGCGGCGCCATCGCGGCGCAATCGCCCGTCGCCGCCGCGGTGAAGCGCTTCGCCGGCCGCGGCGGCCATGTGCTCGGCATCTGCAACGGCTTCCAGGTGCTGACCGAAACCGGGCTCCTGCCCGGCGCGCTGATGCGCAACGCCGGGCTCAGCTTCGTCTGCAAGACGGTGCGGCTCCGCGTCGCCACCGCCGACAGCGCCTTCACCGGCGCCTGGCGGGCCGGCGACGTGGCGGCGGTGCCGATCGCGCACGCCGACGGCAACTACACGATCGACGCCGCGGGGCTGGCGCGTCTGAAGGCCGAGGACCGCATCGCCTTCACCTATGTCGAGAACCCCAACGGGGCCGTGGCCGACATCGCCGGCGTCCTGTCGGAAAACCGCCGGGTGCTCGGGATGATGCCGCATCCCGAACGCGCCTGCGACCCGGCGCAGGGCAGTACCGATGGCGCGGCGCTCTTCCGCTCGCTCATGGCGGCGCTGGCGCTCGCCTGAGGGCCCGGGCGACCGGGCCGGGAAGGGGCAGGCCCTGGCGGGGCCTTGTGGGGGCGTGGCGGCGGTTCTAGACTGATGCCATGTCCGCGACGCCTTCGTCCGACGACGACCTGACCGCCGGAACCACGCCGGCCGAGCCCGCCACCGGGCCCGCTACGGCGGGCGCGGCGCCCTTGCTCGTGCCGCTCGTGGCCGACGCCTCCGGTCTCGTCGGCGCCCGCAACCCCTGGTGGCTGAGGGCACTGGTCCTCGTCTTCATCGCCGCCGCGGTCTCGGTCATCTGGTATACCAACGCCTTCCTGTCGGAACGCTTCACCGAAACCACCCGCAACCGGGCGGACGTGCGGCTGGCGCTCTACACCGGCCACATCATGAGCGAGCTGCAGCGCACCTCGGTCGTACCGCTCCTGCTCGCCCGCGACCCCGCGCTGATCACCTCGCTCGACACCGGCGACTTCTCGGTGACCTCGCAGCGGCTGATCTCGGCGCAGGGCGAAATCGGCGCCGCCTCGATCCAGCTTCTCGACGCCACGGGGCGCACCGTGGCCGCGACCGACCGCACCCAGATCGGCGCCAACCACGCCATGCTGGGCCATTTCGTCGATGCGCTGCGGTCGAAGGAAACCGTCTTCACCCTCGCCGAAAGCGCGTCGGGCGGCTACGAATTCAGCTATTCCCGCGCCGTCCTGTCCAACGGCCAGCCGGTGGGCGTGATCGTCGTCGGCGTCGAACTGCAGAAGTTCGAACGCGTCTGGGCCGGCATCTCCGAAGCGGTGGCCGTCACCGACAGCGAGAACCGCGTGATTCTCACCACCCAGCCGCGCTGGCGCGGCCAGACTCTGACCGAGGCGCTCGCCAAGCGGGTGCCGCCCTCGGCGCTCGAACGCGCCTTCCAGGCGACGGCCGACTGGGCCAACGCGCCGCCCGACGCCTATGTCGGCGGCGAGGCGGTGATGCGCACCGATGCCCGGATTCCCTTCCACGGCTGGCGGATCGTCAGCTTCACGACCTACGAATCGGTCCGCGAGCAGGTGAACGCCATGCTCGCGCTCGAGATCATGGGCTTCGCCGTTCTTCTGGCGCTGATCTTCTACCTGCTGTCCCGCCGGGCGCGGAGCCAGAGCGCGATGTTCCGGCGCGAGTCGGCGGAACTGCGCCAGCTGAACCTGCGTTTGCAGCGGGAAATCGCCGAACGCGAGAAGGTGCAGAAGGACCTCGCCGTGGCCGAACTGACGCTGGAACAGTCCTCCAAGCTCGCCGCCCTCGGCGAGATGTCGGCGGCGGTCAGCCACGAGCTGAACCAGCCGCTCGCCGCGATGAAGACCTATCTCGCCGGGGCGCGGCTTCTCCTGCAGCGCAAGCGGCCCGAGGAGGCGCTGTCGTCGTTCCAGCGCATCGACGACCTGATCGAGCGGATGGGCTCGATCACGCGGCAGCTCAAGTCCTATGCCAGGAAGGGCGGCGAGGCGTTCGAGCCGGTCGATGTAAGGGGCTGTATTTCCTCGGCGCTCTCGATGATGGAGCCGTCGCTCAGGTCGCGCGCGATCCGCATCACCCGGATGATGCCGCGCTCGCCGGTGATGGTCCTCGCCGACCGGGTGCGGCTTGAACAGGTGATCATCAACCTCTTGCGGAACGCGCTGGACGCGACCAAGGGCACGGCCGACCCGCATGTGGAAATCCTTCTCACCGCCGGCGAGACGGCGACGCTCGCGGTGCGCGACAACGGCCACGGCATCGCCGATCTCGACAACCTGTTCGAGCCCTTCTACACCACCAAGGGACCGGGCGAGGGGGTCGGCCTCGGCCTTGCGATTTCCTCGGGCATCGTGAAGGACTTGGGCGGCCGGCTCACGGCGCGCAACGCGCCGGGCGGGGGAGCTGTCTTCGAGGTTCAGCTGCCCATACTGGCGGAAAAGACACAAGCGGCGGAATGAGGTGACGCATGGCGCGCGCGATGAAGGTGGCGATTGTCGATGACGAACAGGACATGCGGCAGTCGATCAGCCAGTGGCTGGCGCTCTCGGGCTTCGATACCGAGACCTACGCCAGCGCCGAGGAGGCGC
>JAUQYA010000021.1 GCA_030837785.1 Albidovulum sp.
GCCGCCGAACTTGGTGAAGTAGCTGCGCACGTTCGACGCGGTGCGGTTGAGGTTGTCGGTCATCGCCTCGACGATGATGGCGATGCCGTTCGGCCCGTAGCCCTCGTAGCGGATTTCCGTGTAGTCCGCCGCATCGCCGCCCAGCGACTTCTTGATCGCGCGTTCGATCACGTCCTTCGGGCAGGACACGGCCTTGGCCGCCTTCACGGCGAGGCGCAGGCGCGGGTTCTTGTCGGGGTCGGGGTCGCCCATCTTCGCCGCGACCGTGATTTCCTTGGCAAGTTTGGAAAACAGCTTCGACCGGGCGGCGTCCTGCCGGCCCTTGCGATGCTGGATGTTGGCCCATTTGGAATGGCCGGCCATGATCGTCTCCGTGCGATATCCGCTATGGCGGCCTCTATATGCCAGGGCATACGCGGCCCGCAAGGCGCCGCATCCCGCCGCTGTCAGACCCCGTAATACCAGGCGATCGCAACGACGGCGGTGACCCCGGTGACGATGTCGAGCGGGATGCCGAGGCGCATGAAGTCGGAGAAGCGGTAGCCGCCGGGGCCGTAGACCATCATGTGCGTCTGATAGCCGATCGGGGTGGCGAAGGCGACCGAGGCCGAGAACATCACCGCCACCGCGAAGGGCCGCGGATCGAGCCCGAGCGTGACCGCCAGTTGCATGGCGATCGGCGTGAAGATCACCGCGACGGCGTTGTTCGACAGGAACTCGGTCATGACGAGACCGAGGAAATAGACCGCGGCCAGCGCCAGGAACGGCGGCAGGTCGCGCAGGAGGGGCGCGATGGCGTCGACGATCAACTTGACCGCGCCGGCATTGTCGAGCCCCTCGCCCACCGCGAGCATGGCGAAGATCATGGCGATGAGCCGGCCGTCCACCATGCCGAAGGCTTCGTCCGCGTCGATCGACCGGGTGAGCAGAAGCACCGTCACCGCGAGCATCGACAGCACGAGGATCGGCGCCACGTCGAGTGCGGACAGCACCACCACCGCCAGCAGGCAGCCGATGGCGATCGGCATGTGGCCGCGCCGGAAGGCGCGCGCCGAGGGGCGGGTAATGTTGACGAGGTCGACATCGGCAGCCAGCCGCGAAATGTCCTCGGCGGCGCCTTCCAGAAGCAGCGTGTCGCCGACATAAACCACCAGATCGTCGAGCTGGCGGCCGATGTTCTGGTTGCGCCGGTGGGCCGCCAGCACATAGATGCCGTAGCGCCGCCTCAGGCGCAATTCGCCCAGCGACCGGCCGATCAGCCGGCAGCCTGGGGTGATCAGCACCTCGACCGTCTCGGTCTCCACCGACGACAGCTTGTCGACCAGCCGCACATCCTTGCGCTGCTGGAGATGGAGGATTTCGGCCATCTCGGTGCGCAGCACGACGCGGTCGCCGGCCGCCAGATCGACATTTCCCAGATCACGGCGGAGCGAGGCGTCGCCGCGCAGCACGTCGATCACCCGCACGCCTTCGGGGCGGAACACCTCCACCTCCAGCACCTTGCGGCCGATCAGGCCGGAATCCTCGGGCACCGCGACCTCGGTGAAGAACTTGATCTTGCGCCGGTCGCTCAGGAACTCGCCCATCGAGTGCCGGTCGGGCACGAGGCGGCGGGCGAAGAGCGCCATGAAGGCCCCCCCCGCCAGCGTCACCGCGATGCCGATGGGCGCGATCTCGAAGATCGGGAAATGCGCGCCGCCCTCCTTCTGGACGACGCCGTCGACGAGGATGTTGGTCGATGTGCCGATCAGCGTGATCATGCCGCCAAGGATGGTGAAATGCGACAGCGGCATCAGGAACCGTGAGGCCGAGACCTTCAGCCGCGCGGCAAGCTGGATGAAGATCGGGATCATCACCGCCACCACGGGCGTGTTGTTCATGAACGCCGAGGCGACGACCACGAACATGAACAGCAGCACCACGGTCAGGGTCGGATGGGTGTCGACGCGCGATTCGACGATGCGCGACATTTCCTCCAGCGTGCCGGTCCTCAGCATCGCGCCCATGATCAGGAACATGAAGACGATGGTCCAGGGCGCCGAGTTCGACAGCGTCTGGGTGGCTTCGGCGACCGGCAGGAGGCCGAGCACGATCATCAACGCGGCGCCGCCCATCGCGACCACTTCGGGGGCGATGGTCTCGCGCAGGAACAGCGCGAACATGCCCGCGACGATGGCAAGCGCCAGGTACGCCTCGTAGGGCTGTGCAATCGTGAAGCCTAGCATCATCTCTCCCGAACGGCCGCCGCTGGCAGGGATAAGGGCACAGTCACGCCCGATCAAGCTGCAGTTGCGGGGCCCGGCGCGGACGGACGAGCAGAAGTCCCGCGAACATCACCGGCACCGCCGCCCAGATCCACGGGCTGAACCGTTCGCCAAGAAGCAGCATCGCCCAGCCAAGGCCCGCGGCGGTGACGATGTAGGAGGTCTGCGAGGCAAAGACCGCCCCGGTCCGCGCGGCGAGCCAGACATAGGTGGCGTAAAGGATCGCGTGGATGGTGGACGACCCGATCAGCGCCAGTTCCGCCTTGCCATAGGGCGGCAGCGGGCTGATCCAGTGCCCCGCCCCGATCATCAGGGGAAACGCCATGAGCGCGCCCACGGCCGAGGCGGCGAACATCGCCTGCACCGGGTCGAGCCCCGCCGTCCCCCAGCGCGCGACGATATTGGCCTCGGCCGCATAGCAGGCGGGTCCGACCAGCGCGATCGGCAGCCACGCGGCCATCGCCGGGTCGGGCAGGCTCGCCTTTGGCAGGCCGATCATCGCCACCCCCGCCGCGCCGCAGGCCAGCCCCAGAAGCCTGCGCGCGCTGAACCGGTCCTGACCGAGCGCCAGCGCGATCGGAAAGGCGATGAGCGGCACGGTCGAGATCAGGATCGACATCACCCCCGCCGGCAGGTGGCGGACCGACAGGTAGAAGGTCGAGTTCGGGACCAGCGTGCCGACGACGGCGATCAGGGCGGCAAAGCGCAGCGCCCGGCCGGTCAGGGGGAACCGCCCGCCGCGCAGCCAGACGAAGCCGCCCAGAACCAGCGCGCCGATGACCAGTTGCCAGAAGATCAGGCCGAAATGCCCGTGCCCGGTCGAGGTCGCGATCTTGCCGAGCGGCTGGGTCGTTCCCCATCCGATCCCGAGCATCACCAGAACCGCGACATGGCGGACCCGGTCGCTCAAGGCACGGCGCTTTCCAGGCGGCCGCCCACCCGCACCATCCGCACGCGCGTGGCAAGGCCGGTCCGGTCGTCGGTTTCCACCAGCGTGCCGCAGAGCGTCGCCTCGCCCGCCGCCGGGCTGAAGCGCTCCTTCCCCATGCCGGTGACGAAACGGCGCATCGGTTCGAGCTTGTCCATGCCGATGATCGAGTTGTAGTCGCCGCACATGCCCGCGTCGGACTGGAAGGCGGTGCCGCCCGGCAGGATCTGGACGTCGGCCGTGGGCACATGGGTATGGGTGCCGACAACGAGGCTCGCCCGGCCGTCGCACCAGTGGCCCATGCCCATCTTCTCGCTCGTCGCCTCGCAATGGATGTCGATCAGCGCGGCCTGGACCGCGCCACCCAGGGGATGGGCGCGCAGCACCGCGTCCACCGCCGAGAACGGATCGTCGAAGGGCCGCTTCATGAAGACCTGGCCCAGCGCCTGTGCCACCAGCACCTTGCGCCCGCCGGGGCCGGCGAACACCCGCGCGCCCCTGCCCGGCGCGGTCCTGGCGTAGTTCAGCGGCCTGAGGATGCGCGGTTCGGTCTCGATGAAGGACAGCATCTCCTTCTGGTCGAAGGCATGGTCGCCCAGTGTCAGGCAATCGGCGCCGGCGGCGAGAAGCTCGCGCGCGTGGTCGGGCGAAAGCCCCACGCCCGAAGTCGCGTTTTCGCCATTGATCACGACGAAGTCGAGCGCCCAGTCGGCGCGCAGCCCCGGCAGCCGCGCCGCCACCGCCGAGCGCCCCGCCCGCCCCATGACATCGCCGAGAAACAGCATCCGCATGTGCCCTGCCTAGTCGCGCCGCGGCGCGAGGGCAAGCCGGGAGTGCGGGCCTGTGAGGGCCGATGCGGGAACCCTCAGCCCCGCGCGTGTCTCTTTGGCCGCAGTTCCGCCCCAATTGCCACATTTTCGCCGGAATCGTTGACGCCGAGGGAAACGGGACGCTAGGTTCGGTCGAAGGTTGGGGTGAAGGGTGCGTCATGGCGTATGAGACCAGCAGGGCAGCGGTTCTTTCGGCAATTCTCGGCTTTGCCGGGCTGGCAGGCGCCGCCTCGGCAACGACGGTGGGTTTCGGCGCGGTCGACGACTACGACACGGCGATGATGAACGGCACCTGGGGCCTGCCCTACAGTGAGGCCGGCTTCACCGTGACGCCCAACGATTGGGGCATCGTCGCGAGCGAGAACCGCGGGGGCCATGCGCATCTGGACGATTCCGGCACGGACTACGCCAGCAGCCTGACCTTCACGGCGGGAACCGTCTTCGACGTCCTCAGCTTCACCTTCGAATCGCTCGGCTTCGATTTCCTCGACGAACAGCGCAAGGTGGTGGGGAACATCCTTCTGACCGGCTTCCTGAACGGTCAGCAGGTCGTGCGCGACCATGTGACGATGTCGCCGGTTGCCGGCGCGGTCCAGACCATCACGCTCGACGCGGCGTTCCGCGGGCTCGATACCTTCGTGATCGAGATCCTCTATCCCCTGAACGGCCGGAACTGCGGCGCGCCCTGCGGTCATATCAACCTGGACGAGGTCGTGTTCAGCGACATCCCGGTCGCGCCGGTGCCGCTGCCGGCCTCGGGGCTTCTCCTCGGCGCGGGCGCGCTCGGCCTTGCCGCTTTCGCACGTCGCCGCAAGGGCTGACGTCTTCCCCTTCGTGACCCGTGCCGCTCGCGCGGATCATCTGCCGGGGGTGATGACCTCGCCTTCCGTCACGATCAGGTCGAGCGGCTGGTCGGTCGGCTCGACCGGAACCTCCGCCATCTCCTGGGCGCCATAGGCAAAGCCGATCGCGGTGACCGGCCCCAGCGTCCGCAGCCCCTCGAGCGTGCGGTCGTAGAACCCGCCGCCGTAGCCGAGCCGGTAGCCCTTGCGGTCAAAGGCCACCAGCGGCACGACCAGCACCTCCGGCACGATCCAGTCGCCGGTCTCGGGGATCAGCGCGCCGAAGTCGCCGGCAACCATCCGCGACGCGGGCGTCCAGCGGCGGAACCTCAGGGGCTGCCCCGGGCCGAGGATCACCGGCACGCCGACCGGGCCTACGTGCGCGGCCATCGCCGGCAGGCAGTCGATCTCGGTCCGCATCGGCATGTAGCCGGCAAGCGCACGCCCCGCGAAGCGCGCAAGCTCGGCGCGAAGGCGGTCGGCCGCGGCGGGGTTGCGTGCCGCATGCGCCGCCTTGCGGCGGGCGAAGGCGGCGGCGCGGGCGGCGGCCTTGAGGTCGGTCAGGGTGGCGGCGTCAGTCATGTCAGGATCATCGTTGCGAGGCCGAGGAAGGCGAGAAAGCCCATCACGTCGGTAAGCGTGGTGACGAAGGTGCCCGAGGCCAGCGCGGGGTCAAGCCCGATGCGGTGCAGCACGAGGGGCACGGTGACGCCGCCGAGGCAGGCGACGATCTGGTTCACCACCATCGCCATCCCCAGCACGAGGCCGATCAGCGGCGAGCCGAAGATCAGCGCCCCGCCCAGCCCCAGCACCAGCGCCAGCGCCAACCCGTTCAGCAATCCGGCCGCGATCTCGCGCCGGACCACGCGGGCGGCGTTGGAACTGGTCAGGTCGCGGGTGGCGAGCGCCCGCACCGCCACGGCCAGCGCCTGCGTGCCGGCGATGCCGCCGGTCGAGGCGACGATCGGCATCAGCGCCGCCAGCGCGACGATCCGGGCGATGGTTCCGGTGAACTGCGAGATGACGATCGCCGACAGCGAGGCGGTGAAGAGGTTGGCGACGAGCCAGGGCAGGCGTTGGCGCACCACGTCGAGAACGCCGTCGGAGACCGAGCTTTCCTCGCTGACGCCGGCGAGGCGCAGCACGTCCTCCTCGTGCTCCTCGTCAAGCACCACCATCGCGTCGTCGATGGTGATGACGCCGGCAAGCCGGCCGTCCTCGTCCACCACGGGGGCGGAGATCAGGTGATACTGGTTGAAGGCGTAGGCGACGTCGCCTTCCTCGTCGCGCACGCCGATGCTGCGGAAACTGTCCTCGGTGATTTCGGTGAGCCGTACCGCGCGCTTGGACGACAGGAGCTTGCCGAGCGTGACATAGCCCACCGGGTGCCAGCGCGGATCGACCAGGATGACGTGGTAGAACTGGTCGGGCAACTCCTTGGCATTGCGCAGGAAGTCGATCGCCTCGCCCACCGTCCAGTGCTCGGGCGCGGTCACCACCTCGCGCTGCATGAGGCGGCCGGCGGAATATTCCGGATAGGTCAGCGACTGTTCGACGGCGACCCGGTCGCTGACCTCGAGCGCGTCGAGGATGCGTTCCTGCACCGGCTCGCCGAGATCCTCGATGAGATCGACGACATCGTCGGAATCGAGCTCGCGCACCGCCTCGGTCAGGACCTCGTGCGGCAGCGCCTCGATCACGTCCTCGCGGATCGCCTCGTCAAGCTCCGACAGGATCTCGCCGTCGATCCCCTGTGGCCAGAGACGTACCAGCGCCTGCCGGTCGGCGCCGCCGATCTGTTCCAGCACGTCGGCGATGTCGGCCGCGTGCAGGGGCTCCATCAGCGCGTCGATGGCGCCGGCGTCTCCCGCCTCGATCGCCTCGCGGAGCGACGGCACGACGCGGGGGTCGAGGCCGTAGTCGTCCTCCTCCCGCCCGGCTTCGTCTTCCGCCTGCTCGACCATTCCGCCCCCCCGCCCGATTGCCGCGAACTTACCGGATGGAGTTTCAAAGAAACAGGGGCAAAGGACGATTCCCCTGCCCCCGGTCCGGCCCTAGACTGCGCCCGGGACAGCGGACAGGGGCGTACGCGATGGCGGAACTCATCCTCGGGCAGGTGCTGCGATACGAGGGCAACCCGATGGAGGAGGGCGCGGACGCGGCGCGCCATTCCGCGCGGGGGGGAGTGCTGGTCGAGGGCGGGCTGATCCGCGCCGTGGGCGAGGCCGACGACCTGCGCCGTGCCCATCCACAGGCGCGGGTGACCGATTGCGGCACGCATCTGCTGTCGGCGGGCTTCGTCGACGCGCACGCGCACTACCCACAGACCGCGATCATCGCGAGCTGGGGCAAGCGGCTGATCGACTGGCTGAACGCCTACACCTTCCCCGAGGAGATGCGGTTTTCCGACCCGGCCCATGCCGCCGAAATCGCCGGGCGATACTTCGACCTGACGCTTTCCAACGGCACGACGACGGTGTGCAGCTATTGCACGATCCACCCCGAAAGCGTCGAGGCCTTCTTCGCCGAGGCGCGGGCGCGGGGCCTGCGCGCCTTCGCCGGCAAGACCTGCATGGACCGCGACACCGCGCCCGAGGGCCTGCGCGACAGCGCGCAATCGGCCCATGACGACAGCAAGCGGCTCCTGGAGCGCTGGCACGGCGTGGATCGGCTCTCCTATGTGATCACGCCGCGGTTCTCGCCGACCTCGACGCCCGAGCAGCTCGCCGCGCTCGGCGCGCTCTGGGCCGAAAACCCCTCCTGCCTGATGCAGACGCATCTGAGCGAGCAGACCGACGAGATCGCCTGGGTGAAATCGCTCTACCCGCAGGCGCGCGACTATCTCGACACCTACGAGGCGCACGGGCTTCTCGGCCCCGGCGCGCTTTTCGGCCACGCGATCCATCTGGAGCCACGCGAACGCGACCGGCTCAAGGAGGTGGATGCGAGCCTGATCCACTGCCCGACCTCGAACACCTTCATCGGCTCGGGGCTTTTCGACATGGACGGGCTTTCGCGCGAGGGGCATCGGATCGGGCTGGCCACCGACACCGGCGGCGGATCGTCCTTCTCGATGCTCCGGACGATGGCCGCGGCCTACGAGGTGGCGCAGCTCCGCCACCGCGCGCTGCATCCGGCCGAGCTGTGGTGGCTGGCGACGCAGGGCTCGGCCCGGGCCCTCAGGGCCGGCGACCGGATCGGCAACCTCGCGCCGGGGATGGAGGCCGACATCATCGCCGTCGACCTCGCCTCCACCCCGGCGATCGCCCAGCGCGCCGGCCGCGCGGGCGACCTCTGGGAGGCGCTCTTTCCGACGATCATGATGGGCGACGACCGCGCGGTGGCGGCGGTCTGGGCCGGCGGGCGGCGGCTGGAGCAGCCAGCCTGACGGCAGGAGGCGCCTGCCGGCGCCGCCTCCGGCGGGGGTATTTGGGCAACGAAGAAACCGCCGTGTCAGGCCATCAGCCGGCGGGCGAGCCGGGCCTGATCCTCGATCACCCGGCCGAGATCGAGCGTGGCGATCCGGCCGTCGCGGACGATCCTGCGGCCCTCGACGAGGAGGTCGCGGACCCGCATCGGCCCGCAGAGGACCAGCGCCGCGACCGGATCCCAGGCGCCGGCGGCCTCGATCCCGGTCAGGTCCCAGATCGCGATGTCGGCGCGCCTGCCCGGCTCGAGCGCGCCGCAGTCCGGCCGGCCGAGCACCTGCGCGCCGCCGAGCGTGGCGATTTCCAGCGCCTCGCGCGCGGACATCGCATCGGCGCCGCGGGCGACGCGCTGGAGGAGCATCGCCTGGCGCGCCTCGGCGAGGAGGTTGCCGGCGTCGTTCGAGGCCGAGCCGTCGACACCGAGGCCGAGGGGCACGCCCGCGTCGCGCATGGCGCGGACGGGGGCGATGCCGGAGCCGAGCCGGCAGTTCGAGCAGGGGCAATGGGCGACGCCGGTACGACTGCGGGCGAACAGCCCGATCTCGGCCATGTCGAGCTTCACGCAATGGGCGTGCCAGACATCGGCGCCGGTCCAGCCGAGGTCCTCGGCATACTGGCCCGGCCGGCAACCGAAGCTGGCGAGGCTGTAGGCCACGTCCTCGCCGTTCTCGGCAAGGTGGGTGTGGAGCATCACGCCCCGGTCGCGGGCCAGCACGGCGGTCTCGCGCATCAGGTCGCGACTGACCGAGAAGGGCGAGCAGGGGGCGAGGCCGACGCGGACCATCGCGCCGGGGGCCGGGTCGTGGAAGGCGTCGACCACCCGCTCCATGTCCTTCAGGATCGCCGCCTCCTCCTCGACCAGCGCGTCGGGCGGCAAGCCGCCCTTGCTCTCGCCGATCGACATGGCGCCGCGGGTCGGGTGGAAGCGGAGCCCGATTTCCGCCGCGGCCTCGATCGTGTCGTCGAGCCTTGCGCCGCCCGGATAGAGATAGAGGTGGTCGGAGGTGAGCGTGCAGCCGGAGAGCGCCAGTTCGGCAAGGCCGGCGAGCGCGGAGACGCGCATTTCCTCGGGCCCGAAGCGCGCCCAGATCGGGTAGAGCGTCTTCAGCCAGCCGAACAGGAGCGCGTCCTGCCCGCCGGGGACGGCCCGTGTGAGCGTCTGGTAGAGGTGATGGTGGGTGTTGACGAGGCCGGGGGAGACGACGCAACCCGCCGCCTCGATCACCTCGCCGGTGGTGGCGAGGCCCTGCCCCACGGCGGCGATCGTGCCGCCGCGGATCAGGACGTCGCCGCCGGCGATCTCCTCCCGCGCCGGGTTCATCGTGACAAGGCTTGCCGCGTTGCGGATGAGGATTTCGGCCATGTGTTCCCCTCCCCCTTCGGCGAGCGGACCGGCCGGCGACAGAAGGGGCAAGGACTCGCCCGGCGGGGAGAGCCTAGGGGACCGCGGGGCCGGGCGCCAGACCGCTCAGCCGTTCAGCACCGCCATCGCCTCGGCATGGACCGCGCGGTTGGCGGCGGCGAGGACATGGCCGCCCGAAAGCGCCGGGCGGCCCTGCCAGTCGGTGACGATGCCGCCCGCCGCCTCGATCACCGCGATCGGCGCGTGGACGTCATAGGTCTGCAATCCCGCCTCGATCACCAGGTCGATCTGGCCCGCGGCAATGAGCGCATAGGCGTAGCAGTCGAGCCCGTAGCGGGTGAGCCGCGCCTTCGTCTTCACCCGGGTGAAGGCCGCCCCGTCCTCGGCCGTGCCGACCTCCGGGAAGGTGGTGAAGAGGATCGCCTCGGACAGCGGCCGGGGGGCGCGGGCACGGAGCGGACGATGGCCCATCGGCCCGATGACCTCGGCCGTGCCGAAGCCGCCGGCGAAGCGTTCGCCGATGAAGGGCTGGTCGATCAGGCCGAACAGCGGCCCGCTGGCGTCGGCGACCGAGATCAGCACACCCCAGGTCGGTGTGCCGGAAAGGTAGCTGCGGGTGCCGTCGATCGGGTCGATCACCCAGGTCAGGCCCGAGGTGCCGGCGACAGGGCCGAATTCCTCGCCCAGGATCGCGTCCTGCGGCCGGCGCTCGGCGAGGATCGCCCGCATCCGCGTCTCGGCCGCGCGGTCGGCGATCGTGACGGGATCGAAATGGGTGGTGACCTTGTTGTCCGCCGAAAGCCCGTCGCTGCGGAAATGCGCGAGCGTCTCCTCGCGCGCGGCGTCGGCCAGGGCGTGGGCCGTGGCGATCAGCGCGCGGCGTTCGGCTTCGGGGAGGGACATGGGGAACCTCTGCTTGGACGGCCCAAGCGGTAACCCCCCTGCCCCTTCCCGGTCAATGGCTCAGGCCGCGTCGGAAAGCACCTTCGCCAGATCGAACAGCCGGCGCCGCTGGGCCTCGGGGATCGCGTAGTAGGAACGCACCAGCATCAGCGCTTCCTTGTCGGCGAGGATGTCGCCGTCGATCTCCTCGACGATACTGCTGGACTGGTCGAGCCCCTCGAAGAAGAAGCTGATCGCCACGCCGAGCGCATCGGCGATGTCCCACAGCCGCGAGGCGGAAATCCGGTTCATGCCGGTTTCGTATTTCTGGATCTGCTGGAACTTGATCCCGACCTTGTCGGCCAGTTGCTGCTGGGTCATGCCCACCATCCAGCGCCGGTGACGGACGCGCTTGCCCACATGGACGTCGACAGGATGTTTC
>JAUQYA010000152.1 GCA_030837785.1 Albidovulum sp.
CATGTCGCTCAGCGTCGTGATCCCCGCCTACAACGAGGAAGGCGCGGTGCGCCACACGATCGAGGACGTGCGCGCAAGCATGGACCCCCTGGGGATTCCCTACGAGATCATCGTCATCGACGACGGGTCCGAGGACCGGACCCTGGAGATCGCCCGCGAAACCGGGGTGGTGGTGGATTCGAACCAGGTGAACACCGGCTACGGCGCCAGCCTCAAGCGCGGGATCAGGCACGCGCAATACGAATATGTCGCCATCCTTGATGCCGACGGCACCTATCCCGCGCGCTACCTGCCGCCGATGCTGGCGATGTGCCGCAACCAGGACATGGTGGTGGGCGACCGCGGCGCGGCGATGAGGAACGTCCCCCTGATCCGCCGCCCGGCGAAGTTCATCCTGAACCACTTCGCGTCCTTCCTTGCCGAACGGAAGCTGAACGATCTCAACTCGGGGCTCCGGGTCTTCCGCAAGTCGGAGCTGGTGCCCTTCGTGCCGCTCCTGCCGCAGAAGTTCTCCTTCACCACGACGATCACGCTCTGCATGGCCTGCAACGGCAAGGGGATGATCTACACGCCGATCGAATACGGGCGGCGCGTCGGCAAGTCGAAGATCCGCCCCGTCGATTTTCTCAACTTCGTCATCCTCGTCCTGAGAATGACGGTGCTTTTCAACCCGCTGCGCGTCTTCATCCCGCTGGGGCTGGCGCTGATGGGTCTTGGCGCCGCCAAGTTCGTCTATGACATCTGGATGGACAACCTGTCGGAAACCACGATCTTTGCCTTCCTGTCGGCGCTCATCATCTGGTCGCTGGGCCTGATCGCCGACATGATCTCGCGCCTGCATCTGCGGCCCTGACATGGCGGTTCCGGCGCGCGCCTTGAAGAAATGGGCGATCCGCGCGGCCGGGTCGGCCGTGGCGCTTGGGCTGATCTTCTGGTTCCTGCCGAAAGAGGCGATCCTTCAGGGCTTTACCCGGCTGAGCTGGCCGCTGTTCCTCGGGGTGCTGGTCGCCTTTCTGCTGTGCCACCTGGCGACCGCGTCGAAATGGTGGCTGCTGATGGACCGGGCGATCCCGCTGCCTGTGGCGCTGCGCGCCCACTTCGCCGGGCTTGCGGCCAATCTCTGCCTGCCCGGCGCGGCCGGTGGCGACGCGGTGCGCGCGGGCCTTGCCCACGCCAGCCTGCGCGACGGGCCGAAGGTCGCGGCCGCCGCGGTGGGCGACCGGATGATCGACCTCGTCGGGCTCGCCTGCCTTACGCTCTGGGGGCTCGTGATGCTGGGCGGTCATGGCGCCAACCGGGCGCTCGCCGTCGCGGTCAGCGGCATCGTCTTCGCGCTTGCCGTCGCCGGGCTTTTCCTCTTTCCGGCGATTGCGCGCGGCCTCTGGGGCCGCTGGCCGGGCCTGCCGGCCAAGGGGCTGGCGCTTCGCGTGGCCGATGCCTTTGCGGCGCTCGGCCGCAGGCCCTTCCTGCTTCTGTTCACGCTGGTCCTCTCGGCGGCGATCCAGTCGGTGCTGATCTGGCTGTCGGTAAAGCTCGCCGAACCCGTGGGGGTGCACGTGCCGCTGGCCGCCTGGTTCTTTGCCTGGCCGCTGGCCAAGATCATCGCCACGCTGCCGATCTCGCTCGGCGGGCTCGGGGTCAGGGAAAGCTCGCTCGCGGCGCTTCTCGTCCCCTTCGGCGCGGGCGCGCCGGAGGTCGTGGCTTCGGGCCTTGCCTGGCAGGGCATCCTCTACCTCGCCGGCGCGCTCGGCGCCATTCTTCTCATCGCCTCGGGCGGCGCTCTGCGCGCCGCCGCCGCGCCACGGACCATCACGGAGATTTCGGAATGACGGCTGACGCCGCGAAGGGCGGCAGCCCGAAAGTCACGGTTCTGGGGGCGGGCCCGGCGGGGATTGCCGCCGCCTATGCGCTGACGAAAGGCAGGCAGGGGGGGCTGGCGCGGGTGGAGGTGCTGGAACGTGCACCCGTGGCGGGCGGCAATTCGACCTCGTTCCTGATCGACGGCATCTGGTGCGACTACGGCTCGCACCGCTTCCACCCGGTCGCGGACGCGCAGGTGCTGGCGGACGTGAAGGCGCTTCTCGGCCCCGATCTTCTCTTGCAGCCCCGGCATGGGCGCATCCGCCTCGGCGGGCGCTGGATTCACTTTCCGCTGAAGTTGCAGGATGCGCTCCTGAAGCTGCCGCCCGCCTTCGCTGTCTCGCTGATCGCCGACATGGCGCTGAAGAAGTTCCGCAAGAAATCCTCGGGGCCGCGCAGCTTCTCCTCGGTCCTTCTCGACGGGCTCGGTCCCACGATCTCGAAGAACTTCTACTATCCCTACGTGCGCAAGCTCTGGGGCCTCGACCCCGACCAGCTTGCCGTGACGCTGGCCGAGCGGCGGGTGTCGGGATCGTCGATCGGCAAGATCCTGGCCAAGATGATGCGGATGGTCCCGGGCCTCAGGGGCGAGACGACAGGGCGGTTCTACTATCCCAAGAAGGGCTTCGGCCAGATTTCCGGGGCGATGATGGCCGCGGCGGAATCGCAGGGCGCGGGCTTCCGCTTCGGCGCCGACATCGTCCGGATCGAGCGTGACGGCAACCGGGTGACGGCGGTCGTGACGAAGGACAAAGGCGTCGAGACCCGCCACGAAGCCGATCAGGTCTATTCGACGATTCCCTTGACGACCGTCGTCCGGCTGATGGACCCGCCCCCCCCGCCCGAGGTGATCGCGGCGGCGAAGGCAATCCGGTTCCGGGGCATGATCCTCGTCTATCTCATCCTCGGCACCGACCGTTTCACCGAATATGACGCGCACTACTTCCCCGAACTGTCGATCCCGATCAGCCGGATGTCGGAGCCGAAGAACTACAATTCCGCGACCGGGCCGGCGGGCCGCACCATTCTCTGCGCCGAACTGCCCTGCGACCCGGGTGAGCGGTGGTGGGACATGCCTGACGCCGAGCTTGGACGGCACTATTGCGACTGGCTGGGAAGCCTCGGCCTGCCCGTCACCGTGCCGGTGATCCGCACCGAGACGCGGCGCATCGCGCACGCCTATCCGGTCTACGACATCGACTACCAGCGCCATTTCGAGACAGTGGATCGCTGGCTGTCCTCGCTCGAGGGGTTCCTCAGTTTCGGGCGGCAGGGGCTTTTCGCCCATGACAACACCCACCACGCTTTCGCGATGGCCTATGCCGCGGCGGGCGTGCTGACGCCCGCGGGCGGGATCGACCGGACGAAATGGGCCGAGCACCGCCACGAGTTCGAAAGCCACCGGGTCGAGGACTGATCTTGCCCGGGCCGGTCGTCGACATCCTGATGTATCACTCGGTCTCGAACCGCGGCGGCGCCACGGCTATCGCGCCGGCGGTCTTCGCGGCGCAGATGGCGGCGATCGCCGAGGCCGGCGTGCCGGTGATCACGCTCGACAATCTGCTGGACGCGCGCGAGGGGCGGCAGAAACTCGCGCCGCGCTCGGTGATCCTGACCTTCGACGACGGGTTCCAGGATTTCGCCGATGCCGCCTGGCCGGTGATGGCAAGGCACGGGTTCCGCCCGATCGTCTACCTGCCCACCGCCTTCGTCGGGCGCGCCGAGGGCTGGCGCGGCATCGCCGACCCGCCCCGGGCGCTGATGGGCTGGGGCACGATCCGGGCGCTGGTGAAGGAGGGCGTGGCCTTCGGCAGCCACACCGTGCATCACCCCGACCTCGACGCGATGACCCCCGCCGAGGTCGAGGCCGAGCTGGTCCGGTCGCGCGCCGAGATCGAGGACCGGATCGGCCAGCCCTGCCGCCATTTCGCGCCGCCCTACGGCCTGGCCAGCGCCGAGGTCCGCGCGCGCATCGCCGAAAGCTACCATTCCTCGGTCGGCACGCGGCTGGCCGAAGCCACTCCCGCGGCTGATCCCTTCGACCTGCCGCGGCTCGAGATGTTCTATTTCACCGATGCCGCGCGCTGGCGCGCCCACCTGGCGGGAAGGGGGGCGGCGTGGCTCGCGCTCCGCAAGGGCCTGCGCGCGGTCAAGGCGCGGGTCTCGAACCCCTGGCAGGGGCTGGGGCCTGGCGGGGGCAAGGCGTGAGCGTCGGGTACAGGTTCATCCGCGGCGTGGCCTGGATGCTCGCCGGCGGCTGGACCGAACAGGCGATCAACTTCGCCGTCTTCGTGACGATGGCGAAGCTTCTCGGACCCGAGCTCTACGGGCTTCTCTCGATGGCGGCGGTCTTCATCGTGCTGGCCGAGGCGCTGGTCAGGGAAAGCGTCTCGGAATACCTCATCGCCGCCCATGATCCGGGGGCGGAGGACTACAACGCGACCTTCTGGCTGACCGCGGCGCTGGGGCTGGTGCTGGCCCTTGGCCTCTGGGCCGCGTCGGGGGCCATCGCCGCCCTCTACGGCCAGCCGCAGGTGGCGGGGTTGATCCGCGGCCTGTCGGTGACGGTGCTGCTGATCGCCTTCACCGCCGTCCCGGTCGCGATCCTGCGCCGCGAGTTCAACTTCCGCGTCCTGTCCCTGCGCGCGATCGCCGGCGTCATCACCGGCGGCGCGGTGGGGATCGGCATGGCGCTCATGGGCTACGGCGTGTGGAGCTTCGTCGGCCAGTGGATCGCCATGATCACCACGAACGTGGTCATGGCCTGGACGGCGGTGGAATGGCGGCCGGGTCTGGTCACGACGCGGGCGCATCTCAGGCGCGCGGGCGCCTTCGGGGCGCAGGTGCTGGGCCTGCGCGCCGCCGAACTCGCCGCCGCGCAACTGCCGACGCTGATGATCGGGGCGACGCTCGGCCCCCTCGCTACCGGGCTCTATTCGGTTTCCTGGCGGCTGGTGGAAACGCTGACCTTCCTCATCTCGACGCCGCTCAGGATGGTCTCGCAGCCTGCCTTTGCGGCCGTCACGCGGGAAGGGGGGCGGGCGGGCGACCTTCTTGTTGACATCGCGCGGCTGACCGGTGTCGCGGCCTTCCCGTTCTTCGTCGGCCTCGCGGTGGTGGCGGAGCCGGTCCTGCGGCTGGTCTTCGGGGCCGAATGGCTCGGCGCCGCGCCCGTCCTGGGCGTGCTGGCCTTCCTCGGGCTCTATTTCTCCGTCGCGCTGGTCCAGCAGAGCTTCTGCCTCGCGGCCGGGCGGGCGGGAGAGATCACGGTGCTGACCTGGGGCAACGTGGCGCTGGGCGCGGCGCTCATCCTCGCCGCCGCGCCCTGGGGGCTGGTCGCGATCACCGCCGGGTTCGTGGCCGCGCACTACCTTCTGTGGATCTTCCGCTTCCGGCTGGTGGCGCGGCTCGGCGACATACCGGTGGCGTCGCTTCTGACCTGCAACATCCTGCCCGCGCTTGCCACCGGCGTCATGGCGGTGGTGGTGATCGTCGTCCAGCGCGCGCTTGCCGACGCGCCGCTCGCGGTGAGCGTCGCCGCCAGTATCCTGACCGGCATCGCGGCCTATGGTGCGCTCGCGCTTCTTTTCATGCGCGACCGGATCGGGCTCTTCCTGTCCTACGCCCGCCCGGCGCCGGATGCAGGTGCCGCATGAGGTCGCTCCGCATCGTCATGTTCACCACCTTCTACCCGCCCTATTCGTTCGGGGGCGATGCGGTGGGCGTTCAGCGGATGGCGCGGGCGCTTGTCGCGCGGGGCCATGACGTGACCGTGGTCCACGACGAGGACAGCTACCTGATCCTCGGCGGCAAGGTGCAGGCCGAAGGGTCTGCGGACGGTGTCCGCCGGATCGGCCTCAGGGCCCGGCACGGGCTTCTGTCGAACCTCCTGACCCAGCAGCTCGGTCGGCCCCTGACCCATGCCGCCCGCATCCGCGAGATCATCACGGACCGCAGGCCCGACATCCTGTGGTACAACAACACCTCGCTGATCGGCGGCCCCGGCCTGCTGCCGATCGGCGAGGGCCTGAAGGTCTACGAGGCACACGAACACTGGCTGGTCTGCCCGACCCATGTCCTCTGGCGCTATGGCCGCGAGCTGTGCGACGAACGGCACTGCCTGAAATGCCAGATCAGTTACCGCCGCCCGCCGCAACTCTGGCGCCACACCGGGATGCTGGGCCGTGCGCTCGACCACGTCGACCTCATCGTCGCGAAAAGCGAGTTCAGCCGCGCCAAGCACCGCGATTTCGGCCTCAGGCACGAGATGGAGGTGCTGCCCTACTTCCTGCCCGACCTGCCGAAGCTTGCCGAACCCTACCGCGGCCACCCGCGGCCCTATTTCCTGTTCGTGGGGCGGCTGGAGAAGATCAAGGGATTGCAGGACGTCTTTCCGGCGATGGACCGCCACCCGGACGCCGACCTGCTGATCCTCGGTGACGGCGATTATGCGGACGAGCTGAAGCGGCTTGCCGCGGGGCGGGCGAACATCCGCTTTCTCGGCCGCAAGAGCCCGGAGGAGCTTGACGCCTATTATCGCGGCGCGCTGGGCCTGATCGTTCCCTCGGTCTGCTACGAGACATTCGGGATCATCCTGATCGAGAGCTTCCGGCTGGGCACGCCGGTCATCGCCCGCCGGCTCGGCCCCTTCCCGGAGATCGTCGAACGGGCCGGCGCGGGGGCGCTCTTCCGGACCGGGGACGATCTGCTGGCGGCGATGCGGCGGCTGCAATCGGACCCCGCCCATCGCGCCGCGCTGTCGCAGGCGGCGCGGGACGCCTTCGCCGCGCACTGGCGCGAGGACCGGGTGATGGCGGCCTATGGCGCGGCCTTCGCCCGCGCCGCGGCACGGAAGGGCGACCGGGCGCTGGCGGCGGCGCTGGAGGCCGGCGCGTTCGAGCGCGGGGCGGGCTGACGCTGCCGCCTATGCCTCGGCGGCGATCCGGTGCGCGTTGGCCATCACCGGGAAGGTGATCGTGGTCGCCGGGATCGCCGGCAGGACGGTGGCGTCGATCACATGAAGGCGCGTGAGGCCCGAAGGCCGGCCGAGCGGGTCCGACTGCGCCCCCCGTGGTGCGGCGGCCATCGGCAGGCTTGCGCCCGCATGAAAGCTCGACCCCGGCGCCCCGCCGCGGGTGGCGAAGGTCAGGGGGGCAAGCCCGGCATGGCCCATCGCGCGGCCGATCCGGCGGGCGGCGGCCTTCACGATGCGGGCGGTCTCGGGGTTTTCCTCCAGGCCCGCGCGGAGCCGTCCGTCGGGGGCGAGCGTCAGCCCGATCCGGTGCGAATGGTCGGAATGCAGGAAAAGCTGCGCGACGATCAGCCTGCGGGCGAGCGCGGTGAACAGCGGCGCCGATCCGGGCAGTTTCCGCGCGTAGTTCTGGATCAGGTCGCGGGCGTAGAATTCGTTCCAGGAATAGACCTGGGCATGGACGAGGAAGGGCGAGACCTCGGGCGCGTCAAGCTCCAGGAACACCTGCGGCAGGGTGTGGAACCGGCCCCGGTCGGGCCGGGCGCGGTTGCGCCAGCGTTGCAGCATCGGCAGGAAGGCGTGCTGGCTGTCGCGAAGCGTCAGCGCCGCCTGTCCCGGTGCCGAGGCAAGCAGGATGCGCGCCGTCTCCAGCACCCCCGCGCCGAGGAAGACCCGGGGCGCGGTCACCGTCTCGCCGCCCGCAAGGTGCAGGGTGACGCCTGCCCCGGTCTCCTCGAACCGGGTGACGGCGGCGCCGGGGCGGTAGCTGAAGGCGGGGTTTTCCCTGAGGCGCGCGATCTGGTCCCTGGCCGACCAGATCAGGCCGTAGGGGCAGCCATGCAGGCAAAGCCCGCACAGCCGGCAGCCCGGGGCGACGGCCTGCCGGGCCGCGCCCGCGGCAAGCCCGAGTGCGGCCATCGGCGCGCGCGCCGCGGCAAGGCGGGACAGCAGCGCCTCGATCTGCACCGGATAGGGCAGGGGCGCGCGCCCCGCCATCGGCAGGGCCGGGAAAACCGCGGCAAGATCGTCTTCGCGCCCCGCGATGGGCAGGAACCCGGCCACGGCGCGATAATGTGGCGCAAGGTCATCCTCGGTGACCGGCCAGCCTGCCATGTCCGCCTGCCGGTAGGGCAGGACCGCCGCCCCCCACAGGTTCGAAAGCCCCCCCGCCGCGCGCGAGGCCCGCAGGCCCATCCAGCCGGGCAGGTCGGCGAAGGTGTCGCCCCCCGTCTCCATCGCGAAGTCGGAGCCATAGCGGCGGACCTGTCCCGGGGGCCCGTCGAACTGCGGCGCCATCCAGCCGGGGCGCACGTCCGGCCCCCAGTCGCCGGGATCGGTGGCGGCGAGGGCCGCGCGCCGCGCCTCCGCTGCGGGATCCAGCACCTTGCCGCCGTCGAGCATCAGGACCCGGCGGCCGCGCGCCAGAAGCGCCGTCGCGGCGGCCACGCCCGCGGGGCCGGACCCCACGACGATGTCCGGCGCCTCAGTCACGCCGGAACACCAGGACGTTGCCGTCGCCGAGCGTGCCGCCGAAGCAGCGCGCGACCTTGAGCACCGTCGGGGCCGGCCGTACCGGGTCGCAGACATCCGGACCGTCGCCAAGCCCGATGTCGGCGGCGAACTGGGGAATGTCGCGGAACACCCGTTCGGGGAAACCCGCGACGACGAAGACGGTGCCGGGGGCCGCCAGCGCGGCGCGGTATTCGTCGTCGGTGTAGATCACCGGCCAGTCGCCGCCGTAATAGGCGAAGTTCTGCCCCGCATAGCCAAGCGCGATGGCACGGTCGCCGGGTTTCCGTTCGGCCTCGACGAAGGCGTAGGCGCCGGCGATGTCCTGTTTCGGGAAATCGTAGTTCCGCTTGGCCAGCCAGGCCGAGATCAGGACCATGAGCACGACGCCGGTGATCCAGAGCGCGCGGGTGGCGCGTTCGCCGCCCGCGATGCGGCCGAGGACGGTGCAGCAGAGCCGGACCCCCGCCACGATCAGGATCATCAGAAGCCCGATGTCGACGAAATAGAACCGCGGCCAGATTCGCATCCCGACCGCCATCAGAAGCGCGGTGGTGAGCAGGATGTGGAGCGCGACCGAGGGCGCGAAGAGCGGCGCCGCGCGGTGGAGGCTGACCGCGCCGAGAATGCAGAGGACGAGCACCGCCGCGCCCACCAGCGGCACCAGCGCGCCGGCATTGCCGATGCCCGTCCGGATCGCCTCCCACGCGGTCCAGAGCGGGTTCTGGTATTCCTTCATCAGGTCCACCGCCGATGTGTCCGAGACCGACGAAACGGTGGCGAGCAGGCTCGGCAGGACCGGCAGGTAGAGAAGCGCGGTGATCGCGCCGCCGACGAGGAACCCCAGGAACGGCAGCCGCACGATCGGCGCGGCAAGTGTCCCGCGCGCAGCCCCGAGGGCGACGACGGCGAGCCAGACGAGCCCGAGCGCCACGAAGAAGAAGGCGCCCGTCAGATGGGTGAAGACCGCGCCGGCGAGGCAGAGCGCGAAGGAAAGCCAGGTCCGCCGGTCGGGCGCCGTCATGCCGCGCAGGAAGAAGAGGAGCCCGAGCGTCGAGAAGAAGGCGAGCCCGGTGTAGCCCCGTGCGTTCTGGGAAAACCAGATCTCGTGGTAGGACAGCGCGAGCAGGAGCGCGGTGACATGGGCGATGGCTGACCCCGCGATCTCGCGCGCGAGCGCCCAGGTCGCCCAGATGGTCGCCAGGCCGAACAGCATCGCCGGCAGCCGCACCGCCCAGGGCGCCTCGCCGAACAGCGCGATCGACAGTTTTGCCGCGAGGTTGTGCAGGT
Organism: Albidovulum sp.; assembly: GCA_030837785.1. Taxonomy (GTDB): domain Bacteria; phylum Pseudomonadota; class Alphaproteobacteria; order Rhodobacterales; family Rhodobacteraceae; genus Albidovulum. The sequence goes on from JAUQYA010000152.1 coordinate 9,632, forward strand.
AATGGTGGTTCATCGAGTAGCTTTGCAGCATCTCGCCCCAGCCGAGGTGCACATGGGTCACGAGCGTCTGGATCTCGTCGTGCCAGAGCGGCGCGTTCAGATGCCAGAGCCTGAACCCGGTCGCGAGGGCGAGGATGAGGACGAACCAGCGCCGATCGGTCGAGGTAGAGCCCCGCATCGGATCAGGCCGCCCGCGCCGCGCGTTTCTCGGCGACGATGTCGGCGATGATCTCGGCGAGCGGCCGGCGCGGCCGGAAGCCGATGGTGCGTTCGAGCTTCGAGACGTCGGGCAGCCGCCGCGCCATGTCCTCGAAGCCTTCCGGGTAGACATCGGAATAGGGGACGAGCCGGATTTCCGAACTCGACCCGGTCATCGCGATCACCGTCTCGGCGAGCTGCCGGATCGTCACCTCCTGGTCGTTGGCGACGTTGAAGACCTGTCCCCGCGCCGCCGGCGTGGCCATCAGCCGCACCATCGCCTCCACCACGTCGGCGACATGGCCGAAGCAGCGCGACTGTTCGCCGCTGCCGTGGACCATCAGCGGCCGGCCCTCCAGCGCGGCCTGCACGAAGCTCGGCAGCACCATGCCGTAGCGGCCGGTCTGGCGCGGGCCAGTGGTGTTGAAGAACCGCAGGATCACCGCCGGCAGGCCGACCTCGCGGACATAGGCGAGCGTCAGGAACTCGTCGAGTTGCTTGGCCGAGGCATAGGACCAGCGCAGGTTCCTTGTCGCGCCAATGGTCAGGTCGTCGTCCTCGTGGAACGGGAATTTCGTCGCCTTGCCATAGACTTCCGAGGTCGAGGCGACGAAGGTCAGCTTGCGGTCCTTCAGGGCCGCCTTCAGCACGTTCTCGGTGCCGTTGATGTTCGTCAGGATCGACCGCGACGGTTCGTCCATGATCAGCTTCACACCCACCGCGGCGGCAAGATGGAAGATCGCATCGGCCTCGTCGGTGAGGCCCTGGACGAGAGAGGGGTCGAGGATCGTGCCCTCGACGAGGCGGAAGCGGTTGTGCCCCGAGAGGCTTGCGAGGTTCTCTCGCCGCCCGGTCGAGAGGTCGTCGAGCACGGTGACGGAATGGCCTTCGGCGACGAGACGTTCGGACAGATGCGAGCCGATGAAACCGGCGCCGCCCGTAATCAGTATCTTCATATTCCCTCGCGTGAAATCCAGCCCGCCGATCCGGCTGCGGATGCTATCACGGTCGCGGGGCCGCGGCCATGCGGTTGTCCCGACTGGCGGCGCCGCAGGAAACAGTCCGGCGCTGCGGTGCGCGGTGAACCGGGGTTGCAGACACTGGCACGGATCCTTGCCCGGATACCGGCATCGCGTCGCGCCGCCCGCCATTCCGCGCCCCGCAGAATCGCCCGGCGCCGCTGGAGCCCCGGCGCGGAAGGCAACCGGCTTCAAACCCCGCGCCAGGGCGCGATTGTCCCTGCCCGGGGTACAACATTCCTGACTGGTCGCATGGCGTTTGCTTGGCTAAACGGATATGTGCATCCTGCCTGCGGTCCGTGTTATTGGATGACGGTGCCGAGCGTGTTGCTGCGAGTTTGCCCATGACCAATGCCTTTTCGCTGTTCTCGACGCTCAAGGACCGGATCGCCCGGCACGAGGCGCGGGTGACCACGGTGGGACTGGGCTATGTCGGTCTGCCGCTGGCGCTGACGATCAGCGAGACGGGCTTTCCCACGACCGGGCTCGACCTCAACGAAGCGCGCGTCGCGGCGATCAACGCAGGAGAGCGCGTCATCTCCTATTTCGCCGAGGACCGGATCCGCAACGCGGTCGCGGGCGGCCGGTTCGCGGCCAAGCATGACTTCGCGACGCTGGCCGAGGCCGACGTGATCCTGATCTGCGTGCCGACGCCGCTGTCTCCGGCGCGCGAGCCGGATCTGAGCTACGTCCTGCGGGCCGTCGAAGGTATCGCCGGATGGCTTCGTCCGGGGCAGCTGGTGGTCCTGGAAAGCACGGTCTGGCCCGGCGCCACGGCAACCGTGATCCGGCCGATCCTGGAACGCGGCGGGCTGCGCGCGGGCGAGGATTTCTTCCTGGCCTTCTCGCCCGAGCGCGAGGATCCGGGCAACCACAGCTTCGAGACGCGCACGATCCCGAAGGTCGTGGGCGCCGACGACGCGCGGTCGCGCGACCTGATCGACCTCTTCTATTCGCAGATCGTCACGCAGACGGTGCCGGTCAGTTCGCTGGCCACGGCCGAGGCGGTGAAGCTCGCGGAAAACAGCTTCCGGACCGTCAACATCGCGCTGGTGAACGAGATGAAGGTGGCGCTCGAGGCCATGGGCGTCGATGTCTGGGAAGTGGTGCGGGCGGCGGCGACCAAGCCCTTCGGCTACATGCCCTTCTACCCCGGCCCCGGAATCGGCGGCGACTGCATCCCGGTGTCGCCCGCCTACCTGTCCTGGCGCGCGCGCGACGTGGGCTCGGCGCTGCCGATCGTCGATCTGGCGCGCGCGAACAACGACAACGCCCCCGACATGATCGCCGGCCGCGTCGCGGTGGAGCTGTCGAAGCACGGCGGGCGGCCGATCACCGGCGCGAGGGTGCTGATCCTCGGGATCGCCTATAAGAGGGACGTCGAGGACACCCGCGTCAGCCCCGCTCTGGCCATCCTCAAGCGGCTGGAGGCGATGGGCGCGGCCTGCGACTTCCACGACCCTTATTTTCCGGTCATGCCGCTGACCCGCGATGACCCCGATCTTGCCGGCCGCAGGTCGGTGGCGCTGACCGAGGAGGCGGTGGCGGGCTATGATGCGGTGCTGGTGGCGACCGATCATACCCGTGTCGACTATCCGCTGGTGGCGCGGTCGGCGCGGCTTCTGCTTGACACGCGGAACGCCTTTGCGGCCCGCGGCGTGGTGCCCGCCGAGGGGCGGTTCGTGAAGATTTGAAGGGGGCCCGCGGGGTGGTCCGCGGCGCCCGCAGTGGAGGTGCGATTCGGATGCTGTATTTGCTCGTCGTGTTGAGAGCCGCGTTCTTCAACTCTGGGTTGATTCCCCGGCGTGTCCCGGCTTCGCTGCAGGTGCGAAGGGGAACGAAGCGGCCGTAAAACCCGGGATTGGTTCCATAAATGGTGCCCTTGTCAGGCGGTTCGGAGAAGATGGTTTTGCCCCCGCAGCGCCAGACTGTATAGTCGGCAGCGTGGGGTAGGATTTCAGAAAAGTCAGTTTGTCGGGAACGGTGGTGGCGAGAATGCAGCAGGATGACGCAAGTCCCGTCGTGGTGATCGGCGGCGGCCCGGCCGGGCTTACCGCGGCCTATGAGTTGCAGAAGCGTTCGGCCCGCCACAGGCCGAAGGTCTACGAAGCCTCCGACATGTTCGGCGGCATCTCGCGGACCGAATCGAACAACGGCTACCGCTTCGATATCGGCGGCCACCGCTTCTTCACCAAGGTGAAGGAGGTCGAGGCGATGTGGCACGAGGTGCTGAAGGACGATTTCATCACCGTCCCCCGGCTCAGCCGCATCTACTACCGCGAGAAGTTCTTCGACTATCCGCTGAAGCTGATGAACGCGCTGGTCAACATCGGCCCCTACGAGTCGATGCGCATCCTCCTGTCGTATTTCAAGTGGCAGGTCCGCCCCTACAAGAAGGAGGAAAGCTTCGAGGAATGGGTGATCAACCGCTTTGGCGGGCGGCTCTACATGCACTTCTTCCGCAGCTACACGCAGAAGGTCTGGGGCATCAATCCGAAGGAGATCCGCGCCGACTGGGCGGCGCAGCGGATCAAGAACCTGTCGCTGTTCAAGGCGGTGTGGAACGCGATCTCGGGCTCGAACGACACGACGAGCCTCATCGAGGAGTTCCAGTATCCGCGGCTCGGCCCCGGCATGATGTGGGAACGCACGGCCGAGCTTGTCGAGGAACGCGGCGGCGAGGTGCACCTGCGGTCCGAGGTCGTGCGGGTGAACCGCAAGGGCAGCCGCGCGACCTCGATCGACGTCAGGCACTGGCACGAGGACGGGCGCGAGCCGGTGACGGAGCGGGTGGAGGGCGAGCACTTCATCAACTCGATGGCGCTGCGCGACCTGATCCATGCCTTCGATCCGCCGCCGCCGCCCGAGGTGGTGGCCGCGGCGGACAAGCTCCGCTACCGCGATTTCCTGATCGTCACGCTGGTCCTCGACCATGCCGACCCGTTCAAGGACAACTGGATCTACATCCATTCGCCCAAGGTGAAGGTCGGCCGCATCCAGAACTTCCGCGCCTGGTCGAAGGAGATGCTGCCCGACCAGAACACCGCCTCGATCGGCATGGAATATTTCTGCCAGGAGGGCGACGGGCTCTGGACCATGACGGACGAGGAGTTGCGCGCGCTGGCCTCGAAGGAACTGGAACTGCTCGGGCTCGCCAGGGCGAGCGACGTCATCGGCGCGGCGATCATCCGCCAGCCCAAGGCCTATCCGGTCTATGACGGCGAATACCGCGCCGCGCTTGATGTGCTGGAGGAGTGGATCCTGGGCCTCGAGAACTTCCAGACCGTCGGCCGCAACGGGCTGCACCGCTACAACAACCAGGACCACTCCATGCTCTCGGCGATGTATGCCGCCCGCAACGTTCTCGGCGAGAAGAACGACATCTGGAACGTGAACGTCGAACGCTCCTACCACGAGGAATTCGAGGTCAAGAAACCGGCCGGCAGCGTCAAGCCGGCGCTCGCGGCGGAATAGGTGGGCCGCCGGCCCCCCGGGTCCGGCGGCGTGCTTGGGGGCAACGAATGAACCTGCGCCGGATCACCGACGACACCTATCTGTTGTGGCTCGTCATGGCGCTGCCGGGTCTCTGGCTGCTCTACGAGCGGTTGGTGCTTCATACAAAGATGGACTACATCTGGTGGACGGGCCTGCCCTCGGTCTGGTTCCTCATCCTCAGCCTGGCGATCACGCCGCTGCAGCAGCTGTTCCGCCGCCCGCTGCCGTGGCTGCGGCAGCGGCGGCGGTATTTCGGCGTCGCCAGTTTCGGCTATGCGGCGCTGCACACGTTCATCTGGCTCCTGGGCGTGAACCTGGGGGGGCTGATCCGGTCGTTCGTGCGGATCGACCTCCTGGTCGGCTGGATCGCGATGGCGATCATGACGGTGCTCGCCGCGACCTCGTTCGACACGGCGGTGGACCGGATGGGGCCGATGTGGAAGACGGTGCAGCGCTGGGTCTATCCGATGGCGGTGCTGACGCTTCTGCACTGGATCATGACCGACTACGGCGGCTGGCGGGAGGTCGCGGTCTATTCGGTGCCGCTGATCCTGCTGGAGGGCTGGCGGGTACGACGCTACCGCCGGCGGATGCGGCGGGCCTGAGGAATCACCCATCCGGGACGATTCGCGGTTTTTCAGAATCGGGCAACGATTGCGGACGGGTGGGTGCGGGTCACTTGTTCCATCCGCGAAACGATGCCACGATGCTGACCCAATATCGTTGAAAACAACCGAAGGTTGTCAAAAAAACGGCGCCTTTGCGGCGTGCTTTCGGCGCAATGCGGTCATGTTTCCGTCAATTCCGTGGTCAAAGATGGGCCTCAGGTCGCGAGTTTGACGGTAAAGAGAACACAATCCAGCCACCACGGAGCACCCAAATGACCGATCTCATCGAAAAAGCCCGCCTCGGCCGCACCAACGCCCTGTCGCACATTTCCGGCGAAGACCGCCTTGGCCGCGCCGGCCTGCGCGCCGGCCGCCACGCCGTTCC
>JAUQYA010000022.1 GCA_030837785.1 Albidovulum sp.
TTCGTCGGCAACAAGGGCTGGATCACCGACCACTCGAAATCCGTCAGATCGAAACGCCCCATGCCTGCCTCCCGTCCTTTCGCAGAAGTGAATCACAGGCTTGCCTCCCGAGGAATCCCTTTTATGGGTATGTGACCTAGACTCAGGCCACCCGCGGCGCGCGGATGAAGAGCGACGGGCAGGCGCGGCGGCTGCGGCGCGCGGGCTGGGTGCCCATCGAGAGCAGGCGTTTTTCGAAGGCGTCGGGCTCTTGCGTCTTGGCGCGGGAGAACCTGGCGATGATGGCGGCTGCGAATTTCATCTGACTGTCCTCTCTCTTTCGTTCTGCCCCTTGTTAATACTTAACCCCGCGCCCGTGTCGGAAAGGTGGCGCGGTCTGGGATTTTCGGGGGAGTTCTCGCGGCGGTTGCGGACCCGCGCCGCACAGGCGCCACGCACAATCCGCCCCCTTCACGCCGATTGGTGACAGCCTGGGGATTGTCCCGGCGCCACGGCACAGCGGCCCCGGGGGATTGCGGCAAAACCCGGATCGCGCCGTCAGGTGCGCAGCACGCGGTAGACCGCCGGAATCACCAGCACCGTCAGCGCCGTCGAGGACGCGAGCCCGAAGAGGAGCGAGATCGCGAGGCCCTGGAAGATCGGGTCGGTCAGGATCACCGCCGCGCCGATCATGGCGGCAAGCGCGGTCAGGAGGATCGGCTTGAAGCGGATCGCGCCCGCCTCGATCAGCACTTCGGTCAGCGGCCGCCCCGGCGTCCGCGCATGGCGGATGAAATCGACGAGCAGGATCGAGTTGCGCACGATGATGCCGGCGAGCGCGATGAAGCCGATCATCGAGGTGGCCGAGAAGGGCGCGCCGAACAGCCAGTGGCCGATGAGGATGCCGATGAAGGTCAGGGGGATCGGCGTGAGGATGACGAGCGGCACCTTGAACGAACCGAACTGGGCCACCACGAGGATGTAGATGCCGAGAAGCGCCACGCCGAAGGCTGCGCCCATGTCGCGGAAGGTGACCCAGGTCACCTCCCATTCGCCGTCCCACAGAAGCGAGGGCGCGCTTTCGTCGTCGGGCTGGCCGTGGAGCAAGAGGCGGGGCTTCGGAAGGCCGGTCCAGTCCTGCGCGTCGAGCGCGTCGGAAACCGCGAGCATGCCGTAGAGCGGCGCCTCGAAGGCGCCGGCAAGCTCGGCCGTGACCATCTCGGCGGTGCGGCCGTTGTGGCGGAAGATCGGGAAGGAGCCAGTTTCCTCGGTGGCCTCGACGACATCGCCCAGTTCGACGACGCCGCGGGCGCCGGGGATGACGTTCTGCGGCAGGGGCGTGGTCAGGAAGCGTTCGTCGAAGGTGCGTTCGCCCTTCGGCCGTTCGATGCGGATCGGGATCGGCTGGCGCCCTTCGCCGCGGTGCGAATAGCCGATGGTGGCGCCGCCGCTCAGGATCGCGATCGTGTCCAGCACGTCACCATCCTGCACCTGGAAGAACTCCGCCGCGTCGGTGGAAACCGTGGTGCGGATGCGCCGCGCGGGCGCGCCATAGGAATTGTCGACGTCGACGATGAAGGGCACGGACCGAAACGCCGCTTCCACCTTCGCAGCGACCGCCCGGCGGGTTCCGGCATCGGGCCCGTAGATCTCGGCCAGAAGCGTCGCCATCACCGGCGGGCCTGGCGGCGGCTCCACCGTCTTCAGCACGGTGCCCGGGGGCACCGGCAGCGCGAGGATGCGCTGGCGGATTTCCAGCGCGATCTGGTGGCTGGTGCGGTCACGCTCGCCCTTGGGCAGGAGGTTGATCGCCACTTCGCCCATCTCTGGCGAGGCGCGCAGGTAGCTGTGGCGCACGAGGCCGTTGAAGTTGAAGGGCGCCGCGGTGCCGGCATGGGTCTGGACGGACTTCACCTCGGGCAGGTCGAGGACCGCCTGCGCCACCGCCTGCGCCACCGCGTCGGTCGCCTCGACGGCCGAGCCCTCGGGCAGGTCGATCGTCACCGACAGTTCCGACTTGTTGTCGAAGGGCAGGAGCTTCACCGTGACATGCTGCGTGTAGAAGAGCCCGAGCGAGCCGAAGGTCAAGACCACGACGACGAGGATGAAGAGCCAGCTTCGCGCCTTCGAGGCGAGGATCGGCCGGGCGACGGCGGCATAGGCGCGGCCCAGCGCGCCGCCGGGATGGCCGCCAGCGTCATGGCCATGTGCCGGCATGTCCGCGCGGCCCGCCACCTTCAGCATCAGCCAGGGCGTGACCATCACCGCGACGAAGAAGGAGAATATCATCGCCGCCGAGGCGTTGGCCGGGATCGGCGACATGTAGGGCCCCATCAGGCCGGAGACGAAAAGCATCGGCAGAAGCGCGGCAACGACCGTCAGCGTGGCGACGATGGTCGGGTTGCCGACTTCTGCCACCGCGTCGATGGCGGCGGTCTTGCGGTCGCGCCCGTCGGCCATGCCCCAGTGCCGGGCGATGTTCTCGATCACCACGATGGCGTCGTCGACGAGGATGCCGATGGAGAAGATCAGCGCGAAGAGCGACACCCGGTTCAGCGTGTAGCCCATGACGTTGGAGGCGAAGAGCGTGAGCAGGATCGTCACCGGGATCACCACGGCGACGACGAGGGCCTCGCGCCTGCCGATGGAGAGCCAGATCAGCGCGATGATCGACACGGTGGCGAGCGCGAGGTGATAAAGAAGTTCGTTGGCCTTCTCGTTGGCGCTTTCGCCGTAGTCGCGGGTCACCTCGACGGCGATGTCCCCGGGGATGAGCCGCCCTTCCATCATGTGGACGCGGTGGAGGATTTCCTCGGCCACGGTCACGGCGTTTGATCCCGCGCGCTTGGCCACGGCGAGGGTCACGGCGGGCACCCGGCGGGCCGCGCCATCCTCGGCCTTGGTGACGGTGGCGACGAGATGTTCCTCGCCATCGTCGGCAAAGCTCACCTCGGCGACGTCGCGGACATAGACGGGCCTGCCGTCACGGGTGGTCAGCAGCAGGTTGCCGATCTCGTCCGGCGAGCCCAGCGTTTCACCGGCAACCAGCATGACCTGCTGGCCTTCGTCGCGCACGAAGCCGGTGGGGAAGGCGGTATTGGCGCCGGTGACCTTGCCGGCAAGCTGCTGGAGCGTCACGCCGTAAAGCGCCAGCCGCTCCGGATCGGGCGCGATCCTCAGCCGCTCGCTCGTCTCGCCGACGATGTAGCTGAGGCCGACGTCGGGGATCTTGGCGATCTCGGTTCTCAGTTCGCGGGCGATGCGGGTCAGGTCGTTGGCGGTGACCCGGTCCGCCGCGCCGGGCCGGGCCGCCAGCGTCAGGGACAGGATCGCCACGTCGTCGATGCCGCGGCCGACGATCTGCGGCTCCGGTATGCCCACGGGAATGCGGTCCATGTTGGCGCGCAGCTTGTCGTGGACGCGCAGGATCGCGTTGTCCGACGGCGTGCCGACGAGAAAGCGCGCCGTCACCGTCACCCGGTCGTCGGAGGTCTGGGAATAGACGTGCTCCACCCCGTCGATGCCCTTGACGATGGTCTCCAGGGGTTCGGTCACGAGCTTGGCCGCATCCTCCGCCTTCAGCCCGTTGGCCTGGACGTGGATGTCGACCATCGGGACGGAAATCTGCGGCTCCTCCTCACGCGGCAGCGCCAGGAGGGCGACCAGGCCGAAGACAAAGGCCGCCATCAGGAACAGGGGCGTCAGGGGCGAGGTGATGAAGGCGCGCGTCAGCCCCCCGGCGATGCCGATGCTGTGGGGTTTCGTCTCGCTCACGGCAGGACCACCTCGTCCCCGGCCACGAGGCCGCTCAGCACCTCGACCATCGGGGTGCCATCGCGTTCGACGGGCTCGCCCAGCACCACGGCCCGCTCCACCGCTCCGCCCGCTGCGGCGATCTGCACGAAGTCGAGCCCCGCGCGCGTGGTCACCGCGGCACCGGGCACCAGAAGCGCTGCGCGTTCGCCCACGGGCAGTTCCACCAGCACGCGGGCGCTGACGAATTCGGTCTCGAGCCCCTCGACCTCGACATCGGCGACGACGCGGCCATTGTTGATCTGCGGATAGAGCTTGGCGATGCGGCCGGCGGAAGCGGCGCCCCGTGCGGTGATGCGGATTGCCGCGCCTTCCTTCAGCGAGAAGGCGTGCCGTTCGGGCACCGACAGCCGCAGGAAGACGCCGCCGCCGCCGATCATCGCCACCGCCTCGCCCGGCATCACGACGGCGCCCGGCGTGACCGGCACGGTCAGCACCAGCCCGTCGCCGGGGGCAAGCACGCGGCCTTCGGCGGCCTGCTGTTCGGCGATGGACCGTTGCGCGCCGGCGGTTGCGATCTGGCCGGTGATGACGTCGACACCGGTGCGCAACTGGTCAAGCCGCTGGGCGGTGATCACGCCCCGCTGGACCAGGGTCTGGCCGCGGTCGAGGTCGGCCTGGGCGGTGGAAAGCTGCGCCTTCATCGCCTCGATCTGGGCATCAAGCGCGGCGATCTGGAAGGCGATCTTGTCGTCATGGATGACCGCGATTTCCTGTCCGGCCGTCACAAGGTCGCCCTCGGTGACCGACAGCGACTGCACGATGCCGCCGATGCGGGCGCGTGCCGGCACCGTCTCGCGCGCCTCCACCGTGCCGTAGACCGATTTCCACTCGGTCACGGTCACGGGTTCGAGTCTCAGCGTCGCCGCCCCGACGGGCGCGGCGGCGAGAAGGCTCACCAGAAGCAGAAGCGCGCGCATCGGGTGCGACCTTTCAGAATGCGCAGCCGGGCTTCACGCCGAACCTGCGGAAGAGTGCGGCCGCCGGGCAGAAGCCGGTGAAGGCCGATTGCAGAAGGTTAAGGCCGACGAAGACGGTGAGCCAGACGAAATAGGGCGACACCCAGACGGTCAGCGCGACCGACAGAAGGACCATTGCGCCGGCAAAGGCGAGGATAGCGCGATCAAGGGACATGACAGCCTCCGGTTGTTATCATATTCATGATCGTGAATGTAAAGCCGGAAATCAAGATGTATCGACGATGATTTCGCATTTCATGGCGAACTGCCGCAGTTCCGCCATGACCGGGATCAAATCGGCCCGGCTTGCCGCAGGTCGGGCCTTCTTCTTGACTGATGTCGACGTCGCGGCGCTGACGGCCCGCCTCGATCCGAAAACGATGCGCGCGCTGAACATCTATCGCGCTTCGCGCAGTCGGGCGCGCCTTCGCGAAGAACTGGAGCATGAACTTCCCCGCCTGCGCGACCATGTACGGGCTGCCGCCAATGGCGGGACGGGTTTGCTTATCTGGATGATTTGGGACAGATCCGACAGGGATCCTGTTCTGCGGGGATCCTGTTCTGCGGGGGCATGGCCGACTGCCACGATCTTCGAGCATCGGAAGGTGAAAGAAGACGGTGGCGCACCCGAAGAGATTCGAACTCCTGACCCCCAGATTCGTAGTCTGGTGCTCTATCCAGCTGAGCTACGGGTGCGTAGGGCAGGCATGTAGCGGTCCCTACCAGCCAATGCAAGGGCAAAACCACCCCGGCCGGAGGCACGGAGCGGCCGTTCAGGCCGGGTGCGCGGGCGCGGCCGGCGGAGTGGTCGCGGTCAGGTCGCGCGGCAGGCGGATGATGAATTCCGTCCCCTCCGCACTGGTCTTGAGAAGCTCGAGCCGCCCGCCGTGGCCGCGCACAAGCTCGGCCGCGATGGCAAGGCCGAGACCCGTGCCGCCCTTGCGGTAGCCCCCCTGGAACGGCTGGAAGAGGTGGTCGCGCGCCCGTTCGGGCAACCCCGGGCCGGTGTCACCGACGCGGATCCACCAGCCCTGATCGTCCTCGCCCGCGCCGATCTCGATCGTGCCCGGACGCTCGGTCGCCTCGATCGCCTGGCGGGCGTTGCGGACGAGATTGGTCAGCACCCGATGCAACTGCTCCTGATCGGCGCGGATGGTGAGCGAGGCGGGAACGTCGGTGACGAACTCCACCGCCGACGTGCCGGCCGACAGCCGTTCGCCCTCGACGATCTCGCGGACGAGACCGGCGAGCATGAAGCGGGTGAGCGCCGGCGGCGGCTCGTCTGCCTTGCCGAAGGCGAGGGTCGATTCGCAAAGCGCGACCGCCCGGCTGATCGAGCCCACGAGCTTCGGCGCGGCGCGCTTGACCATCGGATCGTCGCTTCGCTCCATCCGGTCGGCGAGAAGCCGGGCCGTGGTCAGGATGTTCCTGAGGTCATGGCTCACCTTCGCCACGCCACCGCCGAGCTGGGCCAGACGTTCCTTCTGCCTCAGCGCGCCGGTGAGCTGGCGTTCCATCGAGCGCAGCGCCTCTTCCGCCTCGCGCAGCTCGATCACCCGGGCCTTGGGCTCGATCACGCGCCGCGCGTCCTCCGGCGCCTCGGCATAGAGCTGCATCTGCGAGACAAGGCGGCGGATCGGCGCCACCAGCACCTGCCGGACCGCCAGGAACAGGAGCGCGGCCGTCACCACCGAGATCACCGCCGAAAGGCCGAGAAGGCGCAGGCCATAGTCGATCATCGCGGTGCGCAGGGGCGCATTGTCCATCGTCACCTCGATCAGGAGCCCGGCCTGCTTCACCGGATCGCCGATCACCCGGATGATCCGCCCTTCCGGATCGATCAGGCAGGCGATGGCGTCGCGAATCAGTTCCCAGGCCGAGGGCGCGCGCAGGTCGAAGCTCTTGTAGATCGGCGCCGGGATCGGCGAGGTCAGCACCAGCTGGCGCACCTCGTCGCGCCTGAGAACCACGTTGTAGACCTCGGCATTCTCCAGAAGCTCGCGTTCGAGGGTCTCGTCGATCATCTCGTCGGTGGCGAGAAGCGCCAGGGAGGCGATCTGGGCGCGTTCGAGACGCGACAGGATGTAGTCCTGCCGGAAGCGCGCGACGGAGGGCACGAAGATCAGCACTTCGGCCAGCATGACGAAGAGCATCGTCAGGAGGAGGAAGCGGCCCGAAAGCGTGTTGAACAGTTTCAATCGTCCCATCCCTGCCGGCCTCCGGCGGCGCCCGCGCCGGCTCGGACCCGTCGTGCTTCCCCAAGAATAAGCATTCGGGGCGGGCTGTGAAACCACCTCCCGGCCGGCGACCGAAGCTCGACCGAAGCGGCGGCCGGCGCGGCGGGCCGACCGAGGGGGAAGGGTGGCGAAAAGGGCGAAATTCCGGGCTCTGGCGAGTTGACTTGCACCCCGCAGCCGTCTAATAGCCGGGCTTCAAATGACAGCGGCCTTCGAATCCATGACCGGTTTGGGCCGCAAGAACCCGGAGTAGACGCGATGAAGCGCACGTTCCAACCGTCGAACCTCGTCCGCGCCCGCCGCCACGGCTTCCGCGCGCGCATGGCGACGAAGGGCGGCCGCAAGGTTCTCGCCGCGCGGCGCGCCAAGGGCCGGAAGGTCCTGTCGGCCTGAGGGCCGGCACAGCGGCACACGGCATGACACCGCCGGAGGCGCCCGTGCAAGGCCAGGTGGGCCGGAGCACGGACACGCCGCCGGCGGTTTGCGTTTGTCTGACGCTGGCCAGGCGCGCCGACTTCCTGCGCGCGGCCCAGGGGCGGCGGCAGGGAATGCCGGGCTTCCTTCTGCAGGCGCGGCACCGCGGCCCCGAGGAGGCCGATCCACAAGCGATCCGCATAGGCTTCACCTGTTCGAAGAAGCTCGGCAATGCGGTTGCGCGCAATCGCGCCAAGCGGCGGCTGCGCGAAATCGCCCGCGCGATCCTTCCCCTTCACGGCCAGCCCGGCTGGGACTACGTTCTGGTCGGGCGCCCCGAGGCGACCGCCAGCCGCGACTTCGCCGCGATGACCGCCGATCTCGTCCGCGCGCTGGGGAAGATTCACGGAAGCAGGGAATGAGCCCCATCGCCCATATCGTCGCCCTGCCGGTGCGGGCCTACCGGCTGATCCTCAGCCCCTGGGTCGGCCACTCCTGCCGCTATCAGCCGACCTGTTCGGCCTATGCGCTGGAAGCCCTGGAAAAGCATGGCGCAGTGAAGGGCAGCTGGCTCGCGCTGCGCCGCATCGGCCGCTGCCACCCCTGGGGCGGGTCGGGCTATGACCCGGTGCCCGACTGCGGCTGCACGGGGAAGGATCACTCCTCGAAGGGCTGAACCCGGATCAGGCGGAACGGCGTGCCCCCCGCGGCGGCAGCCTCGACCTCGGCCCGCTCGAGGTTCTGGTAGACCGCGTTGATCGCCATGACCTCGTCAAGGGGCACCGGCTCGGCCCGGAACCGCCCGGCCACGAAACTGCCGGGGGCGGCCGTCGCGGTCAGTTCGGCCAGGACGTCGCGGCCGAAGAGGATGGCGCCGTCGAAGTCGGCGGACTTCAGCTCCGCCCCCGCGAAGCTCGTGCCGATCAGCACCGCGCCCCGGAATGTCGCCGCCCCGAGCGCTGCCGCGTCGAAGCGCCCGCCCAGGAAGACCGCGCCGTCGAAGCTCGTCGCGGTGAGGACGGCGCCGCTGAAATCGGTCCCGAACTGCACCGAGCGGTCGAAATCCGCGCCGGAAAGAAACGTGCTGTAGGGCGCGTTTTCCGGCAGGTAGGGCGCGCGCGTTCGCTCTCTCTGGACCACCGCGAAGCTGGAGCGGCGGAACTGGGCGCCCCGAAAGCGGGCGTTTTCCAGCGCGGCGCCGCCGAGGTCGACCTCGGTGAGGTAGCTGCCGGACAGGTCGGCATAGGGCAGCCGGGTGCCGAGGCCGGTGAGAAGGGCGATGTCCGCGTTTGGCAGATAGGCGAAGGACAGGTCGAGCCCGGCGAGATTGAGCCTTTCGAGATTGTGGATACCGGCGCCGAGAAGCACGGTCAGAAGCTGGCCGCGCTCCGGGCTCGCCGGCCGGTCGATGAGCCGGTTCGCCGTGTCCTCCTCGGGCCAGCCGAAGGCCGCGGCCAGCCGGTCGTAGGTCCGGGGCAGGTCGGCGCGCCGGCGCAACATCGCGCGGCGGGTCTTGTCGCCCGGATCCTGCGCACGCACGCCGAGATCTAGGAAGCGGTAGGGCTGCGTCGCCCGCGAGATCGAGGTGATCCGCAGGACAAGTTCGCGGTCAAGCTCGGCAGGGTCGATCAGGTTGAAGAGAGGCCGGTCTTCCGCGGCCGCCGCCGCCGTCCCCTGGGTGGCGTCGAGGGTCGCGCCGAGGCGGGCCGCGATCCCGGTGATCTCGACGGCGAGGGCCGCATTGCGCGCCGCCTCGGCAAGCTGGACGTCCTGGGTGAGCAATGTCGTCTGTTCCGCAATGCGGCCGTTCTGTTCGCGCAGAAGCTCGGACTGGGCCGCGATGAGCTGATTCTGCTTGAACAGGAGCGCGGTGCCCGCAAGCGCCGCCATCGCGGCAATGAGCGCGGTCAGCGAGGCGATGATCCAGCGGCGCGCGGTGATCCAGGCATAGCGGGCGAGCGCCAGCGACACGACCTCGCGCGCGGCCTTCGTCGCGCCGCCCGCGTCCCGCTCGACCGCGCTTTCGGCCATTTGCGCGAGTGGCCGCGCCAACCGCTCGATCTCGGTTTCCGCATGTCCGAAGAGGCGGCGAAGGATCGGCTTTCGGGCAAGAAAGAGGAGCGCGCCAAGAAGCGCGACCACGAAGAGCGCGGACAGGAAGACGAGGACGATGAGGCCCGCGCCATCCTCGAGGAACGCGAGACCGGAAAAGGCGACGAGGAAACCCGCCGCAGTGCCGAAGCCGAAGACGAGAACACCCGTCCAGGCGCCAAGGCCCCGGGCCACCGTCCCCGGCGCATCCGCAGGTCTCTCGTCGCGTTCCGCCACGCCCGACGGCCCCTTTTGCCCTACAGCCCACCAGCCGCTGCGACGATGACAAAGACCGGGCTTCATGGCAATGGCGCGACCGGCCGCGACCGCCGCCGTTTCCCGCCGGGCCGGCGATTCCGCTTGGCGGCACGGACCGGAGCGTTTAGGTGAGCGCCATGCTCGACGACCTTGACGACATCCACCCGCTGTTCCACGGCGCCCCCGCGACCACGGAGTTCAAGAAGCTCCGCAAGCGGATCGTGCGCGAGACCGCAATGTCGAGCCTCTCCATTTGCAAAGGCTTCGTTGACTTGGCCGGCGCTCCGAGTCTGGTAGTGTGGCTGTGATGAGCATGCCCACGATCGTCCTGCTGGTACTGGTCCCAGGTCTCATTCTGCTTCTTTGGACTTTGCGCCGCATTCGTACACCATTGAGAACCCAACGACTTGATCTGCCACCGCCAGAAACCTTGGCCCACGCCTCGCGCGAACAGGCGATCGAGGGTTTACGCAGCCGTGCCAAAGCCCTGACCTTCAATTCACAGGCGAAAGACTGGATCGAGAGCTTGCCGACTGGAGAGAGAGCCTCGCCCTTTATCGACTTCATTCTTCCCGCCAAAAATGGCAAAGCCCCGCCGGGGTCACCGGGCCTGGGATTTGTGGTTTCGAGTGGCTGCCGTGGGCATTCCAATTTCACGCTAGCCTTCCAAGACATCGACAAAGCTGCCGAGACACTCGCCAGATTTGCTGAGCGAAGCGTTCCCTCTGCGCCGGACGCGTCTGCGCTCCAACAGTGAATATTCTGACAGGTGGCTTGACTGTCTTGGCCTTCCTCAGAACTTTGAGGTAGTTTCCCTCTCCGAGGAAACGAGATGCTTGACGAAACCGACGATATCCATCCGCTCTTTCACGGAGCGCCCGCGACGACGGAGTTCAAGAAGCTTCGCAAGCGGATCGTGCGCGAGGTGCGCGAGGCGATCGAGGCCTATGGCATGATCGAACGCGGCACGCGCTGGCTCGTCTGCCTGTCGGGCGGCAAGGACAGCTACACGCTGCTTGCCGTCCTGCACGAGCTGAAATGGCGTGGGCTCCTGCCGGTCGATCTTCTCGCCTGCAACCTCGATCAGGGCCAGCCGGGCTTTCCGGCGACGGTGCTGCCGGAGTTCCTGACCCGGATGGGTGTCCCGCACCGGATCGAATATGCCGACACCTATTCGATCGTCACCGACAAGATCGCGCCGGGGGGCACGATGTGTTCGCTCTGCTCGCGGCTCCGGCGCGGCAATCTCTACCGCATCGCCCGCGAGGAGGGCTGTTCGGCGGTGGTGCTCGGCCATCACCGCGACGACATCCTGGAAACCTTCTTCATGAATCTCTTCCACGGCGGGCGCCTGGCCACCATGCCGCCGAAGCTTCTGAACGAGGACGGTGACCTTTTCGTCCATCGCCCGCTTGCCTTCGTGGCCGAGGCCGATTGCGAGAGGTTCGCCCGCGCGATGGACTACCCGATCATCCCCTGCGATCTCTGCGGCTCGCAGGAGGGGCTGCAAAGGAAGCAGGTCAAGCAGCTCCTCGACGGTTGGGAGGCCAGGAACCCCGGTCGACGGCAGGTGATGTTCCGCGCACTGATGAATGCGCGGCCGTCGCATCTGCTCGATCCGAAGCTGTTCGACTTCGCGGGGCTCGCGCCGGGTCCGGCGGATTTTAGCGATATTCCGCGCCTTGGCGGGCATGCGGATTAACCTCCCGGTCACCCGCGCCGCCTAGCGTTCCCCCAGATGCCGTCCTTTGGGCTTTGACGGAAGGGGTTCGCATGATCCGCAAGCAGTTCATCCCCGCGCTTGGCCGCGTGACGGCGCCACTCGTCGAACCGGAATTCCTGAGTCTCTACCCGGCGCTGGCGCTGGCGCTCTTGTGGTTCGGCCCGCGCGGGGCGCTCATCGCCGGCCTCGCCGGCGTCCCGATGGCGGTGCTGGCCCGGGCACGGTCGGCAAGGGCCGGCGCCCGGCCGGCGGCCGGGGACGCGGCAGGGCGAACGCCGCCCAGGCGTCTCCTGACCGCCGCCCTCGACCGCGCCTTCGCAAGCCAGGAGGAAACCGGCAAGGCCTCGGCCTGCATCGTCGTCGGCCTCGACGATCCGACCCAGCTTGCCGCGACCTACGGGCAGGAGGCCTGCGACCGGACGATGGATCGGATCGGCGAACGGATCGCGGCCGTCCTGCGGGAACACGACATTGTCGGGCGGATCGACCGCACCCGCTTCGCCGTGGCCCTCGCGCCGGCGCGGCGCATGGACCTCGAGGCGGTGATCCAGATCGCCGGCCGGGTCCGCGCCGCGCTGGGGGAACCCGTCTCGATCGACGCGATGACGGTCTATGTCAGCGCCTCGGTGGGCTTCTGCCTGACCAGCCGCGCGCCTGAGCGCACCGGACCGGCGGTGCTCGAGGCGGCGGGTCTCGCGTTCGAGGAAGCGCGCCGCAACGGGCCGGGTGGCATCCGCGCCTATTCGGCCGACCTCGGCCGCGCCGCCCTGGCGCGCGACGCGCTTCGCGATCAGGTGGAAGCCGCCCTCGAGAACGGCGAGATCGTCGCCTATTTCCAGCCGCAGCTGTCGACCGACACCGGCGATGTCGCCGGGTTCGAGGCGCTCGCGCGCTGGCAGCACCCCAGCCGCGGCGTCCTGACGCCCGGCGACTTCCTGCCCGTGATCCTTGCCGCGGGCCTTGGCGAGCGGCTGGGCGAGGTGATCCTCGGCCAGGCCCTTTCGGCGCTGCGCGGGTGGGACCGGGCGGGGCTCAGGGTGCCGCAGGTGGCGGTGAACTTCTCGTCTGCCGAGCTGCGCAACCCCAACCTCGCGGCCAAGCTCAAGTGGGAACTCGACCGCTTCGACCTCGCGCCCGAACGGCTGACGGTGGAAATCCTCGAATCCGTCATGGCCGAGACCGACAACGACGTGATCGTCCACAACATCACCGCGCTTTCGCGGATGGGTTGCAACATCGACCTCGACGACTTCGGCACCGGCCATGCCTCGCTGGCGTCGATCCGGCGCTTCTCCGTCGGCCGCATCAAGATCGACAGGTCCTATGTGACGCGTGTCGATTCGGACCTGTCGCAGCAGCGCATGGTGGCCGCGATCCTGTCGATGGCCGAACGGCTCGGCATCGAGACGCTCGCCGAAGGGGTGGAGACGATCGGCGAACACGCCCATCTGGCACAACTCGGCTGCAGCCATGTGCAGGGCTTCGCCATCGCGCGCCCGATGGCCCTGACCCAGACCGACGACTGGCTCCGGACCCACCGGGCGAAGCTTGACGCCACCTCCGGCGTCGCCCGGCGCACCGGCTGAGGATCGGCCCGGGCGCGCGGGCGGCATCCGGCCCCGGCCGGCAACCGGCGGAGGCCGCGGAACACCGGCCGGAACGCTCGCCAACCTGCCGGCAAGGAGGGATCGCCACCGGCGGCGTTGCAACGGGCGGCGACGGATCGGCTCCTCCCCGCCCCCCGGGTGTCCGCGCCACTGTCCCGGGGGCGAAACCGCTTGACCTTTCGCTGCCCGTTCTGTTGAACCTGCGCAAACCTCGGCAGGACGGGTGGTGGGTCCGAAATGGACGATCAGAACAAGAATCTTATTCTCGCGACGGTGCTGTCGTTCCTCGTGATCCTCCTCTGGTACACGCTGTTCCCGCCGCCCGAAACGCAGCCCGCGCCCGAGACGCCCGCCCAGACCCAGACAGTGGGCGGAACGGCACCGGCCGCGACAGGCGCGGCCCCGCCCGCCACCGGCACCGGCACCGGCACCGTGGCCACCACCGACACCGCCGCCGCCGAGGCGGCCGCCGCGGTCGCCGCAGCGCCGCGCCTGCCGGTCGACACGCCGCGGCTCAAGGGCTCGATCTCGCTCCTCGGCGGGCGGATCGACGACCTGTCGCTCAAGGATTACGCGGTCTCGCTCGACAAGGGCGCGCCGGACGTCCGCCTGCTCGCCCCCGTGGGCAGCACCGAGCTGGATGCCGCGAAGCCCTATTATGCCGTCTATGGCTGGGCCCCCGCGGGCGACCTGCCCGCGACCGCGGTGCCGGGCGCGAGGACCGAATGGACGGTCGAGAGCGGCGCCAGGCTTTCGCCCGGGCAGCCTGTCACGCTGTCGTGGGACAACGGCGCCGGCCTTGTCTTCCACCGCACCATCGCGGTCGACGACAACTATCTCTTCACGGTGACGCAGCGGGTGGAGAACCGCACCGCGGCGGCCGTCCGCCTCGCGCCCTACGGCATCATCGCCCGCCACGGCATTCCCGAAGGCCAGCGCATCTACGTGCTGCACGAAGGCGTGGTCAGGATGACCGACGGCAAGCTGGAGGAAATCAAGTACGCCAACCTGCCCAAGCTCGACACCGACCCCAACGAGGGCGCCCCGGCCGAGCTTCAGGCCGCCGCCGCCAATGGCTGGATCGGCTTCACCGACAAGTACTGGATGACGACGCTCATCCCCGCCGACGGCCAGGCCTTCACCTCGGTGGCGAAATACGTCCCCGGCGTCGATCTCTACCAGACCGAGGCACGGCTTCCGGTGATGGAGGTCGCCCCCGGCGCCTCCGCCGAGGCGACGACGATGCTCTTCGCCGGCGCGAAGGAATGGGAGACAATCGCGCACTACCAGAACGATCCGGGCTGGTTCGACCGGCTTCTCGGCGCCAGGGCCGATCCCTCGCGCCCGAAGGTCGACCGCTTCGTCGATTCGATCGACTGGGGCTGGTATTTCTACCTGACCAAGCCGATGTTCCGGCTTCTGCACTGGCTGCACGGCGCGATCGGCAACATGGGTTTCGCGATCATCGCGCTGACGGTGATCATCAAGCTTCTGGTCTTCCCGCTCGCGCGGCACTCCTACATCTCGATGGCGCGGATGAAGGAACTTCAGCCCGAGATGGAGAAGCTGAAGGAACTGGCCGGCGAAGACCGCCAGAAGCTCCAGCAGGGGATGATGGAGCTTTACAAGAAGAACAAGGTGAACCCGGCCTCGGGCTGCCTGCCGATCCTTCTGCAGATCCCGATCTTCTTCTCGCTCTACAAGGTCATCTACGTCACGATCGAGCTTTACCACGCCCCCTTCGTGGGCTGGATCCACGACCTCTCGGCGCCCGATCCCTCGTCGATCCTGAACCTCTTCGGGCTTCTGCCCTTCGCCACGCCGGAACCGGGGAGCCTGTTCTTCATGTTCTCGCTCGGCGTGCTGCCGATCCTTCTCGGCATCTCGATGTGGTTCCAGCAGAAGCTGAACCCCGCCCCTGCCGATCCCACCCAACAGGCGATCTTCGCCTGGATGCCGTGGATCTTCATGTTCATGCTCGGCAGCTTCGCCTCCGGCCTCGTACTCTACTGGATCGCCAACAACACGATCACCTTCCTCCAGCAGTACACGATCATGTCGATGCACGGCAAACGCCCGGACCTGTTCGGAAACATCCGTTCCGGCTTCCAGCGCAAGCCCGCGGGCCCGGACGGCAAGGCCAAGCCGAAATGACCGCCAGGCTCGCCCGGATCTTCCGCCACCCGATCAAGTCAGTCGGGGCCGAAGACCTGGGCGAGGCGGAGCTGAGCGCGGGGCAGTCGCTGCAGCTCGACCGGGAATGGGCCGTGCTCAACGACCGCGCGAAGATCAGCCGACACCCGGACGGCCGGGCCAGCGAATGGGGCCGGAAGGCCAACTTCCTGACCGGACGGGCCGGGCCATCGCTCATGGCGGTGACCGCCGAGATGCAGGCCGGCGGGCTCCTGCGGCTCGACCATCCCAACCTCGGACCGCTCGAGATCGACCCCGATGCGGCCCCCGACCAGGAAAGGCTCATCGCCTGGCTCGGCCCGATCTGGCCCGAGGACGCACCGGCGCCGGTAGCGGTGGTCCGCGCCCCGGGCCAGCCGCTCACCGACGAATCCGTGCCCTACGTCTCGCTGATCGGCACCGCCTCGCTCGCCGATCTTTCGGCGCGCGCCGGCGCGCCGCTGTCGCAGTGCCGCTTCCGCGCCAACCTCTGGGTCGATGGCTGGGCGCCCCTGGCCGAGTTCGACCTCATCGGGCGCGAGATTCGCGTGGGCGCCGCGCGCCTCCGGCCGGTTGCGCGGATCGGCCGCTGCCGGGCGACCGACGCCAACCCCGAAACCGGCACGCGCGACATCGACATGCTGCCGCTTCTCGAACGGAGCTATGGCCACACCGACCTCGGCGTCTTCTGCACCGTGGTGGAGGGGGGCGCCATCGCGCGCGGCGACCGGGTGGAAGTACTGTGACCGCGATCCCCTTCCCCCTGGCCCATGCCCCCGATCCCGACGCCGCCGAACGCGGCAGGCTGATGTTCGCCGGGCCGGTCGATTTCGTGAAGGGCGTCGTGGCGATGGACGCCCTGCCGCCCGCCGACCGGATCGAGGTCTGCTTCGCCGGCCGCTCGAACGTGGGGAAGTCCTCGCTGATCAACGCGCTGACCGGGCGCAGGAACCTTGCCCGCGCCTCCAACACCCCCGGCCGCACGCAGGAGATCAACTTCTTCGCGCTCGGCGACACGCGCTATCTTGTCGACCTGCCCGGCTACGGCTTCGCCGAGGCGCCGGTGGCGGTCGTGGCCCGGTGGCAGGCGCTGCTCAAGGCCTACCTTGCAGGGCGCGCGACGCTGCGCCGCGCCTTCGTGCTGATCGACATGCGCCACGGCATCAAACCGGTGGACGAGGAGATCCTGACGCTGCTCGACCGTGCCGCCGTCCCGTTCCAGACCGTGCTGACCAAGGCCGACAAGGTGAGACCCGCCGACCGCGAGAGGGTTCTGGAAGAGGTCCGCGCAGCCTTGCAGAAACATCCCGCCGCCTACCCCGAGCTTGTCGTCACCTCGTCGGAAAAGGGCGACGGCATCGAGTCTCTCCGCGCGATCATCGCCGGGCTTGAATAGGCCTGCTGCTTCGGTGCCGAAATCCCCCCGAGGGGTGCCGGCGCATCCTCAGACGTGCTGCCCGGCGTTCACCTCGATCTCGGTTCCCGTGACATAGGACGAGGCATCCGAACAGAGGAACCAGATCACCTCGGCGACCTCCGATGGCTGGCCGAGACGGCGCAGGGGCAGCGTCTCGACGATCTTCTCCGTCCCGGGCGAAAGGATCGAGGTCTCGATCTCGCCGGGCGCGATCGCGTTGACCCGCACGCCGAGGGGGCCGAAATCATGCGCCATCTCGCGCGTCAGCGCCTTCAGCGCCGCCTTCGAGGTGGCATAGGCGGCACCGGCGAAGGGATGCACGCGCGAGCCCGCGATCGAGGTCACGTTGACCACCGCCCCCTTCGCCGCCGAAAGCTCCTCCCTCAGCCCGCGCGCCAGCACGATCGAGGCGAAGAAGTTAACATGGAAGACCTGGCCCCAGGTTCTGAGGTCGGTGTCGAGCGTGTTCAGCCGGCCGCCGCCCGGCCCCTTGGGCGAGACGCCGGCGTTGTTCACCAGCGCGTGCAGCTTGCCGCCGAGCCGGGCGCGGATCGCCTCGATCGCCTCGATGGTCCGGTTCGGATCGGCGAGGTCGATGACGATGTGATCCTCTCGCCCGCCGCCCCAGGGGCATTTCTCGGGGAAGGGCTGGCGCGAACAGGTGATCACCCGCCAGCCCTCCCGGGCAAAGCGCATCACCGTCGCATGGCCGATCCCGCGCGACGCGCCGGTCAGAAGTAATGTCCTGGTCTCGCTCATCCGGGCCTCCGCGAATCTCGCGCCAAGCTAGGCATCCGGCGCGGAAACGCAACCGCCTCCGGCCCGCCCAGACCCTTGGCAGGCCCTCCCCGAGCGGATAACACGGGGCAGGACAGCGCCCCCAGGACCGCCCGCGATGAGAAAGCAGACCATGAACCGTGACTGGATCGCCACCGCCCGGACCCTGTCCGAGGCCCTTCCCTACCTGCAACGCTACGCCGGCGCCGTGGTCGTCGTGAAGTTCGGCGGCAATGCGATGGGCGACGAGGCGGCGATGGCCGAATTTGCCCGCGACGTCGTGCTGATGCGGCAGGTGGGGGTGAACCCGGTCGTCGTCCACGGCGGCGGGCCGATGATCAACGACCTTCTCTCGCGCCTCGGCATCAAGTCCGAATTCGTGCGCGGCAAGCGGGTGACCGACAAGGCCACGGTCGAGGTGGTGGAGATGGTGCTGACCGGCCTCGTCAACAAGCGGATCGTGCAGGCGATCATGGACGAGGGCGGCCGCGCGGTGGGGCTTTCCGGCAAGGACGACGACCTGATGGTCTGCGAAGCCGACGACCCGGAGCTTGGCTTCGTGGGCAAGCCGGTGGAGATGAACGTGCAGGTGCTGCGCGACCTCTTCGCGGCCGGGATCATCCCGGTCGTGGCCCCCGTCGCCACCGGCATGAACGCCAACGAGACCTTCAACGTCAACGGCGACACCGCCGCGGGCGCGCTGGCCGCGGCGCTCAAGGCTGATCGCCTTCTCCTCCTGACCGACGTGTCGGGGGTGAAGAACCAGGATGGCGAGGTGGTGACCCAGCTTTCGCCCGAGGAGGTGCGGGCGATGATCGCCGACGGCACGATCTCGGGCGGGATGATCCCCAAGGTCGAAACCGCGCTGGCCGCGGTCGAAGGGGGCGTGCGCGCGGCGGTGATCCTCGACGGGCGCCAGCCCAATGCCTGCCTTCTGGAACTGTTCACCGACCACGGCGCGGGCTCGATCATCCGCTCGACCGAGCCGCGCGTGAAGCCGCGCGCGCGGTGACGGCTTACGACGACATCGCCGCCGGCGCGGCGGGGGCGGCGCTCGACATCTTCGGGGCGTTCCACCCGAAGGCGGGCGACGGGATGCCCGAGGGCAGCGGCACGCTTTTCCTCCTCGGTCCGCGCGAGCCGGGGTTCTGGGCCACCTTCACCGCATCACCGGAATGGCAGGACGGCGCGGCCGATCCGATGGACCGCTGGTCCGTCCGCGTCCTCGGCCGCCTCGCCGAGGACATGGGCGGCCGGGCGCTCTTTCCCTTCGGCGGACCGCCCCACCATCCGTTCTTTGCCTGGGCGCTGCGGTCGGGCCGGGCCTTCGCCTCGCCTGCCACGCTTCTGGTCCACGACACCGCGGGGCTGATGGTGTCCTACCGCGGGGCGATCGCGCTGCCGGACCGGATCGACCTGCCCGCCCCGCCGGGCGTGTCGCCCTGTGAAAGCTGCGTTGACCGGCCCTGCCTTTCGGCCTGCCCGCCGCGCGCGTTGACGGCCGGGGGCTATGACCTGGCCGCCTGCCACGCCTTTCTCGACACCGCGCCCGGCGCGGAGTGCCTTTCCGCAGGCTGTCTCGTTCGCCGCGCTTGCCCGGTCTCGCATCGCTATGGCAGGCTGCCGGAACAGTCCGCCCATCACATGAGGCTCTTTCACCGATGATCCCCGCCGGCCACCGCCGCCTGATCCTGACGCGCCACGCCAAGTCCGCCTGGGACGATCCGGCGATGGCCGATCATGACCGCCCGCTGAATGCCCGCGGGCGCCGTGCCGCGCTGGAACTGGGCGAATGGTTGCATTCGCGCGGCTACGAGCCCGACGAGGTGCTCTGTTCCACCGCCGAGCGCACGCGCGAAACCTGGGCGCGGGCCGCCGCCGCGCCGCTGGAGGTGACGCCGAGCGTCACCTATGTCGAGGCGCTTTACCATGCCTCGCCCGACGCGATGCTGGCCGTGCTTCAGCGCGTCAGGGGCGACTGCGTGATGATGATCGGCCACAATCCCGGCATCGCCGCCTTCGCGGCGATGCTGCCCGCGCGCGCCCCCGTGCACCCCGATTTCCGCCGCTATCCGACAGCCGCGACGCTGGTCGTCGATTTCCAGATCGCCGACTGGTCAGAGGCGAGGGCCGGCACGGGCAGCGTGCTTGATTTCTTCGTGCCCGCCGGGCGCGACTGAGTCGGCGGGCCTCCTCCGGTCAGTGGCCGAGGATCTGGCTCAGGAACAGCTTGGTCCGCTCCGACTGCGGGTTGTTGAAGAACTCCCTGGGCTCGTTCTGCTCGACGATCTGGCCCTGGTCCATGAAGATCACCCGGTTCGCCACTGCCTGGGCAAAGCCCATCTCGTGGGTGACGCAGAGCATCGTCATCCCCTCCTCGGCCAGCTGGATCATCGTGTCGAGCACTTCCTTGATCATCTCGGGGTCAAGCGCCGAGGTCGGTTCGTCGAAGAGCATGATCCTCGGCTTCATGCAGAGCGCGCGGGCGATCGCCACCCGTTGCTGCTGGCCGCCCGAAAGCTGGCCGGGATACTTGTGCGCCTGTTCGGGGATTTTCACCTTTTCGAGGAAGTGCATCGCCGTTTCCTCGGCTTCCTTCTTCGGAACCTTGCGGACCCAGATGGGGGCGAGGGTGCAGTTTTCCAGGATCGTCAGATGCGGGAAGAGGTTGAAGTGCTGGAACACCATGCCGACCTCGGACCGGACCTTGTCGATGTTCTTGAGGTCCGACGAAAGCTCCGTCCCCTCGATGATGATCCGGCCCGACTGGTGTTCCTCCAGCCGGTTGATGCAGCGGATCAACGTCGACTTGCCCGACCCGGAGGGTCCGCAGACGACGATGCGTTCGCCACGGTTGACCGTCATGTTGATGTCGCGCAGCACGTGGAAGGTGCCATACCATTTGTTCATGTTGGTGATCTGGATCGCGACCTCTTCCGAAACCTGCATCTGGCTGCGGTCGATCTGACGGGTGACGGCGTGGGGGTCCGACATTGGGTCGCTCCTTACCGGTGTTCGCGTTTCAAGAGCCGTTCGAGATACATCGAATAGCGCGACATGCTGAAGCAGATGATCCAGAAGATCAGGCCGACGAAGATGTAGGGCTCCCAGTAGGTGCCCTTCCATTCGATCGAGGCGCGGACCGCATCGGTGATCCCCTTCAAGGGATCGAGCAGGCCCACGAAGATCACAAGCGTGGTATCCTTGAAAAGCCCGATGAAGGACGAGACGATGCCGGGGATCGAGATCTTCAGCGCCTGCGGCATGATGATCAGCCGCTGCGCCTTCCAGTAGTCGAGCCCGAGCGCATCGGCGGCCTCGTATTGCCCGCGCGGCAGCGCGGCGAGGCCGCCGCGGATCACCTCGGCGATATAGGCCGCCGAGAAGATCGTCACCATGATGATGACGCGCAGGATGATGTCGAAGTTGGTGCCCGGCGGCAGGAAATAGTTCAGAAGCAGCGAGGCGACGAAGAGAAGCGTGATCAGCGGCACGCCGCGGATGAACTCGATGAAGCCGACGCAGAGTGTCTTGACCAGGAACATGTCCGACCGCCGGCCGAGCGCGAGGACGATCCCCATCGGCAGCGAAAACGCGATGCCCGTGACGCCGATGGTGAGGGCGAGGACGAAGCCGCCGAAGCGTTCCGAGCGGACGACATCGATCGCCACCGGCAGGGCCTGCTGGAGCGCCTCGGCCACGGGACCGGCGGCGAAAAGCCACCAGAGCACCGGCAGCAGAACGGCCGCCGCAAGCCCGATGATCGAACCCGCCGCGGGCTGGATCAGCCGGAGCGCGCCCCAGCCGGCGACAAAGCCGAGGATCGCCACGATCGGAAGCCAGACCGACCCGCCCCAGAGGAGCCAGAACCCCATTGCCGGATAGAGGAGCGAGACATAGAGAAGCCGGTCCGGCGCAAGGAACTGCACCGCGACGAGTGCTGCCAGCACGGCGAGCGCGAGGATGTTGTGCTGGCCGAGCGCCAGGAGTGCCGCCAGCGTCAGCGCGGCGACGGCGCAGATGAAGATCGTCGCGGCGCGCCGGCTCTGCATGAACAGGACCGGCCCGAGGCAGATCAGCAGAAGCCCGAGGGCCAGCACCGGCCGCCAGTAAAGCTCGGCCGGATAGAAGCCGTAGAGGAACTGCGGCCAGCGTTCGCGGATCACCGCCCAGCAGGCGCCATCCGCCCCGGCGCCCCAACGTTCCTCGATGATCGCGCGGCATTCGCCGAGCGACTTCGCGTTCCAGACCGAATGCAGGAACCAGGGCAGGAACTGCTGCACGACGAGGTAGATGAGAAAGAGCCCGGCCAGCGTGAGCGCGGTGTTGAACGGGCCAGCGAAGAGGTTTTCCCTGAGCCACTTGATCGCGCCCGCCTGCATCGCCGGTGGGGCCGCGGGCGGCAGCATCGTGTCGCGGACGAAGGGAACCGTCTGGGCGTGAAGCTCTGACATCTCAGCGCTCCTTCAGCTTCACGGCGTTGTTGTAGAGGTTCATCGCCCCCGAGATCATCAGGCTGAGCGCGAGGTAGATGAGCATCATCAGCAGGATGCACTCCAGTTCCCGCCCGGTCTGGTTGAGGGTGATGCCGCCGAGCGTGCCGCGCAGGTCCATGTAGCTGACGGCGATGGCGAGCGAGGAGTTCTTGGTCAGGTTCAGGAACTGCGAGATCAGCGGCGGGATGATCACCCTCAGCGCTTGCGGCAGGATGACGAGCCGCATCGTGCGGCCGGGGCGCAGGCCCAGCGCATAGGCGGCCTCGGTCTGGCCCTTGGAGATCGCCATGATGCCGGCGCGCACGATCTCGGCGATGAAGACCGCGGTATAGAGCGACAGCGCCAGCCACAGCGCCATCAGCGCGTTCGACACCAGGAGGCCGCCCTTGAAGTTGAACCCGGCAAGTTCGGGATAGCTGAAGTGGAAGCCGAGCGCGACGAGAAGGCCGACCGGCGGCACCATAATCGCCAGCAGGCTCTTCCACCATGTCACCGGCCGCACGCCGGTCGCCTCCTGCACCTGCGCGGCGCTTTTCTGGATCGTCCGGTGAAGCAAGACCGCGATGGCGACGGCCACGAGAAAGGCGATCACGTTGAGGCTGATCGGCACCGCGAGGATGTCGACCGAGCCGAGGCTGCGGGACACTTCCGGCATCGGGACGAAGGTGCCGCGGTTGGTGATGGCGACGCTGTCGAACACCTTCATCGTCGCCTCGGGAGCCTTGCCCTCGGCGATCATCTGTTCGGTCACGCGGAACTGGTTCGGCGTCGGCGTGATCTCGGTGAAGATCGCGTAGATCACGAAGATCCACAGCAGAAGCGGCACGTTGCGGAAGGTCTCGACATAGCCGGTCATGATC
>JAUQYA010000153.1 GCA_030837785.1 Albidovulum sp.
CCGACGCAATCCGCATCCGCAGGTCCATCGAAAGTGGTGCCACCATACTTCACCCCCATTGTCTGGTGGTCACAGTGAAGCACATCACGATCAATCGCGGAATCCTCTTCCAGATTCAATCAAGCGCAGACACGCTCTAGCTTCTCCGTTGCCGAAATACCCCCGCCGGAGGCAGGCCGCGCCCCCGGGGCGGCCTTCGTCAGGTTGCCCGTCACACCCGCTCGAGCGCGAGCGCGATGCCCTGGCCGCCGCCGATGCACATGGTGACGAGCGCGTAGCGGCCGCCGCCGCGCTCAAGCTCGTAAAGCGCCTTCACGGCGAGGATCGCCCCCGTCGCCCCCACCGGATGGCCAAGCGCGATGGCCCCGCCATTGGGGTTCACCCTGGCCGGATCGAAGCCCAGTTGCCGCGACACCGCAAGCGCCTGCGCCGCGAAGGCCTCGTTGGATTCGATCACGTCGAAATCGCCGACCGAAAGGCCGGTGCGGTTGAGAAGCGCCGCGACCGCCGGGACCGGGCCGATCCCCATGACCTCGGGCCGCACGCCGGCGTGGGCATAGCCGAGGATCCGCGCCCTGGGCTTCAGCCCCGCCTTCGCCGCCGCCCCGGCGCGGGCGAGCACCAGCGCCGCCGCGCCGTCGTTGATGCCGCTCGCATTGCCCGCCGTCACCGTTCCGTCCTTCTGGAACACCGCCTTCAGCCCGGCCAGCGCCTCGAGGCTCGTCGCCTTCGGATGCTCGTCGGCATCAAAGCTGACCGGTCCCTTGCGCGAGGGAATCTCGACCGGGACGATCTGCTCCCTGAACCGGCCGTCGGCGATCGCCTTCGCCGCGCGGGTCTGGCTTTCCATCGCGAAGGCATCCTGATCGGTGCGGCTGATGCCGTGCTCGCGCGCGACGTTTTCTGCCGTGACGCCCATGTGGCCGGTCCCGAACGGGCAGGTCAGCGCGCCGGTCATCATGTCGATGGCCTTGGTGTCGCCCATCTTCTGGCCGAAGCGCGCGGCCGACAGCACGTAGGGAGCACGGCTCATCGCCTCTGCCCCGCCGGCGAGCGCAAAGTCCGCGTCCCCCAGCATCAGGCTCTGCGCCGCCGAGACGATGGCCTGTGCGCCGGAACCGCAGAGCCGGTTCACGTTCATCGCCGGGGTTCCGTCGGGGATGCCTGCCTGGATCGCGGCGACCCGGCTCAGATACATGTCCCTAGGCTCGGTGTTGATCACATGGCCGAAGACCACATGGCCGATCCGGCCGCCCTCCACGCCGGCGCGCTCCATCGCGGCCTTCGCCGCCACCGTCGCGGTGTCGATGGGCGCCATCCCGGCAAGCGCGCCGCCGAAGGTGCCGATGGCGGTGCGCGCGCCGGACAGAATCACGATATCGTCGCTCATGCGGTTCTCCCCTGGTGAAAGCGGGGAAACTCTAGCTGCCGCGCCGCAGCGAAACCAGCGTGATTTCGGGCGGCTGGAAGACCCTGAGAGGGATGCCCGAATAGCCGACCCCGCCCGAGACGATCAGATGGCGCCCGCCCTCGCGGATATGCCCCCAGCCATAGCGCGAACGGTAGGCCGAGGGCGTGAGCGGCCGCCAGCCGGCGAGGTTCACCTGGCCGCCGTGGGTATGGCCGCTGATCTGGAGGAAGGCCCGCGCGTCGCCTTCGGCGAAATAGTCCGGCTCGTGCGCCATGAGGATCGCTGGCGCGCCTGCCGGAACCTCGGCGAAGGCGCGGGTCGGATCGTGCAGGCCCGGATGGCCGAGGCGGCGGAGCGCACGCTGGCTGTCGATGCCGACCAGCCAGAAGCCGGTGCCGTGCTCCAGCCGGATGGCGGCATTCGGCAAAAGCCGGATCGCGCTGGTCTCCAACGCCTCGGCGACCGAATTCCGCGCGAACCTGGTCCGCCGCGACAGCCGGCAATCCCACCAGTCGTGGTTGCCGAGCACCGCCGCGACGCCCAGCGGTGCCTCCAGCGGCGCAAGGGCCGCAACGATTTCGGCCGCGGGCACGGACAGCGCGGGCAGGTTGCGGTCGGCGATGAAATCGCCCGGAATCAGGATCAGGTCGGGCCGAAGCGCATTCGTCGCCGCGACGATCCGGGCGATGGCCGGAAGCGGCGTCCAGGGGCGGCAGACGTGCAGGTCGGCGAGGATGGCGATGGTCAGGCCGGGCAGCGTCCAGCGCGGCTCGGCGATCTCGTGGCGGACGATCCGGGGGCGGCTGAACATGGTCAGCGGGCGGAGGGCCGCGCCGCCGGTCATGGCGCGGGAACCCCGCGCGGCAGGACAGCTTCCCGCCCTCCCGGGCCGAGCAGCCAGACCCGCTTCCCTTCGATCACCACCGCCGCCAGCGCCCTTCCATAGCCCGCTCCGGTGTCGATGTTCACCCGGTTGCCGTAATGCGTGACCGCGTCGACCGGCGTGTGGCCATGCACGACGAGCGCCCCGTGGTCGCTCCGGTCGTCGAGGAAGGCACGCCGGATCCACAGAAGATCGCCCTCGCTCTGTTCGGCCAGGGGCACGCCGGGGCGGATACCGGCATGGACAAACAGCACCTTCCCCCGCCGGTGGCTGAGGGCCAGACCGTTCAGGAACGCCACATGCGCCGGCGGCACGGCCCTGAGTGCGGCCTCATGCAGGTCGAACAGCATCCGCTCGCCCGCGCCGCCCACGCCGTAGGAGGCGAGCGTCCGGTCGCCGCCAAGCGCCGGGTCGATCCAGTGCAGCCCCTCGCGCAGCCCCGGATCCTGGCTGTCGGGATCGTCGAGAAAGCCCGTGAACATGCGGTCGTGGTTGCCCTTGATCGCGATCCACGGCGCACCGGCGCCGATTCCGTTCAAAAGGAAGTCGATCACCCCGCGGCTGTCGGGGCCGCGATCCACCAGATCGCCGATATGGACGACCGGCGCCTCCGCGTCGCCGGTCGCACGCCGGTCGGCGGCGATCCTTGCATGGACCTCCTCGAGCTTGTCGAGCGCCCCGTGGATGTCGCCGATCGCGTAGGTTCGCATGCCTTGCCCGCCTGCCGTTGCGGGCGGACCCTAACGCGGCCCGCCGCGCCCGGCAATCGCCCGCCGGATCACGCTCAGCCTACGTCGAAGACAAGCGGCCGCACCTGGGTAAAGAGGCCGGTGGCCTCCAGCGCCCGGATCACCTCCGGCTTCAGGGCCTCGTCCAGGTAGAGAAGCGCGATCGCGTCGCGCCCCACGCCCGATCGGCCGAGAGTGAAGTTGGCGATGTTTACCCCGGCGTCCCCGAGGGTCTGGCCGAGCGTGCCGATGATGCCCGGCACATCCTCGTTGGTGGTGTAGAGCATGTGGCTGCCGATCTCGGCGTCAATGTTGATGCCCTTGATCTGGATGAAGCGCGGCTTGCCGTCGGAGAAGACCGTGCCCGCGATCGACCGCTCGCGTCGGTCGGTCACCACGGTGAGCTTCATGTAGCCGTCGAAGACGCCCGCCTTCTCCTGGCTGGTGGTCGAGATCTGTATGCCGCGTTCTCGCGCCACGACTGGGGCGGAGACCATGTTCACGTCGGGGTTGGTGGCCTTCATGATCCCGGCGATGGCACCGCAGTTCAGCGCCTGCAGATTCATCTTCGCCACCGTGCCGTCGTAGAGGATGTTGATCGCCTTGACCGGCTCGGCCGTCATCTGGCCGGCGAAGGCGCCGAGATGCTGGGCGAGCTTCAGCCAGGGCCCCATCACGGTGGCTTCCTCGGCGGTGACCGACGGCATGTTGAGCGCGTTCTGCACCGCCCCGGTCAGGAGGTAGTCCGACATCTGCTCGGCCACCTGGAGGGCGACGTTCTCCTGCGCCTCGGTGGTGGAGGCGCCGAGATGCGGGGTAACGACGACGTTCGGCAGGTGGAAGAGCGGGCTGTCCGTCGCCGGCTCGGTCTCGAACACGTCGAAGGCGGCGCCGGCGACATGGCCCGACTTCAGCGCCTCGGCCAGTGCTGCCTCGTCCACCAGGCCGCCCCGGGCGCAGTTGATGATCCGCACGCCCTTCTTCGTCCGGGCGATCGCCGCCTTCGACAGGATGTTGCGGGTCTTGTCGGTCAAGGGAACGTGGAGCGTGATGAAGTCGGCCCGGTGGAGAAGCTCGTCAAGCTCCACCTTGGTGACGCCGATCGCCTTGGCGCGCTCCTCGCTCAGGAACGGGTCATAGGCGATCACCTTCATGTGCAGCCCCAGCGCGCGGTCGCAGACGATCGAGCCGATGTTGCCGGCACCGATCACGCCGAGCGTCTTGTTGAACAGCTCCACCCCCATGAAGCGGTTCTTCTCCCACTTGCCGGCGTGGGTGCTTTCCGACGCCTCCGGCAGTTGCCGCGCGACCGCGAACATCATGGCGATGGCATGTTCGGCGGTGGTAACCGAGTTGCCGAAGGGCGTGTTCATCACAATCACGCCCCGCTTCGAGGCGGCCGGAATGTCGACGTTGTCGACCCCGATCCCGGCGCGGCCGATCACCTTGAGCCGGGT
Organism: Albidovulum sp.; assembly: GCA_030837785.1. GTDB lineage: Bacteria > Pseudomonadota > Alphaproteobacteria > Rhodobacterales > Rhodobacteraceae > Albidovulum. The sequence continues at coordinate 4,480 of JAUQYA010000153.1, forward strand.
CGCGGCGGCCAGCACCTTCTCGCTGACCTTGGTGGCGGAGCGGATCGCGAGGCCGTCATAGCCGCCGATCACCTCGAGAAGCTTTTCCTTGTCCTTGCCGAGATCGGGCAGGTAGTCGACCTCGACCCCGCGGTCGCGGAAGATCTGGACGGCGGTTTCCGACAGCTTGTCGGAGACGAGAACCCTGGGTGCCATTTTCGTTGTCCTGTCATGCCCGCAAAGGCGGGTATCGTTGAAGGCCCCCGCCTGCGCGGGGATGATGTTCGGGGGGTCAGGCCGCCCTGGCCTGCGCTTCGATCTCGGCGGCGAAGGCCCAGTCGATCCAGGGCATCAGCGCGGCGACATCGGCAGTCTCGACGGTCGAGCCGCACCAGATCCTGAGACCCGGCGGGGCGTCGCGATAGGCCCCGGCATCCAGCGCCACGCCTTCCTTCTCCAGCCGCTTCGCCACCGCCTTGGCGAAGGCCGCACCATCCCTGATGCGGGCGTCGGTGAACATCAGGCAGACGCTCGTCGTCGAGGCCGTCGCCGGATCGGCGGCGAGGTTGGCGATCCAGTCGCGGCCGGCGACGAAATCGGCGATCACCTGCGCATTCGCCTCGGCCCGCGCGATCAGCGCCTTGAGCCCGCCGATCGCCTTGGCCCATTTCAGCGCGACAAGGTAGTCCTCGACGCAGAGCATCGAGGGCGTGTTGATCGTCTCGCCCTCGAAGATGCCCTCGATCAGCTTGCCGCCCTTGGTCATGCGGAAGATCTTCGGCATGGGCCAGGCCGGCGTGTGGCTTTCCAGCCGCGCGACCGCGCGCGGCGACAGGATCAGGACACCATGCCCGCCCTCGCCGCCAAGCGCCTTCTGCCAGGAGAAGGTGGTGACATCGAGCTTGTCCCAGGGCAGGTCCATCGCGAAGGCGGCACTGGTCGCGTCGCAGATCGTCAGGCCGGCGCGGCTGGCCGGAATCGCACCGCCATCCGGCACCCGCACGCCTGAGGTCGTGCCGTTCCAGGTGAAGACCACGTCGCGGTCGAAATCGACTTGCGCGAAATCGACGATCTCGCCGTAGGGCGCCTTCTTCACGGTGGCGTCGAGCTTCAGTTGCTTGACCACATCGGTCACCCAGCCCTCGCCGAACGATTCCCAGGCCAGCATCTCCACCGGGCGGGCGCCCAGAAGCGACCACAGCGCCATCTCCACCGCGCCGGTGTCGGAGGCGGGAACGATGCCGATGCGGTAGCCGGCGGGCACGCCCAGAACCTCGCGGGTCAACTCGATCGCCTCCCTCAGCCTGGCCTTGCCGATGGCGGCACGGTGCGACCGACCGAGCGGCGCATCCGAGAGCATGTCGAGGGAGAAGCCTGGGATCTTCGTGCAGGGGCCCGAAGAGAAGCGCGGATTTGCCGGGCGCGCGGCCGGGGTCGTCGTCACCATTGCTGGTATCCTTCCAGATATACGCCCCTCGTTGGGGAGGGGTGTCCCGCCGCCGGGAATAAAGCGCGGCGGCGGCTGGCACAAGCCGGAAATCTGCTCTAAAGCGCCGTTTGACCGACCAAAACCGACGCCCGCCTCCACTATCGGAAACTTCGCCACAGGACTGGACACCATGCCGATCGCCACGCTCCTCGCCAACCCGGGCCGCGCCAATCTCGACCGCGCCACCGTCGAGGCGCTCAGCAAAGCCTGGGGGGGCGGGACGGCACGCTGGCTCGCCCCCGGCATCGCCGCAGAGTTTCCGGTGGCCGGGCCGCCCGGCAACCGCTGGGAAACCTGGCAGGCCCTGCAGGACCTCGGCATCGACCTCGTGGTCCAGCCGGACGCGGGGCGGCGGAAGAAGATGCTTCTGGCCGACATGGATTCCACCATGATCGGGCAGGAATGCATCGACGAGCTTGCCGACATGGCGGGCGTCGGCCCCCGTGTCGCCGCGATCACGGCGCGGGCCATGAACGGCGAGCTTGACTTCGAAGGCGCGCTTCTTGAACGCGTGGCGCTTCTCAAGGGCCTGCCGGAAAGCGTGATCGGCCAGGTTCTGGCCGAACGCATCACCTTCACCCCCGGCGGCAGTACCCTGATCGCCACCATGAAGGCGAACGGCGGCTACGCGGCGCTGGTCTCGGGCGGGTTCACCGCCTTCACCACCGCCGTCGCAGCCGATCTCGGCTTCGACGAACACCGCGCCAACACGCTCCTGGCCGAGAACGGCAGGCTCATCGGCGAAGTCGCCCGGCCGATCCTCGGGCGCGAGGCCAAGATCGCCGCGCTCGAGGAGATCAGCGCCCGCCTCGGCCTCGCCCATTCCGACGTCATCGCCGTGGGCGACGGCGCCAACGATCTCGGGATGCTGCATCTCGCGGGCGCGGGCGTCGCCCTTCATGCCAAGCCCTCGGTCGCCGCACAATGCGACATCCGCATCAACCACGGCGATCTCACGGCCCTTCTCTATATCCAGGGCTACGCCGCCGACGACTTCGCCTGACGGGCGTCTTCGTTGCCGAAATACCCCCGCCGGAGGCACCCGAACCACCGGCGCGACGGCGCCGGCGGCGAGAGAAGGTCTTGCGCCCCGAACGGGCGCGCCGCCGGATCAGACGGCGAATCCCGGGGCGAGCCGCATCTCGCCCACGGCGATGCCGCGGCGGTTTCGCATCGGGCCGGTCAGCAGTCTTTCCACCACCGGATGGCCCGCCTCGAGCAGGCCCGTCCGCAGCAGAAGCGCGGTGATCGCGGCCTCCGACGCCCTTGCGCCGCCATCCATGATCTTCAGCGCGATGCCGCGCTTCAGCTCCGGCAGGATCGCCACGAAGACCGCTTCGGCTCCGGTCTTGACCGCCACCCTGCCCCCCATCGCGCGCATCAGCTCGGTGCAGGCGCGCCCTTCGCCCGCCACAAGCTCGGGATGTGCCGCCATCGCCCGCCAGAGCCGCGCGCCGGCGCGATCGCGCGCCGAACCGTCCGGGTCGGCCGCCGCGAGCCGCGCCATCGCGCGCGCAAGCCCATGCAGGCTGGTGGCGAAGTTCGGTGCCGAGCAGCCGTCGATGCCGTAGCCGGGCGAAGCCTCGCCGGTCACCTCCTCGAAGGCGGCGCGCACCGCCCGCTGCACCGGGTGGTCGGGCTCGACATACTCCGGCCCGGCGCCGAGGTGGCGGCCGAACGTCAGGAACCCCGCGTGCTTGCCCGAGCAGTTGTTGTGGATCTGGCAAGGCGTGCCGCCCCCGCAGACCAGTTCCTTGCGCGCCTCGGGGTCGTCGGGCATCTGCGGCCCGCAACGCAGGTCCGGCTCGCCAAGCCCGAGGCCGGCGAGCCAGCGGCCGACGGCGTCGGTATGGATATGGGCGCCGTTGTGGCTCGCGCAGGCCAATGCAAGTTGGGCGGTGCCCAGCCCGAACCGGTCGGCCGCGCCGCTTTCCACCAGTGGCAGGGCCTGAAGCATCTTGCAGGACGACCGCGGAAAGATCACCGCCGCGGGCTCGCCCCAGGCCTCGATCACCTCGCCCCGGGCGTCGCAGATCACCGCGTGGCCGGCATGGACGCTCTCCAGCATCCCGCCGCGCCAGAGCTCGATCATCGGTATCGCCGGCATGGTGCCTCCCTTTGCGCAAAATTCCGCCTCCGGGGCTTTTCCCCCCTCCGGGATTCGCGCTAAGACCGGGATATCGAGTTGACGGGCATCCCGCCATCCAAAAGCGGCCGCGCCGGACGGCGGGGAAGAGGGAACGCGGGATTGCCGTGGCAGACGCAGCGGAGGCATCAGACTCATGACTTCACCGACCTGGCGCAGGACCGGCGCCCTTCTCCTGGCGCTGACCACCGCGACTGGCGCCTCCGCACAGGTGTCCACCAATCGGGTGGCCGCGAACACCGACTGGAGCGTCTTCGTCGAGGAAAGCCCGAAGGAATGCTGGGCGGTGACCGCCCCGAAGGAGACGGTGAACTCCAAGGACGGCCAGGCCGTCTCGGTCCGGCGGGGGGACATCCTGCTTTTCGTTACCTATCGGCCGGGGTCGGCCGCGGGCGAGGTTTCCTTTACCGGCGGCTATCCCTTCGCGAGCGGATCGACGGTCACCCTCGACATCGGCGGGACGACGTTCGACCTTTTCACCGAAGGCGAATGGGCGTGGTCGGGGTCGAAGGAAGACGATGCCAAGATCACGGCGGCGCTGAAGGCAGGCTCGTCGGCGGTGCTGAGCGCGCGGTCGGGCCGCGGAACGCAGACGAAGGACACCTTCTCGCTCCTCGGTGTCAGCGCAGCCCTCGACGAGGCGGCGAAACGCTGCGCGGGATGACCTGACTCAAAGGTCTGGGCAACGCGCATTAGCACAACCTTAAGCCCGCCCTGCTAGCCCTTTTCCCGGGTGAAAGGAAAAGGTTGGTGGGATGGCCGGGCAGAAGAATGCCGCGCCAGTCATCATCAAGCGCAAGAAGGTCGTCGGCGGCGGCGGGCACCACGGTGGGGCGTGGAAGGTCGCCTATGCCGACTTCGTGACCGCCATGATGGCCTTCTTCATGCTGATGTGGCTGTTGAACGCGACGACGGAAAAACAGCGCAAGGGCATCGCGGACTATTTCAGCCCGACGATTCCGCTCAGCCGCATCTCCGGCGGCGGCGACGGTTCCTTCGGCGGCGACAGTGTCTTTTCCGAGGACCAGATCGCCCAGAACGGCACCGGCGCCTCGAGCCTGAAGCCCACGACCGAACGTCAGGCGATGGGTCAGACCGGAACCGAAACCACGAACACGTCGACCGATTCGGCCGCCTTCGCCGAGCAGGCCCGCGACATCGAAGAGGCGCTGATGGGCGTCGGCGGCGAAAGCCTGGTCAGCGAACGGGTGGCGCGCCACATCGTCACCCGCGTCACCGACGAGGGGCTGATCGTCGAGATATTCGACCTCGACGACGAGCCGCTGTTTCGCGACGGGACCGATGAACCAACGGAAATCACCACGGAAGTGGCGACGGTGATTGCCAGGGTCTTCGCCCTGGCGACCAATGGCGTCGCCGTCGAGGGCCACATCCGGGCACTTCCCGCGGTGCTGCGCAACAACCCGTCATGGGATCTCTCGACCGCCCGCGCGATGCGGATGCGCAGGCTTCTCGAGACCGAGGGGCTTGCTGCGGACCGGACCCAGCGCGTCACCGGGCACGCCGACCGCGCCCCGGCCGTCGAGAACCCGATGGCGGCCCGCAACAACCGCCTCGAGGTGATCCTGCTGCGTTCGGACCGGTGACTGCGGACAGGCCGTTTCCGTTAGGGCGATGTTAAGCCGCCGCACCGCATCTTCGACCCGATCAAGGGACGCAGCAGCAGAAAGGCGGCAGTCATGTCCATTTCGTCCTCGCTCAACGCCGGCGTCTCCGGCCTCAGCGCCAACGCGACGCGGCTGGCGACGATTTCCGACAACATCGCGAACTCCTCCACCTATGGCTACAAGCGCGCCTCGGCCGATTTCGAGAACTTCGTCATCAGCGATACCCGGGGCGCCGGCATATATTCGGCCGGGGGCGTCCGCGCCTCGACCTCGCGGCTGATCGACGAACAGGGCGCGCTGGTCGCCACCTCGAACGCGCTCGATCTCGCGATTTCCGGCCGGGGGATGCTGCCCGTCACCACGGCGGTGTCGATGAATTCGTTCACCGGCGGACAGCTGCCCCTGATGATGACGACGACCGGGGCTTTCCGGCCGGATGCGAACGGCATCCTGCGCACCGAATCGGGGCTGGTGCTGCTCGGCTGGCCCGCCAATGCCGACGGGTCCATCCCGGCGCTGCCGCGCGACACGGGCGCAGGGCTTCGGCCGGTCGTGGTCAACGCCAACCAGACCGCGGGCGACCCGACCACGGCGGTGAAACTCGGCGTCAACCTTCCGGCGACGGCGACCGAGGCGGGCGCGCCCGGCACCCCACTCCCGCTCTCGATCGAGTATTTCGGCAACCTCGGGACGTCGGACTCGCTCGACATCGCCTTCACACCGACGGTGCCCGCGACCGGCGCCTCCAACACCTGGACGATGGAGATCCGCGACTCTGCGCAGAACGGGGCGGTCATCGGCGAATACACGCTGGTCTTCGACGACACCCGCGCGACAGGCGGGACGCTGGCCTCCGTCACCGCGGTCAGCGGCGGCGCCTATGACCCGGTCGGGGGGACGCTGGCGCTCACCGCCGCCGGCGGCCCCATCACGATGGCGATTGGCAAGCCCGGGGATCCCGCCGGGCTGACCCAGCTTTCCGACAGCTTCGCGCCCATCTCGGTCACCAAGGACGGCTCGCCCGTGGGCAACCTGACCACTGTCGAGGTGGACGAGAAGGGTTACGTGATCGCCACCTATGACACCGGATTCACCCGGCGCATCTACCAGATCCCCGTCGTCGACGTGCCGAACCCGAACGGCCTTATCACGCTCGACAACCAGACCTTCAAGGTGTCGCCCGATTCGGGGTCGTTCTTCCTGTGGGACGCGGGCGACGGGCCGACCGGGGCGGTCGTCGGCTATGCCCGCGAAGGCTCCGCAACCGATGTCGCCGCGGAACTCACCGCGCTCATCCAGACGCAACGCGCCTATTCCTCGAACGCCAAGGTGATCCAGACGGTGGACGAGATGCTTCAGGAAACCACCAACATCAAACGCTGAGGGCCGGCGGGGCAGCCCGCTCCCGGGAGGCTGAGGCATGAGCCTGTCCGCTTCACTTGCAAACGCCCTGTCCGGGCTGACCGCGTCGGCGCGGGCGGCCTCGGTGGTGTCGTCCAACGTCTCGAACGCGCTGACCGAAGGCTATGCCAGGCGCGAACTGAACCTGTCGCCGCAATCGGTCGGCGGCACCGGCGCAGGCGTCAGGGTCGACAGCGTCACCCGGGTCGTCGACCGAGCGCTTCTGACCGACCGCAGGCTGGCCGGCGCCGAGGCCGGAAACGCGCGGCTGGGAAGCGGCTTTCTCGACCGCATCGAGACACTGACCGGCACTCCGGGGGAGGCGGGTTCGCTCTCGCAGCGGATCGCGCAACTTGAATCCGCCCTCATCCAGGCGTCCAGCCGTCCCGACAGCCAGGCGCGCCTGCAGGCTGTCGCCGATGCCGCGAACGGTCTCGCGGGGCACCTCAACACGCTGTCGGATGCGGTCCAGCAGGAACGGATGGACGCCGATGCGGGCATCGCCGCCCAGGTCCGGACCCTTAACGAAACCCTGGTCCACATCGACCGGCTGAACGCCGAGATCGTCGCGCAGACCGCCGCGGGCCACGACGCCACCGCGCTGATGGACCAGCGCCAGTCGCTCGTCGATCGCGTGGCCGCGATCGTGCCGGTGCGCGAAGTGGCCCGCGACCATGACCAGATCTCGCTCTACACCAGCGGCGGCGCGATCCTGCTCGAAGGCAACCCCGCCGTCGTGGGCTTCTCGCCCACGGGTATGATCACGCCCGACATGACCGTCGGATCGGGTGCGCTTTCCGGTTTCACGATCAACGGCAGGGCGGTGCCTTCGGGCGACGGCGGCGTCCTCGGCGGCGGCACGCTCGGCGCGCTGGTGGCGATCCGGGACGATCTCGCGCCGGCGGCCCAGGCCCAGTTCGACGCCGTTGCCCGCGACCTCCTCGAGCGGTTCGAAAGCCCCGCTGTCGACCCGACGCTGGCGCCCGGCCAGCCAGGTCTCTTCACCGACCGCGGCGCGCCCTTCGACCCTCTGACCGAAGAGGGGCTTGCCGGCCGCATCGCCCTCAGCGCCCTCGTCGATCCGGCGGCCGGCGGCCAGCTCTGGCGGCTGCGCGACGGTCTCGGCGCCGCGGCACCCGGCAACGTCGGCGACGCCACTTTGCTCAACGCACTCGGCGCAGCGCTCTCGGCGGCGAAACCGCCAGCATCGGGCAGCTTCATCGGCGCCGCGCGCTCCGCCTCCGGCCTTGCCGCCGACCTGCTGTCGGGCTTTTCGGGCGCGCGGCAGCAGGCCGAGGCGCGCGAGAGCTACAACGCCGCGCGCCACGATGCACTCAAGGAAATGCAGCTCGCCCAAGGTGTCGACACCGATGCCGAAATGCAGACGCTTCTCATGGTCGAACAGGCCTATTCGGCCAACGCGCGCGTCATCAAGACGATCGACGAACTCATCCAGCAACTGATCGGGCTTTGAACCATGACCTACCTTTCCGTCGGAGACATGGCCCAGGCCTTCCGGATGCGCCACCACAACGCGGAGCTTCAGACCCATCTCGCCCGCCTCACCGAAGAGATGACAAGCGGTGCCCGCTCCGACCTCGGCGCAGCGGTGTCGGGTGATTTCCGGGTGCTCGCGGGCCTCGACCGCTCACTCGAAACCCTGAAGGCGTACAAGACCGCCACCGACGAAGCCACGCTCCTCGGCCAGACGGTGCAGACGTCGCTCGAGACGGCGCAGACGCTTGCGACGGATCTGGCGCCGGGCCTCCTGACCGCCGCGACCAGCGGTTCTTCCACGCTCGTCGACATCGCCGCGGGGGACGCGAAGCAGAAACTCGCCACCGTGGTCTCGGCGCTCAACACCCAGGTCGCCGATCGCTACCTCCTGTCCGGAACCGCGACCGATCGCAAGCCGATCAGCGGCGCCGACGACATCCTCGCCGCGCTGACGGTCGCCACCGCGGGTCAGGTGACCGCCGCCGGCATCCGGTCCGCCGTAACCGCGTGGTTCGACGCACCACCGGGCGGAGGCGGCTACCTCGACGCCGTCTACGGCGGCGCGGCAACCCCGCTGGCACCCCTTCGCATCGGTTCGGGCGACGAGGCCGCGATCGACCTCACGGCCGCCGATCCGGCAATCCGCGATCTTCTGAAAGGCCTCGCCACGGGCGCGCTCGTCGCCGACGGAATCCTGCCGGGCGACGCCGCCGGTCGCGCCGCGCTCCTCAAGGCCTCGGGCGAGACGCTGGTCGCATCCGGCTCCGGCATGGCGACGCTGCGTGCCCGGGTCGGAACGGTCGAAGCCCATGTCGCCGATGCCGCGGCCCGCAATTCGGCCGAAGCCGCTGCCATCGAAATCACCCGCAACGGTCTTGTCGCGGCCGATCCCTACGACACGGCGAGCGCGCTCGAAGCGGTCCAGACCCAGATCGAGACGCTCTATGCCCTCACCGCGCGGCTGTCGCGCCTCTCGCTCAGGGACTATCTTTGATGAGACTCCTTCTCGCGCTGGTCTTCGCTGCCCTCGCCACGGCCGCCGCCGCCGCCCCGATCCGGATCAAGGATCTGGTGGAGTTCGATGGCGTGCGCGGCAACGATCTCGTGGGCTATGGCCTCGTCGTGGGGCTGAACGGCACCGGCGACGGGTTGCGCAATGCGCCCTTCACCGAGGAGATCATGTCGAATATCCTTGAACGGCTCGGCGTGAACGTGACCGGTGAGAATCTGCGGCCGAAGAATGTGGCAGCCGTGTTCGTGACCGCGACGCTGCCCCCCTTCTCCCGCGCCGGAAGCCAGATCGACGTCACCGTCTCGGCCATCGGCGATGCGAAAAGCCTGCTCGGCGGAACCCTGGTGATGACCCCGCTCAATGCCGCGGACGGCGAGATCTATGCCGTGGCCCAGGGCACGATCATCGCCGGGGGCGCCTCGGCCGAGGGCCGGGCCGCGAGCGTCACCCAGGGGGTCCCGACCGCGGGCACGATTCCCGCCGGCGCCCGCATCGAACGCGAGATTGCCTTCGACTTCGGCGGGCTCAACGCCGTGCGCCTTGCGCTCCGCACGCCGGACTTCACGACGGCCGGGCGGATCGAGGCGGTGATCAACGACGAATTCGGCCGCCGCGTGGCCCAGATGACCGATGCCGGCACCGTCACGCTCGACATCGGCGCCACCCGATCGGGCTCGCCCGCCCATGCGCTCGGGCGGATCGAGAACCTGCTGGTGGAGCCCGAGCAGCGCGCCCGCGTGGTCGTCGATCAGCGCTCGGGCACGATCGTGATGGGATCGGATGTGCGGATCAGCCGGGTCGCCGTAAGCCAGGGCAACCTGACGCTGCGGATCGAGGAGGCACCGGTGGTGGTGCAGCCGAACCCCTTTGCCCAGGGTGACACGGTCGTGGTGCCGCGCTCGTCCGCGGCGATCGACGAGGAACCCGGGATCGGCATGGCCGAGATCTCGGAAGCCTCGACGTTGTCGGAGGTCGTGGCGGGTCTCAACGCGCTCGGCGTCTCGCCCCGCGACATGATCGACATCCTGAAGAGCATCGACGCGGCCGGGGCGCTCCATGCCGAATTCGTGGTGCGCTGAGGCGTTGCGCGGCATTGCGGCCGGCGGTCCGCCCCCGGGTGGCCCGCCGGCCGCGGGCATTCCCCCGCTGGGATCGGATCGCGCGGCGAGGCGTGCGGCACGGTCCAAGCGGCGCCGGTCGAGCCGCGAGGCGCGCGCATCTCCATCGCAACGCGGATCGCGACCCTGCGCAGGCAAACGCATCGGCGCCGCGTCGAGCGCATGTTGCGCTTGGGGGGCGCCGCCCTGGTGACTGCGTTCGGCAGGTGGCCCCAGGTAATCCGGCCCGGCCGCCGGCGACCGCGACCTGTGGCGATCCCCGGCACGCAAGGATCGGCACCGGAATCCCGCATCGGATCGCCTCGGCGTCACCGTCGCAAGGGCGCGAGGCGCCGGGCCTCGGGCGGGCTGCATAGGGTGCGCTTCCGGGGCGCGCGGGTTGGTGTCGGGCCAACCGGCGACGGGCGGCGGCGGGGCCTGCTTTCAGAAATAGCTGCGGACGAGGGCGCCGGAGACCAGCGACCAGCCATCGGCCACGACGAAGAAGGCAAGCTTGAACGGCAGCGCAACCACCGCCGGCGGCACCATCATCATCCCCATCGACATCAGGACAGCCGAGACCACGAGGTCGATGATGAGAAACGGCAGGTAGAGCAGGAAGCCGATCTCGAAGGCGCGCGCGACCTCGGACAGCATGAACGACGGCACGAGGAGCGAGAGCGGCGCCGAGATCGCATCGGCAAGGGCCGCCGTCTCGGGACGCAGGCCCGCCAGCGACTGCAACGTCTCGGGATCGACCCGGGCGGCCATGAAGCTGCGGAACGGCGCGATACCGCGGTCGAAGGCCTGGGGCAGGTCGATCGCCCCGTTCAGGAACGGCTGTATCCCCGCCGTCCAGGCATCGCTGAACACCGGCTCCATGATGAACCAGGTGAGGAACAGCGCGAGCGAGACGATCAGCATGTTGGGCGGCGATTGCTGCAACCCGATCGCCTGCCTGAGAATCGACAGCACCGTGACGATGAAGGGAAAGCAGGTGACCATCACCGCCAGCCCCGGCGCGAGGCTGAGGACCGTCACCAGCGCGATCAGGAGGAGCGACTGCCCCGAGAGGGTCTGCCCCGACAGATCGACGCCGGCGAGGCCGGCGGGCAGGTCCTGCGCCGCGGTAGGAAACGCCGCCCCGACGAGGCAGGCGACAAGAACGGGCAGAAACCGGCACATCCGTCAGAGCCCGTCGCCGAAGTCGGCGACTTCGGTCAGGCGCACGGCCAGCTGGCCCGCCTGCTCGCCCTCGAGTTCGGTGAGCTCCCCGCGCGCGATGAGGCGGTCGCCGACGTAAAGATCGACCGGGTCGCTGACCTTGCGGTCGAGCGGCAGGATCGCATCGCGCCTGAGCCGGAGCAGGTCGCGCACCAGGGGCCGGGCACGGCCGACGGAGATCATGATCTCGATCGGAACCTGGGTGAAGGGAGAACCGTTCGCGGTGGCCGTGATGTCCGCATCATCCATGACGTCTGTCCTCGTGTTTCTGGATCCGGAAGAAGGCGGAGACGGCGGCCGAGATGGCAGCGATCACCCCGTCGAGGTCGACGCGCGATTCCGTCTCGCCGAGCCGCAGATGGGCCTGGCCCTCGCCAAGCGAGGGTTCCTCCTCGAAGGCCAGGGGGAAATCCGCTTCGGCAACGAGAAGCCGCTCGATGACGGCGCGGTTCGCCGGGTTGGAGACGACAATGATCGGTGCGCCGGCCAGTTCCTTCGCCAGCGGGCGGAGGTGGTCGAGCACGACATGCCCGATCGATTCGCGCGCGATCGCGGGCAGGATCTTGGTCACCATGTCCTGCAGGAGCGGCTCGAGCGTCCTGAGCACATGGCCGTGCGCCTCCTGATAGGTGAAGGAGAGATCCTGGAGGTTGCGGCCGAGGTCGGCCCTGAGCCGCGCAACCTCGGCATCCTGCGCCGCGACCGCATCGTCCCATCCGGCGCTGTAGCCCTGGTCGTAGGACGCCAGCTGCGCCTCCTCGTATTCGTCCTGGCCGAGGTCCACCCGCAGGCCCGTCCTGTCAGGGGCGTCGAAGACCTCGAGCTGCAGTCGCCGTGCCATCACGCCCGCTCCTCCTCAGGGTCTTCCATCCAGCCGCGCAGGATCTCCGCCGTCTCGTCCTTGCGGTCGGCGATCATGCGGCGGAGCCGTTCGACCGGGTCGGCGGGCTGAACGTCATCAGCGCGGCCCGACCGGTCGGCGGCGACAACCGGCAGGCCCGCGGGAATGAAGTCGCGGTCGTCGATCTCGCCGGTCAGCGCGCCGTGGCCGCCGTCGGGCGCGCCGAGCGCGGGCACCGCGCCGCCCGCCACGCGCCTGCCCCGGGAGCCGAGGATGGGCCGCACGACAAAGAAGCCAAGCGCAAGGCTGACCAGCGCCAGCACGGCAAGCTGCACGAGGCTCATGACGTCGAGCCCGAGCCGGTCGAGAAGCGGCAGGCCGGGCCCGTCGCCCAGGGTCTCGATCGGCTTGAACGACATCGACTTGATCGTGATCACATCGCCACGCGGCTCGTCGTAGCCGACCGCCGCCGCAACGAGGTCGCGCAGCGCCGAAAGCTCCTCCTCGCCGCGGGGCTCGTCGGTCGTCGTCCCGTCTTCGGCGGTCGTCTTCACCCCGTCGATGAGCACGGCGATGGTGAGCCGCCGGATCGCGCCGGGTGTGCGAAGCAGTTCGCGCGTCGTCTCGGACACCTCGAAATTCGTCCTTTCGCGGGTCTCGCTGTTCTGGTTTTGCGATGAGGATCCGCTGTCGGCGCCCGCCCCCGTGGGCAGGTTCGATGCCACCGTCACGTTCCTGGCGCCGCTGTCGCTGGACGAATTCGTGCGTTCCTCGGTATCGGTCGAAATCGCCACGCGCCCTTCGGGGTCGAACCTGCGCTCGGTGATCGCCTCTCGCTCCGTCACGGTGTCGACCGCGACCTCGACGACCGCGTTGCCGTAGCCTACGCGCGCCTCCAGCAACCGCTCGACATTTCGCCGCAACACCTCTGCGCGGTCCGTGCCGTCAGCACTCAAAGCCCCGTCGCCGACATCGACGAGCGCCCCCTCGCCGTCGATCACCGAGACATCGTCGGGCGACATCCCCGCCACGGCGGAGGCGACGAGATACTTCAGGGCCTTGGCATGCGCGGGCGAGAATGCCCCGTTCGCGGTGACGACCGCGACCGAGGCGGTGGGCCGGGCCTGTGACCGGAGACCCTGCGCCCGCGTGTCCGCGATGTGGACGCGCGCGCTGCGCACCTGCGGCAGGGCGGAGATGGTGCGCGCAAGCTCTCCCTCCTTGGCGCGCAGATAGGCCGCGTCGAACATCTGCGAGGTCGTGCCGAAACCCGAGAGGCTATCGAGAAGTTCGTAACCCGCGCCGCTGTTGGAGGGCAGCCCCTCCGCCGCGAGCGACATGCGCAATTCGTCCCGCCGCAACGATTCGACATAGATCGCGGTTCCCCGCACCTCGTAGGAAGCGCCCTGCTGGTCGAGCGCGGTCAGGACCTCGCCCGCGCGCGCCTGGTCGAGACCGGCGTAGAGAAGCGCCATCGACGGCCGCGTCGCGAGCCTTCCGAGCGCGAGGACGGCGGCGAACATCGCAACCGTCGCAAGCACCACGATCATGCGGCGGCGGGGTTCGAGGTTCTGCCAGACGGCTGTCAGGTCTCGCACGGCAATTCTCCGGATCGTGGGCTTCTGCCCCTCGTCTGCCGGAGATTCGTCGATCGCGATTAACAATCGGTTAGTGTCCGCGGGGCTATACCGACGGGGCAACAAGACCGGTGTGACCCCATGTCCGAGTCCGAAGAGGCTCCGAAGAAGAAGTCCAGGCTGCCCGTGATCCTCGGCATCGTCCTCATGCTCGCGCTCGGGGCCGGCGGGTTCTACGCGGTCTACGCGGGCCTGATCTTCGGCCAGGCAGAGGATCACGCCGGCGCGGAGGCGCCGCAGGTCGACGCCCTGCCCGACATCGCCTTCGTTCCGATCGAGCCGCTGGTCATCTCGCTGGGATCCGGATCGCCGGGCCGCTATCTCCATTTCTCGGCACAGATCGAGGTGGCGAAGGCCTTCGAGCCCGACGTCATCCTCCTTCTGCCGCGCGTTGTGGACGTGCTGAACGGCTACCTGCGCGCCGTCGAGGTCGCCGATCTCGAGGATCCGACCGCGCTGGTGCGGTTGCGCGCGCAGATGCTGCGGCGGGTGCAGATAGTCGCGGGCGAAGGGCGTGTGCGCGACCTTCTCGTGACCGGATTCGTCATCAACTAGGAGGCGAGATGGAGCTGATTGCCGATATTCTTCTGGGCGCGGGCGCCATTGCGGCGGGAACCTACTGCCTGGTCCTGTCGCGGCGGCTCAAGGCGCTCAACAGGCTCGAAAGCGGCATGGGCGGAGCGATCGCGGTCCTTTCGGCGCAGGTCGACGACATGACCCGGGCGCTCCAGGCGGCGCAGGGCGCGGCCGGCGATTCGACACGCCTGCTGGGCGAGACGACCGAACTGGCAGAACGGGCTGCCGCGCGGCTCGAACTGATGCTGGCGACACTCCATGATCTGCCGGAAGAGAGCGACGTCATCCCCCGGCGGACGCGTGTTCTGCGCAGACGCGGACGTGGCGATGACCCACTGGAGGACGCGGCATGACCGTGCCCGCCCGTGCCACGCAACCGGCGCGCCGGCCGCGACGCGGCGGTCAGGGCGCCCTGTTCCTCATCGCGCTTCTTCTCGGCGGTTCCGGAGTGATCCGCCTTGGCCTTGGCGCCGATCTTGCGCTTGCGAAAACGCAGGACGCGGCGCCGGAGACAGGGGCTGCGGAGGGGTCCGCTTGCGAGCCTGACGGGGGAGCACTTGCCATGCTCGACGAACTTCGCGCCCGCGAGGAGCGGCTGAAGCAGCGCGAGGCGGAGGTCGCCGACAGGGCGCAGGCGCTGTCGGTCGCGAAGTCCGAGATCGACGGGCGGCTCGCGGAACTTGTCGCCGCGGAGGAAAAGCTGTCGGCCACGCTGACGCTCGCCGACGACGCAGCCGACGAGGACGTGGCGCGGCTTGTCACGGTCTACGAGAAGATGAAGCCAAAGGACGCGGCCTCGCTCTTCGCCGAGATGGACCCGGATTTCGCCGCCGGCTTCGTCGCGAGGATGCGCCCGGACGCAGCGGCGGCGGTGATGGCCGGGCTCGATCCGAAGGAAGCCTACACGATCAGCGTGGTGCTGGCCGGCCGCAACGCCAACGCGCCCAGGGAATAGCGCACAGACGGAATCTTAAGATGCGCCTGCAAGTTTGGGGCAGGGATCAGCGGCGTGGCAGGTGAAGGGACGGATTCATGATCGGCATCATCGGCATCGCGATCATCTTCATCATGGTGTTCGGCGGCTATGTCGCGGCGGGCGGCAAGCTCGGGATCATCCTGAAGTCGCTCCCGTTCGAACTGATCATGATCGGCGGCGCCGCAGTGGGTGCCTTCGTCCTTTCCAACGACATGGCCTCGATCAAGCACACGCTCAAGGACGTGAAGAAGGTCTTCAAGGGTCCGGCCTGGAAACCCGGAGACTACCGGGACCTCCTCTGCCTCCTGTTCGAGCTCATCCGGCTGGCCAGGCAGAACCCCGTCGCCGTGGAGGAACATATCGAGGCGCCGGAAAGCTCGGCGATCTTCGGCCGCTATCCGAAGATCCAGCACGATCACGCCGCGGTGGACCTCATCTGCGACACGATGCGCTCGGCGTCGATGAACTACGACGATCCGCACCAGGTCGAGGAGGTGCTGGAAAAGCAGCTCGAGGCCAATCTCCATCACGCCCTGCATTCGTCCCACGCGCTTCAGACGATCGCCGACGGCCTGCCGGCGCTCGGCATCGTCGCGGCCGTCCTCGGCGTCATCAAGACGATGGGATCGATCGACCAGCCGCCCGAGATTCTCGGCAAGATGATCGGCGGCGCGCTTGTCGGAACCTTCCTCGGCGTCTTCCTCGCCTACGGCATCGTCGGACCGTTCGCCGCCAAACTCAAGGCGGTCGTCGAGGAGGACAGCCACTTCTACCAGCTCATCCGCGAGGTGCTCGTCGCCAATCTCCACAACCATGCCGCCAACATCTGCATCGAGGTGGGCCGCCAGAACACCCCGCACCATATCCGGCCGAGCTACTCGACCCTCGAAGACGCGCTGAAGGCCGTGAAGGCGGAAGCCGCATGACGAGGGGCCGGCAGCTGCGGCTGGCGCTTGCGGCACTGGCGAGTTGCGCCGCGGCCACCGGGGCGCTGCACGCGGAGACCGTCCGCATCCGGTCGGGAGAGCACGGGGGCTTCACCCGGATCGTGGCGGAGCCTGGCCCGACGGACGGCTGGGCGCTCGGCCGGACCGACGGTGGCTACGAACTGCGGCTCGGTGCCGCCGCCGACTACGATCTCGCCGGAGCGTTCCGGCTGATCGGGCGCGACCGGGTGGCCTCGCTGTCGGCCGGGCCATTGCCCGGATCGCTGGCCATCGGCCTGGCCTGCGACTGCCATGCGAGCGCCTTCCAGACGCCCGCGGGCGCGCTCGTCATCGACGTGGCGCCGGGTCCGGCGTCGGCCGGTTCGCCGTTCGAGGCCCGCCTGCCGGCGCCAGCACCCGCCCCGGGCAGGACCGCTTCGGCGCAAGCCGCGACAGCCGCCGCGACGGCAGCGATGACCGCGGCCTGGGAAGGGGGCGACGAGCCCCCCCAGACGGCAGGGACAAGCGCGGGGCACGATGTCCACGGCCTCGCTGCGGCGGCAACGGCCGATCCGAGGCTCGCGCTCTTCTGGCGGGGTGTCCGGTTTCCCGATGGCGGCGCGCCCTCACCGGGCCGCGACGCGCCCACGGCAGCGCCTTCCGTCGGTGCCGGTGCCGGACCGGCGGAAAACATCGCGCCCCCTGACGCCTCGGCAGCCGGCGGTGTGCGCGATGCGGTACCCATGCCCGAAGCCCCGCCTCCGGAGACCGACGCAACGGCAGTGGCGGTGGCACCGGCAGAGGGCGCCACCGCCCCTCGCCCGCCTGACCGGTTTTCCGGCGAAGGTCCGGCTTCCCGGCAGGACGCCAGGATGCGCGAGGGTCCTGGTGCCGCGGCCGAGGGGCGGCCGCAAGATCCGCCTGCCAAGGCACTTTCAACGCCCGATGCCCGCGTGACGGAGGCCCAGGCTGAGCTTCTCCAACAACTCAGTCGCGCGGCCTCGCAAGGGCTCATCGAGATCGAGACGAAACCGCTCCGGCACGAGGATGAAACCGCAACCCGCCCGCAGCCGCCTGGCGCCACGGCCGCCCCGGACGCCGGAAGCGCCGATCGGCCGCCCGAGGCGCTGCCCGTCCACGCCGAGACCAGCATCGACCGCGACACTCCGTCTGTCGTCACCCGGTCGCCGGTGACCGCCGACGGCGGCGCCTGCCTGCCCGATGATGTCGTCGACATCGCCGCCTGGGGCGACGCGCGGCCGCTGGCGATCCAGATCGCCGAACGCCGGGCCGGGCTCGTGGGCGAATTCGACCGGCCCTCTCCGGAAGCGGTGGCCGCTCTCGCGAAGCTCTATCTCCACTTCGGATTCGGTGCGGAATCCCGCGCCGTGCTGAAGGCCTTCGCTGTCAAGCCGGAAGACGAGGCCGTGTTGGCCGACATGGGCCGGATTCTCGATGGCGAAGCCCCGGGAGGGGGGGCCGGTTTCGCCGGCATGACGGGCTGCGACACGCCGGCCGCCCTCTGGGCCGTCATGTCCCTGCCAAGCCTTCCGCCCGCGACGGATGTCGACACCGGGGCCGTCGCCCGTGCCTTCTCGGCCCTGCCCGCACATCTGCGCCGCCTTCTTGGCCCCGGCCTCGTGGAGCGGCTGATGTCGGTGGGTGCCGCCAGCGCAGCGCAGTCCGTGCGCAACGCCATCGCACGCGTGCCCGACGACGGTGGCCGCGGGCTCGACCTGGTCGAGGCGCGGATCGCTCTCGGCTCGGGCGCCCCCGAGGCCGGCGAACGCCGGCTTGACACGCTTGCCAGGTCGAACGACCTTCTGTCGCCCGAGGCGCTGATCCTCGCGATCCAGTCGCGCCTCGAACGCGGCGAGGCGGTGGATCCCGGCCTCGCCGACACCGCCGAGGCCCTCGCCTTCGAGCGGCAGGACGGACCGGACGGGCCGCTCCTGACCTCCCTTCACATTCTCGCGCGCGCCTCCACGGGCGAGTTCGGCAAGGCGTTCGCCGCCTATCGCCACTGGCCCGGCCATCCGCCGGAGTCTGTGCGCGCCGACACGGCCACCCGCCTTTTCGCGATGCTCGCCGGAAAGGCCGACGACCGGACCTTCCTTACCCTCTATTTCGGTCATGCCGACATGCTCGAAGCATCAGCCCCGGACCTGCTGCTCCGCCTGGACCTGGGCGACAGGCTCGCCGGCGCGGGCTTTCCCGACGCGTTGCGGCACCTGCTGAAAGGCGAGCCGGGCTACACCGAACGCGGGCGGCGGCTTCTGGCGCGCGCGGCCCTTGAGGAGTTCCGGCCCGCCGAAGCCCTGGCCCAGATCTCCGGCCTCGCCGGTCCGGAGGCCGAAAGGCTCCGCGCCGAGGCCCTGGTGCTCCAGGGCGACCACGGCGCAGCGTCCGCCGGGTTCGGTGCGATCGGCGACGCCGAGCGCGCCGCCCTCGAAGCCTGGCGCGGCGGAGATCTCCGGCGCACTTCCTCAAGCGGACCGGCGCCGATCAAGGCCGCACTCCAGGCCCTTGACCGCAGCGCTTTGGCAGCGCGGGCCGCCGGCGAGACCGGCGAAGCTGCGGCCCCGCCGGGCCCGCTTGCCGCCGGGCGCACCCTGGTCGGGGAAACCAGGGCCGCTCGCGCGGCGATCGAGGCGCTTCTGGCCGCCACACCCACCACGTCTGCGCCCGAGGCCGCCGCGCCCGGGACCGCCGCCTCGGCCCCGACGAACCCCGGCGACAGGTGATACCCACGCCGGCCCCTTCGACGGTTACCGAATCTCAATACCGGCCGGCTAGCGTGACGTTGAAGCAAGAACTGCTTTCCGGGGATCAGAATGATACGCCTGCCCAACCTTCCCGCCGGCCCGGCGTGGCTGGCATCCATCCTGGCCGCGCTCGTTGCCCTGCCAGCGATGCCCGGCGCCGGCAGTGCCCGGACCACGCCGGACGCTTCCATCATCTGTGATCAGGTTGCCATCGAGGCATCCCGCCGCACCGGTGTTCCGTTGTCGGTGCTCAAGGCCATCTCGCTCACCGAGACCGGCCGCAAACGCGGCGGCGCCTTCCGCCCCTGGCCCTGGACCGTGAACATGGAGGGCGAAGGCCACTGGTTCGACAGCGAGGATGCGGCCCGCGCCTATGTCTACGCGGAATACAAGCGCGGTGCCCGCAGTTTCGATGTCGGCTGCTTCCAGATCAACTACAAATGGCACGGCCAGGCATTCCGGTCGATCGAGGAAATGTTCGATCCGCTCGCCAACGCGCTCTATGCCGCCCGCTTCCTGCAAGGCCTGCACGCCGAACAGGGCGATTGGGGGCGCGCGGCAGGGGCATATCATTCGCGCACACCGGAATTCGCCGACCGCTACCAGGCCCGGTTCGAACGCCTGCGCGCCGGCCTCTCCACCGAGCCCGGGCAGGAGATTCCGGAGATTCCCGACATCGTGGCGGCCGCAAACGATGGCGCCGAGGCCGAGGCACTGCCGGCCGTCGTCCGGGTCAACCGCTATCCGCTCCTGCAGACCGGCGGGGCAGCCGGGCTTGGCTCGCTGGTGCCGCTCGGCTCCGGCGGCATGGGCAGCCTCTTCCCGCCCCCTTCCGCCGCAACCCCGGACGCGACCGGGGTGAACTGATGCCGCGGTTCGCACTTTCCGATCTCTTCCGGCCGACCGTGCTTCTTGCGCTCGCCCTCATGGCGGTGATCGTCATGATGATCCTGCCGATGCCGGCATGGGTGCTCGACATCGGTCTCGCCGCCTCCTTCGCCATCGCGATCCTGATCTTCACGATCACGCTCTTCATCGAGCGCCCGCTCGATTTCTCGGCCTTTCCGACGATTCTCCTCGCCTCGCTGATGCTGCGGCTATCGCTCAACGTCTCCTCGACCAAGCTGATCATCGGCCAGGGCCACACCGGCACGAACGCGGCGGGTGACGTGATCGAGGGATTCGCCATGTTCATCATGTCGGGTTCGGTTCTGATCGGCCTCGTCGTCTTCGGCGTCCTCCTCATCGTCAACTTCATCGTCATCACCAAGGGCGCGGGCCGGATGGCCGAGGTCGGCGCGCGTTTCGCCCTGGACGGGATGCCCGGCAAGCAGCTCGCCATCGACAGCGACATGAACGCGGGCGCCATCGACCATGCCGAGGCGAGGGCGCGGCGCGAACGCGAACTGGCAGAGACGACCTTCTTCGGCTCGCTCGACGGCGCGTCGAAATTCGTCAAGGGCGATGCGGTCGCCGGCCTTCTGATCACCCTGCTGAACCTCGTTGTCGGGCTGGCGATCGGCGTCGCGGTGCACGGGCTCCCCTTCGGCCGCGCGCTCGAGACCTACGCGATCCTCACCGTCGGCGACGGCCTCGTCAGCCAGATTCCGGCCGTCATCATCTCGATCGCATCGGCGCTTCTGCTCTCCCGCGGCGGGGCGAAGGGCGCGGCGGACCGGGAGCTGTTCCGCCAGCTTGGGAAATATCCTCCCGCCCTCTTCACCGTCGCCTTCCTCATGGCCCTCTTCGCCCTCGTCCCCGGACTGCCGTTCGTACCGTTCGTCGCGGGCGCCGCAGTGCTGGGCGGGACCGGAGAGATGGTGCGGCGCAGGGCGCATCGGCGGGCCGCGGAGGACGCCAGATCGAGCGCGCCGAAGCCCGAGGCGCCCAGACGCAAGTCGATGGGCGACATCCTCGATCTCGACGAAATCCACGTGGAGTTCGCGCCGTCGCTCGTTGGAATGGTCCTTGATCCTGCAACCGGACTGGACGCGCGCATCCTGAACATGCGCAACCATGTCGCCGCGGTCTACGGGCTGATCCTGCCCGAGATCCGCCTGACCGACGACGCGCTGCTCGCGCCCGGCGAATACCGGATCCGCATCCAGGGCGTCGAACAGGCCCGCGACCGGCTGCTGCCCGACCACGTGCTCGCGCTCCTGGCCGGCGGCGAGGCTGGCGTGCCGCCCGGCCGCGACGTGAAGGAACCGGTCTACGGCGCCCCCGCCCGCTGGATCGCCGCCACCGCGCAGGAAGAGGCGGCGCTGGCCGGGGTGACGGTGGTCGGCGCGACCGAGGTCCTGGCGACCCATCTTCTCGAGGTGATCAAGCGGAACTTCGCGCGGCTCCTTTCGCTCAAGTCGGTCCGCCGCCTGCTCGACGAATCCGTCAACCTCTCCGATCCCGCGCGCAGCGAAGCGAACAAGCGGCTTCTTGACGAGCTAGTCCCCGACAAGGTTCCCGTCGATCTCCTTCTCGCCGTGCTGCGCCTTCTGCTCGACGAGAGGGTGTCGATCCGCAACCTGCCGCTGATCCTGGAATCCATCGCCGAGGCGCGGGGCGCCGGCAGCCCCGAGGCGGTCTGCGAACATGTCCGCCGCCGGCTCGGCTTCCAGCTCGTCGCCGAAATCCGGCGCGAGGACGGGACCGTCCCGCTTCTCCAGCTCTCGCCGGAATGGGAGGACACCTTTTCCGCCCATCAGGTGGAAGGCGAAAGGGGCACGGCGGACGTGGCCCTGCCGCCCGACAAGTTCAACCGGCTTGCGGCGAATGTCGCCGAGAAGATCTCCAAGGCGGGTGAGAGGGGCATATTTCCCGCCGTCGTGACCTCGTCCCGCCGCCGGCGGTTCCTCCGGACGGTGCTTGGCGCGAAGGGCATCTCGGCCCCCGTCCTGTCCTTCGACGAGCTTGGCTTCGATGCCCGGCCGTCGATCGTCGGGATGGTGGCGGCGTGACGGCGCTTCTCGACACCGGCCTTGGCCTCTTCGGTCAGGCGGCGTTGGTGGGCTTCGTGACCTTCCTCAGGATCGGCGCCGCGATGGCGCTGCTGCCGGGCTTCGGCGCGGCGATGGTCCCGATGCGGGTGAAGCTCGCCCTGGCGCTCGCCTTCACGGCCGTCGTCGCGCCCGCGGTTTCGGCCGCCGTCGCCCCACATACCGGGACGGTCGAGGGGCTTCTGACCTGCCTTGCTACCGAGACGATGATCGGCCTGTCGCTCGGTCTCCTGCTGCGGCTCATGGTCCTCGCCCTCGAGATCGCCGGCACGATCGTGGCGCAGTCGGCCTCTCTGTCGCAGATGTTCGGCTCGGGCGGCGAGCCGATGCCGGCGATATCGCATCTTCTCGTCATGGCCGGGCTTGCACTTGCCATGATGGCCGGGCTTCACGTCCGGATCGCCGGCGTCTTCATCCTGTCCTACGATGCCCTGCCACCAGGCGCCTTTCCCGGGGCCGGGATCGTGAGGACCTGGAGCATCGGCCATATCGCCCATGCCTTTGCGATCGCCTTCGGCCTCGCCGCGCCCTTCGTGCTCGCCTCGACGATCTACAACGTCGCGCTCGGCTCCATCAACCGGGCGATGCCGCAGCTCATGGTCTCCTTCGTCGGCGCCCCGGCCCTCACCCTCGGGGCCCTCGTCCTCCTCGCCATCACGGTGCCGCCGGCGCTCACGCTGTGGCTCGGAACGCTCGACACGCTCCTCGCGGATCCGTTCGGGGCACCGGGGTGAGCGACGACGACAGCGAGAAGGAACACGAGCCGACACAGAAGCGGCTCGATGACGCGCGCCGGCGCGGCGAGATCGTCCGATCGGCCGAAATCACGCTGGCCGCCGCCTATGGCGGGCTTCTTCTGGCGGCGCTGGGGCCGGGCGCTTCCGCCATCCGCCATTTCGGGACCGCCGGGATGACGCTGCTGGATCGGGCGGACGACACCGCGGGCATTCTTCGGGGTGGCGGCATGGCGGCGATCGGCGGGGTGATCGCGGCAACGCTCCTGCCCGCGCTGCCGTTCATCCTGCTGCCGGCCGCCGCCGTCCTTGCCGCCCTCCTTGCGCAGCGCGCCATCGTCGTGGCGCCCGAAAAGCTTTCGCCGCGCCTGTCGCGCATCGATCCCCTTTCGAATGCGCGGCAGAAGTTCGGACGCGCCGGTCTTTTCGATTTCGCCAAGAGCGCCGTCAAGCTCGTGGTGATCTCTCTGCTCCTCGGCTGGTTCCTCGCCGACAGGTTGCCCCGGATCCTTCTCGCCCAGGGCCGGGATGCCGGACCCGTCGCGGCGGAACTCGGTCAGATGATCGTCCAGTTCCTCGTGCTCGTGCTCGGCCTGTCGGCGGTCATGGGCGCGATCGACTATCTCTGGCAGCGGCAGGAGCATCTGCGGCGGAACCGGATGTCGCGGCAGGAGCTGATGGAGGAATTCAAGGAGTCCGAGGGCGACCCCCACGTCAAGGGCCAGCGCCGGCGGCGGGCGGAGGCGATCGCCACCAACCGGATGCTTGCCGACGTGCCCAGGGCGGACGTGGTCATCGTCAACCCCACGCACTATGCGGTGGCCCTGCGCTGGGACAGGGCGAGCCGCCGGGCACCGGTCTGCGTCGCCAAGGGCATCGACGGGGTTGCCGCCCGCATCCGCGAGGCCGCCGCGATGGCAGGCGTGCCGGTCCGGTCGGACCCGCCGGCCGCGCGGGCGCTCCACGCCAGCGTCGAGATCGGGCACGAGATCCTGCCCGAACACTACGCCCCGGTCGCCGCGGCGATCCGCTTCGCCGAGAAGATGCGCCGGCGCGCACGCGAACGGAGGGGCCGGTGACCGACCCGCGCCGCATCGCCGCGCTCGCCCGCCTCGCCGCCCTCCGCAAGGAGGCCGAGGTTGCCGCATTCGCGGTCGCGAAGCGGCAGGCCCGAGCGTTCGGGATACGCATCGGGGCGCTCGACGAGGCGCTGGCCGAGGCGCGGCAGACCGCCGCGGGCAGCGCCGATCCCGCGACATTTGCCGCACAGGACGCATTCGGCCGCTGGTCGGACGCGCAGCGCCTCGGATTGACGGAGCGGCTTCTGGAGGCGGAGGCCCTCGCCGAGGCCCGACGGGATGCGGCGCGCCTCGCGTTCGGACGGGCGGAGGTTCTGGAGCGGCTGACCCGAAAGGCAGAGGCCGATCGCCGCCTGCGCCGGGCGAAGTCCTGACATCGGATCGTCCGCGGGACTGCCGGGCGATGGCCAGGGGGCACAGCCGCGCATGGCCGGGGCCACCCGAGGGCGAAGCGCCCGGCCGAGGTCCGGCAGGGTGAAAGGGACATGATCGCCCGCAGGCGCGTGCCCGCCGTCAGCCGTCCTGGCGCACGATGTCAATGATGAGCACGTCGGACACCGCCGCGCCAAGAGGCTTCCGGGCAACTTCCAGAAGCGCGCCGCGCAGGATCTCCATGTTGTTCGACTGGGTGAACGCGCCGCCGAAGCCCCCGGCATTGGCATGGTCGAACAGCACGCGCAGGAAGCCGTCGCGCAGCCTCGGTTCGCGCGCATAGACCTGCTCGGTCATCCCGGGCGTCACCTCGAGGCTGATCGACAGGACCACCAGTGCCGCGACCTCGCCAGCCTCGACGACGGGCACGACGAACTGGTTGTTGAGCTTGACATATTCATGCGCCGGCGGGGCTTCCGGGTCGGTGGCGCCGGCGGGGTGTCCGGCAGCCGCGTTGTCCGCTGTCCCGGGTGCGTCGCCGCAGGGGGCGGTCGGCGCCGTCTCTTCCGCCGGAGGCCGGAGAAGAAAGCCTGCGCCACCGCCGGCGAGAAGCCCCAGAAGCGCAAGGAAGAGGGGCAGGAGCCTGCGCATCGGAGGCCTCAGAACGGCAGGAGGACGTCGGCAACCTGCTGGCCGTAGCGCGGCTGCTGCACATCGGTGATCTGTCCCCGGCCGCCATACGAGATCCTTGCACCCGCGATCTTGTCATAGGTGATCTCGTTCTGACGCGAGATGTCTTCCGGCCGCACGAAGCCCTGCACCACGAGTTCGCGCACCTCGAAGTTGACCCGCACCTCCTGCGAGCCCTGGATGCGCAGCACCCCGTTTGGCAGCGTTTCCACCACCGTCACCGCAACCCGGAGCGTCAGCTTCTCCTTGCGTGCGACCGAACCGTTCCCCTGGTAGTCGGAGGATGAGTTCGTCCCGAAGGCATTCGCCATGCCTGCACCGTCCGGAAGGTTCTGGTCGATCCGCTGCGGGATGCCGACGAGGTTCGGAATTCCCATGCTGTCGGCGGAAGACCGCGACCGGCCGGTGGAGTTGGAAATCTCGGCCTTGTCATCGATCTCGATGACCACCGTCAGGATGTCGCCGCGCTTGCCGGCCCGACGGTCGCCAAGGAGCGATCCGCGCGCGCCGGTCCAGAGCGAGGCTTCGACGCTGGCATATCCGGGCTCTGGCGAGTCCGGCAGGCCCGGCGTGGTCATGGCGTGGTATTCTCCGCCCGATTCGACCGGCGAGAAGGCCGGCGCCTTTCCCACGCCCTCCAGCCGCTGGCAGGCGGCGAGTGCGGCCACGAGGGCCAGAGGCCATCCCTGTCTCATCCATGTCGCTCCGGTCATCTTTCCCTCTGGATCAGTATGGTTCCGTCCCCCGCGACAACGCCCGATACGGTCGTGCGGGAGCCGATGTTCATCGCCTTGATCCGGTCGCCCACGCCGCCGCGGCCAAGGGCGCGCCCCTCGGCCGTGATGGTGAGCGCACCGGCGGCGTAGATCAGGACCACCGCCTGGTTGCGATCGACGATCGCCGGGGGGCCGAGGTCGGCAGGCCGGATCGGGCGGCCCTGGTAGATCGCCACGCGGGTTTCGAGGCCAATCACCTCGCCCGGGTCGGTGGCGGTTCCCGGAAGCGTGCCCTCCGCCACCACCACATCGTCCGGTCCGAGGATCGTCTGCGCCCTGAGCGTGCGTGCCGCAACCAGCGTTTCGGCCGAGGCCGGAAGTGCCGCCCCGAGGACGAGCGGGAGCGCCAGCCATCGCATCAGCGCACCTGCGTCGTCGCGCCGAGCATCTGGTCGGCGGCAGTGATGACCTTGGCATTCAGCTCGTAGCCGCGCTGCGCCTCGATCAGTTCGGTGATCTCGCGCACGGCGTCGACCGAACTGTCCTCGAGAAAACCCTGGCGAAGCGTGCCGAGGCCGTTTTCACCCGGCGCGGCCACCGTCGCCGGACCGGAGGCCGCGGTCTCGAGGAAAAGGTTGGAGCCGGTGGCCTCGAGCCCCTTCTCGTTGACGAAGCCCGCGAGCGTGATCTGCCCGAGCAGTTCGGGCTGCACCCGGTCGGTGAAATAGGCGTAGACCTCGCCCGCCGCATTCACTGAAATCGACCGGGCGTCGGAAGGAATGGTGATGCCCGGCGCCACCTGATGACCGTCGGAGGTGACGATCAGGCCGTCGGCCGAACGTTTCAGCGCCCCGTCGCGGGTGTAGGCCGAGAGGCCCGAGGGCAGCGTCACCTCGAAATAGCCGAGCCCCTCGACCGCGAGGTCGAGATCGCCACCAGTGGCCGAAAGCGAGCCCTGCGCGACATTGACGGTGACGGCGGCCGGCCGCACGCCAAGGCCCAGTTGCACGCCGGTCGGCACCACCGTGCCGTCGCTGGCATTGATGGTGCCGGGGCGGGTGAACTGCTGGTAATGGAGGTCGGCGAATTCGGCGCGTCGGGCGTTGTAGCCGGTCGTCGACATGTTGGCGAGGTTGTTGGAAATCACCTCGACCCGCATCTGCTGGGCGCTCATGCCGGTGGCTGCGATCTGAAGGGCGCGCATGGTCTTGCTCCTTAGCTTCTGCCGAGGGTCTGGATCACCGCGCGGATGCGCTGATCCTCGCTGTCAAGAAAGCCCTGGCCCATCTCGTAGGCTCTCTGGACTTCGATCATGCGGGCAATCTCTGCCACCGGATTGACGTTCGAGTTTTCCAGAAATCCCTGAAATACGGCACCTCCATCCATCGCTTCAACCCCGCCCGGCGCCTCGAAGCGTGTACCGGCCGTGTGAAAGAGACCGGTCGGATCGGTGGGTTGGAAGAGCCCGACCTGCGCCACGGGGGTGCCGCCGACCGAAACCGTGCCGTCCCGGGCCACCGCAACCGGCCCCGCGTCGGTCGGCACGAAGACCGGGGCGCCGCCAAGGTCGAGCAGGCGGTATCCCTCCGGCGTCACAAGCTCTCCCTCCGGCGAGGGGGTGAAGGCGCCGGCGCGCGTGAGCCGCGGCCCGTCGGGCGTTTCGATCTGAAAGAAACCCTCGCCCTCGATGGCAAGATCGAAGGGGCCGCCGGTCTTGGTCAGCGCCCCCTGCGCGAGGTTGACGAGCCGGCCCTCGGCCGAGGCCATCGACAGCGACGGTTCCCCGCGCCCGAGGTCGGCCACGTGTTCGGCGAAGATGACGCCTTCCTTGCGGAAGCCCGTCGTGGAGATGTTGGCGATGTTGTTGGCAACCGCCCGCATTTCGGCCATCAGGCCGGACTGGCGGTTGAGCGTGGTGTAGAGGGCGTTGTCCATGCCTCAGAGCCCCGCGATCATCGGCACGATACGATCCTGGAAGAAGCTCACGAGTGCGCCCGACATGTAGGTCATGGAGACCCAGAAGACGGCGATCATCGCGCCAACCTTCGGCACGAAGGTCAGCGTCATTTCCTGCACTGAGGTCAGGGCCTGGAAGAGGCCGATTGCCACACCCATGACGAGAGCGACAGTGAGAAGCGGCGCCGAGATCTGGACCGAGATCCAGAGGCCCTGGCGCATCGTATCGAAGAAGACCGCTTCCTCCATCGTCACACCGGCATCCTGAGGATTTCCTGATAGGCCTCGACGACCTTGTCGCGCAGCGTCACCGCCGTCTCGACGGCCAGTTCGCTCGCCGCGAGCGCCTCGACCAGCGCGTGCGGGTCCGCGCCGCCGGTCATTGCCGCCTTCACCGTCGTCTCGCCCGCGTTCAGCGTGTCGGCGAAGCTGCCGAGCGCCTGCGCGAACCCGCCGGAGGCTCCGGCCGGCCCCGCCGCATCCGGCGCGGGTTGCGTGGCCGGCCGGGCCTTCGCATAGGTCTGCGCTGCAAAAGAGGTTCTGATGTCCATTCTGGACCTCCTCCCTGGTTAACGGCGCAACAGGTCGAGCAGGCTTGCCGACATCTGCCGCGCCTGGTCGAACATCCTGAGGTTCGCCTCGTAGCTGCGCTGCGCTTCGCGCGCGTCAGCGATCTCGACCACCAGATCGACATTCGAGCCGTCGTAGTAGCCGCTCTCGTCCGCCAGCGGGTTGCCGGGATCGAGCACCCTGGTCAGTTCGGACGGGTCGAGTTTCACCTCGCCCGGCCGAACCTCTCCGGTGACCTGGCCCTGGGTTAGCACCGTCTCGAAGCTCGTGACCTTGCGGTGATAGCCCGGGGTGTCCGCGTTCGCGATGTTTTCCGAGACATGGCGTAGGCGCATCGCCTGCGCCTCCATCCCGCTGGCCGCGATCGACAGGGAATTGGTGAAATCGCTCATCTGTCACGTCCCTCAGCGGCGCCCGAGGCTTGCCCGCAGGATGGCGAGCGACTTGCCGTAGATCGCGAGCGCGAGGTCATGTTCGCGCTTCACGTCGGCCGCCTTCACCATCTCGGCCTCGAGGGAGACGGAGTTGCCGTTGGGCGACATCGTGCTTGCGCCGATCCGCTCGGCCGCGGCGGGCACGACCGGCCCGGGCCCGGCACCGACATGGCCCGCGCGCGTCCGGCGCAGCGGTGCTGCATCGTCCGCACGATAGGCTTCGGCGAAATCGGGAAGATCCTGGGCGCGATAGCCGGGCGTGTCGGCATTCGCCACGTTCCGGGCGATGGCCGACTGCCGTGCCGCGGCATGGGCCGCCAGCGACGAGGCGATCGTCAGCACCTCTGGTTTCTCGAACATCGGGGCTTCTCCTCCGAGCTTTCAATCAAGCCTTAACCCCGATTCCTTTAGAAACGGTTGCGAACAAAAGGAGGCCAGAATGGCGTCGCTCGGGCTTGAGATGTTGCGGGCCGAAATCGGCGGATGCGCTGCCGTGCGCAGGCTGGCCCGCGTGGCCGAGGTCGGCCGCGGCGTGCTTGCGGTCAGCGGCATCGGCGAGGACTGGCGCATCGCCGACCGCGTCCGGCTCGCCGACGGCGAGCACACCGGGGGCGAGGTGGTCGCGCTCGGCAACGGCCGGGCCACGGTCCTGACCGACGGTCCGGTGGACGGCGTGCGCCTCGGCGACGGGGTGGAAAACCTCGGCGCGGCAGGTATCGCGCCGGAGTCGAGCTGGATCGGCCGTATCGTCGATCCCTTCGGCCATCCGATCGACGGGATGCCGCTTCTGCGTGGTGCGCGCGAACGGGCACTGCGAGCCGCGCCGCCGGCACCCGCGCAGCGCCGCCGCCTCGGGCCGAGGCTGGAAACCGGGGTAGCGGTCTTCGACACCCTCCTGCCGCTGGTGCGCGGGCAGCGGATCGGCCTCTTCGCGGGCTCGGGTGTCGGCAAGTCATCGCTCCTGGCGAAGTTCGCCCGCGGGGTGGAGGCGGACGTGACCGTCATCGCGCTTGTCGGTGAACGCGGCCGCGAGCTGCGGGAATTCGTCGAGGGCGTGCTCGGGCCCGAGGGCCTGGCAAGATGCGTGATCGTCGCGGCGACCTCGGACCAGTCGCCGCTTGTCCGCCGGCGCTGTGCCTGGACCGCGATGGCAGTGGCCGAACATTTCCGCGACGAGGGCCGGCAAGTCCTTTTCCTGGCCGATTCGATCACCCGCTTCGCCGAAGCGCACCGGGAGGTGGCGCTCGCCGCCGGCGAGCCACCGTCGCTCAGGGGCTTTCCGCCCTCGACCTCACATCTCATCATGTCGCTCGCCGAACGCGCAGGCCCCGGCGCCGAAGGGATGGGTGACATCACCGCGGTGTTTTCCGTGCTCGTCGCCGGGTCTGACATGGACGAGCCGGTGGCGGACATCCTGCGCGGCGTGCTCGACGGCCATGTGGTGATGGAGCGCGAGATCGCCGAGCGGGGCCGCTATCCGGCGATCAACCTGCTGCGCTCGGTTTCCCGATCGCTGCCGCATGCGGCCAGCGAGGCGGAGAACGCGCTGATCGCCCGCGCACGGCGGCTCCTTGGCGCCTATGACCGTGCGGAGATGATGATCCAGGCGGGACTCTATGCGGCGGGCTCCGATCCGCTCGTAGATGCGGCGATCCGGATCTGGCCTGCACTCGACGCCTTCCTGTCGGAGGATGCGCCCGGCGGAAGGGCCGAAAGCTTCGCGCGGCTCCGTGCGATCCTCGACCATGCGGGGCCGGAACGTGCCCGATGACCGGTCGAGGATCGGGGCTGCGCCGAGCCGACATCGCGGTCAGCCCGCCGTTCGGTGCAGGAGGCAGGTGGCAAAGACGCCGGCCGGCATCGACGGTGACGGGTTGCCGTTCATATCGGTCAGCGACAGGCGGACAAGCATGTCATTGCCGACGCCGTCCGGATCGGTCCCGGGCGGAAACCGGCCTGCAGGCCCGGTGTCGCGGCCAGTTCGCGGGTGATTTCGCGGAGGGTCACGGGCGCGGTCGGCCATCGCCTGGCGGCCCTGAAGGCCACGGACGATTTCGAACCGGTGGTGGCGGTTTTCGGGCAGGAAGCATTCCGGTGCACACCGCCGTAGCACGTCCTTCAGCGGGTTCCGAATGCCCCCGGCCCCGGCAGCACCGATGCGCTTCCGGCGCTTGGCCTTGCGGGTGTTCCCGGTCGTCTGCCTCATCAGCCTCGGCCACGGCGGGCAAATGACGATCACCGGCGACGCCCTCTGCCCTGGCCTTGTCCGGAGCCTGTTTCCCGCCGGCCAAGTGCCCGGGCCTTGCCGTTGCGGCGGCGGCTGCACCGGGGATGGAGCGGATGGCCTTCCACCCGAAGCGCGGCGCTGCCGCCCGGAATCGCGGGGGTGCTTCGGGGGCCCGACGGGTAGCGCCGGCCCGCTGTTGGGGCAAGTGAACCCGCGCGCAGGTTGCCGGAGGACGAATGGTCCGTGACAGGACCCGCGCGGCACGTGGCAGCGGCGGATGGCGCCGCAGCCCGCCGGCGCGGCCAACCCCCGTCAGACAAGCCGGGAGAGCAGGCCGCCGCGTGCCCCGGCCGATTGCAGGAGCGTCAAAGCCGTGGATTGCGCCGAATAGACCGTGGAATTCGACTGCGCCTCGGCCCGGACGAGGAACACGCGGATCAGCTCGTCGATCTTGCCGGGGTCGCCGAACATGCTGATCTCCGAAGAGCCGAGCACGCTTTCCGCCCGATCGCGGAAGGTCGCAAGCTGCTGGTCCAGGTCGATGGCGGCGAAGGCCGGCGGCAGCCCCAGGGCGGTCTGGAAGACCTCGCGCAGCGGCGCCGATCCCATGACCGAGAACCACCCGGCATCGTCGGTCAGCGACCGTCCGGCGAGCGCCGCGAGCTCCCTCTGGGCGTTCAGCGCCAGCCGCATCTCGTCGCTTTGCTCGCCCACGGCGGCCTCGAAGGACCGTGTCTTGTATCCCTCAAGGATCGCGTCAGGGAAATCCGACAGCTTCGTGCGGGGCGTCGCGTAGTCGCCAAAGCCGAAGGCCTTCGAGAATTCCAGGTAGCGCTTGTCCGCGAGCTTGTTGGCGAGCGCGTCAGGATCCAGTGTTCCGTCCTCGAGCACCTTGCGGATGAAGTATTTGCTGTCGATGTCTGCCTCGAGCCCGAAGGCGCCCAGAGCAACGGAAAGCAGGCGACGGTCCGCAACGAGGTCCTCGGCGGTGGATATCCCGCCGATCCGGTCGCGGAAATAGGCCTCGTCCCGTTGCAGCGTCGGGGACGAGACGAAGGCCTCCATCTGCGCCGAGCGGGTGCGGGTCAGGAGCGCCCAGCCCGCATAGCCGCCGAGCGGTATCGCCGGCGTATAGCTCATGCCCCCGACGCGGCAAGCAGGCGCGCCTCGCGCGGAAGCAGCGCGCGGAGCGATTTCATCGCCTGATAGAACTGTTCGCCCAGAACGGCTTCGGTCGCCGTGGTCAGTTGAAGCCGGCTGTCGTGGTCGGTGAAGACCTGGCTGAGCTGTTCGATGCCGCGGATGATCTGGTGCCGTGCTTCTTTCGGATCGGCGTCGCCCGAAAGCACCAGCTGCGCGATGTAGCAGACCCGGCGGACCGGCGTGTTGACCTGTTCGGGATGGATCGCATCGCGCAGGCGGAGGATGTGGGCGTTGGGCGTGAGGATGGCAAGGCGGGACCGCTTGTCGCCGTTCTCGATGACCGCGCCGTTGATCAGGACCCGCTCGCACGGGGCAAGCTTCAGGACGAGCCCCGTCATGCCCCGTCTCCCTCGCCCCTCAGGCCGCGCATGACTGCGGTGTTGATGTCGATGAGCACATCGGTCGAGGCTTCGCCCGCCAGCACGCGGCGGCTGTGGTGGGTGGTGAATTGCGCCAGGTAGAAGATGCGCGCCCGAAGTTCGGGCGGCAGGCCGTTCGTCCCGACCGCGACATCGGCGGCGAGCGCCGTCCACAGGCTGCGGTTGTCATGCAGCGCCCGCACGAGGTCGGCGAAGCCATTGTCGCCGCTCTGGGCCTGCCTGAGGCGGCGCGTCACGCGCGCAAAGACTTCGTATTCGGTTCCGCGGCCGGTCCGGGTGGGGACGGCAGCGCCGGAATAGGCCGATCTGGCCATGAGATGAGCGTTCACTGGGATACCTTCCGATGACGGTTTTCGTCAGACCACGGAGTTTCCGGGAAGCCGGGGCACCGTTCGGGTGCCCCGGTCAGGTTCCTCAGCGGAAGAGCGAGAGGACGTTCTGCGGCGCCTGGTTGGCGATCGAGAGCGACTGGATGCCGAGCTGCTGCTGAACCTGCAGCGCCTGCAGCCGCGCGGAGGTCTCCTCCATGTCTGCGTCCACCATCGAGCCGATGCCGACCTTCATCGCGTCTGACAGGCCGCTGACGAAGGAACTCTGGATTTCGATCCGCTTTTCAACCGAGCCGAATTCCGCGGCCGCGCCGATCGCGGTCTGGATCAGCGACTCGATGTTGCCGAGGGCTGCGGCTGCGTTGGAGGTGACGTCGATTCCCGACAGGAGACCAAGACCGCCGGCACCGGCGTTCTTGAACTGGCCGGTCACGGACAGGTCGGCGGTGCCGGCATTGGTGAAGACCAGTTGGCCCGCGTTCGCGCTGTCGTAGCCGACCGTCAGCCCGGTGATCCCGAGCGAATCGATCGCGTTCTTCAGCCCCACCGCCACCAGGTCGTCGGTGGTGGACGCCGAGGCAAGGTCGTTCGCGCTTACCGTGTAGCTGGCCGTCTTCTTGCCGATCGTCACCGAGACCTGATCGCCCGCGGCCCAGGTGCCGGTATGAGCGATGGTGACATCATCGCTGCCACCAGCCGAGTCGAGTGTCGCCACGAAGGTGTCGCCGGCACCGGAAATCGTTCCGGCGGTCGAAGCCGAGAAGACGTTCGCAGCGGTGTAGCCGCCGGTGGACAGATCCTGTGCATTGACCGTGATCGGCGAGGTGGTCACCGTTCCGTTGGCCTGGCGGTCGAGCGAGGCGAGCACATCCACCGTCGTGTTCGATCCGTTGACGAGGTTGAGCCCGTTGAACTGCGCCGCCCCGACAACGGTGTTGATCTGGTCGCGCAGCGCCGCGATGTCGGTCTGGATCTTCCCCCTGTCGACGTTGCTTTCCTGTGCAGCGACGATCTTGCCCTTCATCTGGGTGAGGAGATCGGTGACCGTTTCGGATGCCTTGCGCGCGACCGCGACCGTGGATTCGCCCAGCGCGAGGCTGTCGGAGATTCCCTTGAAGCTCTTCACATCCGCCTCCATCACCTTCGAGATCGCCCAGACCGCGGCATTGTCCTTGGCCGAGGCAACGGACTTGCCGGTGGAGATTTCGTTCTGGACCTTCGACAGGTTGGAGTTGACGCTTTTCAGCGTCTGCAGAGCCACCATGGAGCCCGAGTTCGTCAGAATGCTCGACATGCTTTCGTCCTTCATAGAGCGGCGCTTTGCGCCGGGTTTCACGAGCCGTCGCTGGACGGCGCCTGTGGCGTTCTGACCGTTGCGGAGCCGGGCAGGTGCCGGTCCGCGCCACCCGTTGCCAGGTGCAGGGCCGACCCTGCGGCCGAAAATCTAAGACTTCGCTAAGCCGGACTGCCGCTTGCACCGGATTTTATGCAGATCCGCCCGAGGACCCGCCGCCGTCAGGCGCGTCGCTCGACCGTGCTGGCGACGAAGCTGACGGTCTGCCCGCGCCCGGCGCTGTCGTAGGTATCCAAGCGCACCGCGGCACCGCGAATCGAGGACAGCCGCGCGCGCGCGGCCTCGACACCACGAAGGGCGGCCGAGAGGAGCCGGCCGTTCGCTTCGGCCGCCGTCCTGATCCGCGCCAGATCCTCTGCCCGCGCGCGACCTGCGAGGGCGGGCAGGGCCTCGAGAAGGCCGGCCTTGCGGGCGGCGAGGGCGCCAAGGTCGGAGAGCGCGCCGCGCCGCACCGCCTCCGCTTCGGCGGCCATGAGCGCGATCAGCGCGGCGATGTCGCTCTCGGCCTCAGTCCGCATCGCCCTGCCTCCGCTTCATCGCCTCGAAAAGGCTTTCGGCAAGGCCGATGCCGCCGTGCCGCGCCATCGCCCCGGCCTGTTCGTCACGCAAGAGCGAGGCGAACTGCTCCTCTCCGGCGCCGCCGCCGAATCCCTCGGGCGTCGTGCCGAGGCCCGCCGATTTCAGCATCTCGGACAGAAACTGCGCCTCGAGTGCAAGCGCGGCCTCGCGCAGCGCCTGATCCTTTGCCGCGGCGGAGGGCGCGCGCGGCACGCCGGCTGCGGCGCGTGCGGCGAGGGGGGAAAGATCGGCCATCGCAATCGCTCCAATCGCGTCGATTTGCGGGACTATCCCGCGATCGAGGTAAAGGATTGGTAATGTCCCGCTGAAATAGTTCCCGCCGCACAGGCAGAAGTCGTGACGCAATGACACCGATTCCCATCGCCGATCCGCTCCGTGTCGCAGGCCCGCGCCCGGACCCGGACGCGAAGACGACCGATGACCGGCCGGACCCGGAAGACGCCGTGCCGGACGCATTTCTGGTCGCGATGGGGCTGGTCCCCGGCCCTGCGGCCCCGCAATCGACGGCAGGTGAAAAGGAGGACGGCGGCGGCACGCCCCCTCCCCGGACGGACAGGGCGACACCCGTCCTTGCGGCACCCCCCCCCCCCTCCGCGCAGCCCGCGGGCGCGTGCGGCG
Source organism: Albidovulum sp. (assembly GCA_030837785.1). GTDB lineage: Bacteria > Pseudomonadota > Alphaproteobacteria > Rhodobacterales > Rhodobacteraceae > Albidovulum. Next base: position 39,908 of record JAUQYA010000153.1, read on the forward strand.
ACGTGGCGGCAGCGGAAGCGGCACCCGGATCATCCGCACCGGACACTCCGGGCCCGGCATCCCCCGTGGCGGTCTCGGTCGGGGAAATGGCCTTCCGCGCGTCCAGCCTAGCGGCCGAACCGTCCACCGGGGTCGGGGACGATGCGGGATCCGACGTGAGGCCGGCAGAGGGCACTCCAGGCGCTTCCGATCCCGCGATGTCCGGTGACGGCGGCACCATGACCGGCGGCGACGGCCAGGCCGCCGATCCCGGCGAGCAGACGCCCGGTCCTGCGACCCACCTGCGGGCGCGCGCCTCCGGCCCGGATACGGCTCCCGTCACGGCCGGTCGCGCCGGAGAGGACCCGGCGGCCCAGCCGCCGAAGGGCACGGCAGCATCGGCTTCGGTCTCTGAAACGGCGGCCGCCGCGGCCGCGACGGCCGGCGCGAAACCGGCCTCCCGCATCACCACCGACCCCTCCGGCGCCGGCGAGGCGCTGTCGGCCACGCCGGGCGCCATCGCGGATCTCGCCGCCGGGTCCGATCCGGCCACCGCCGCCCGGATGGCAGAGCGCCCTCATCCCATCACCCATGCTGCGTCGGCACTCCCGCCCGGTTTCGGCCACCGCCTCGCCGAAGCCGTCGCAAACTTCCCCGACAGGGGCGTCGAGCTGACACTCTCGCCCGAGGAACTGGGCCGCGTCCGCATGATGCTCTCGACCCATGACGGCGCCCTGACGCTGTCGATCCAGGCCGACCGGCCAGAGACGATCGACCTCATGCGGCGCCACATCGACCAGCTCGTGCAGGACTTCCGCGACCTAGGATTCACCGACGTGAGCTTCAGTTTCAGCCGCGACGACACCGCCCCCGGCGGACAGCGGGCGGAGCGGGAGACGGGCGATCCGGCCGCGGCCCCTGCCACCGACAGTGCCGTCCGCGATGCCTCCGCGTCCGCTGGCGCCCCGCGCGGCGGGCTTGACCTCAGATTGTGAAAGGAGCCTGGCATGGACGTCACCCCGACCACCACCCAGACCGCATCGCAGGGCGGCGCAAAGGCGCAGACCGCCCGGCAGGGCACGCTCATCAACAGCGACTTCCAGACCTTTCTCGTCATGCTCACGACCCAGATGCAGAACCAGGATCCGCTGAACCCGATCGAATCGTCGGACTACGCAGCCCAGCTCGCCACCTTCTCCGGCGTCGAGCAGCAGGTGAAGACCAACACGCTCCTCGAGTCTCTTGCCTCGCAGATGGGACTTTCGGGCATGGCGCAGATGGCCTCGTGGGTGGGAATGGAGGCGCGGGTTTCGGCGCCGGTGATGTTCGACGGCGCCCCCCTCACGCTCTATCCCGCCCCGGCCGAGGGTGCCGACGAGGCCGTGCTCGTGGTCCTGAACGCAAGCGGGCAGGAAGTCGCGCGGCAGCAGATCGCGCTTTCGGACGATCCGGTGACCTGGGCCGGGACCGACGCCAGCGGCACGCCGCTTGCCTCCGGCAGCTATGCCTTCCGGCTGGAAAACTACACGGCGGGCGAGCTGGCCGGGATAACCGCCGTGGACGCCTACGGGCGGATCGACGAGGTGCGCAACGGCACCGACGGCGCCGTGCTCGTCCTGCAAGGCGGGGCAATGGTCGCGCCGGCCGACATCCGGGCGCTGCGCAGCCCCGCCGCAGGTTGAGGCGGCGCGCGCGCCCGCCGCCCGCCGCAAGGCGAGTCAGAAAAGCCCCAGCACCGCGACCGCCGCAGCCCCCGCCGCGGCGCCGCACAGAACGAGGAGAAGCGCCTCCGCCAAGCTTCGCCGTTGCGCCGGCGCGGCGGTCTCGGTCTGCCGGACCAGAAGCGCTTCGGCCACCTCGGGCAGGCGCGGACCGAACCGTCCGAGAACCTGCACCGTCCGCACAAGATCGCGGACGAGCGCCCGGGGACCGATGTTCTCGCGGATGTAGCGCTCCACCACCGGCCGGGCCACCTGCCACATGTTCATGTTGGAGTCGAGCGAGCGGGCGACGCCCTCCACCACCACCATCGTCCGCTGCAACAGGATCAGTTCGGTCCGGGTCTGCATCCCGAACCGCTCCGTCACCTCGAAGAGATAGGCCAGAAGCCGGGCCATCGAGATGCGGCTTGCGTCCATGCCGAAGATCGGCTCGCCCACCGCCCTGAGGGCACGGGCGAAGTCGTCGATGTCGCGGTCGCGGGGGACATAGCCCGCCTCGAAATGCACCTCGGCGACGCGCCGGTAGTCGCGCCGGATGAAGCCCATCAGGATCTCGGCGTAGACCCGCCGCGTATACTCGTCGATCTGGCCCATGATGCCGAAGTCATAGGCGAGGATGTCGCCGTTCGCGGCCACCTTCAGGTTGCCCTGGTGCATGTCGGCATGGAAATAGCCGTCGCGAAGCGCATGGCTGAGGAAGAGTTGCAGGACGCGTTCGGAGAGTGCCACGCAATCGTGCCCCGCCGCGCGGATCGCGGCCACCTCGCCGAGCGGGATGCCCTCGGCCCAGCCAAGCGTCAACACGCGGCGCGACGACAGGTTCCACACCGGCTTCGGCACCCCGAAGCCCTTGTCCTTTTCGGTGTTCGCAGCGAATTCCGAGGCCGAGGCAGCCTCGAGCCTCAGGTCGAGCTCACCCATCACGACGCTTTCGAAATGGGCGATCACGTCAGTGGGCCTGAGCCGCCGCGAGGCCGGCGACAGCGCCTCGATCATCCGCGCAGCGAAGTGGAAGGCGTCGATGTCGCGGCGGAAGGCACGCTCGATCCCGGGGCGGAGCACCTTGACGGCGACCTCCTCGCCGGTCGCTTCAAGCCGCGCACGGTGGACTTGCGCGATCGAGGCCGCCGCGACAGGTTCGGAGAATTCGGTGAACAGGTCATCGACGCTCTGGCCCAGCTCGTCGCGAAACGTGGCCTTGGCGACGGCGGTCGGGAAGGGCGGCAGCTTGTCCTGAAGCACCCGCAACTGGTCGGAAAGCTCCTCGCCCACCACGTCGGGGCGGGTGGACAGCACCTGGCCGAACTTGATGTAGGCGGGTCCAAGCGCCGTCAGCGCCCGGGTGACCGGCGGCAGCGCCGGGTCGCCCGCGTAGCCCAGCCACTTGAACGGCCAGCCAAGCACGCGTGCCAGCACCCGCAGACGCGGCGGCGCCTCCATCGCCTCGAGCGCGACCTTCATCGCCCCCGTCCGCTCGAACGTCGCCCCGGTGCGGATCAGCCGCCAGATGTTGTGAGGCCCGCGCAATTCAGATCTTCCAGCCGGAATGGAGCGCGGCGACGCCCATCGTCAGGTTTCGATACTTCACGAGACTGAAGCCGGCCGCGCGGATCATGCCGGCGAAGGTTTCCTGGTCAGGAAACTTGCGGATCGATTCCACCAGATACTGGTAACTCTCGCGGTCGTTCGCGACGACCTTGCCCATGACCGGGATCACATTGAACGAGTATCGGTCGTAGAGCCATTGCAGCCCCGGGTTCGGCACCTGGCTGAACTCCAGCACCACGATCCGCCCGCCGGGCCGCAGCACCCGGAAGGCTTCCGAAAGCGCATCCGCGATCCGGGTCACGTTCCGGATGCCGAAGCTGATCGTGTAGACATCAAAGGTGTTGTCCGGGAACGGCAGCGCCATCGCGTCACCGACGACCCAGGCCAGCCGGTCGGCCATGTTCTCGGCGTCGGCGCGCTTCTGGCCTTCGATCAGCATGGATTCGGTCATGTCGAGCACGGTCGCCGTCGCCCCCGGCGCACGCTTGAGGAAGCGGAAGGCGATGTCGCCGGTGCCGCCGGCGACATCGAGAAGCCTCTGGCCCGGCCGCGGCGCGAGCCAGTCCATCATGGCGTCCTTCCACAGCCGGTGGATGCCCCCGGACATCAGGTCGTTCATCAGGTCATAGCGGTTCGCGACGCGGGTGAAGACGCCGTGGACCATCCCGGCCTTTTCGCCCTCGGGCACGTCCTGGAAGCCAAAATGTGTGGTGCGCGTCTCGCTCTCGCTCATGGGCCTTGCCGTCCGCTGAAACTCGGCCCTTGTTATAGAGGCCCGGTCGCAGAAACAATGCGGCGTTCACACGCGCGGGCGCAAGCAGCGAACAGGACGGAAGATGCCCGAACTGCCCGAAGTGGAAACCGTCCGGCGCGGCCTTCTGCCGGCAATGGAGGGGCGGGTCATCGAGCGCGCCGAGGTGCGCCGCCCCGGCCTGCGCTTTCCCTTCCCCGAGCGGATGGCCGAACGGCTGGTCGGCGCGCGGGTCACGGGCCTGAGGCGGCGGTCGAAATACATCCTCGCCGATCTCTCCACCGGCGAGACGCTTCTCGTCCATCTCGGCATGTCGGGGCGGGTGCTGGTGTCTGGCGCGATGCTCGGCGAGTTCCACCGCCCCCACCCGGCGCCGGAAAAGCACGACCATGTGGTGCTCCAGATGGAGGGCGGCGCGCGCGTTACCTTCAACGACGCCCGCCGCTTCGGCGCGATGGATCTCATGCCGACCGCCTCCGCCGAAGATCACTGGCTCCTGCGCGAGATCGGGCCGGAACCGCTCGGCAACGGCTTCGACGAAACCCGCCTGGCCGCCGGGCTGGCCGGCCGGACCACGCCGGTGAAGGCCGCACTTCTTGACCAGCGGCTCGTCGCGGGGCTCGGCAACATCTATGTCTGCGAGGTGCTCCACCGCGCGGGGATCGACCCGCGGCGCAAGGCGGGGCGCATCGCGGCGGCGCGGGCGGCGACGCTGGTGCCCATCATCCGCGAGGTTCTGGCAGAGGCCATCGAAGCCGGCGGATCATCGTTGCGCGACTACCGCCAGACCGACGGAGAGCTTGGCTATTTCCAGCACGCCTTCCGCGTCTATGGCCGCGAGGGCGCCCCTTGCCCGACACCGGGCTGTACCGGCACCATCGCCCGGATCGTGCAGTCGGGCCGCTCCACCTTCTTCTGTCCGCGCTGCCAAAGATGACTTGATCCCTTCGCCGGGGCTGATAGGACTCGGCCCCGCATCGTCAGAAAGGGTCCGGTCATGGCTTACGGAACGCTGATCGTCGAGATCGAGGATTATGTCGCGCTGATCCGCCTCAACCGGCCCGAGGCGCTGAACGCCCTCAACTCCAGGCTCGTCGCCGAACTCGTCCACGCCATCGCCGAGGCGGGCGCCAACGACAAGGTGCGCTGCCTCGTCATCACCGGGTCGGAAAAGGCCTTTGCCGCCGGCGCCGACATCAAGGAAATGGCGACGAAGACCTATGTCGAGGTCTTCACCGAAGACTTCTTCGGTCCGCTCAACGACGCCTTCCGGCGCGCCCGCAAGCCGATCATCGCGGCCGTCTCGGGCTTCGCCCTGGGCGGCGGGTGCGAACTTGCGATGATGTGCGATTTCATCATCGCCGCCGACACCGCGAAATTCGGCCAGCCGGAAATCAACCTCGGCGTCATCGCCGGAATCGGCGGCACCCAGCGCCTGACCCGTTTCGCCGGCAAGTCGAAGTCGATGGACATGCACTTGACCGGACGCTTCATGGACGCGGCCGAGGCAGAACGGTCAGGCCTCGTCAGCCGCGTCGTTCCGGCCAACAAGCTCGTCCCCGAGGCGCTTGCGGCTGCCCGCAAGATCGCCGAGAAGTCCCAGCTTGCCGCGATGGCGGCCAAGGAGGCGGTGAACCGCAGCTACGAGACGACGATGCAGGAGGGGCTTCTGTTCGAACGCCGCCTGTTCCACGGCCTCTTTGCGACCGAGGACCAGAAAGAGGGCATGAGTGCCTTCCTGGAAAAGCGCACACCGCAATTCCGCGACAGATAGGCGGAAAAAACGCAGCACCCGCTGTTGACTTGCGCCCGAGTCGGGCCTAGAAGCGCGGCTTCAGATTTACCCGAACCGAAACCGGAACACGTCACATGGCCAATACGCCCCAGTCCGAAAAGCGCGCGCGTCAGAACGAGCGTCGCCAGGACGTGAACAAGGCCCGCCGCTCGCGGATCCGCACCTTCCTTCGCAAGGTCGAAGAAGCGATCGCCTCGGGCGACAAGGACCAGGCCGCCGCGGCGCTGAAGGCCGCGCAGCCGGAGCTTGCCCGCGGAATCACCAAGGGTGTGCTGCACAAGAACACCGTTGCGCGGAAAATGTCGCGGCTCTCGTCGCGCGTGAAGGCGATCACCGCCTGATCCAACCGCTTCCCTGAGGCTTGACGAAGGGCGCGCCATCGGCAGCGCCCTTTTCGGTTTTGGCCCCTTCGCACCGCCCCCCCTTCCAGGAAGCCTGTGCCACTTTTGCACTGGCGCCGGGATTCGATGCGACAAAGAGGGAGTCAAGCGTGAAGTTCTGTTGCCGGGGCTTCGCGCCCCTTGGTAGCGTCGTCGGGCGATTCACGTCGTCTTGGGGGGACATGCGGTAACCACGAACCTGCGCAGGCGCTGCACCCTGCGAAGGTTTGAACGTGCGTTGAGGGTTTCAACACACGGGTTTGCCTGGCGCGGCCACGGCTTTGCGCTTGGGCTATCAGGCCGATCTGCCGGCCGCTGCCATGTCCGAAGGAACCAACGCTTCCAGTGGGAAGCGGCACTGGCCGGTTCGAGTCCGGCCCCGGTGTCGCCTACCCTTGGGGCGCGAACGGCGGCTTCGCGGGAAGAGTAGGCCGGCACGGCTGCTGTGCGGGACGGTGAACGAAGACATGAGCATAGAAATGATTGAAGACTCCTGGGGGCGGGTGCGACATGAACTTCTCAAGACGGTCGGACAGAACAACTTCACGTCCTGGATCGAGCCGCTGACGCTCGAACACCTCGACGGCGGCATCGCCAGGTTTGCCGCACCCACGAAGTTCATGCGCGACTGGGTCTCGCGCAACTTCGCCGAACAGATTCGCCAGCACCTGAACAAGGAAGGGCTGGAGGTCGAGCGCGTGGAGTTCCACGTCGCCGAAAAACGCCCTACACCCATCGCCAAGGTGACGCGGCCGCGTGCACCGCAGGCCACGTCTGCCGCGACGCAGTCGGACGACAACCTGCCGGGGGCGCCGCTCGACCCGCGCTTCACCTTCGACTCCTTCGTCGTCGGCAAGCCCAACGCGCTGGCCCATGCCGCCGCGCGGCGCGTCGCCGAAGGCGGGCCGGTCAGCTTCAACCCGCTCTTTTTCTATGGCGGCGTCGGCCTCGGCAAGACCCATCTCATGCATGCGATCGCGCACGAGTTGCGTACGCGCCACCCCGAGATGAAGGTGCTCTACCTTTCGGCCGAACAGTTCACGTACCGGTTCATCCAGGCGTTGCGCGAGAAGGAGATCATCGCCTTCAAGGAGCTGTTCCGGGCGGTGGACGTGCTGATGGTGGACGACGTGCAGTTCATCGCCGGCAAGGATTCCACGCAGGAGGAGTTCTTCCACACCTTCAACGCCCTGGTGGACCAGAACCGGCAGATCGTCATCTCGGGAGACCGCGCCCCGGGAGAGATCAAGGGGCTTGAGGAGCGGATCAAGAGCCGCCTGCAATGCGGGCTCGTCGTCGATCTGCACCCGACCGACTACGAGCTTCGTCTCGGCATTCTCCAGCAGAAGGCAGAGATGTATCGGAACCAGTATGCCGGGCTGAAGATCGCTCCGGGTGTCATGGAATTCCTCGCCCACCGCATCACCACGAATGTCCGGGTGCTCGAGGGGGCACTGACGCGGCTCTTCGCCTTCGCCTCGCTGGTGGGGCGCGAGATCACGCTGGACCTTGCGCAGGACTGCCTGTCGGACATCCTTCGTGCCAGCGACCGCAAGGTCACGGTGGAGGAGATCCAGCGCAAGGTGGCCGAACACTACAATATCCGGCTGACCGACATGATCGGCCCGAAGCGGGCGCGCACCATCGCCCGACCGCGGCAGGTGGCCATGTATCTCGCCAAGACGATGACGACGCGGTCCCTGCCCGAGATCGGCCGCCGCTTCGGCGGGCGTGATCACACGACGATCATGCACGGAATCCGCAAGATCGAGGAGTTGAAGGCGACCGACAGCCAGCTTTCGGACGATCTCGAACTCCTGCGCCGGTCGCTGGAGGGCTGAGGGCGCGACGAGCGCCCTTGACCCCCCCTCCATTCCAATGGAAATTCCCGAAAAATCTTGAGCCCGAGGGGAAAGTTGCTAACTTTCCCCTCCCGGCATCTCAGGGGGACGAATATGAAGATCAGCATAGAGCGGGCGACGCTTCTCAAGGCGGTCGGCCAGGCCCAATCGGTCGTGGAACGGCGCAACACGATCCCGATCCTTGCCAACGTGCTGATCGAGGCCGAAGGCAACACCGTGAGCTTCCGCGCCACCGACCTCGACATCGAGGTCGTCGACAAGGCCCCGGCCCAGATCGAACGCGCCGGCGCCACGACCGTGTCGGCCGTCATGCTTCATGAAATCGTCCGCAAGCTGCCCGATGGCGCGCTCGTCCAGTTGACCGATGACAGCGCCGCGGGGCGGCTGACGGTGCAGGCCGGGCGGTCGATGTTCTCGCTTGCCACCCTGCCGAAGGAAGACTTCCCGGTGATGGCGTCGTCCGAATACGCCTCCAACTTCTCGGCCCCCGCGCCGGTTCTCAGGCGGCTCTTCGACAAGTCGAAATTCGCGATCTCGACAGAGGAGACGCGGTATTACCTGAACGGCGTCTACATGCATGTGGCCGACGGCGAGGGCGGCAAGGTGCTGCGCTGCGTGGCGACCGACGGCCACCGGCTTGCCCGGATCGACGCGCCCCTGCCTGCGGGGGCGGAGGCGATGCCGGGCGTGATCGTGCCGAGGAAGACGGTGGGCGAGCTTCGCAAGCTTCTCGACGATGACGAGGCGCAGATCGCCGTGTCGGTCTCGGAAACCAAGGTGCGTTTCGCCACGCCCTCGATCATGCTGACATCGAAGGTGATCGACGGCACCTTCCCCGACTACAGCCGCGTCATCCCGACCGGCAACAACCGGCGGCTGGAGGTCGACGCCGCCGAATTCGCCAAGGCGGTGGACCGGGTCGCCACGGTGTCGTCGGAGCGCTCGCGCGCGGTGAAGCTTTCACTCGATGACGACCGGCTGGTGCTGTCGGTCAACGCCCCCGACGCCGGCGCGGCAGAGGAGGAACTGGCGGTTGCCTACGGCGACGAACGGCTCGACATCGGCTTCAACGCCAAATACCTGCTGGAAATCGCCAGCCAGGTGGACCGCGAGAATGCCGTGTTCCTGTTCAATTCCGCCGGCGACCCGACGCTGATGCGCGAGGGCAACGACACCTCGGCAGTATATGTCGTGATGCCGATGCGGGTCTGATCCGGCCGTCGGCCGGAGCCTCCGGCGGGGATGTTCCTGCCACCATGAAAGGCAAGGCCGGTCTTGCCCAGGCTTGTCGTCACATCGCTTCTGCTGTCGCATTTCCGGTCGCACCGGCGGACGGAGTTGCAGTTCGACGGCCGTCCGGTGGCGATCTGGGGGCCGAACGGGGCCGGCAAGACCAATGTGCTCGAAGCGGTTTCGCTTCTGTCGCCGGGGCGGGGGCTCAGGCGCGCGGCACCGGAAGACCTTGCCCGGCGACCCGAGGCGGTGGGGTGGAAACTGAGGGTCGGGGTCGAGAGCCTTCACCAGATCCACGAGGTCGAGACCTTCGCCGAACCCGGCGCGGCGCGCAGTGTCATGATCGACGGCAAGCCCGCGCCGCAGGCAGCCCTCGGGCGCATCCTGCGAATGCTCTGGCTGGTGCCGTCGATGGACCGGCTGTGGATCGAGGGGGCCGACGGGCGGCGGAGGTTCCTCGACCGGATGACGCTGTCGTTCGAGCCGGGCCATGCCGAGGCGGTCCTGACCTACGAGAAGGCGATGCGGGAACGCAACCGGCTTCTGAAGGACGCGGTGCGCGACGCCCGCTGGTATGGCGCGCTGGAATCGCAGATGGCCGAGGCCGGCGCGACGATCTTCGCGAACCGCGCGGCGGCAGTTGCGCGCATCACCGCCACACAGGATAGCGCCGAAGCCGCCTTTCCCGCCGCCGACCTCGCCATTCTCGCGCCGGAGGGGGAAGATGGTGCCATCGGACCCGAAGCGCTGGCCGAGGCGCTCGCCGCCGGTCGCGGCCGCGACATGGCGGCGGGCCGGACACTCAGCGGCCCGCACCGGGCCGACCTTGGGGCGACATATGCCGCCAAGGGCGTGCCTGCCGCGCAGGCCTCCACCGGCGAGCAGAAGGCGCTGCTGATCTCGCTTGTCCTTGCCAATGCCCGCGCCCTGGCCGAGGATTTCGGCGCGCCGCCGATTCTTCTTCTCGACGAGGTGGCGGCGCATCTCGATGCCGGACGGCGGGCGGCGCTTTACGGCGAGATCGGCGCGCTTCGCGCCCAGGCCTTCATGACCGGGACGGGGGCGGAGCTGTTCGACACGCTGGGACCCACCGCGCAGGGCTTCGAGGTGCGCGAAGAGAACGGGCTTTCGATCGTGACGGAAAGGGCGATCCCATGACCCCGCAGCGCGTCACCCTGATCACCCTCGGCGTCGCCGACCTTTCCCGCTCGCGCGCCTTCTACGAGACGCTCGGCTGGGTGCCGGCAGAGGCGCAGGAGGGCGTCGCCTTCTACCAGATGCACGGCGCGGTGCTTGCGCTGTTCGGCAGGGACGCGCTCGCCGCCGATCAGGGGCGGCCCGGTGCCGCGCTCGGCACCGGGGCGATGGCGCTTGCCCAGAACTTCCCGACCGAAGCCGCGGTCGATGCGGCCTGGGGTGCCGCGCTGGCGGCGGGGGCGGTGCCGCTCAAGGCGCCCGAGAAGGTCTTCTGGGGCGGCTATTCCGGCTATTACGCCGACCCCGATGGCCATGTCTGGGAGCTGGCGATGAACCCCTTCTGGCCGCTGGCCCCGGACGGCAGCCTGACCTTGCCGCGCGGGGCGTGATGCGGGCGCCGGCACGCCTGCCGAGCCCATTGCAACTTGGGCGGAAACAGGGGAAACATCCCGTCGACACTTGACCCCATTGACCGAACCACGGCCGGCACCGGCACGAAGGCGGCCGTAGACCGGCGAGGCGCGATGACAGTTTCGGCAGAGGCCCTGGTGCTCTACCTCGGCGCCCTCGTCATCCTCTGGGTGACGCCCGGCCCGGTCTGGGTGGCGCTCACCGCGCGGGCGCTGACCGGGGGCTTCGCCAGCGCCTGGCCGCTTGCCGTGGGCGTGACACTGGGCGACCTCCTGTGGCCGCTTGTGGCGATTTTCGGGCTTTCCTGGATCGTCGACCAGTGGGGCGCCTTCATGACGGTGCTGCGCTGGGTCGCCGCCGCGGTGTTCGTCGGAATGGGCTGGCTTCTCATCCGCCACGCCGGCCAGCCGGTCTCGGCCGACGGCCGCCTCACGCGGCCCGGCCGCTGGGCGGGGTTCTCGGCCGGTGTCGCCGCGATCCTCGGCAACCCCAAGGCCGTCCTGTTCTACATGGGTGTCCTGCCCGGTTTCTTCGACCTGCGCCATGTCACCGCCACCGACGTTGCGATGATCGCGGCAAGTTCGATGATCGTGCCGCTTCTCGGCAACCTCGCACTCGCCGCCGCCGTCGGACGGGCGCGGAACCTTCTGAAATCCCCCGACGCGCTCAGGCGGATCAACCTGACCGCGGGCGGGTTGCTGATTGCCGTGGGGCTGCTGATCGCGGCGCTGCACCCCTGAGGCCGGCGCCACGGCACAATGGCCATGACCGAAATGCTTGACTTCGCGTCGGCAAAGGCCCATGTGCAGCGGGCCGCTGCGCTGCTGCGTGAGACAGCCGCACCCCAAGCGAGGGTGCACCAGCGACCAGATTCACCCGGTTCCCATCACGCAGGGTTCTAGATGCACGGCCTGACGGGGCGCGACAGCGCCTGTCCGGCAACGTGCGAAACCCGCGTGCGCCACATCCCCAGTGGCCATGCAATACCGCGCGGCCCCATCGGCACGAACGCGCGGGCAGAAAGGATTTCCCTTGTTCGACTTCGACATGCTCGGCCTTGCGCCGGCCCTGACTGCGGCCATCGGGCGCGCCGGCCACACCCAGCCCACCCCGATCCAGGGCCGGGCGATCCCGCCCGCGATGGAAGGCCGCGACATCCTTGGCCTCGCCCAGACCGGCACCGGCAAGACGCTGGCCTTCGGCCTGCCGCTGGTCCACCATCTGCTCGAGGCACCCGGCAAGCCCGCGCCGAAATCCGTCAAGGCGCTCGTCCTTGCGCCCACGCGCGAGCTTGTCAACCAGATCGCCGAAGAGCTTCGCAAGCTGACCGACAAGACCCGGATCAGGGTCGTGACGGTCGTCGGCGGCCAGTCCATCGGCAAGCAGATCGAGCTTCTGTCGCGCGGCACCGATATCCTGGTGGCCACCCCGGGCCGGCTCATCGACCTGATGGACCGCGGCTCGGTCGATCTCGGCACCGTACGTCACCTCGTGCTCGACGAGGCCGACCAGATGCTCGACCTCGGCTTCATCCATGCGCTGAGGAAGATCGCGCCGCGCCTTGGCACGCCGCGCCAGACCATGCTCTTCTCGGCGACCATGCCCAAGCAGATGGAAGAGTTGAGCCGCGCCTACCTGGCCGATCCGGTCCGCGTGCAGGTCGCCCCCCCGGGCAAGGCCGCCGACAAGGTCACGCAATCTATCCACTTCCTCGACAAGGGCAGGAAACCCGAACGGCTACGCGAAATCCTGTCGCGCGATCTGGATGCGCTGACGCTGGTCTTCGCCCGCACCAAGCATGGCGCGGAAAAGCTGATGAAGGGGCTGGTGGCGGACGGTTTCAACGCAGCCTCGATCCACGGCAACAAGAGCCAGGGCCAGCGCGACCGGGCGATCAAGGCCTTCCGCGACGGCACGGTGACGGTGCTGGTGGCGACCGACGTCGCCGCGCGCGGCATCGACATTCCGGGCGTGGCCTATGTGGTGAACTACGAACTGCCCGACGTGGCCGACAACTACATCCACCGCATCGGCCGCACCGCGAGGGCGGGACGCGAGGGCGAGGCAATCGCGCTCTGCGCGCCGGAAGAGGCTGACCTGCTCACCCAGATCGAGAAGCTGATGAAGCTCGAGATTCCGGTCGCGGGAGGCACGCGGCCCAGCACCGCGCGGACCGAACAGGGGCAGCGCAGGCCTGGTGCGCAGCGGCGGCAGGGGGCCAAGCCGGGGGCGCCGGCGAATGCCAACACGGGCCCCGCAGCCAAGTCCCGCCGCCCGCGCCGGCGCCGGTCTGCCTGACCGTCCGGAGGCGGCGCGGCAGCGCCGCCCCGACCACCAAATCTTGTGGCATCCGCGTGACAACACCGGCCCGAGGGACTATAAGATGCGGGCAAGAAGAAGGACGGGCGGGCATGACCGACGACGCGCGGGTGACGGCTGAATACGGCGCCGATTCCATCAAGGTTCTCAAGGGGTTGGAGGCCGTCCGCAAGCGGCCCGGCATGTATATCGGCGACACCGACGATGGTTCTGGCCTGCACCACATGGTCACCGAGGTCGTCGACAATGGCATCGACGAGGCGCTGGCCGGGCACGCCGACTTCGTCCGCGTCCGCGTCCATGCCGACAACTCGGTTTCCGTCCGTGACAATGGCCGCGGCATCCCGACCGACATGCACCCGACCGAGGGCGTGTCAGCCGCCGAGGTCATCATGACCCAGCTCCACGCGGGCGGAAAGTTCGACCAGAACAGCTACAAGGTTTCGGGCGGGCTGCACGGGGTCGGCGTCTCGGTCGTGAACGCGCTTTCCGACTGGCTGGAGCTGCGGATCTGGCGGAACGGCAAGGAGCATTTCGCCCGGTTCGAGAAGGGCGACACGGTGGAGCCCCTCCGCGTCGTCGGCGACGCCGCCCCGGGCGACAAGGGCACCGAGGTGCGCTTCCTCGCCTCGGCCAAGATCAACCACCCCGACGGCACCTTCTCCAACCTCGACTATTCCTTCAAGACGCTGGAAACGCGGCTGAGGGAGCTGGCCTTCCTGAACTCGGGCGTGAAGATCATCCTGGAGGACAACCGCGGGGCGGAGTTGCAGCGCAGCGAGCTTCTCTACGAAGGCGGCGTGCGCGAATTCGTGAAATACCTCGACCGGCACAAGACCCCGGTCATGCCCGAGCCGATCTTCATCACCGGAGAGCGCGGCGGCATCGGCGTGGAGGTGGCGATGTGGTGGAACGACAGCTACCACGAGACGGTGCTGCCCTTCACCAACAACATCCCCCAGCGCGACGGCGGCACGCATCTGGCGGGCTTCCGCGGCGCGCTGACCCGGACGCTGACCAAATACGCCCAGGACAGCGGCATCGCCAAGCGCGAGAAGATCGACTTCACCGGCGACGACGCCCGCGAGGGGCTGACCTGTGTCCTCTCGGTCAAGGTGCCGGACCCGAAGTTCTCCAGCCAGACCAAGGACAAGCTCGTCTCGTCCGAGGTGCGCCCGGCGGTCGAGGCGCTGGTGAACGAGAAGCTTTCCGAATGGTTCGAGGAACACCCGTCGGAAGCCAGAACCATTGTCGGCAAGATCATCGAGGCGGCGCTGGCGCGGGAAGCGGCGCGCAAGGCGCGCGAACTGACGCGGCGCAAGACGGCGATGGATGTCGCCTCGCTGCCCGGCAAGCTCGCCGACTGCCAGGAGAAGGATCCGGCGCTGTCGGAGCTTTTCCTCGTCGAGGGTGACTCGGCCGGCGGCTCGGCCAAGCAGGGGCGCGAGCGGAAGAACCAGGCGGTGCTGCCGTTGCGTGGCAAGATCCTGAACGTCGAGCGTGCGCGCTTCGACCGGATGCTGTCGTCCGACCAGATCGGCACGCTGATCACCGCGCTCGGCACCGGGATCGGGCGCGACGAGTTCAACCTGGCCAAGCTGCGCTACCACAAGGTCATCATCATGACCGACGCCGACGTGGACGGCGCGCATATCCGCACGCTGCTTCTGACCTTCTTCTTCCGGCAGATGCCCGACCTGATCGATGCCGGCCATCTCTTCATCGCCGAGCCGCCGCTCTACAAGGTCGCGCGCGGCAAGTCCGAGGTCTACCTGAAGGACCAGGCGGCGCTGGAGGACTACCTGATCGAGCAGGGCATCGAGGGCGCGTTGCTGCGGCTGGGATCGGGCGAGGAGATCACCGGTGCCGACCTGCGCCGGGTGGTGGAGGAAGCCCGCGTGGTCAGGAAGAGCCTTCTGGCCTTCCCGACCCATTATCCGACCCATATCCTCGAACAGGCGGCGATCGCGGGCGCGCTTTTGCCCGGCCGGGTCGATGCCGATGCGCAGGGTGTGGCCGACGAAGTCGCCCGGCGGCTCGACGCCGTGGCGGTCGAATACGAACAGGGCTGGCAGGGACGACCAACCCAGGACGCCGGCCTGCGTTTCTCCCGATCGCTGCGCGGGGTGGAAGAGGCGCGCATGCTCGACGGCGTGATCCTGCGGTCGGGCGAGGCGCGGCGGCTGGCGACGCATACCGCGGCCCTGCAGGACGTCTATGGCCGGATCGCCCGGATGGTGCGCAAGGACCGCGAGCAGCTTGTCCACGGGCCGCTGGAGCTTCTCAAGGCCATTCTCGCCGAGGGCGAGAAGGGGCTGACGCTGCAGCGCTACAAGGGTCTTGGCGAGATGAACCCCGGTCAGCTCTGGGAAACCACGCTCGATCCCGCGGCGCGGGTGCTGAACCAGGTGAAGATCGAGGACGTGGCCGATGCCGACGACATCTTCACCAAGCTGATGGGCGACGTGGTCGAGCCGAGGCGCGAGTTCATCCAGACCAACGCGCTGAGCGTGGAAAACCTCGACTTCTGAGGCGGCGGCCGGTCAGACCAGGCCGGCGGCGAGGAAATCCTTCAGCCGGTCGCGCAGATAGGGCACCGCGCGGGCGTGGACGAGGAAGGCCCGGGTCTCCATCATCTCCCACCGCTGGCCTTCATCGCCGAAGACGATGGCGGCGATTTCCGCCTCGGCGAGGGTTCCGCCGAAGAAGGCCGCGGTGCCGCCGGGCACATGGGTCGAGGGATAGTCGCGCCGCCAGATCAGCCGCGTCTCGGGAAGGATCAGCCCGTATTCCTCGTGCAGTTCCCTGAGCGCGCAGGCCTCGGCCGTCTCCTCCCCCTCGCGCGCGCCGCCGGGGAAGTCCCAGTGGCCGGGAAAGGGCAGATGCGCGAAGTCATCGCGCAGATGGGTCAGCACGCGGCCACCGGCTATGAGGGCGATCTTGGCGCCGACGATCACGCCCCGGGCGGGGGTGTCAGCCCTCATTGATGTCGTGGTCCCAGACCTTGACCTGCCCATGCCGGACCCCGGCGGCCCGGCGCAGGGCGAGCCAGGACACCAACGAGGCCACGGCGAAGACGAGGAGGAGAACCGCGAGCGACCCGCCAAGCATGCCGAACCACAGGAGAAGCCCGGTCAGCGCGGCGCCGATGGCGAAACCGAGCAGGATGAAGCCCGGGATCGCGACCTCGAGGATGGCAAGGACCGCGCCCGCCACCATCCAGACCCACCAGTCCTGCCAGAGCGCCATCATCCCCGCCCCTTCAGCATCCGGAACGCATCGCCGAAGGCTTCAAGCGCGTTGGCCGGAACGATCACCGTCTGCTTGCCCGCACCCTGCCCCACCGCCGTCAGCGCCTCCACCTGCTTCAACGCGACCTGATACTGCGCCGCTTCCAGCCCGTTCTTCTGGATCGCCTCGGCGATGGCGGCGGTCGCGTAGGCCTCCGCCTCGGCGGTGATGCGCCGCGCCTTGGCCTGCTGCTCGGCCGCGTAAAGCTCGGCGTCCGCGTTCAGCTCCACCGCCCGCTTCTTGCCCTCGGCCTCGGTCACCTGGGCGCGGCGCGCGCGTTCGGCATTGAGCTGCTGGAGCATCGCGGCGCGCGTCGCCTCGTCGAGGTTCACATCGAGGATCTCGGCCCGCGTCACCTCGATCCCCCAGTCGTCGACCATCGCCGCGACCTGCTCGCGCACCTTGGCGATCAGTTCGGCGCGGTTCGACTGCACCTGGTCCAGTTCCATCTTGCCGATTTCGGACCGGACGATGCCGGCGACGGTGGTGGCGATGGCCGCGTCCACGTCGCGGATGCGGTAGACGGTCTTTTCCGGCTCGGTGATCCGGTAGAACACGCTCGTCTCCACCTTCACCAGCACGTTGTCGGCGGTGATCGCGTCCTGCAGCGCGTTCGGCAACTGGCGTTCGAGGACGGAGATCTTGTGCGCCACCCGGTCGAGGAAGGGCACGATGAAGTTGATCCCGGGCCCCAGCACGGCACGAAGCCTGCCGAACCGTTCCACCACATGCTTTTCGGACTGTGGCACGATTCTCACGCCCAGCCAGACGCAGAGCAGAATGAAAACCGCGAGTGCGAAGACCGCGCCGTTGCCGCCGATCAACTCGTCGATCAGCCCGTTGCCGTTCATGTGACCCTCCTCTGCCCGACAGCCGGACTATGCCCGGGCGCGGCGAGGGTGAAAAGCCCCGAAACCGGGGGCACGGCCCGGGATATGGAAACGCCCGCACCTTCCGGCGCGGGCGTTTCCTTGCACCGGGCAGACCGGGGTCAGCGGCGCAAGCCGAGACGCTCGATGAGCTTGCCGTAGCGGGCTTCGTCCGCCCGCTTGAGATAGTCGAGAAGCTTGCGGCGCTGCGCGACGAGCTTCAGGAGCCCGCGGCGCGAATGATTGTCCTTCGCATGGGACTTGAAGTGTTCGGTCAGCGCGGCGATGCGCGACGACAGGATCGCCACCTGGACCTCGGGCGAACCGGTATCGCCGGACTTGGTCGCGAATTCCTTCATCACGCGGGCTTTTTCTTCAGCCGTGATCGACATCGGGGTCTCCTTTCGGTTTCAAGGTCATGGCGCAAGCCGGGATGTCGTCCAGCAGGGCCCTTGGAGTCGTCCGCATGGCGGATGCGCGCGTATAGGGGGAATCGTCCTGAAAGGGAAGCCCGTTCTTGGTCTCACGCCGCCTGGGTCGCCGCCCCGGCCACGAGCGCGATCTGGCCGGGCGAAAGGCCGGGCTGCCCCAGCACCCGCGCGATGACCGCGCCGTCGATCAGCACATGCACCGCGTCCTCGGTGTCCGGATCAGGCTCCACCGTCACCTTCGGGACGGGATGGACAGCGGGATCGTAGAGAATCACAAGTTGGTCCTCGCGCGGGTCGTAGTCGTCGATCGTCGCCGTTCCCGCCCCTTTTGCCAGCCAGTCCTGCAGAAGGACGGTGTCGGCCCCTTCGCCGCCGTTCACCCAATCGTCCTGGCCGGGAGTGATCGTGTCGTCGCCCCGCCCGCCGTTGAGGAAGTCGCGGGCGTCGGTGTCGGTGCCATCAGGGCCGGGCTGGCTGCCGTTCAGCACATCGTCACCGTCGCCCCCCATCAGCGTGTCCTCGCCCGAACCACCCTGCAACGTGTCGTCGCCAAGCCCGCCCTCCAGCGCGTCATTGCCGGCCCCGCCGATCAACGCATCCGCCCCGCCGCCGCCAAGGAGGCTGTCCGCGCCGTCGCCGCCCGACAGGATGTCGTCGCCCTCGCCCCCGGCGAGCAGATCGTCTCCCTCCCCGCCGGCCAGCGTGTCGGACCCGTCGCCGCCTGCAAGGCTGTCATTGCCGGCACCCCCTGCCAGGTCGTCATCGCCCCCGCCACCGCGTATCGCGTCGGCACCCTCCCCGCCCGCAAGCGTGTCCATGCCGCCGTAGCCGCCGATCTGGTCATCACCACCAAGTCCGGCGATGTCGTCGCCTCCCTCGCTGCCGGGGAGGATGTCTGTCTCGTCGCTGCCACGGATCGCCTCGGCAAGCGGCGTACCGCCGATCGATGGTGCTGCCGCCGCGCCCTCGGCTTCGACACCGCCGGTGCTTTCGTCGTCGTCCTCGGCAGATTTCGTCACGCCCGAGAAATCCACGGCCATTCCCACCATGAGGAGGCCGAAGAGGCCAGCCATCATCAGCATGTCGCACCCCGTTTCATTGTCGCCAGCGTCCCACAGCCGGCGCACCCCGGCGGCCATTGACAGGCAAAGGCGTTAAGGCGCCGCGAACGCCGGACGGACGGCGACAATTTTCGCGAGATTTCCGTTCTCCGCCGCACGGGCGATGCGCAGCCCGCGCCCCGCCGGCATGGGCGCCGTGACTACCGGAAGGGGCAGGGCGCGGTGAAGGTCACGCCCTTGCCGGTTTCGGGATGCGCGAACCTCAGGCTTTCGGCATGAAGCATCAGCCGCGGGAAATCCCGCGCCGGACCCTCGGCATAGAACGGGTCGCCAAGGATCGGGTGCCCGATCTCGGCCATGTGGACGCGAAGCTGATGGCTGCGCCCGGTCAGCGGAAAGAGCCGGACGCGCGTCGTGCCATCGGGATCATGGCCCAACACCTTCCAGTCGGTCTGCGCGGCCTTGCCGTTCACATGGTCCACATGTTGCCGCGGCCGGTTCGGCCAGTCCACGATCAGCGGCAGGTCGACCCGCCCCTCCCTGGGCTCGAGATGTCCCCAGAGCCGCGCGCGATAGGCCTTCCTGGTCTTCCGCGCCTCGAACTGCCCCGATAGCACCCGCTGCGCATGGCGGGTCAGCGCGAAGACGATCACGCCGGAAGTGTCGCGGTCGAGCCGGTGGACCAGGAGCGCCTCGGGGTGCAGCTTCTGGACCCGCCCGATCAGGCAGTCGGCCAGATGCTCGCCCTTGCCCGGAACCGTCAGAAGCCCGGCGGGCTTGTCGACGACAAGGATCGCGTGATCGGCATGGATCACGCGCAGGGGCGCGTCAGGCGGAGCATAACTCGCATCGGTCATGGGCGGTGCCCTAGCACGGGAAGCGGGCGCGTGCAGCCCCGATCCCGCCGCAGGCGACAAAGTGGATTGTCAGATACCGGGTAAATTGGTAATTCAACTTGACCAATTCAGAGGTATTCCATGCCCGTGATCACCTGCATCGACGATCTCAAGCGCCTCTATCGCCGACGGGTGCCGCGGATGTTCTACGACTACGCGGAATCCGGCAGCTGGACCGAACAGACCCTCCGCGACAACGTCGCTGACTTTGCCGAAATCCGGCTGAGGCAGAAGATCGCCGTCGACATGACCGGCCGTTCCACCGCGTCGGCGATGATCGGAGAGCCTGTCGCCATGCCCGTGGCTCTTGCCCCGGTAGGGCTGACCGGCATGCAGAACGCCGATGGCGAGATCAAGGCAGCGCGGGCAGCCGAGAGGTTCGGCGTGCCCTTCACGCTTTCCACGATGTCGATCTGCTCGATCGAGGACGTTGCCGCGCATGTGTCGAAGCCGTTCTGGTTCCAGATCTACGCGCTCAACGACGACGACTTCAACGCGAGGATCATCGGGCGCGCGAAGGCGGCGGGCTGTTCCGCGCTGGTGATCACGGTCGATCTGCAGATTCTCGGCCAGCGCCACCGGGATCTGAAGAACGGGCTTTCGGCGCCGCCCAAGTTCACGATTCCGACGATGCTGAACCTTGCCACCAAATGGGCCTGGGGGCTGGAGATGCTGCGGACGAAGCGGCGGTTCTTCGGCAACATCGTCGGCCATGTCGAAGGGGTTTCCGATCCCTCGTCGCTGTCCTCCTGGACGGCCGAGAAGTTCGATCCTGCGCTCAACTGGGACAAGATCGGGAAGCTCATGGACCTCTGGGGCGGCAAGGTGATCCTCAAGGGCATCCTCGACGTCGAGGATGCCGAAAAGGCCGCGAGCCTCGGCGCCGACGCGATCGTGGTGTCGAACCACGGCGGGCGGCAGCTCGACGGGGCGTTGTCCTCGATCCGGATGCTGCCGGGGATCGCCGCGGCGGTCGGCGGCAGGACCGAAGTCTGGATGGACGGCGGAATCCGCTCCGGTCAGGACGTGCTCAAGGCCGTGGCGCTCGGGGCGAAGGGGGTGATGATCGGGCGCGCCTTCGTCTACGGGCTCGGCGCGATGGGCGAGGCGGGGGTCACGAAGGCGCTCCAGCTCATCCACAAGGAGCTTGACACTTCGATGGCACTCTGCGGCGAAACCGGCCTTGCCCGCGTCGGGCGGCACAACGTGCTTGTCCCGAAGGGCTTCCTCGACGGCTATTGCTGAGCGCCTCGGGGCCGGCCAAGGCGCCAGATTCCGCTTTCCTTCGCCCTGCTTCCGGTCTATACGCCCGCGTTCATGGGCATGCACCCTTGGAGGATGCCCGCAACGCAATGGAGAAACCTATGGCTGGTGAGATCCCCGATCTTATCGCCGAGGTACGGACGGGGACAGGCAAGGGGGCCGCTCGTCAAGCTCGTCGTGAGGGCTACGTACCCGGCATCGTCTACGGCGACGGCAAGGCGCCGCGGCCGATCAACATCAAGTACTACGACCTCTTGAAGCGCCTGAAGGCCGGCCGCTTCCTGTCGACGCTCTTCAACCTGAAGGTCGAGGGCGAAGACGACGTGCGCGTGATCTGCCGCGGCGTCCAGCGAGACGTGGTCAAGGACCTGCCGACGCATATCGACCTGATGCGCCTGCACCGGGCGAGCCGGATCAACCTCTTCATCCACGTCACCTTCGAGAACCACGAGAAGGCGCCGGGGCTGAAGAAGGGCGGCACGCTGACGATCGTGCGCCCCGAGGTCGAACTGGAAGTGACCGCGGGTGACATCCCCGATCACATCACCGTCGATCTCGCCGGGCGCGACATCGGCGATGTCATCCACATCAACGATGTCGAGCTGCCCGCGGGTGCGGTCCCGACGATCAAGCGCAACTTCGTCATCGCCAACATCGCGGCGCCCTCGGGCCTGCGGTCGGCCGACGAAGAAGCCGAGGGCGCCCCGGAATAACCGGCCCGCCCGCGCGGCGAAACCGGCGGGGCCCTCGGGCCCCGCTTTTCGTTCCGGGCCCGGGGGCCGGCGCCGCTTGTGCGGCCATCCCCGCCCGACTACCCTTCCCCCGCCAGAACGAGGTGAGCCATGCGCCTTTTCGTGGGCCTCGGAAACCCCGGAGCCAGATACGCGACGAACCGGCACAACGTCGGCTTCATGGCCGTGGACCGGGTCGCGGCCGATCACGGCTTCGCGCCCTGGCGCGCGAAATTCCAGGGCGAGGCGAGCGAGGGCCGGCTGGGGGCCGAGCGCGTGGTGCTTCTCAAACCGCAGACCTTCATGAACCTTTCCGGACAATCCGTGGGCGAGGCCATGCGCTTCTTCAAGCTCGAGCCCGCCGATGTCGTCGTCTTCCATGACGAGCTTGACCTCGTCCCCGGCAAGGTGCGGGTCAAGGACGGCGGCGGCCATGCCGGCCATAACGGGCTCAGGTCGATCCACCAGCACATCGGCGAGGCCTACGTGCGCGTCCGTATCGGCATCGGCCACCCCGGGCACAAGGACCGCGTCTCGGCCTATGTGCTCTCCGACTTCGCCAAGGCCGATCAGGACTGGCTCGACGACGTCTTGCGAGGCATTTCGGACGGGGCGCCCGCGCTTGCCGAGCGCGACGCGGCGCGGTTCATGAACGCGGTCGCGCTGCGCACCGCGCCGCCGCGTTCGTCGAACGCGACGCCAGCCGGAAACGACCCGGTGCCGCGCCCGGCGCAGCCGGACACTGGCGCCGCCGAGCCTTCCGCGACAACGCCGCTGCAACGGCTTCTCGACCGTTTTCGCTGAACCGCCCGGCCCTCGCCGATTGACGGCGCCGGGGGGGTCAGGCAGCATGATTCCAGATGAAAAGGAGCACCGATGACTGGCCACACGACCGGAAGGATTTCGCTCTGGCCCATCCTTCTGCCGCTTGCCGCCGCCGCGGTGCTGGTCATCAAGCATTTCGGCCTGATCCAGACGTCGAGCATTTCTGGCCTGCTGATCTGCGCCGCGGCGCTCGCCGGGGCGGTGTTCGCGGCCGTGCATCACGCCGAGGTGCTTGCGCTGAAACTCGGAGAGCCCTTCGGGTCCATCCTTCTGGCCGTGGCGGTGACGATCATCGAGGTTGCGCTGATCGTCTCGATCCTCAGCACCGATACCCCGGGAAGCACGACTGTCGCGCGCGACACCGTCTATGCCACGCTGATGATCGTGCTGAACGGGGTCGTGGGTCTGTGCCTGATCGCCGGCGGCTGGCGGCACCGCGAGCAGGCCTTCCGGATCGAAGGTGCCGCGGCGGCGCTCGCGGTTCTGGGCACGCTGGCGACGCTCGCGCTGATCCTTCCGAATTTCACGCGTGCGGTGCACGGCCCATTCTATGCCCCCGTGCAACTCGGCGTCATCGGCGTGGCGTCGCTTGTCCTCTACGTGGTCTTCGTCTTCGTGCAGACGGTGCGGCACCGGGACTATTTCGTCGGCACGGCGCCGACTGCCAGCGCAGCCCATGCGGTGCCTACCGGCGTGGCGGCTTCGCTGTCGCTCGTGCTTCTGCTCCTGTCGCTCACCACCGTCATCCTCCTTGCCAAGGCGATCTCCAAGCCGATCGAGAGCCTGATCCTGTCGGCGGGCCTGCCGCAGGGCTTTCTGGGCGTGGTCATCGCCGCCCTGGTGCTTCTGCCCGAAGGCATCGCCTCGGTGCGCGCGGCCTTGGCCAACCAGCTTCAGAACAGCATCAACCTGGCGCTGGGGTCGGCGATCGCCAGCATCGGCCTGACGATTCCCATCGTTTCCATCGCGTCGCTGGTCCGCGAAGATCCGCTGGTTCTTGGCGTTTCGCCGGAGGACATGATCCTTCTGCTCCTGACCCTGTTCGTCGGGGGGCTCACGCTCGGAACCGGGCGCACGACGGTTCTGCAAGGGACCGTCCATCTGGTGATCTTCTGCATCTTCCTGCTGCTGTCAGCCGTCCCCTGAAAAGGGGCAAGCGATCCGAGGTGTCATGACCACGACCGGCCCGTCCAGATACGACGCTGTCAATGTCCTCGGCAGCCCGCTCGAACCCTGTTCCACGGCGCCGCTCACCGGCTTTTTCCGCGACGGCCACTGCAACACCTGCGCCGAGGATCGCGGCAGCCACACCGTCTGTGCGGTGATGACGGCGGAATTCCTCGCCTTCTCGAAATACCTCGGGAACGACCTGTCCACGCCGCGGCCGGAATTCCGGTTTCCTGGCGTCAGGCCGGGCGAGACCTGGTGCCTCTGCGCCGGGCGGTTCCTTCAGGCCCATGACGAAGGCTGCGCGCCGCAGGTGCGTCTGGCGGCCACGCATGTCCGCGCACTCGACATCGTGCCGCTCGCTGTCCTGAAACTCTACGCCGCGGGCTGAGGTTCAGCCGGCCACGCGCAGCGTCGCGTCGGGCTGATCGTGGTCGGTCGGCGCGGCGGGGGCCGGCAGCATCTCGTCATCCATCAGATCCTCGATGAACAGGCTGAGAAGCTGGGGCCGCCCGTTCACGCCGGCCTTGCGGTAGATCGCGTTCGTCTGGGCCTTCACCGTGCCTTCGGCGGTACCGCGCAGCGAAGCGATTTCCTGGGTCGAAAGCCCCTTGATCGCAAACAGGGCGACGTCGCGCTCCGCCGAGGTGAGCCCCCAGTCGCGAAAGCGCGTCTGCATCAGTTCCATGAAGGCGCCCGAGACCTGGCGCAGCTGGTCCTCTGCCCGCTTCTGCCGCTTGAGAATGCGGGTCAGGACGATCACGCTCAGGAAGGCTCCGCAGACCAGGCCAAGCATCGCGCCCACCTCGAGCAGTTCGCGGAGTTCCCAGTCGATCGGCCGATGGTTGACCCCGAGCAGGGTCAGGATTGTGCCCCCGGACAGGAAGGCCGCGCACAGCACCTGCAGGAAGAGAAGGGTGAAGACGGCGACCGTGTCACGCATCGGCCCCTCCCGGCGCGGAGGGGTGGCAAAGGTCGTCGCGGTGTCGACTATTCCCCGACACCGGTCGATTCTTTCGACTTCTTTTCCTTGGACCAGCCTTTCGAGGATTCCTTGCTTGGCTCCTTGCCGGGTTCCTTGCTTGGCTCCTCGCCGGACTCTCTGGACGGCTCCTCGCCCGGTTCCCTCGCGGGTTCCTTCGACGGTTCCTCGCCCGGCTCTTCGCCGGAGCCGTTGCCGTCCCCGTCCGGCTCAGACCCTGCATCGGGGTCGGAGCCCGTGCCCCCGCCATCGGTGGCGGACGATCCCGAACCTGCCGTTGACCCGTTAGCGCCCGACCCGGTATTGCCGTCGGCAACCCGCACATCGCCACTGTCGTCGGTGTAGTCGCGCAGGATCTCGCCCGTGCTCGGGTCCAGGACGATCTCGCGCTGCAGCCTGCCCCTGGTCGCCTCGATGCGAACGCGGCCAAGCCAGGTCCGGCTGCGGCCGGTGATGCGGAATCCCTCCCGTGCAAGCCGCGTCTCGACGTCGCTTTCGACATCCCGGGCGGCGGCCGGAACGGCGAGCGCGGCGACAAGGCCGGCGGTCGTCAGAAGGAGCTTGCGTCTGGTCATGGCCAAGTAAACATCGCATCCACGTGGCGATTTTTTGGCTAACGTAAAGCGTTCACAAGGATTATTGCGACTTCAAATGGGTTTGGTTTCGGTTTCGTCAACGATCCTCGTCCTGATCGAAGATCGCTTCCGAAAGCAGGGTGATTCCGTCCGCATCGAAGTAGCGCTCGACGGCGATTCCACGCCGGTCGACCTTCTCCATCACGCAGGCGCCCGTGCAGTTGAAGACCCGCCGCACGCTGCTCTCGTGTCCGCGCGCCTCGATCGACAGGACGCTCGCGTTCCAGCGGACGTCGATGTCGGCGAAGCCCTGGGAGGTCATCGTGCGAAGCTGGTCGCGCACGATGCCCGAGAGGTTGACCGGCGCCAGCGCGACGGCAAGGCGCTGCTGCGGTGCTGACGCGATGTCCTTTTGGTGCATCATTTCCCATCCCCTGTGTGCAGGTGTCTCGTCATGCGGCGCCCAGGCCGATCATCGGGCCGGCCGCCGTCTGTAACAGATGGCCAGCGATGCGGTTGCAGCGCCATAAACCGCTGCCAGAAGGGCATAAACCAGGGTTTATGACGGAAAGGATAGGCGCGGGGGCGTGACCAATCGGTTTTCGGCATTCCGGTTGGCGCCAAATGGGCGACGATTGGGCGCCCGCGCGGCAGTTCCGCGGCACCGACGCGCGCCGCCGTCGCCGCGCAGATGGCGGGGAAACAGCCCGCACTTGCCGGCGCGAATCGCCCCGGCGCCGGGAAACAGGTCAGGTCCGGATCTCGACGCCGAGGTGTTTGGCCACGGTGAAGATGTCCTTGTCGCCCCGGCCGCACATGTTCATGACGATGATGTGGTCACGCGGCAGCGCGGGCGCGATCTTCATCACATGGCCCAGCGCATGGCTGGGTTCCAGCGCCGGAATGATCCCCTCGGTCGCGCAGCAAAGCTGGAACGCCTCCAGCGCCTCCTTGTCGGTGATCGAGACATACTGGGCGCGCCCGGTGTCGTGCAGCCAGGAATGCTCAGGCCCGATGCCGGGATAGTCGAGCCCGGCGGAGATCGAGAAGCCCTCGAGGATCTGGCCGTCATCGTCCTGCAAGAGATAGGTGCGGTTGCCGTGCAGCACCCCGGGCCGCCCGCCGGTGAGGGAGGCGCAATGCTCCATCCGGTCGTCCACGCCCTTGCCGCCGGCCTCCACGCCGATGATCCGCACGGAGGTGTCGTCGAGGAAGGGGAAGAACAGCCCCATCGCGTTCGAGCCGCCGCCGATCGCCGCGACCACGGTGTCGGGAAGGCGCCCCTCGCCCTCCTGCTCGGCCAGTTGCCAGCGCACTTCCTTGCCAATGATCGACTGGAAATCGCGCACCATCGCCGGATAGGGATGGGGGCCGGCCACGGTGCCGATGCAGTAGAATGTGTCGCGGACGTTGGTCACCCAGTCCCTGAGCGCATCGTTCATCGCGTCCTTGAGCGTGCCGCGGCCGGAGGTGACCGGATGGACCTCGGCGCCGAGGAGCTTCATCCGGAAGACGTTCGGCGCCTGGCGTTCGACGTCATGCGCGCCCATGTAGACCACGCATTTCAGCCCGAACTTGGCGCAGACGGTGGCGGTGGCGACGCCGTGCTGGCCGGCCCCGGTCTCGGCGATGATCCTTGTCTTGCCCATCCGGCGGGCAAGGATGATCTGGCCCAGCACGTTGTTGATCTTGTGGGCGCCGGTGTGGTTCAGCTCGTCGCGCTTCATGTAGATCTTCGCGCCGCCAAGATGGTCGGTCAGCCGCTCGGCGAAATAGAGCGGCGAGGGGCGGCCGACATAGTGCTTCCAGAGCCAGTCCATCTCCTCCCAGAAGGCGGGATCGGTCTTGGCCCTCTCATACTCCCCCTCGAGGTCGAGGATCAGCGGCATCAGCGTTTCCGAGACGAAGCGCCCGCCGAAATCGCCGAACCGGCCGCGTTCATCGGGGCCGGTCATGTAGGAATTGATGCGGTCGTCGGGCATGGGCGTCACTCCGGCTGGGGGCGGTTCGCTCTTATCCGCAAATCCCGGCGACGAAAAGCGCGCAGTGAAAAGCCGGCCCCGTCTGCCGCTTTCCGCCGGGGGCCGTTCTGCCCTATACTTCGGCATGAGCCCGAGCCGACATATCCGTTTCTGCACCTCGGCGGACGGAACGCGGATCGCCGTCTCCTGCGAAGGCAGCGGCCCGGTGCTTCTGCGCGCGGCGCACTGGCTCACCCATGTCGTCTACGACCACGAAAGCCCGGTCTGGCGGCCCTGGATCAGGGGGCTGTCGCGCGACCGCTGCTATGTCCGCTACGACCAGCGCGGCTGCGGCCTGTCGGACCGGTTCGAGCGCGAGATTTCCTTCAAGGTCTGGATGGAGGACCCGGAGGCGGTGGCGGCGACGCTTCCCGACCGGCCCTTCGCGCTTCTCGGCATGTCGCAGGGCGGCGCGCTCGCCATCAGCTACGCCCTTCGCCATCCCGAGCGGGTGTCGCACCTGATCCTCTATGGCGCCTACGGGCAAGGTGCCACCGTCCGCGCCCGGACGGAGGAGGAGCGGCTCGAGGCGGAAACCCTCGTCAACCTGGTGCGCGTCGGCTGGGCCCGCGACAACCCGGCCTTCCGGCAGGTCTTCACCAACACCTTCATTCCGGGCGGCACGGCCGAACAGCACGACTGGTGGAACGAATTGGAGCGCCGCACGGCGAGCCCCGACACCGTGGTCAGGACGCTGGTGGAAGTCCAGCGGATCGACGGCTCGATGCCGCCGGCGGTCTGCGCGTGCCGGCGCTGGTCTGCATTCGCGGGGCGACCAGCGGGTGCCCTTCGAGGAGGGATGCCGGCTGGCCGCGCGGATTCCGGGCGCGCGCTTCGTGGTCCTGGAAAGCCGCAACCATGTCCTTCTCGGCGACGAGCCGGCCTGGCAGGTGTTCCAGGACGAGCTAGCCCGCTTCCTCGCCCCGGCGGATGCGGCGCCCCGCGCGGCCCGCGACGCAGGGCTGACGCTGGCCGAAGCGGAAGTGCTGCGCCTTGTCGCCACCGGCATCGACAACCGGACGATCGCGCGCAGCTCGGCAAGGGCGGGAAGACGGTGCGCAACCAGATCACCGCGATCCTGGGCAAGCTCGGCGTCCACAGCCGCGCCGAGGCGATCGTGCGCGCGCTGACCGACTGACGGGACATGCGCTCGGCGGCGGCGTGGCCGAGAAGCTCCGCAGCGGCGCGCGGTTGGCCGACATCGGCTGCGGCCACGGGATTTCGACGATCCTGATGGCGAAGGCCTTCCCGCAGTCAAAGTTCATCGGCTACGACTTCCACGAAGGCTCGATCGCCGCGGCGCGGGACCACGCCCGCGCGCACGGCCTTGACGGCAACATCCGCTTCGAGGTCGGCCTGGCGAAGGATTTCGCGGCCAGCGGGCTTGATCTGGTGACCTGCTTCGACTGCCTGCACGACATGGGCGACCCGGAAGGGGCTGCGGCCCATGTCCGGCGGGCGCTGAAGCCGGGCGGCACCTGGATGATCGTGGAACCCCTGGCGGGCGTCAGCCTGGCCGAGAACCTGAACCCGGTGGGCCGGCTCTGCTATTCGGCCTCGACGATGATCTGCGTGCCGACGTCGCGCGCGCAGGAGGTCGGTGCGGCGCTTGGCGCCCAGGCGGGCGAGAAGCGGCTGGCAGAGGCGATCCGGGCGGGCGGGGTGACGACCGTCCGCCGCGCCACGGAAACGCCGTTCAACATGGTGCTGGAGGCGACCTGACCGCCCGGCTCAGAGCAGCTTCTTGAACCCCAGATGGCTCGGCGTGAAGCCGAGCCGTTCGTAGAAGCGATGGGCATCGGCGCGGGCGCGGTTGGTGGTCAGTTGCACAAGCGCGCAACCCGCCGCCCGCGCCCGCGCCTCGGCCTCGGCCATCAATGCCGCGCCGATGCCCCGGCCGCGGAGATCAGACGCCACACGGACCGATTCCACCTGTGCCCGGCGGCTTGCGCGGAGCGAGAGGCCAGTGATGAAGGTGATCTGGCAGGTGGCGACGATGCGGCCCGCCTCCTCCCCCACGATCAGGGTATTGGCCCGCTCGGCCTGCATCGTGTCGAAAGCGGCGAGATAGGGGGCGAGGTCGGTCCCTTCGCGGGTCGCGCCAAGCGTATCCTCGGCCAGAAGCGCCACGACCGCCGGCACATCCTCGCGCGTGGCGTCGCGGAAGCGGATCATGTCGCGCCCGTCGCGGCGGCGATGAAGGCGCGGATCAGTGCCTCGTCCTTCACCCCCGGCGCGATCTCGACCCCGGAGGAGACATCGACCTGCCGCGCCCCGGTCAGCCGGATCGCGGTGGCGACATTTTCGGGGGTCAGGCCGCCGGCGAGGATCCACGGGCAGGGCCAGTATTTCCGCGCCACCAGCCGCCAGTCGAAGGCAAGCCCGTTGCCGCCCGGATGGGCCGCGTCCTTCGGCGGCTTGGCGTCGATCAGAAGCTGATCGGCGACCCTGCCGTAGGTCTGGATCGCGGCCAGGTCGGCTTCTTCCGCGATGCCGACGGCCTTCATCACCGGCAGGCCGAAGCGGGCGCGGACCTCGGCCACGCGCTCGGGGCTTTCGGACCCGTGCAGTTGCAGCATGTCGAGCGGCACCGCACCGGTGATGGCGTCAAGCTCGGCATTGGTGGCATTGACGGTAAGCGCCACCTTCGCCACTCCGGGCGGGACGGCGGCGACAAGGTCCGCTGCGGTGGCGATGGAGAGATGGCGAGGAGACTTCGGGAAGAAGACGAAGCCCACGTAGGCCGCCCCGGCATCGACAGCCGCGGCGACATGAACGGGGCTCGTCAGCCCACAGATCTTGACACGAACGCTCATCGCCACCCTACCCCGGGATACTCGCCGTCAGCGGCCGGCACCGCGGCTTTCGAGAATCGCCAGAACCTCATCCTCGGGGTCGGGCCTTGCATCCTTCAGCCGCTTGACCTCGCGCTCAAGCCGGCCGGCCTCGCGCCTGTGCTCGGTGGCGGCCGTGCGGTGCTTGGCCTCGCGGAACCATTCCCAGACGAAGCCGATGGTAAGGCCGGCGATGATTCCGGCGAAGATCGCCAGGAACAGGGGAACGTCGACCGACCAGCCGAAACCCATGAAGCTGTCCATCTCCTCGGGCAGGAGACGCAGGTTCACGATCTGCCGGTTGGCCGAGGCCACGGCCACCAGCACGATGGCCAGCACCGCGAGAAAGAGAAGGCGAAGGAAGCGCAGCATGAGGGAGGATTACCCCTCGTTCAGGCGGTCCCGCAAGAGCTTTCCGGTCTTGAAGAAGGGCACGTGCTTTTCTTCGACCGCGACGGAGTCGCCGGTGCGCGGATTCCGCCCCGCACGCGCGTCGCGTTTCTTGACGGAAAACGCGCCGAACCCCCTCAGTTCGACCCGGTCGCCACGGGCAAGCGCCTCGATGATCTCTTCGAAGATCGTGTTCACGATCCGCTCGACATCACGCTGGTAAAGATGCGGATTCTCGTCGGCGATCTTCTGGATGAGTTCGGAC
>JAUQYA010000154.1 GCA_030837785.1 Albidovulum sp.
TCGATGGCGGTCTTTGCGACGAGTTCGGTCATCGGTTCCAAGCAACAAAAAACGGGCCAGAGCGGCCCGTCGATCTTTCCCGGTGGGTTGCGAGTTTGGACCCCGCAGCCGCGCTGTTGAGCCGCATATAGGCGAACGCACCCGAGTCTGCAAGAAAAGAGTGTTCAGCCGCCGACGGGATTGTCCCGCCAGACGCGGAATTTGAGCGCGACGGCAAGGCTCAGCCAGGCGAGATGGGGCACAAGCATGATCGCCGCCACCCAGTCGAGCGCCCAGAACGCTGCAAGCGTCAGCACGACGGCAAGCCACAGGAGAACGATGACGACAAGCCCCGCACGAATGTACCGCCCGCCGAAGAACACGGGCGTCCAGAGCGTGTTGAGCGCGATCTGGAACGGCCGGAGCGAGAGCGCGGTGCCGTTGCCGCCAAGCCCCGCCACCCGCGTGGCAGCCAGCGCGATCAGGATGTAGAGGAGCGTCCAGACCGTTGGAAAGACCCCGTCGGGTGGAGTCCAGGCAGGTTTCCTGAGGCTGCGGTACCAGCTTCCCGGCCGGAAGATCATGCCCGTCGCGGCCGCCGCGAGGCAGGCCCCGAGAAAGCCTGGGGGCGTCGTCAGTTGCATGTGCCACTCCGCGCGGGTGGCCGCTAACTTCTCAAACCATCCATGATGCGGATGAGTTCCGCCGAAATCCCGGGCTCGGACAGGGCGTGGCCCGCGACCGGGATCATTCGCAGGTCGGACCGCTTCCAGTGGCGTGAAAGCGTCCAGGCGGATACCGGCGGGCAGATCATGTCGTAACGGCCCTGCACGATCGTGCCGGGGACATCGGCGATCTTCGGCAGGTCGCGCAGGATCTGGCCGTCTTCGTCGAGGAATCCCCTGTTGATGAAGTAGTGATTCTCAAGCCGCGCGAAGGCACGGGCGTAGTCGGCGGGCGTGTCGCCGGCGACGCCGTCGTGTTCCACGCTCGCCAGCGCGTTTTCCCATCCGGCCCAGGCACGGGCATAGCGCGCCTCGGTCGCGGGATCGCCGGAAAACAGCCGGCGGTGATAGGCTGCGATCATGTCGTATTGCTCGGCCGGCGGGATGACCCGGGCGAAATCCGCCCAGCGGTCGGGCCAGAACGCACCCGCGCCGCCACCGTAGAACCAGGCAAGCTCTCCCTCTGTCATCAGGAAGACACCGCGCAGGACGAGATGACGCGCGCGTTCCGGATGCGTCTGGGCATAGATGAGCGCCAGCGTCGCGCCCCAGCTGCCGCCGAAGACGATCCAGCTGTCGATGCCGAAGAGCTTGCGGATGCGCTCGATGTCGGCCACCAGATGCCAGGTCGTGTTCGCCTCGACGCTCGCATGCGGGCGCGACCTTCCGCAGCCGCGCTGGTCGAACAGCACGATTCGGTAGACGGAGGGGTCGAAATGCCGCCGCATCGCGGGCGAACAGCCGCCGCCGGGGCCACCGTGCAGCACGATCACCGGCAGCCCGTCGGGCCGGCCGCATTGCTCGACATAGATCGTGTGCCCGTCGCCGACATCGAGGAACCGCTGATCGAACGGTTCGATCTGCGGATAGAGATTGGCGGCTGCGCGCTTTTGCCCTGCGATCCGGTCCATGAATCGACTATATAACGCAAACCGCCGGGCCGCCACGGGGGCCGGGCGGCCGAGATGGAGAATGACGATGCAGGCCGCGACATCCACGGTCGACCCCGCCGAAGTGGCGAAGTTCGAGGCGATGGCCGCCGAATGGTGGGACCCGCAGGGCAAGTTCAAGCCGCTGCACATGATGAACCCGGCGCGGCTCGACTACATCACCCGGCAGGTCGCCGCCGAGTTCGGCCGCGACCTGACCGCGCCCGGACCCTTCGCGGGGCTGCGGATTCTCGACATCGGCTGCGGCGGCGGACTGCTGTCCGAGCCGATGGCGCGGCTCGGCGCCACGGTATTGGGCGCGGACGCGGCCGAGGGCAACATCCCCGTTGCCCGGCTTCATGCCGAGGAGCAGGGGCTGGCGATCGACTACCGCCACATCACCGCCGAGGCGCTGGCTGCCGCCGGAGAGGTCTTCGACGTGGTCCTGGCGATGGAGATCGTCGAGCATGTCGCCGATCCGCAGGCGTTCCTTTCCACCTGTCAGACGCTGATGAAGCCGGGCGGTCTTCTCGTCGCATCGACCATCAACCGCAATCCGAAAAGCTTCATGATGGCGATTGTCGGCGCGGAATGGGTGATGCGCTGGCTTCCGAAGGGCACGCATGACTGGGCCAGGTTCATCACGCCTGACGAGCTTGCCGGCTTTCTCCGCGGCGCCGGGCTCGATCCGGTCGACCGCAGGGGATTCGTCTTCAACCCGGTCAGCTGGGCCTGGGGCATTTCCGACCGCGACCTGTCGGTCAACTACGTCACCGCGGGCGTGAGGCGCGCCTAATCCTCACCGAGGCGACGCCGGATTTCCCGCAGCACGGGCAGCACGGCGCGCACCTTGTCGGCACCGACCGAACGCACGACCTCGCCGATCACCGGCGTGATCGCGGCAAGGGCGGCGTCGCGCGCCGAACGCCCGGCCGGGCTGATCGAGACGAACTTGCGCCTGGCATCGTCCCAGTCGGGGCGGATGTGGACATGCCCTGCCCATTCCAGCTTGGCGAGCGTGTTGGTCATCGCCCCCCGGGTGACATGGAACGCGGCGGCGAGCTGCGCCGGCGAGCGTTCGTCGGCGACATGCGCAAGATGGTTCAGCACAGCGAAATGCGACAGTTCCATTCCCTTCGGCAGCGCCCGGCTGACGCGGTTGCGCGCAAGCTGGTCGGCCATGAAGACTTCGGAGAAGAGCGCCACCGCGAGGGGATCGTTCGCATCGGCCATTCTCACGGCCCCTCGAAGCCGCGGTCGTGCGCCAGCGATGGCACCCGGGCACGGGCCTTTTCCACTTCGGCGAGCGAGAGATCGACGAAGCTTACCCCCACCCCGGTGCCGGCATCCACGAGCACCTCGCCCCAGGGCGAGACGGCAAGGGAATGGCCGTAGGTCCGGCGGGGCCGGCCGTTGTGGGCGGCATGGCTGCCGGTCTGCGCCGGGGCAAGCACATAGGCGCCATTCTCGATCGCGCGGGCCCGCAGCAGCGAATGCCAGTGCGCCGCCCCGGTGGTGTCATTGAACGCGGCCGGAACCGTCAGGATCTGGGCGCCGGCCTGCGCAAGGCGACGGTAGAGCTGCGGGAAGCGGACATCGTAGCAGACGGTCATACCGATCCGGCCGAACGGCGTTGCTGCCAGGACCGCACGGGTGCCCGGCCGGTAGCCCGACGATTCGCGATATTGCTCGGCCTCCGACACGTTCACGTCGAACATGTGGATCTTGTCGTAGCGCGCGGCGATCGCGCCATCGGGAGAGACCAGGAAGGACCGGTTGGCGAAGCGCCCGTCGGCGTCGTGGGTCAGGAGGCCGAGCGAGCCGACCAAGAGCCAGATGCCCTGCCCCGCGGCCTCCGCGCGGAGCGCGGCGAGCGTCGGATCGTCTTCCTCGTGCCGGAGCAGATCGCGTTGGCGGGCACGGTCGGACGACAGGCAGTTGGTCACTTCGGGCGTCAGCACGAAGCCCGCGCCACCCGCCACCGCCTCGCGCACCAGCGAAAGGGTCACCGGCAGGTTCGCCGCCGGGTCATCCGTCACCGAAAGCTGGAGAAGGGCGGCGCGCATCGCTCAGGCTGCCAGGAGCGGGTCGAGCTTGCCCGCCCGGTCAAGCGCGTGAAGCTCGTCGCAGCCGCCGATGTGGCGGCCGTCGATGAAAATCTGTGGCACGGTGCGGCGCCCCATCGCGCGCTGGGTCATCTCCACCCGCATCGCCGGGTCGCGCGCGACGTCGGTCTCTTGGTAAGGCGCGCCCTTCGTTTCCAGAAGCCGCTTGGCTGCCACGCAGTAGGGGCACCAGGGTGTGGTGTAGATCTCGATGCGGGGCATTCTGGCCTCTATCCGGAAGTTGGCGCGACTATAAGGATTTAGGCATCCTTCGCAACGCGCGCCAGTGTCACGACCGAGACCGAGGCCGCGCCCGCGCCAAGACAGGCATCCGCCGCCGCAGCCAGCGTCGCGCCCGAGGTCATCACGTCATCGACCAGAAGGACGGCGCGCCCGACGGTCCGGTCGGTGCGGTGCGGATGGACGCGGATCGCGCCCGCGAGATTGGCGAAGCGCCCGTCGCGGTCGCGCCCTTCCTGGCTTCCGGTCCGCCGCGCGCGCACCAGAAGGTCGGGGCAGTGGTCGAGCCCGGCCGCCCGCGCGAGTGCGCGCGACAGAAGCGCCGACTGGTTGAAGCGCCGCCGGAAGAGCCGCGTCCAGTGCAACGGCACCGGCGCGACGAGCATCCCTTCGGCCAGGATCGGCCCGGCCGCGCGGAAAAGCCATTCCCCGGCCGGGCGGGCAAGGTCAAGCCGGTCGCCGTGCTTCAGCGCGAGCACCATTTTTCTGGCGTTGTCGCGGTAGAGAAGCGCCGAGCGGCCCCGTTCCCACGGCCGGGCGATCGTCAGGCAATCGTCGCAGAACTCTGCCCGCCCCTCGTCCTCGCCAGGCAGCGGCGTGCCGCACCGGTCGCAGACAAGGCCGGTGACGAAAGGCGTCTGGCGCCAGCAGGCACCGCAGAGACCGAAATCGCTGACCGTCGGCTCGCCGCAGGAGATGCACTGGGGCGGAAAGAGAAGCCGCAGCACTTCTTGGATTCCCGTGCGAAGCAGCCTAGGTTCGCCGATCATGTCCCTTCCGCCCGACCTTACTGACCGTGCCGCCCTTGCCCGCAACCGCGCACGCGCGCGCACCCGCGGCGCCGAACTGTTTCTGCACGAGGACGCCGCCGCCGAGGTCGAGGAAAGACTGGGCGAGGTTAACAAAGCGTTTACGGCACCCGCCGTCGTGACCGCCTTTCCCGCCCCCTGGCGCGAAATCCTGCCAGATGCCCGCATCGTCGCCGATGACGAGGTGCTGGCGCTGGAGGAGGGGGGGCATGACCTGGTGGTTCACGCGCTCGCGCTCCACTGGGCGAACGACCCGGTGGGCCAGTTGATCCAGTGCCGCCGTGCGCTCAGCCCCGACGGGCTGTTTCTGGGTGTCCTGTTCGGTGGACAGACGCTGGCCGAACTCCGCGCCGTGCTGGCCGAGGCGGAATCCCGGCTGACCGGCGGGCTGTCGCCTCGCGTCCTGCCGATGGCCGAGATCCGTGACCTTGGCGCCCTGTTGCAGCGGGCCGGCTTTGCCCTGCCGGTGGCCGATGCGGTCAAACAGACCGTCACCTATGCCACGATGTTCCACCTGATCGCCGACCTTCGGGCGATGGGCGAAGGCAACGCGCTCGCCCGGCGCAGCCGCAGGGCACCGCCACGCGCGCTCTTTCCCGAGGCGGCCGCACGCTATGCCGGGGCCTACCCCGCAGGAGATGGCCGGATCGCCGCCACGTTCGAGTCGATCTGGCTGACCGGCTGGGCGCCACATCCGAGCCAGCAGAAGCCGCTGCGCCCCGGTTCGGCCGCGCAGCGATTGGCCGATGCACTGGGCGCGGCCGAAAACCCCCTTCGCGATCTGCGCGATTGACGCCCGTTGATTTCCGCCTATGTCGAACGGACGAAGCGAAGGAGACACCATGCAAGCCGAAACCGTTCACCCTGGCGAGGACCGGCTGGCCCACGCGCCCACGGACCATCCGCCCGTGGCAAGGGCACGGATCGGCATTCTGGTGGCGAACCTCGGCACGCCGGACAACCACGACTATTGGTCGATGCGGCGGTATCTGAACGAGTTTCTCTCGGACAAGCGCGTGATCGACTTCCCGGCCTGGAAATGGCAGCCGCTCCTTCAGCTTGTCATCCTCTCGAAGCGGCCGTTCACCTCGGGCGCGAACTACCGGAAGATCTGGAATCACGACCGGGGCGAAAGCCCCCTGATGACGATCACCAGGGCGCAGGTCGAAAAGCTGCGCCGGGCGGTGGCGGCCCGCTATGGCACCGGCATCATGGTGGATTTCTGCATGCGCTACGGCAATCCCTCGACCGAAGGCGCGGTGCGCCGGATGGTGGCGGCGGGATGCGAGAAGATCGTCTTCCTGCCGCTTTACCCGCAGTATGCGGGCGCCACATCGGCCACAGCCAACGACCAGTTCTTCCGCGCGCTGATGAGGGAAAGACGCCAGCCCGCCGTGCGGGTCGTGCCGGAATATTTCGACCATCCGCTTTACATCGAGGCGCTGGCGCAGTCGGTCGAGCGCGCCTATGCCGGGGTCGACCACCGGCCTGACGTTCTGGTCGCATCCTACCACGGGATGCCGAAGCGCTATCTGATGGAGGGCGATCCCTATCATTGCCAGTGCCAGAAGACCTCGCGCCTGCTGCGCGAACGGCTCGGCTGGCCCGCAGGCTCGATCGACACCACGTTCCAGTCGGTCTTCGGGCGGGAAGAATGGCTCAGACCCTACACGGTCGAGCACGTGGCGGAGCTTGCCAGGGCGGGCAAGAAGCGTATCGCCGTCATCTCGCCGGCCTTCTCGGCCGACTGCATCGAGACCCTGGAGGAAATTCAGGGCGAAATCCGCGAGGCCTTCGAGCATGCGGGCGGCGAGGAATTCACCTACATCCCCTGCCTCAACGACGACGATGCCCATATTGCCGCGCTGATGGCCGTGTTGCGGGCGAACCTCGCCGGCTGGGCCGACTGACCGGGACGCAAATGAAAAAGGCGGTGGAAATCCACCGCCCTTTCCATTTCGGCCTGAGCCGAAAGATCAGTTGCTGGCAGCAGCGGCGACGAGCACCAGAAGCAGCAGCGGAACGATCAGGCCGCCATTCGACGACGACGCGGCCTGTTCGACCGGAGCCGGCTCCATGACGGGGGGCTCCACGCCACCGGCGATAGCCGAGGTAGCAGCGAGCGAAAGGGCAGCAGCGAGCGCAAGCTTCTTCATCTAACTCTCCATGTGACCGCGGCATATTGTTCTCTGAGGTCGCCGCGGCAGTCATAACACCTCGTTCCCCAACTACCGCACCGGCCTTGTTTCATGCAACGCCGTGCTTTGTGGGCCACGAAAGTTTTGCCGGTGTCGTCATATAAGCAACACCTGCGTTCCGACTTGCGCCAGGGAATAGAGTTCGATGATGTGCTCATTATACAACCCGATGCAACCATTGGATGATCGCCGGCCGATCTTGCGGGTGTCATGGGTTCCGTGGATGCGGTAGTACTGCCAGCTAAGGTATAGCGCGAAGGGGCCGAGCGGGTTTTCCGGCGCGCCACCCTGCACGAATTCCGGCCATTCGGGATTGCGTTCGCGCATCGCCGGGGTCGGCCGCCAGGGCGGGTTGGTCACTTTCTGCACCACTTCGCTCCGGCCGCGCCGGGTCAGATCCTCGGTCAGGGGCACGCTCGTCGGGTACAGGCGGTATGTCGTCTGGTCCGCAGACCAGAAATGCAACGCCCGCGACGTCGTGTCGACGAGGATCGCCCCATTCCTGGTGTCGGAGAAATAGGGCTGCCACTGGAGCGAGCGGAAGCTCGAGATGTTGCGGCGGATGTTCGAATTGAGGTCGTTCTCGAATTCGGTCGTCTCGGCACCCGTCTGCGCCAGCGCGGGCGCGGCCAAGGCGGTGCCAAGGGCTGCGGCGGCGCTGCCGATGATGGCGCGACGGCTGAAGCGGCGGGGGGTTTCGGTGCTCATCCTCTATCGTCCCGGTCTGATGATCCGTGTTCTTTCGGCGCCGCGCTACGGCACCGGATTCGCGCGCACCATAGGCGCCCCGGCGGATTTTTCAATTCACTCTCGCGTCACTTTCCGCCGGCGCCCTGCTGACGCACGCCAAGTTGGCGTTTGATCAGAACCGCCCAAGCCTGTAAAGGACGGCACGCGAAATCTCGAAGGTTACCCGATGACCCGTCTGCTGACCCTTTGCCTTGCCGCGATCCTTGTCCTTGCCGGATGCACCGCGCCCACGCCGCCGCCGCTCGGCCCGGACGGGCGGCCGTTGCCCAAGGCCTATGTCATCAAGCCGGACGACGAGGGGCGCATCACCTATTCGATGGTGGATTCGATCAACTCGCTGAGGTCGGCCAAGGGCGCGCCGCCGGTGACGCTGAACCCCCTTCTGACCGCCGCCGCCGCGACCCATTCCCGCGACATGGCAGTGCAGAACCGGCCTTGGCACTTCGGTTCGGACGGATCGTCGCCGCTTCTACGCGCCCAGCGGACCGGCTACCAGGGGCGGATGCTCGGCGAGAACATCTCGGAGACCTACGAGACCGAGCTGGAGACGCTCGGGGCGTGGATGGAACTTGCCGACACCCGCGCGGTCATTCTCGACCCGGCGGCGCGCGATGTCGGTTTCGCCTGGTTCCAGGAGCCGGGTGGCAAGATCTGGTGGACCTTGGTCACCGGCGGCTAAAGTGTTGAAAGGCGGGCGTTTCTGCCCGCCAACACGTCACGGCAGGATGAAGATCGGGGTGCCGATGCGCACCATCGAATAGATTTCCTCCATCTCGCGGTCCTTCACCGCGATGCAGCCCGCCGTCCAGTCGCGGCCCCGCCCGCGATTCTGCCGCGCCCGGCCGTGGATGAAGATGTCGCTGCCCGGATTCTTGCCCACGGCTTCGGCGCGCGCGGTGTCGTCCTCGTTCGGATAGGAAATTCCAAGCGACAGGTGATAGGTGCTGTTGGGGTTCTGACGGTTGATGAAATAGAGCCCCTCGGGCGTCTTTCCGTCCCCCTCGAACTGCTTCGGCCCGACCGGGTTGCCGCCCAGCGCGATCTTGTAGCTCTTGAGCGCCTTCTGCCCGTTCACGAGATGCATCCTGCGCTCGCCCTTGTAGACCACGAGCTGCGTCACTTCGGGGCCGGAATAGCTGCGGAACTTGGAGCCGCAGGCGCCGACAAAGCCGAATGCGGCCGTGGCAAGGAATGTCCGTCGCTTCATCATCTGGCTGCCCGTCCCGTCGCCCGCCTTTTTTCCGCGTTCTACACCCTTCCGGCGGGCACCGGAAGTCGGCGCGTTTCCGCCGACCGGGGAAGTCACGAGAAGGTGAGTTACCGGCTGAACCGGGCGGCAAGCTCCACATGCGGCGACCAGCGGAACTGATCGACGACCTGCACCCAGTCGAGCGCGAATCCAGCCCCGGTCAGGATCCGCGCGTCGCGGGCGAAGGTGACCGGGTTGCAGGAGACAGCGGCGACGAGACGAAGCGACGATGCCGCGATCTCGCGCATCTGCGCCTCGGCGCCCGCGCGCGGCGGGTCGATGACCACGGCGTCGTGGCGTCCCAGTTCGTCCGGCATCAGCGGCCTGCGGAACAGGTCGCGCGCTTCGGTCGTGATCCGGCGGAGCCCAGGCGCCTGCCGCCAGCCGGCGTCGAGCGCGGCCAGCATCGCCGCCTCGCCTTCCACCGCGTGGACCGCCGCGGCTTCGGACAGCGGCAGGCTGAAAGTGCCCGCCCCGGCGAAAAGATCGGCGATCCGGCGCGCCGGCCCCACCGCCTCGCGCACCGCGGCGACCAGCGCCGCCTCGCCCTCCGCCGTGGCCTGAAGGAAGGCGCCGGGAGGCGGCACCACACGCGCCGTCCCGAACATCTGCGCCACCGCACGCCGGGCGACGACAGTTTCGCCGTCCCATGTCAGCCGGGCGATATCGGCTCGTCCGGCAAGGGCGGCAAGTGCGGAAAACAGGCTCTGTTCCAGCGGTTTACCCCCGGTGATGGCCAGATCGAGCCCACCTTCGCCGCGCGTCAGCGCCAGCGCCACCTCGCCCTTGCGCGAGGCGCCGGCTTCCGTGATTTCGCCCAGCATCGGCAGCGCCGCCGTCAGGTCGGGATGCAGCAAAAGGCACCGCGGCACCTCGACAATCGTGCCGGTGGCACGGCCGTGGAAGCCGACGATCGCCCCCTTCTTCGTGCGCCGCCCGGCCAGCGTCGCGCGCCGCCGCGACCGGGCGGGCGAGATCACGACAGGCCGGAACCGCGCCTCGATCCCTTGCGCGGCAAGCGCCGCCCGCACCACGCCCTCTTTCCAGGCGGCGACGAAGGCGTCGGAGCCATGCATCAGCGCGCAGCCGCCGCAGGCGCGGTAATGCGGGCAGGGCGCCTTCACCCGGTCCGGCGAGGGCGTGACGATCGCCGGCGCATCCATGCGCCCGTCCTCGACCGCGCCCTCTACCACCTCGCCCGGCAGGGCCATCGGCACATAGACGGGACCGGCCGCGATCCCGTCGCCGAGGTGGCCGAGCCGCTCGATCGTCAGTCTCACTCCGCCGCCTCTTCGGTGCCGATAAAGCCACCCGATTGCCGGTTCCAGTAGCGCGCATAGAGACCGCCCCTGGCCAGCAGTTCCGCATGGGTCCCGCCTTCGACGAGCCGTCCCCGATCGAGCACCACGATCCGGTCCATCTCGGCGATGGTCGACAGCCGGTGCGCGATGGCCAGCACGGTCTTGCCCTGCATGACACGGTGGAGCGCGCCCTGGATCGCCGCCTCCACCTCGCTGTCGAGCGCCGAGGTCGCCTCGTCGAGCACGAGGATCGGGGCGTCCTTGAGGAACGCCCGGGCAAGGGCGATCCGCTGCCGCTGCCCGCCGGAGAGCTTCACCCCGCGCTCGCCGAGATGGGCCTCGTAGCCGGTCCGCCCCTTGTGGTCCTGGAGCGTGCGGATGAACTCGTCGGCCTCCGCCGCGCGGGCGGCCGCCACCATCTCCCCCTCGGTCGCGTCGGGACGGCCATAGAGGATGTTGTCGCGGGCGGAGCGGTTGAACATCGCGGTTTCCTGCGTGACCATCGCGACCTGCCGGCGCAGGGATTCCTGCGTCACCCCGGTGACGTCCTGCCCGTCGATCAGGATCCGCCCCGCCTCGGCGTCGTAGAGCCTGAGAAGCAGCGCGACCAGGGTCGATTTGCCGGCACCAGACGCCCCCACGATGCCCAGTTTTTCGCCCGGCCGGACCGTCAGCGCAATGCGGTCGAGCCCGCCGGTGCGCCGGCCGTAGGCGAAGCTCACGTCGTCGAACCGGATCTCGCCCTTCACGCGGCCAAGCACGCTCGCGCCCGGCGCATCGGTGAGCGTATGGGGCGGCGTCAGCGTGCGCATTCCGTCCTCGACCTCGCCGATCGAACCGTAGATCGACATCAGCGCAAAGCTCACCCAGCCGGTCATCTGCGCGATGCGGATCGCGATCGTGCCGGCGGCGGCGATATCGCCGGTCGTCGCCCGCCCCTCGGTCCAGAGCAGGAGCACCCCGCCGATGAGGATCAGGGGCAGAAGCCCGGCGATGACCATGAGCGCGAGGCGGAACCATGCGGACAGCACCCCGAAGTCGAGCGCCGTGTCGCGGAAACCCGACATGGCGCGCAGTGCCGCCCTGTCCTCGTGATCGGCGTGGGCGAAGAGCTTGACCGTCTTGATATTGGTGATCGTGTCGACGACCTGCCCGGTCACCATCGCCCGCGCCCCCGCCCGGGCAGCCGACTTGCCCCGCACCCTCGGCAGAAAGGCGCGGATCAGCGCGAGATAGCCGACGATCCAGAGCCCAAGCGCGGCCGCCATCCAGCCGTCCACGGTCAGAAGGAATGCGACCGATCCGAGAAGGGAGGCGAGCGCAAAGGCCACGGTATTGATCGTCTCGCTCGCCACGTCGGTGACCGCGCGCGCCGCCTGCATCTGCTTCTGCGCGATCCGGCCGGCGAAATCGTTGTCGAAGAAGGTCACCGCATGACCCATCGTCCAGCGGTGGAGCCGCGAGAGAACGAGCGGCAGCACGTTCGGCTGCACGACCACCGAGTTCGACGCAGCCGAAAGGCCGAAGGTAAGCGGGCGCAGCACCAGCAGGAAGACGGCGAATCCCGCGAGCAGCGCCCATTCGTCGGAAAGGAGCGTCGCCGGACTGCCTCCCTGCGCCGCATCGACGATGGCGCCGAGGAACCAGGCGGTCACGACCTCCATCGTGCCGGCAGCCGCCGACAGGACGGCGGCGAGCGTCAGCGGCCCCCAGGCGCCCGACAGGCACCAGAGGAAGAACCGGCCGAGCGTCTGCGGCGGCGCCCCCTCGGCGGGGCGGAAGGCGTCGATCATGTCGCCGATCTTCATTTCGCCGCCTCTGAGTCTTCCGTTCCGATGAACCCGCCCGACTGGCGTTGCCAGAACCGGGAATAAAGCCCGTCCCGCGCCAGAAGTTCCTCGTGGCTGCCTTCCTCCGCCACCTTGCCATCGTCCAGCACCACGATGCGGTCCATCTGCGCGATGGTCGACAGCCGGTGGGCGATGGCGATCACCGTCTTGCCCTCCATCACACCGTAGAGCGTTTCCTGGATCGCCGCCTCCACCTCGCTGTCGAGCGCCGAGGTCGCCTCGTCCAGCACCAGGATCGGCGCATCCTTCAGGATCACCCGCGCCAGCGCCACGCGCTGCCGCTGCCCGCCCGACAGTTTGACGCCCCGCTCGCCCACCTGCGCATCATAGCCGCGGCGGTCTTCGGGATCGGTGAGGTCAAGGATGAAGTCATGCGCCTCGGCCCGTTTCGCCGCCTCGATCATCTCGTGCTCGCCGGCCTCGGGCCGACCGTAGAGGATGTTGTCGCGCACCGAACGGTGCAGGAGCGAGGAGTCCTGCTGCACCATGCCGATGCGGCGGCGAAGGCTTTCCTGCGTGACCCGGGTAATGTCCTGCCCGTCGATGAGGATCCGGCCCGCCTCGGGGTCGTAGAACCTGAGAAGAAGCTTCACCAGCGTGGACTTGCCCGACCCCGACCGGCCGACAAGGCCGATCTTCTCGCCCGGTCGGAT
The DNA here is from genome assembly GCA_030837785.1 of Albidovulum sp. Classification (GTDB taxonomy): domain Bacteria; phylum Pseudomonadota; class Alphaproteobacteria; order Rhodobacterales; family Rhodobacteraceae; genus Albidovulum. Next base: position 12,789 of record JAUQYA010000154.1, read on the forward strand.
CGTCAGGCTGACCCGGTCGAGCCCGCCGAAACCGCGGCCGTAGTGATGGCTCAGCCCCTCGATGTCGATCCGGCCCGCGCGAAACGCGAGCGGCTTCGCGCCGGGCTTGTCCACCAGCCCGATCGGCTGGGCGATGGTCTCCATCCCCTCGGCCACGACTCCGAGCGCCTGCACGAGGTTCGATGTCGCCCACATGATCCAGTAGGTCATGTTGTTGAGCCTGAGCACCAGCGCCGTGGCCGCGGCGACGACGCCGATCGTCGCCTGCCCATGATACCAGAGCCAGATCGACAGCGCCGTGACCGATACGATCAACCCGCCGTTCAGCGCGGTCAGCGCCACATCCATCCGGGTGATGAGCCGCATCTCGGCCTGGACCGTCTTGCGCGCAGTCTCGATCGCCTCGCCGGCATAGTCGATCTCACGCGCGTCATGGGCGAACATCTTGACCGAATGGATGTTGCTGTAGCTGTCCACGACCCGGCCCGTCACCGCAGAGCGCGCATCGGATGCGTTCGTTGACGCCGGGCCCACGCGCCGCACCGTCCAGCGCAGGAGAAACAGGTAAAGCCCAATCCAGACCAGAAGCGGCACGGTCAGGCGGGGATCGGCATCGAACAGAAGCACCACCGAGCCGATCAGCGTCGTGACCGAGAAGGCCACCGCATCGAAGGTCTGGAACACCGCATCCACCGCGGCGGGCGGGGTCTGCATGATCCGGTTGGCGATGCGGCCGGCGAAATCGTTCTCGAACCAGCCGACGGGCTGACGCAGCACATGCCGGTGCGACCGCCAGCGGATCAGCGCGCCGAAATTGGGAAGGATCGTGTTGTGCAGGAGCGCCACGTCGATCCCGGAAACGATCGGCCGGACGAGGATGACGCCGAGCGCAGCCAGCAGGAACTCGGTGCCGTGGCTGCGCATGACCTCGACGGGTGTGCCGGCGGCCAGCAGGTCGACCAGCCGCCCCACATACCAGACAAGCAGCACCTCGATCGCCGCGACGACCGACTTCAGCGCGGCGGTCGCGATGAAGACGCCACGGAATGGCCGCGCATAGTCCATCAGGAAGGGAAGAAGCTGCCGCGGGGGTGCATCCTTCTCTTCATAACGGGTGTAAGGATCGACAAGGTTCTCGAAGAACCTGAACATCGCGGGGCCTTTCGGGTTGCCGGCCGGATATACACCGGCTCGGCGGAAAGGGGAACTCAGTGGCGGAGGAGTTCCACGACCGAGGCCACGATCAGCAGGGCCATGATGATGTTGAAGACCCTCAGCCGCCGCGCCGTGGTCAGCCAGCGGGCAATCGCCCGCCCGGCGTAGGCCCAGGTTGCGGACGACAGAAGGCCGAGCGTCAGGAAGGCGCCCGCCACAAGGGTCGCGGCGGCCATCGGCTCTTCGGGGCGAATGAACTGGGAGGTGGCGGCGACAGCGATCGACCAGCCCTTCGGGTTGATCCACTGGAACCCGACCGCCTTGAGGAAGGTCATGGGGTGCGCGCCTTCGGATTTCGACCCGGTTCCGCCAGACATGGCGACCTTCCATGCGATCCACACCAGAAGCGCCGCGCCGCCCCAGCGCAGGCCTTCGCGCAGAAGAACGCTGGTTCGGAACAGCTCGCCCAGCGCCAGACCGACGATGAGCAGCATCAGCGGAAAGCCGAGCGCGACACCAAGGAGATGCGGGATCGTCGGGCGGAAGCCGAAATTTGCGCCCGAGGCCGCGAGCATGGCGTTGTTCGGCCCCGGCGTGAAAAGGGTGGCCACGGCAAGGGCAAGAAGCGCGGGCAGCATTTCGTAGCTCATGGCCGGTCAAATCTCCGTCAGTCAGCCATCCTGCCGTGCTGTCCGGGGAGGGTTCAAGCGAGCAATTGTTCCCGTGACAATCCGAAGCCCGAGGCGATCCAGCGATCCTCGATCTCTCTCAGGCGTTGTCCCAGCGCGGCACCGGACAGGCCCGGCATCAGATCGGCGGCGCGAACCGGAAACTTGGCCGCCGCACCGCGCGACACGTCGTCCTCCCAACCAGACGGCAGCGGGGCGCCAAGCAGCGCGCCGCACAGAAGCACCACGTCGCGCGCCGCCCGGGCATCGTGGCGATAGGCGATCTCGGCCGGGCCGGCATTGCCGGCGAGGCTGTCGCGCAGAACCGAAAGCCGCTGCGCTTCCTCCCGCGACAGCCGGAGCGCATCCTCCGCCTCCGCGCCCCCGAGCGCGGCGAGCCGGCGGATCCAGTCCGGCGCATAGGGTGGCTCAAGATGCACCAGCGGGCCGAGCGCCCGCGCCTCGGCGCCGGGAAGGATGCGGGCCAGCACCCCGGTCGCCTGCATCGCGGCCACCGCCGGCGCGGGATCGGGCGCGGCCAGCAGGCGGCGTATCTCGTGGCCGATGCGTTCCCGAGAAAGCGTCTCTATTCCGGCAGAATTCGTGGCACAGGCCGCCAGCGCGTCGGCATCCATCCCAGCCTCCGGATCGCCATACCAGGCGTGGAAGCGGAAGAACCGAAGGATGCGCAGATAGTCCTCGCGGATGCGCGCATCGGCGTCGCCCACGAACCGCACGCGCCGCGCCCTGAGGTCGTCGACCCCGCCGCCAAGGGGGTCGACGATGCGCCCGTCGGCAGCGGCGTAAAGCGCGTTCATCGTGAAGTCCCGCCGGGCGGCGTCATCTTCCACCCGGGTCGCGAAGGCGACGGTCGCATGGCGGCCAAAGGTTTCCACATCGCGGCGAAAGGTGGTGACTTCGTGCGGCTCGCCGGCCGCGACGACGGTCACCGTCCCGTGGTCGATCCCCGTGGGCACGACCTTGAGCCCCGCCGCGCGACCAAGCTGCATCACCCGCTCCGGCGCCGCGTCGGAAGCGATGTCGATATCCGCCACCGGTTGCGAAAGAAGCGCATTGCGCACGCAACCGCCGACCAGGAAGGCCTGATGGCCGCCGTCGGTCAGGAGCCGCAGCACAAGCTGCAACCCCTCGTCCCTCAGCCATTCATCGGTGATCCTCATGGCGCCATCCGGTCCGCCAGAGCCCTGAGGATACGCGCGGTCGCGCCCCAGATGTAGTAGGGTCCGTAGGGCACGGTGTAGTAGCGCCGCATCTGGCCACGCCAGCGCCGCCCCTCGATCCGGTAGTTCGACGGATCGGTGACATGCGACAGCGGAACGGCGAACGCCTCCTCGACCTCCCCGGCCTCGGGGATTGGCGCGAAATCGGCTCTGACCCGGGCGAAAACCGGGGTCACGAGAAAGCCGGTCACGGTTTCGTGCGCCTCCGCACTTCCCAGAATCTCGACCGTGGAGCGCGGCAGGCCGATCTCCTCCTCGGCCTCGCGGAGCGCTGCGGCAACGGCATCGGCGTCGCCATCGTCGACCTTGCCGCCGGCGAAGGCGATCTGTCCCGGATGGTGCTTCAGCCGGGAGGATCGCTTCGTCAGGATCACCTCCGTCCCACGCGGTCCGGGCCGCAGCGCGACCAGAACCCCGGCGGGCCGCAGGACGCGGCCCTCGGGAAGAGTCGTTCCGGGGTTCAGGTCGTAGTCAGAGGTCGGCCGCCCGGGTCGCGAAAGCGCGGCGATCACCGGGCCAAGCGGATCAGGCGACGTCATCGGCGGACTTCGTCGCCTCGAACCCGAGGGAGGCCGGGTCGAACTCGTAATGCGCGCCGCAGAACTGGCAGTCGGCGGTGACGATGCCCTCGTCGGTGGTCATGTGGCGTATGTCTTTCGCCGAGTAGATCGAGAGCGATTCGCGCACCCGTTCTTCCGAGCACGAGCAGCCGAAATGCACCGCCTGCGCATCGAACACCCGAGGACCCTCCTCGTGAAACAGGCGCACGAGGAGATCGGTCGGTGTCACGTTGGGACCGATCAGTTCCAGCTCCTCGACCGTGTCGAGCAGCAGATTGGAACGCGCCCAGTTCTCGCCCTCTTCGCCGTCGAGAATATCGTCGGCCGCCAGAAGCCCGCCCTCGCCGCTGCCGCCTTCCTTCGCCACGAAGGGAGATGCCTTTGGCATGTGCTGCAACATCACGCCCCCGGCGCGCCAGGATTCCGCCCCGCCCGGCAGGGTCGAGCGGCCGAAGCTCAGCGCAAAGCGCGTCGGCAACTGTTCGGATTGCGCGAAATATGTCTCTGCACAGGCCGAAAGCGATCCGCCGGCCAAGGGCGTGATGCCCCGGTACGGTGTCGTCCCCGACCCTTGGTCGATCAGCACCGCAAGATAGCCGCCGCCAACCTGCGGAAAGCCGGGCGCGTCGGTATCGAGCCTTTCGGGATCGTAGGATGCCCAGGCGCGCATCCGGGCGCTGCCGCCCTCGGCCGAAGGCGCATAGTAGTCCGTCGCGATGATCCTTATCGGCCCGTCACCCCGGATCTGGAGCGACAGCTTCCACCTCAGCTTGATCGTCTGGCCGATCAGCGCGGTGAGCAACGCGGCCTCGGCCACCAGGGCCTCGACGACGGACGGATAGCGATGCTGCGCGAGAATGCGGTCGAGCACGCCGTCAAGCCGCGCCACGCGGCCACGGATATCGGAGCGATCAAGCTGAAACGGAAGGACAGTATCGTCCCAGGCGATCTGCGACAGGCTTGTCATGGGGGTTTCCTCGGCGCTTGCGCCCTGCCATACCGCGTGAATATGGGAACGACAACCGGAACACCAAGGGGACGCGATGATCAGACGGTTCGGTGAACCGCTGGTGCGGGGGCAGAGCTACCGGCTCCGGCACGGCGTCTATGCCGTTCTGCTGCTCGGGCGCGAGGTGCTTCTGACCCATCAGGCAGAGCCCGAACCGGAGTTCCAGTTGCCGGGCGGCGGGATCGACCCGGGAGAATCGCCGCTTCGCGCCCTGCACCGCGAAGTCATGGAGGAAACCGGCTGGTCGATCGCCGCGCCGCGCCGGATCGGGGCATTCCGTCGATTCGCCTATATGCCGGAGTATGACCGCTGGGCCGAGAAGCTCTGCACCATCTACACGGCGCGCCCGGTGCGGCGGCTTGGCCCGCCCTCCGAGCCGGGCCACGACGCGATCTGGATGCCGATCGAAGCGGCCTACCGCCTTCTCGGCAATGCCGGCGACCGGCACTTCGCAATTGCGATGGCGCGGATCTGACGCGGCGGAGCTTTGCTAGGCTACGCGCGTCCCGGGACGGCGGCGCATTACCTCAGGTGCCTGCAAATTCGAGCACGATCGCGGACACGTCGTCGTCCAGGCCCGCGCCCGGTGTCATCTCCTGGCTGAGCCGCCAGAACAGGTCGTCGAGATATTCGCCGCCACCGCATGCGGCAAGGCCGGCGAGACGCACCAGCCCGTCGGCGCCGAGCATCTCGCCGTCCTTCATCGGGCATTCGGTGAAACCGTCGCTGTAAAGGAGGATGCGGTCGCCAGGTTCCAGAACGACCTCGAACTCCTGCCAGCTGGCTTCGGCGAACATCCCGATCGGCATACCGCCCTCACCCAGGAACTCGGCCGAACCGTCGGCACGCAGAATGAGCGGGTGGGGATGGCCGCATTGCACCATGCGGACCGACCCCGTGAACAGGTCGGCGACACCGTAGACCATGGTGAAATACTCGTCGATCCCGGTGTCGGCGGTCATGCGCGCGTTCAGGGCCGCCACGACATCCGATGGCCTTCGAAGCCCGTAGAAATGCCACTGCCGCTGCTCCATCGCCACATTCTGCGAGAAATTCGACGGCGACAGATAGCTGGCGAGCCGGGCCGTCAGCAACGCCGCGGTGATGCCGTGGCCGGAGACGTCGAGGCTGTAGAAACCGACCTGGTTGAACCCCGGGGTGAAAAGGCCGACCAGGTCTCCTCCGATATGGCCGCTGGGCTTGAGAAGGAGGCCGAATCGCGATGGTCCGAAGCGCTTCGTACGCTCCGGCACAAGCGATTCCTGGATCTTCTTGGCCTGCATCAGATCCCGGTTGATGGAATCGTAAAGGCCCTGCAGTTCGTCCAGCGCCGATGACAGGAGACGGTTCTTGTCCGTCAGCTCCCTTTCCATCCGCAGGATGCGTTCGCCGGCGGCGATGCGGGCACGCAGCTCGTCACCGCTGACCGGCTTGATGAGGAAATCATCCGCCCCGCCCTCGAGACCACGGGCAATTTCGGCGGTTTCCGTCTTGGACGTGAGCAGGATGAAGTAGACGTAGTGCGCAGCGACGCGCGCGCGCAGTTGCTGGCAGAACTCGATCCCGGTCATTCCGGGCATCATCCAGTCGGAAATCACAAGATCGGGCGGCTCACGGTCGCACAGCTGCAACGCTTCCTCCGCCGTCCCCGCCTCCACGACCGCGTAGCCGGATCGGGCGAGCTGCGTGGACAGGATCTTCCGCTGCATCCGGCTATCGTCGACGACCAGGACACGCCGAACCGCCCGGGGGCGTTCGCCCGGCGTTCGCCCGCCATCCGTCTGCACCGCCGCCTTGATCATTGCCGTCCAAACAACTCCGCGATTCCGTCCATTTAGCGGCGGCAAAGTTAACGGCTGCTGAAGCCCTGCCCGGCACCGATCCGGGGCGCGGATTAACCGGCCGGAAACGCACCGGGCATATGCTTTTCCGTGCCAAGGGGTGGCACATGGTGGAAAAGATGATGATTGATTGGCAACGCGCAAACGAACTGCGCACCGAGATCGGACGCGAAGGCTTCGCCGAGGTCGTGGACCTTTTTCTGGACGAGGTGGAAGGCGTCGTCCTTCGGTTGAAGACCCGGCCGGAACCGGCACGCTACGAAGCCGACCTGCACTTTCTCAAGGGCGGGGCCTGGAACCTCGGCTTTGCCGAGTTCGGCGCCCTCTGTCAGGATGGGGAACGCAAGGCCGCCGCGGGCGACACATCACAGATCGACGTGGCCCGGGTCGTGGAGGCCTATTTCATCTCGAAGGACGAATTCCTCGCGGGGCTTTCCGATCTGGCGCGGATGCCGGCCAGCGCAGCCTGAGCCCCGCGTCAGACCAGGAATTCGGCAAGTGCCTCGTCGTCGGTGATATCGCGATAGGCAAAGGCCGCGTCGTCCATCTTCCGCGTGAAGTCCGCGAAGTTGGCGGCGGCCTTCGTCTCTATCCCGATCAGGACCGAACCGAAGTTGCGCGCCGATTTCTTGAGATACTCGAACCGGGCGATGTCGTCGTCCGGGCCGAGCATGGCAAGGAATTCGCGCAACGCCCCCGGCCGCTGCGGCATCCGCAGGATGAAATATTTCTTCAGTCCGGCATAGCGCTGGGCGCGCTCCCGGACCTCCGGCAGGCGTTCGAAATCGAAGTTGCCGCCAGAGGTGACGCAGACCACGCTGCGCCCTCGGATCACTTCGGCAAGCTCGGGCAGCGCATCGACCGACAATGCCCCGGCAGGCTCCAGAACGATTCCCTCGACATTCAGCATCTCGAGCATGGTGATGCAGATCCGGTCTTCGGGAGCGGCGATGATGTCCCTTGCCGCGATACGCTTGAGCCGGGCAAACGGCTTCGCGCCGATCCGCGCCACGGCGGCACCATCGACGAAACTGTTCACCCGCCTCAAGGTGACGGGCTCTCCGGCTGCCACGGCCGCGGCAAGACTCGCGCCGCCGAGTGGCTCGACGAACCGGAACTCCGTCGCGGGGGCGGCTTCGGCAAAGACGCTCGTCACGCCCGCGGCCAGCCCGCCTCCGCCAACGGGCAGGATCACCAGATCCGGCGGCACAGGCAGCTGATCGAGGATCTCGACGGCGACGCTCGCCTGCCCCTCGATCACATCCGCATCGTCGAAGGGCGACAGGAACCGCGCACCCGCCTCATCGCAGAAGCTCTGCGCGGCGGCGAGCGTCCGGTCGAAATAGTCTCCGACAAGGCGAATTTCGACACTGTCGCCGCCGAACATGCGCGTCTTGTCGATCTTCTGCTGGGGCGTCGTCACTGGCATGAAGATCGTCCCCCGCACCCCGAAGTGGCGGCAGGCATAGGCCATGCCCTGCGCGTGGTTGCCGGCACTCGCGCAGACGAAATGGCCCTGTGAGGGGTCGGTTGCGCGCACCCGCTGCATCGCGGTGAAGGCGCCGCGCAGCTTGTAGCTGCGCACCGGTGTCAGGTCTTCGCGCTTGAGCCAGATCTCGGCGCCGTAGCGGGCCGACAGATGATCGTTCCGCTGAAGCGGGGTTGCGGGGAAAAGCCCGCGGAGGGCCTCGGTGGCGGAACGGGCGGCGGCAAGAAATCGGCTCATGTTCCTGCAATGGCGCAACCTGCCCAGGGACGCAAGGCCGCCGAGGGTATCGGGCGGCCGCCCCGAAGCCGCCGCCGGGGCCGCCGGGCACGATCTCAGCGTTCTTGCCCTCGGCCCCCTTTCCCGCTAATCGCCTGCGAAACCCGGACGGAGCCGATCCATGCAGAAGCCGAAGAAAGTCGTCCTTGCCTATTCCGGCGGTCTCGACACCTCGATCATCCTGAAATGGCTGCAGACCGAATATGGCTGCGAGGTGGTGACCTTCACCGCCGACCTTGGCCAGGGCGAGGAGCTGGAGCCGGCGCGGGCCAAGGCGATCATGCTCGGGATCAGGCCGGAGAACATCCACGTCGTCGACGTCCGCGAGGAATTCGTGTGCGACTTCGTCTTCCCGATGTTCCGGGCGAACGCGCTTTACGAAGGGCTCTACCTTCTCGGCACCTCGATCGCGCGGCCGCTGATCTCCAAGCATCTGGTCGAGATCGCCCACGAGCACGGCGCCGATGCGGTGGCCCACGGCGCCACCGGCAAAGGCAACGACCAGGTCCGGTTCGAGCTTTCCGCCGCAGCGCTCGACCCCTCGATCCGGGTCATCGCGCCTTGGCGGTTGTGGGACCTGACCAGCCGGACCAGGCTTCTGGAGTTTGCCGAGGCGAACCAGATTCCCATCGCCAAGGACAAGCGCGGCGAAGCACCGTTCTCGGTCGACGCCAACCTTCTGCACACATCCTCGGAGGGACGCGTGCTGGAAGACCCGGCGCAGGAATTCCCCGACTATGTGCTGCAGCGCGTCGTGCCTGTGGAGCAGGCTCCCGATACGCCCGAAATGGTCGAGATCGCCTTCGAGAAAGGCGATGCGGTGGCCGTCGATGGTGTGGCCATGTCACCCGCCACGATTCTGACGAGGCTGAACGAGCTTGGCTCGAAACACGGTATCGGCGTGCTCGACCTGGTGGAAAACCGCTTCGTCGGGATGAAGTCGCGCGGCGTCTACGAGACGCCTGGCGGCACCATCCTTCTGGAGGCGCATCGCGGCATCGAACAGATAACGCTGGATGCGGGCGCCGGCCACCTGAAGGATTCGATCATGCCGCGCTATGCCGAGCTGATCTACAACGGCTTCTGGTTCAGCCCTGAGCGCGAGGCGCTTCAGGCGCTGATCGACAAGACGCAGGAACATGTCACCGGCACCGTGCGGGTGAAGCTCTACAAGGGCCGCGCCGCGACTGTCGCCCGCTGGTCGGACCATTCGCTCTACAGCGAAAAGCACGTGACCTTCGAGGAAGACGCGGGGGCCTACGACCAGAAGGATGCCGAGGGCTTCATCCGGCTGAACGCACTCAGGCTGCGGCTGATCGCGACGCGGAACGCGCGGGTGAAGGGCTGACCGGGCCCGGGCGACCCGGGCATGGCGTACGGCGCCGTCCGGCTAGATCCGGCGCGCCGCAACCTTCGAGCCGAGCCCGATCCGGCAGGCAGCGATCACCGCCATGTTGAGGATGTCGTTCACCGTCGAGCCGGTCGAGCAGATCTGGATCGGCTTGTCGACGCCGGTCAGGATCGGGCCGATCACCGTGGCACCGGCCATTTCCTGCATCAGCTTGACCGAGATCGAGGCCGAATGGCGCGCCGGCACGACAAGCACGTTGGCCGGGCCGGAAAGCCGGCAGAACGGGTAGTGCGCCATCTGGTCCATGTTCAGCGCGACGTCCACCGTCATCTCGCCGTCGTATTCGAAATCGACATCCCTCTGGTCAAGCGCCCTGGGGGCCTGGTGCATCTTCGTGGCCCGTTCGCTGACCGGGTAGCCGAAGGTCGAAAAGGACAGGAACGCCACGCGCGGCTCTATCCCGAGCCCGCGCGCCACGGCTGCCCCGCGTTCGGCGATGTCGGCAAGGTCTTCCTCGTCGGGCCATTCGTGCACGAGCGTGTCGCCGATGAAGACGATCCTGCCGCGGTGCAGGACCGCGGTGATCCCCACGGCGCCATCCTCGGCGCGCGCGTCGAAGACGTGGTTCATGAGGCCGAGAATATAGGCGGACTTGCGCGTCGCCCCCGTGACCAGCCCATCGCCATGCCCGTGCGCGAGCATCAGCGCCGAGAACACGTGCCGGTCACGCGCGGCCAGCCGGTGGACATCTTGCCGATCGAAGCCCTGCCGTTGCAGCCGGGCATAGAGGAAGTCCTTGTAGGCGGAGAGATGCGTCGTGTTCGCGGCGTTCACCACCTCAAGCTCCTTCACCGCATCGGCGAGCCCCTCGGCGGTGAGCTTTTCCTTCACGTCCGCCTCGCGCCCGACCACCAGCGCCTTGCCGAGCCCTGCCCGCTGCCAGGCGACGGCGGCCTTGAGCACGCGCGGATCGTCGCCTTCCGCGAAGATCATGCGCGCCTGTGCCTGACGCGCGCGGGCGTGAATCCCCTGAAGGATCGACGCCGTCGGGTCCATCCGCGACTTCAGGTGCAACTCGTAGGCGTTCATGTCGATGATCGGCCGGCGCGCGACCCCGGTCTTCATGCCCGCCTTCGCCACCGCGGGCGGGATCACGTAGATCAGCCGCGGGTCGAACGGGGTGGGGATGATGTAGTCGCGCCCAAAGGAAAGCTTGCGGCCGTAGGCCATCGCCACCTCGTCCGGCACATCCTCGCGCGCGAGCCGGGCCAAGGCTTCGGCACAGGCGATCTTCATCTCGTCGTTGATGGCGCGGGCGTGAATGTCCAGCGCTCCGCGGAAAAGGTAGGGAAAGCCGAGGACGTTGTTGACCTGGTTGGGGTAGTCGCTGCGCCCGGTTGCCACGATCGCGTCGGCCCGGACCGCCTGTGCTTCCTCGGGCGTGATTTCCGGATCGGGATTCGCCATCGCGAAGATCACCGGATTGGGCGCCATCGACGCGACCATTCCGGCGGTCACCGCGCCCTTGGCGGAAACGCCGAGGAAGACGTCCGCCCCTTTCATCGCGTCTTCCAGGGTGCGCGCGTCAGTCTTCACGGCGTGGGCGGATTTCCACTGGTTCATCCCTTCCGTCCGGCCCTGCCAGATCACGCCCTTGGTGTCGCACATGATGCAGTTGTCGTGCTTCGCGCCCATCGACTTGATGAGTTCGAGGCAGGCGATGCCGGCCGCCCCCGCGCCGTTCAGAACCACCTTGCACTCTTCGATCCGCTTCCCCGTAAGCTCGAGCGCGTTGATGAGACCCGCCGCGCAGATCACCGCCGTCCCGTGCTGGTCATCATGGAACACCGGGATGTCCATGATCTCCTTCAGCCGGCTTTCGACGATGAAGCATTCCGGCGCCTTGATGTCCTCAAGGTTGATCCCGCCGAAGGTCGGGCCCATGAGCTTCACCGCCTGGATGATTTCCTCCGGGTCTTCGGTATCAAGCTCGATATCGATCGCGTTCACGTCCGCAAAACGCTTGAAGAGTACCGCCTTGCCCTCCATCACCGGCTTCGAGGCGAGCGCGCCGAGGTTGCCGAGCCCGAGGATCGCCGTGCCGTTCGACACAACCGCGACCATGTTGCCCTTGTTGGTGTAGTCGTATGCCGTCTCCGGCGCCTCGGCGATGGCCTGCACCGGAACCGCGACGCCGGGAGAATAGGCGAGCGACAGGTCGCGCTGCGTCGCCATCGGCTTCGACGCCACCACCTCGTATTTCCCCGGAACCGGGCTGAGGTGATAGGCGAGCGCTTCTTCCGGCGTGACGCGGTTCTTCGACATTTGCTCGGGTTCTCCTTGGGGCGCGCTGCCGTCTTAGCGTTCCCTGCGGCGTGTCACAATGACGAGGATTACCCGCTTTTCCGAACGCTGCCGCTTTTGTAGGGTCCGGCGGGACCTGAGGGGGAAAGCGCGTGTCTGCCGACACCAACGTGACGCCGATGATGGCGCAGTATCTCGAGATCAAGGGGCGCCATCCCGACGCGCTTCTCTTCTATCGGATGGGCGATTTCTACGAGATGTTCTTTGCCGATGCCGAGGCGGCGGCGGCGGCGCTCGATATTGCGCTGACCAAGCGCGGCCAGCATCTGGGCGAGGATATCCCGATGTGCGGCGTTCCGGTGCATGCCGCCGAGGGATACCTGCTGACGCTGATCCGCAAGGGCTTTCGCGTCGCGGTCGCGGAACAGATGGAAGATCCGGCCGAGGCGAGGAAGCGCGGGGCCAAGGCCGTCGTGGCGCGCGACGTGGTGCGGCTGGTGACGCCCGGGACGCTGACCGAGGAGTCGCTTCTGGAAGCGCGGCGGCACAACTTCCTCGCCGCCTGGGCCGAGGTGCGCGACGAGGCGGCCCTTGCCTGGGCGGACATCTCCACCGGGGAGGTGCGGGTCTGTCCCTGCCCGCTCAGCCGGCTTTCGCGGGAACTCGCGCGCCTTGCGCCGCGAGAGGTCGTCGTGAGCGAGGCGAGAGAGGCCGATCTGGCCGGAATCGTGTCTGAATCTGGCGCAGCCCTGACGCCCCTGTCACGCGCCTCCTTCGACAGCGCCGGGGCCGAAAAGCGGCTTTCGGCGCTCTACGATGTCGCCTCGCTCGATGCCTTCGGCAGCTTCGGACGCGCCGAATTCTCCGCGCTTGGCGCCATCGTCGACTATCTCGACCTGACCCAGAGGGGAAAGCTGCCGCTCCTGCGCCCGCCGGTCAAGGAAGTGCCCGGGGGCACGATGCAGATCGACGCGGCCACGCGCCGGAACCTCGAGATCACCCAGAGCCTGTCGGGCGGCCGCGACGGCTCGCTGGTCGCGGCAATCGACCGCGCCGTCACCGCGGCCGGCGCGCGGCTTCTGGAACGCAGGCTGTCTGCCCCCTCGCGCGAGCTCGGGGAAATCCGCGCCCGGCTCGAAGCGGTGCGTTTTCTTGCGGAGGACGCGCGTCTTGCCAGCGCACTCCGCGACGATTTGCGCAGGACTCCCGACATCGACCGGGCGCTCTCGCGCCTCGCGCTCGACCGCGGCGGGCCGCGCGATCTGGCGGCGATCCGCACGGGCCTGGCCGAGGCCGCATCCATCGCCCGGCGGCTGTCGGGCGACATGCCGGCGCGGTTTTCCGCAGCGGTCCGCGCGCTGGCCGGCCATGAAGAGCTCGCCGCCTCTCTCGAGGCCGCGCTGGTTGCGGACCCGCCGCTTCTGGTGCGCGACGGCGGATTCATCGCGCCTGGTCATGACGCAGGCCTGGACGAGGCCCGCCAGCTTCGCGACGAAGGCCGCGGCGTCATCGCCCGGATGCAGGCCGAATATGTGGCGGAATCCGGAATCCAGAGCCTGAAGATCAGGCACAACAACTTGCTTGGCTATTTCATCGAAACCACGGCGACCCACGCAGAACGGATGCTGGCCGCCCCGCTCAACGAAGTCTTCATCCACCGCCAGACGACGGCGAACCAGCTGCGGTTCACCACCCTGGCGCTGTCCGGAATGGAGACGAAGATCCTCAACGCCGGCAATCTCGCGCTCGAGATCGAGAAGCGGCTCTATGAGGGCCTAAAAGCGCGCGTGCTCCACGCCGCCCCGCGCATCTCCGAGGCCGCCCGTGCGCTGGCGGAGATTGACCTCACCGCGGCCTTCGCCGATCTCGCGAGAGGCGAGGGCTGGACCGAGCCCCGGGTCGACGACAGCCGCGCCTTCGAGGTGGAGGGCGGCCGCCACCCGGTCGTGGAACGCGCGCTGACGCGCGCGGGCGAAGCCTTCGTCGCCAACGACTGCAACCTCACCCCGGGCGAAACGCCCGCGATCTGGCTTCTGACCGGGCCGAACATGGCCGGCAAATCGACCTTCCTGCGGCAGAACGCGCTCATCGCGCTTCTGGCCCAGGCCGGGAGCTTCGTGCCGGCCCGGAACGCCCATGTCGGGATCGTGAGCCAGCTTTTCAGCCGGGTGGGCGCCGCCGATGACCTTGCCCGCGGGCGCTCCACCTTCATGGTCGAGATGGTGGAAACTGCCGCCATCCTCAACCAGGCCGACGACCGCGCCTTCGTCATCCTCGACGAGATCGGCCGCGGCACCGCGACCTACGACGGGCTTTCCATCGCCTGGGCAACCCTGGAACACCTGCACGAGGTGAACCGGACCCGCGCCCTTTTCGCGACGCACTACCACGAGATGACGGCTCTCGCTGCCAAGCTGAAAGGGGTGGAGAACGCCACCGTCACCGTGAAGGAGTGGGAAGGCGAGGTCGTCTTCCTGCACGAGGTCAGGAAGGGCGCGGCAGACCGCAGCTACGGCGTGCAGGTGGCGCGGCTCGCCGGGCTGCCCCCGGCGGTGGTCGAGCGGGCCAGGGTGGTGCTTGAGGCCCTGGAGAAGGGCGAACGCGAGGGCGGCCCACGCAGGCAGGCGCTGATCGATGACCTGCCGCTGTTCAGCGCCGCGCCTGCCGCATTGCCGAAGCCCGCCAGGGGGCCGTCAAAGCTCGAAGAACGCCTCGCGGCGCTCCACCCCGACGAGATGACGCCGTTGCAGGCGCTTTCCGCTCTCTACGACCTGAAATCCATTCTCGGCGATTGAAGAGGCTCCGGGCGCGATCCGCGTCTTCGTTGCGGAAATACCCCACGGGGGTGCGGGGGTGTGAAACCCCCGCTCCGCCCCCGCCGCGGCCTCACGACCTCGGGACCGAGCTCACACCCACCTGCGCGGGCCTGAGGAGCCTTTCGTGCAACGTGAAGCCCGCGGTCATCACCTGGATGATGTCTCCCGCCTTCGTCCCGGGAACCGGGGCCTCGAACATGGCTTCGTGCATCTGCGGATCGAAGGCGTCGCCGACCTGCGGCGCGACCGGCTGCACGCCATGCCTGCCCAGGGCCGAGATGAGTTCGCGCATCGTCAGTTCGACCCCCTCGATCAGCGCCTTCGCGCCCTCGCGCTGGTCGGCCGTCGCGGACTCCAGCGCGCGCTTGAGGTTGTCATAGACCGGCAGGAGATCGCGGGCCAGCTTCGAGCCGCCATACTGTTCCGCCTCGCGCCGGTCACGCTCGCCACGCTTGCGGATGTTCTCGGCGTCCGCGAGCGCGCGCATGAACCTGTCGCGCAATTCGTCCCGTTCGGCGCGTAGCGCCTCCAGTTCGTCGGCCATGACGTCGGTCTCGACGGCTTCGTCGCCGATCTGCGCCTGATCTTCGGCGATTTCGTCCTTCTTCATCTCGCTCATGCGTCTGTCTACCCTTTCCGCTCGCCGGACAGCATCCGCCCGACAAGTTGCGCCGTGTAGTCGACGATCGGCACGATGCGGCCGTAGTTGAGCCGCGTCGGTCCGATGACGCCGACGGCGCCGATGATCTTCCGGTCAGCGTTCATATAGGGAGAGACCACCAGAGAGGAACCCGAAAGTGAGAACAACTTGTTCTCTGAGCCGATAAAAATGCGCACGCCCTGGCCTTGTTCCGCGAGTTCGAGGAATTCGGCGATGTCGCGCTTGCGCTCGAGATCGTCGAAGAGCGTGCGGATGCGTTCCAGGTTCGAATCCTCTGCCTGGTCGATCAGGTTGGCCGTGCCACGCACGATCAGGCGTTCGGAGGTTTCGCCCTGGTTCTCCCAGAGCGCAAGACCGCTTTCGACGAGCGCCTGTGCCGCGACGTCAAGCTCCTGCCGTCGTCGCGCGATCTCGGCGCCCATGTGGGCGCGCAGGTCGGAAAGCGTCCGCCCCTCGGCAACCGCATTGACGAAATTCGCCGCCTCGCGCAGCGACGACGGGGTTTGTCCGGGCGGCGGCGTGAAGATGCGGTTTTCGACGTGGCCGTCGGCGAAAACGAGGACGACCAGCGCCCGGTCGGAGCCGAGGCTGACGAAGTCGATGTGGCGGATTTCGGATTCATGCTTGGGCGCGAGCACGAGGCTCGCACCATGCGTCAGGCCGGACAATGCCGCGCCGATCCGGTCGAGAAGCGGCGCGATGCCGGGTTCGGTGCCGCCGGTGGTCGCCTCGATCGCCGCGCGGTCCTGGATCGACAGGACCGACACCTCCATCAGCCCGTCGACGAACATCCTCAGCCCGAGCTGCGTGGGCACCCGGCCGGCCGAGGTATGCGGGCTGTCGAGAAGGCCGAGATATTCCAGGTCCTGCATCACGTTGCGGATCGTCGCGGCGGAAACCGCTTCGCTCATCGTCCGCGTGAGTGTGCGGGAGCCGACGGGATCGCCGGTATCGAGGTAGGTTTCGACCACGCGCCGGAACACCTCCCGTGAACGGGCATTCATCTCGGCAAGGAGCTTGGAGCGTTCGTGCATATCGCTGTCTGCCATCTCGTCCCAGAGATAAGAACCCTGCGGGCACGGCGTCAATCCGGGGTTGCCACCAGCCGTCACCGGCCTGTAATTGGCACGATACCCAGAAAAGGAAATGCCATGCGACCCTCCGGCCGGAAGCTTGATGCCATGCGTCCCATCGCGATCGAGACGGGGGTCACGAAACACGCGGAGGGCTCGTGCCTCATCCGCTGCGGCGATACGCATGTCCTCTGCACCGCGACGATCGAGGACAAGGCGCCTCCGTTCCTCAAGGGCACCGGCCTTGGCTGGGTCACGGCGGAATACGGGATGCTGCCCAGGGCCACCAACACGCGCAACCGGCGCGAGGCCGCCGCAGGCAAGCAATCGGGCAGGACGCAGGAAATCCAGCGTCTCGTCGGCCGGGCATTGCGCGCCGGCGTGGACCGCGTGGCGCTTGGCGAACGCCAGATCGTGATCGACTGCGACGTGATCCAGGCCGACGGCGGGACCCGCTGCGCCGCGATCACCGGCGGCTGGGTGGCGCTCCGGCTGGCGGTGAACCGACTGATCAAGACGGGTGCGGTCACCAGCGACCCGATCGTCGATCATGTCGCGGCCGTCTCCTGCGGCATCTACGCCGGCCAGCCGGTGCTGGATCTCGACTATGCCGAGGACAGCGAGGCGGGAACGGACGGCAATTTCATCCTCACCGGGCGCAGCCGGCTGGTCGAGGTGCAGATGTCGGCCGAGGGGGCGACCTTCAGCCGCGACGAGATGGGGCGGCTTCTCGACCTGGCCGAAAAGGGGATCGGGGAGCTGGTGACGGCCCAGAAGGCAGCGACCTGATGCGTAAGTTCACTGGCGACCGGTTGCTTGTGGCCACCCACAACAAGGGCAAGCTGGAAGAGATCGCCGCCCTTCTGGAACCCTACGGCATCACCTGCGTCAGCGCGGGCGAGCTGGGACTTCCGGAGCCGGAGGAGACGGAAACGACATTTGCCGGCAACGCCCGCATCAAGGCGCATGCGGCGGCAAAGGCGACGGGGCTGCCGGCGCTGGCCGACGACAGCGGGATCGAGGTCGATGGGCTTGGTGGCGCGCCGGGCGTCCATACCGCCGACTGGGCGGCGACCCCGACCGGGCGCGACTTCGTCCAGGCGATGACGCGCACCTGGGAGGATCTGGAAAAGGCCCATGCCCCCTGTCCGCGCACCGCGCGGTTTCGCGCCACGATGGTGCTTGCCTGGCCGGACGGGCATGACGAGGTCTTCGAGGGCAAGGTGGAGGGGCAGGTCGTCTGGCCGATGCGCGGCAGGCAGGGCCACGGCTACGACCCGATGTTCCAGCCCGCAGGCCACGCGGCGACCTTCGCCGAGATGAGCGCAGAGGAAAAGAACCGGATCAGCCACCGCGCCGACGCCTTCGGCAAGCTGGTGGCCTGTTTCGACCGGCCCTGAGATGGAAGACTGGCAGCACGGCGGCTTCGGCCTGTATCTGCACTGGCCGTTCTGCGCCTCCAAATGCCCCTATTGTGACTTCAACTCCCACGTCGCGGCCACGATCGACCAGGATCGCTGGAAGCGCGCCTATCTGGCCGAGATCGCGCGCATCGGGGCCGAGACCCCGGACCGCGTCCTCAATACTGTCTTCTTCGGCGGGGGAACACCGTCGCTGATGGAGCCCGACACCGTGGCCGCGATACTCGAGGCGGTACGGGCGATGTGGCCGCAGGCGAATGATCTGGAAGTGACGCTGGAGGCCAATCCCGGCAGCGTCGAGGCCGAACGGTTCCGTGCCTATGCGGAGGCCGGGGTCAACCGGCTGTCGATGGGTGTGCAGGCGCTGAACGATGCCGATCTGCGACGGCTCGGGCGGCTGCACACGGCGGCCGAGGCGCGCGCCGCCTTCGACATCGCGAGGGCCGCCTTCTCGCGCGTGAGCTTCGACCTGATCTATGCCCGGCAGGACCAGAGCGTTTCCAGCTGGGAAGCGGAGCTGCAGGAGGCGCTGATGCTGGCCGTCGATCACCTGTCGCTCTACCAGCTGACGATCGAGGATGGTACCTCCTTCGGCGCTCGTCACGCCGCGGGGCGGCTGAAGGGCCTGCCCGATGACGACAGCGCAGCTGACATGTATCTGATAACCCAGGATATTCTTGCGTCCGCGGGGATGCCGGCCTACGAAGTGTCGAACCACGCACGACCGGGCGCCGAAAGCCGGCACAACCTGATCTACTGGCGCTATGGCGACTACGCCGGGATCGGCCCGGGCGCGCATGGGCGGCTGACGCTCGGGGGCCGACGGCTCGCGACGGATACGCCCCGGGCGCCAGGAGCCTGGCTCGCACAGGTCGAAGCGGCCGGGCATGGCGAGCTGCCGCGCGAAACCCTGCGCCCCAAGGATCAGGCGGCCGAGTACCTGATGATGGCGCTGCGCCTCTCGGAGGGGGTGGACATGGACCGTTATGCGGCGCTGGCAGGACGGCCGCTTGCGCACGGGGCCGTGGCGCAACTCGAGGATCTGTCGATGATCCGGCGCGAGGGCGCGCGCCTCTGTCCGACGCCGGCTGGGCGGGCGGTTCTGAATGCCGTGATCCGGGAGCTGATGCCGTGATGCATGCCTTCTGGCTGGCGCTCGGGCTTGGTGCGTTGCTTCTGGCCGCGGTAGGCGCCTTCGTGCCGCTCCTTCCGACGGTGCCCTTTCTGCTTCTTTCCGCCTTCGGCTTCGCGCGATCGTCCGAACGTCTGCACCACTGGATCCTGTCCCATCGCATCTTCGGGCCGCCGATTTCGGACTGGCGCGAGCGTGGGGTCGTCGGCCGCCGGGCAAAATCCGCGGCGACAGTGTCTATCCTTGCCAGTCTCGCGGTTTCTCTGGCGATTGCTCTCGACCCGTGGCTGATCGCGCTTCAGGCGTTGATCCTTGGTCTGGTGTCCCTTTTCCTCTGGACTCGGCCGGATGCCTGACCGTCAGCGGTTCTGTGACAGGAGCTGGCACAACTCGTCGAGCTGGTCGAGCGACCTGTAGGCAATGACAAGGTTGCCACCGTCATGGCCCTTGTGGTCGATCACGACCTTCATCCGCAGATTCGCGGAGAGATCCTGTTCGAGCATCCTTGTGTCGGCATCCTTTTCCGCACGCTGCGCGCGGGACGCGGCCAGCTTCGCCGGGGATTTTGCCAGCCGCTCGGTTTCCCGCACCGAAAGGCCACGCGCCATGACCTGGCGGGCCAGCGCCGCGGGATTGTCGGTGGTAACGAGCGCACGGGCATGACCGGCGGACAGCTTGCCTTCGCGCAGCCAGGCCTGGACCTCCTCCGGCAGGGTCAGCAGCCGCAGCAGGTTCGCGATATGGCTGCGGCTTTTCCCGAGCGCCGCGGCAACCTTCTCCTGGGTGTGGCCAAAGCGCTCCATCAGCTGGCGATAGCCAAGCGCCTCCTCGATCGCATTCAGATCGGCGCGCTGAATGTTTTCGATGATGGCGACCTCGAGAACCTCGGTATCGTCGAGATCACGGATCAGGACGGGGACGTCGTGAAGCTGGGCAAGCTGCGCGGCACGCCAGCGCCTTTCGCCTGCCACGATCTCGTAACTATCTGGTTTTCTTGGGTTTTCTCGAACTATGAGCGGCTGGATGATGCCCTTGGCGCGGATCGATTCTGCCAGTTCCTGGAGGGCTTCCGGCGGGAAATCCCGCCGTGGCTGGTCCGGATTCGGCTCGAGTCTCTCGACCGGAACACGGGTATCGGCGCGCTGGGCCCGGCTTTCCATCCGGGGTGCGGCTCCAAGATTGACGTCCGCCATCAGTGCCGAAAGACCTCGTCCAAGGCCCCTGCGTTCAATCTTGCGATCGGTCATGTCGGACGTCCCTCCTGTCACTTGGCCCCGTGGCGGGCGAGGATCTCTTGCGCAAGGGCGCGGTAGGCGATCGCACCCCTGGACATCGTGTCATAGGCGAGCACCGGCACGGCATAGGACGGCGCCTCGGAAAGACGGACGTTGCGCGGCACGATCGTCTTGTAGACGAGGTCGCCGAGATTGGCACGGGCGTCCGCCTCGACCTGCTGGGAGAGGTTGTTTCGGCTGTCGTACATCGTCAGGAGCACCCCTTCGATGCGCAGGTCGGGGTTGGCCGACTGTCGCACCTCGCGGATCGTGAGCATGAGTTGCGACAGACCTTCGAGCGCGTAGAACTCCGCCTGAAGCGGCACGAGCACCGCTTGCGCGGCGACCATCGCGTTCACTGTCAGCAGGCTGAGCGACGGCGGGCAATCGATCAGCACATAGTCGAAGGCAAAGCTGTCGATCGCCGGCTGCCGCAGGGCGTCATGGAGAAGGAAACTGCGCTTTTCGTTGCTGACAAGCGCGATGTCGGCGGACGAAAGGTCAGTCGTGGCCGGGCAAAGCCAGATACCTTCGATCTGTGTGGGCCGGACCACATCGAGAAGATCGGCATCCTCGATCAGAAGGTCGTAGGTCGTCCTTTCGCGCCGGGCGGGTTCGACGCCGAGCCCTGTGGAGGCATTGCCCTGCGGGTCAAGGTCGACCAGAAGGACGTTGAGCCCCTCCTCCGCCAGCGCGGCGGCAAGGTTGATCGCGGTCGTGGTCTTGCCGACACCGCCTTTCTGGTTGGCGATGGCAATGATTCTCGGCCCTGGCGGACGCGTCGGGTCAGACACGCGAGATACCTCCGATGATCAGGACGACGCCCCGGGCGTCGGTCTTGCTGGGCTCCTTTTGATAGGAGAATCGCCAATGTTCAAGCGCGCGGGCGAGCTCCGCCTCGGCCGTGGCGCCCTTTGGAAACAGCGCCACCCCACCAGGCACAAGGTGCCTCTCTGCATGGCCGAGAAGGATGTCGAGCGGCGCGAGCGCGCGAGCCGAGATCACATCGGCGCGAAGGGGCGCAAGGGCTTCGATGCGATCGGCAAGGATATCCACAGAAATGCCCAGCGCATGCGCGGCAGTGGCAAGGAATGTCGCCTTGCGCCGATCGCTTTCCACGAGGGTCACCCGAAGACCGGGCCTTGCTTCGGCCGCAAGGATGGCGATGACCAGGCCCGGGAATCCGCCTCCGCTGCCGAGATCTGCCCAATGTGCGGCGGAAGCGGGCGCCAGCCGGAAGATCTGCGCAGAATCGGCAAAGTGCCGCGTCCACAGCACGTCGAGCGATCCCGGAGAGACAAGGTTTATCCGCGGGTTCCACTTCCTGATCAGCGACTCATAGAGTTCGAGCCGTTGGATCGTTTCACGTGAAACATTCGCCCATCCGTCGGGAAATGCCGCCGTCATCCCGCGGACCGCCGGCGCTCCCGGCGCCTGATCGCGGCAAGAAGTATCGCCAGCGCCGCGGGGGTGACGCCTTCGATCCGGCTCGCATGCGCGATCGTGTGCGGGCGGCCACGGGCGAGTTTTGCCCTGATTTCGGTCGAGAGACCGGCAAGGGCCAGGAAATCGAAATCCTGCGGGATTTCCAGCCCCTCCTCGCGTCGCATGGCATCCACATCCGCCTTCTGACGATCCAGATAGCTCGCATATGCCGCGTCCCGCTCGAGCTGGACCCGCGTCGCCGCGTCGATCTGCGCCAACGGCGGTGCGGCGCGAACCAGATCATCGAAGGTGATTTCCGGGAACGACAGCAGGGTGAAAGCGGTTCGCCGCTGCCCGTCCTGGCCGACACTCATGCCGAATGACGCTGCTTCACGCGGGGTGAGGGCAACGGATTCGAGGGTCGCCCTGCCGCTCTCCAGCAATTCCATCTTCTCGCCGAACGCCTTGCGGCGCTCCTCTCCGACGCACTTCTGGCTTATGGCAAGCGGTGTGAGCCGCTGGTCAGCGTTGTCGGCCCGGAGCGAAAGCCGGAACTCGGCGCGGGACGTGAACATCCTGTAGGGTTCGGTGACGCCACGAGACACAAGATCATCGATCATCACGCCAATGTAGCTCTCCGCGCGGCTGAAGATCACGGGCTCGCGCCCCTGTGCCGAGAGGGCGGCGTTCAGCCCCGCTACAAGGCCTTGTGCCGCCGCCTCCTCGTAGCCCGTCGTGCCATTGATCTGGCCTGCCAGATAAAGCCCGGGCGCCGATTTCAACTCGAGGGTCGGCCGGAGCGACTGCGGGTCGACATAGTCGTATTCGATGGCATAGCCGGGCTGAAGGATCGAGACCGATTCGAGTCCTCGAATTGACCGCACATAGGCCTCCTGGACGTCCAGGGGCAGGGATGTGGAAATGCCGTTGGGGTAGACCGTATGGTCCTCGAGACCCTCGGGTTCAAGAAAGACCTGATGGCTTTCCTTGCCGGAAAACCGGACAACCTTGTCCTCGATCGACGGACAGTACCGCGGGCCCACGCCTTCGATATGGCCGCCATACATCGCCGACCGGTCGAGATTCCTGCGAATGATGTCGTGGGTTCGCTCGTTGGTATGGGTGATTCCGCAGCAGACCTGCCGCACGAACGGCCGGTCGTGAAGGAAGGAAAACAGCGTCGGCTCTTCATCGCCCGCCTGGCTTTCGAGGCTTGACCAGTCGATCGTCCGGCCATCGAGGCGCGGCGGCGTTCCGGTCTTCAGACGCCCCAGCGGCAGCCCCAGGGACGCCAGCTGGTCCGCCAGCGCAACCGACGGGCGGTCACCCATCCTGCCGCCGGGCTGCCGATGGTCGCCGACGTGAATGACGCCGCGCAGGAACGTACCGGAGGTCAGGACCACCGCACGCGATCCGATTTCGGAACCGTCAGCCAGCACCACGCCCGCGAAACGGCTCCCTTCCTTCAGAATTCCGCTGACCTCGCCCTCCACGATGGCGATATTCGCCTGCGCTTCGGTGAATCGCAGGATTTCCGTGCGATACAGTTTCCGATCGGCTTGGGCCCGGGGCCCCTGCACGGCCGGACCCTTCCGCCGGTTGAGCAGCCGGAACTGGATTCCGGCGCGATCGGCAGCCCTGCCCATGACGCCGTCCATGGCGTCGATTTCCCGAACAAGATGCCCCTTGCCCAGTCCGCCGATAGCCGGATTGCAGGACATCACGCCGATGCCGTCGCGCCGAAGGGTTACGAGGGCGACGGTGGCGCCAACGCGGGCTGCAGCATGTGCCGCCTCCACGCCCGCATGGCCCCCTCCGATGACGACGACGTCGAAATGTTTCACGTGAAACGCCTCACTTGCCGATGCAGAAGCTCGCGAAGATGTTGTCGAGCAGGTCCTCGACATCCACCCTTCCCACCAGCGCATCAATGGCGCGGATGGCATGCCGAAGATGCTCCGCGGCCACTTCCGTTCGCTGCGGACCTCTTGCTATCTCATCGCGCGCCGATTCCATAGACGAAATCGCACGCTCCAGCCCCAGTCGATGCCGGGCCCGTGTCGCGATGCCGGCCGACGCGGCCCGGGCGCCGAGGATGTCGGTTATCGTTCCGACAAGCGCCGCAAGCCCCGCCCCGGTCTTTCCCGATATTGCCGGAACATCCCCGGCCCCGCCCGGGCGCAGATCCGCCTTTCCACGCACGACGATATCGTCCGGCTGCGGCTGAATCATCGGCACGTCATCTGCATCATCCAGAAGAAATACCCGAAGATCAGCACCTTCCGCCCGTCCGACCGCGCGCCGAACGCCGATCAGCTCGACGTCGTCGCGCGTGTCACGCAGGCCCGCGGTATCGAGAAGCGTCACCGCTAGCCCGCCCAGGTCCATCCGGACCTCGATCACGTCACGGGTCGTCCCTGCGGTCGCAGACGTGATTGCCGCCTCCCGCCCGGCAAGCGCGTTCAGCAACGTTGACTTGCCGGCATTCGGCCGGCCGATGATCGCAACCTCGAATCCGTCGCGGATGCGTTCCGCAGCTCCATATCCCGCCACTTCAGCGCGGAGCCCCCGCATCACGCCTTCGATCAGACCCAGCACCTCGGGAGTCACGTCCAGAGGCACGTCTTCGTCCGCGAAATCGATCGTGACCTCCAGAAGCGCCGCCGCGCGGATCAGATCGCGGCGCCAGCCCTCTGCCTTTTCGCCCACCGCCCCGGACAGGACCCGCAATGCCTGCCGTCTTTGCGCATCCGTCTCGGCGTCAATCAGATCCGCAAGGCCCTCCACCTGCGTCAGATCCAGCCTGCCGTTCTCCAGCGCGCGCCGCGTGAACTCCCCGGCCTCGGCCATCCGGAGCCCCTCGATGCCACCAAGCGCCCGCAGGACGGCGCCTACCGTCGCCGTTGCCCCGTGAATGTGCAGCTCCGCCGCACTCTCGCCGGTAAAACTGGCGCCCGCGGCGAAAGTCACGACCATCGCCTCGTCAAGCACCTCCCCGTCCATTCGCAGACGCCGCAATGACGCGCGGCGCGTCTGCGGAAGCTTGCCCACCAGCGCGGAAACCGCGTCCCAGGCCTTGGGCCCCGACAGCCTGATCACGGAAACGCCCGCTTTCCCCCGGGCGGAGGCCAGGGCAAAGATCGTATCCATCGCTGCCTACCGTAACGGAACGCCTCAGGCGTTCATTGAATCGAAGAATTCCGAGTTCGTCTTCGTCTGCTTCAGCTTCGAGATCAGGAACTCGATCGCATCCGTGGTGCCCATCGGGTTCAGGATGCGCCTGAGCACATAGGTCTTCTGCAGGTCCTTCTGGTCGACCAGCAGATCCTCCTTCCGTGTGCCCGACTTCAGGATGTCCATCGCCGGGAAGACCCGCTTGTCGGCGACCTTCCGGTCCAGAACGATCTCGGAGTTGCCGGTTCCCTTGAACTCCTCGAAGATCACCTCGTCCATCCGGCTGCCGGTGTCGATGAGGGCCGTCGCGATGATCGTGAGAGACCCGCCCTCCTCGATGTTGCGCGCCGCGCCGAAGAACCGCTTCGGCCGCTGAAGGGCGTTAGCATCGACGCCGCCGGTCAGGACCTTGCCCGAGGACGGCACAACCGTATTGTAGGCCCTACCAAGTCTGGTGATTGAATCGAGAAGAATCACAACATCTCGTTTGTGCTCGACCAGGCGCTTCGCTTTCTCGATCACCATTTCGGCCACAGCCACATGCCGTGTCGCCGGTTCGTCGAAGGTCGAGGAAATCACCTCGCCCTTCACGCTCCGCTGCATGTCGGTCACTTCCTCGGGACGCTCGTCGATCAGAAGGACAATCAGGTAGCACTCGGGGTGGTTCGTCGCGATCGAATGCGCGATGTTCTGCAAAAGCACCGTCTTGCCCGTCCGCGGCGGCGCCACGATGAGGCCGCGCTGCCCCTTCCCGATCGGCGCCACCAGGTCGATGATCCGCGCCGACCGATCCTTGATGGTCGGATCCTCGATCTCCATCTTCAGGCGTTCGTCCGGGTAGAGTGGCGTCAGGTTGTCGAAGGCCACCTTGTGCCGGGCCTTCTCCGGATCTTCGAAATTGATCCGCGTGACCTTCGTCATCGCAAAATAGCGCTCGTTCTCGCCGGGCGCCCGCATCGCGCCCTCGACCGTGTCCCCCGTCCGAAGTGAATATTGCCGGATCATGTCCGGGCTCACGTAGATATCATCCGGGCCCGGCAGATAGTTGGCCTCCGGCGAGCGCAGGAATCCGAACCCGTCCTGCAGAACCTCCAGCACACCGTCTCCGCCGATCTCCCAGCCTTCCTCGGCGTGTTCCTTCAGGATCGAGAACATCATCTCGCCCTTGCGCATCGTCGATGCGTTCTCGATCTCCAGGTCCTCGGCCATCGCCAGAAGGTCGGCGGGGCTCTTGGCCTTGAGATCGGACAGGTTCAGGCGCTCATGCGTCATGGCAAGACCAGATATATCGGGCGCGGACAGGATCGGCGCGATGGACAGAAAGGGGGAAGCCCCTGACCGGACGGCGGGGCGTTTGGGCCAGATACACCCGGGCCAACGGCCGAGTCAACGGGCGATCAGAATTTCACGATGACCGACAGGACGATGATCACCATGAACAGGGTGGGAAGTTCGTTCATCAGCCGGTAGGTCCGCCCCGACCGGGTATTCTTCCCCGCCGCAAACTCCTTGCGCCGATAGCCGAGCCAGTGGTGGAACCAGGTCATCCCGAGCACACAGGCCGCCTTCGTCCAAGGCCAGACCTCGCTCCACACCACGATCCCCGGGGTGAACACCAGCGCCAGCCCGAAGACCCAGGTCGCCGTCATCGCCGGGTTCATGATCAGGCGCAGCAGCTTGCGTTCCATGCCCTGGAACAGCGCATCGGTCTCGCTGCCCGGCTCCACCTGCTCGGCGTGGTAGACGAACAGCCTCGGCAGGTAGAATATCCCCGCCATCCAGGCGATCACCGACATGACGTGAAGTGCCTTCGTCCAGGGATAGACCGAAGCCAGAAAGTCACCCATTCGCCAGCGCCCTTCGCTTGTTGCGCATCGGCCCTCTTATAAAAGCAATATGAAAGAAAAGAGAAGTTGATGCTGTTGGGCCTGTGGGCGGTGTGGATTTGCCAGGTTCGCGCCAAGACATGCACAGCCGGATCACCCTGTGGAAAACCACGGAACACTCCGGGGGCGGTGTTCTCATGGCACTAAAATACAAAGACATAACAGGCAGTTGTGAAATATTCGCCGGGGCCTGGCCCACACGATGCATGGCCCGGCTCACGGTGGATCGCCCGGCCATCCACACCGGCTCCGATCCCGCATCAACAGGTGAACAAAATGCCGTGAGCATTGACAGAACTGTCACCCTGTCCCCACCTTCCTTGCGGGGACCAGACCGTCCACCCCTCCGCGGCACGCTTGCCCGTCGTTACCCACAGGATGATCCCGTGACCTTCCGCCTCATCCTCGCCTCATCCTCCGAGATCCGCGCAGCCCTTCTGAGGAATGCCGGGCTCGACCCCGACATCCGCCCAGCGTGCATCGACGAAGACACGATCCGCGCGACCCTCGAAGCCGATGGCGCCAGCCCGCACGATCTTGCCGATGCGCTCGCGGAGCAGAAGGCGCGCCGCGTCAGCGAGAAAAACCCCGAAGCGCTGGTGCTCGGTTGCGACCAGGTCCTGGACCTTCACGGCCGGGTCTTCACCAAGCCGGACGATCCCGATGCCGCAAGGGCGCAGATCCGGGCGCTCTCGGGTCGCACCCACCGCCTCCACTCCGCCGCCGTCGTCTGCCAGGGCAACGCGCCGCTCTGGCGGCATGTCGGGACGGCGCGGTTGACGATGCGCGGGGTGTCCGAGGCCTATCTTCACGACTACGTGGCGCGGAACTGGGAAAGCATCCGCCACAGTGTCGGCGCCTACAAGCTGGAGGAGGAAGGGGCGCGGCTTTTCTCGCACATCGAGGGGGATCACTTCACCATCCTCGGCCTGCCGCTGATCGAACTCTTGACCTGGCTCGCCGTTCGGGGCGACATCGCGGCATGACCGACCATCCCCGCATACCGCTCGCCGGCGTCATCGGCTCTCCCGTCGCGCATTCGAAATCGCCGCGGCTTCATGGGCATTGGCTGAAGACCTATGGAATCGCGGGATACTATGTCCCGATGGACGTGGCCCAGGCCGACCTTCGCGAGGTCATCTCCGCCCTGCCGAAGGCGGGCTTCGTGGGCGTCAACGTTACCATACCGCACAAGGAAAGCGTGCTTGCCCTCGCCGATGTGGTGACCGACCGCGCCGCGCTGATCGGGGCGGCGAATACGCTCATCTTCCGCAGCGACGGGCGCATCCACGCCGACAATACCGATGGCTACGGCTTCATCGCCAACCTGCGCCAGAATGCCCCGGACTGGCAGCCGGCAGCCGGCCCGGCGGCGGTCATCGGCGCGGGAGGCGCCGCGCGCGCCGTCATCGCCTCGCTCATCGAGGTCGGAGTGCCGGAAATCCGCCTGGCAAACCGCACCCGCGCGCGGGCGGAAGCGCTGCGGCAGGAGTTCGGGGCCAAGGTCGTGGTCAACGACTGGGTGCAGGCCGGCAACATGCTCGACGGGGCCACCACGGTGGTCAACACCTCCTCGCTCGGCATGGTCGGAAAACCCGATTTCCGCGTACCCCTCGACGCGCTGTCACCCTCGGCCGTGGTCACCGACCTCGTCTACACGCCGCTGCGCACCCATCTGCTCGAAGAGGCCGCCAGTATCGGCTGCACCACCGTCGACGGGCTCGGGATGCTTATCCATCAGGCTGCCCCCGCCTTCGAGCGCTGGTTCGGCCTGCGGCCGGAGGTCGACGAGGCGGTGCGCGCGGCGGTTCTGGCGGAATGAGCCGGCCGTTCCTTCTGGGCCTCACCGGCTCGATCGGCATGGGCAAGTCGACAACGGCGGCGATGTTCGCCGCCGAGGGCGTTCCCGTCTGGGACGCGGATGCCGCCGTCCACCGGCTTTATGCGCGGGGCGCGCCGGGCGTCGCCGCGATTGCGGCGCTGCGGCCGGACGCGATCATCGACGGTGCCGTCGATCGCGCGCGCCTGAAGGACTGGATCGCCACCGATTCCGACGCGCTGGCGCGGATCGAGGCGGCGGTCCACCCCCTGGTTGCCGCGGATCGTGCCGCCTTCATCGACCGCGCGGCGACGGCGGGGGTCGATCTGGTGCTGCTCGACATCCCGCTTCTGTTCGAGACCGGCGCGGAGGCCGCGCTTGATGCCACTCTTGTCGTCACCGCCCCCGCCGAGGTCCAGCGTGCCCGCGTCCTTGCGCGCCCCGGCATGACCGAAACCCAGTTTGCGACCATTCTCGCCCGACAGATGCCCGACGCCGAAAAGCGCGCCCGCGCGACCCATGTGATCGAGACCTCGACCCTTGAGCAGACCCGCGCGGCCGTGCAAGCGTTGATCGACGAACTCAGGGCCGGCCATGCGTGAAATCGTCCTCGATACCGAAACCACCGGCTTCGAGCCCGCCGAGGGTCATCGCATCGTCGAGATCGGCGCTATCGAGCTTTTCAACCACATGCCGACCGGGCGCACCTTTCACCACTACGTGAATCCCGAACGCGCCATGCCGACCGAAGCCTTCCAGGTCCACGGCCTCGGCGATGACTTCCTGCGCGACAAGCCCCGGTTCGTCGATATCGCCGCGGCGTTTCTCGACTTCCTGGGCGGGGATTCCCGGCTGGTGATCCACAATGCCGCGTTCGACATGAAATTCCTCAACGCTGAACTGGGCTGGGTGAACCTGCCGCCAATCGCGATGGAGCGCGCGCTCGACACCGTGGCTCTGGCCCGGCGGAAGTTTCCCGGCGCGCCCGCCTCGCTCGACGCGCTTTGCCGACGCTTCGGTATCGACAACTCGGCGCGCGAAAACCACGGCGCACTTCTCGACAGCGAGCTTCTGGCCGAAGTCTATCTGGAACTGATCGGCGGCCGCCAGCCCGATCTGGTCCTGGCTGTCACCGCCGGTCCGGCAAGTGCTGGCGTGGCGAGCGGCTGGAAGCCGGGGCCGCGGCCCGCCGCGCTTCCCCCGCGGCTGACCGAGGAGGAAAAGGCCGCACATGCGGCCTTGGTCGAGGCGTTGGGTGAAGGCGCAATCTGGAAGCGCTTCGACTGATCAGACGCCGGTACCGCGCAGGACGACCCCAACGGTCCTGAGGATGATCCGCAGATCCATCAGAAGGCCGAGCTGGACGAAATAGGCGCTGTCGTAGATCGCGCGTTCCGCGAAGGAGCTGCGGTTGCGCGGGCTGACCTGCCAGAGCCCGGTGAGACCGGGAAGCATGCGGTAGTAATCCGCGTACCCACGGCCGCCCGGGTAGATGTCTTGCTGATCGGGCGTGAATGGGCGCGGGCCGACGATGCTCATCGTTCCGGTCAACACGTTCCAGAGCTGCGGCAACTCATCAAGGCTCGTCTTACGCAGGAACGCGCCGAAACGGGTGACGCGGGGATCACGCCTCAGCTTCTGGGTCTGCTGCCATTCGGCGGCAAGCGCCGGATCGTCCGCGAGTATCCTTGCAAGCGCGGCGTCGGCATCGGGGATCATCGTGCGGAACTTCCAGCAACGGAACGTCTCTCCGTCACGGCCTACGCGCAGTTGCGAATAGAGCGGTCTCCCGCCACCAAGCGAGGCGAGAAGGGTGACGAGGACGACCACCGGCACGACCACCGGCAGCATCACCGCCACGAGGGCGAGATCGAAAAGCCGCTTTCCATAGCTCGCGTAGTAGCTTGGCCGGCAGAGAGAGAGAGCGTCGTTGCGGAACTCGAAAAGGGGGGCAGCCATCCCGGAGTCTCCTGGGCAGGTGGTCCGGACGTCCCCCAGATGTCCGTTGATGAGGACACTATGGAAGGAAACGTTTCGGAATTTCGACGCCTAATTTTTCGAGTGTGAAAACAACCGATAACGCCGGCGGATTCGCGCCGCCATTGCGGCGAAATCATGGCAAATGGTTAATATGTCTGGGGTTTCGGGCGGTACGCGGCCCGTCCGGCGCCCAAAATTTCAGCAACAGTGGTGCGCGAAGGAACGATCCGGTCAGCCCGCTCGCAACAAACTCAACCGTTAGGCGAATCGATTCCACAGGTTTTCCAGCCGCTCCTGGCGGCCTGAGCGCGGCTGCGGGTTGATGCCCTGCGAAAGGACACGCGCGGAAAGGGACTCGAGCGTTTCCGTATCAAACATCGCCTTCGCGGTCGGCGTCTCCCATCCGGCGTAGCGTTCGGCGCGCGCCCGTTCAAGCGCACCGTCCTGAAGAAGGGCGGCCGCGGCCTTCAGGGCGCGCGCGCAGACATCCATCGCGCCGACATGGGCAAGGATCAGGTCCTGGGGGTCGAGGCTCTGGCGCCTGATCTTGGCATCGAAGTTCGTGCCGCCCGTGGCAAGACCACCGGCGCGCAAGATCTCGTAATAGGCCCGCGCCATTTCCGGCACGGAATCGGGAAACTGGTCGGTGTCCCAGCCGGACTGGTAGTCGTTCCGGTTCATGTCGATGGAGCCGAAGATCCCGAGCGATGCGGCGAGGGCGATCTCGTGTTCAAACGAATGCCCGGCAAGGACCGCGTGCCCCTGTTCGATGTTGACCTTCACCTCGCGCTCCAGCCCGAAGTCCTTGAGGAACCCGTAGACCGTAGCAACGTCGTAGTCGTATTGGTGCTTCGAGGGTTCCTGCGGTTTCGGCTCGATCAGGATCGTCCCGGGAAATCCGATCCTGTGCTTGTAGTCGACGACCATCTGCAGGAACCGCCCCGCCTGCCGCCGCTCGCGTCCGAGGTCTGTGTTCAGAAGCGTTTCGTAGCCTTCGCGCCCGCCCCAGAGGACATAGTTCTGGCCGCCGAGACGGTGGGTCGCATCCATGCAGGCCTTCACCGTCGCCGCCGACCAGGCAAAGACGTCGGGGTCGGGGTTCGTCGCCGCGCCCGCCATGAACCGGCGGTGCGAGAAGAGATTCGCGGTGCCCCACAGAAGCCGCGTCCGCCGCGTCTCCATCTTCCGCGCGATGTAGTCGACGATTTCCTCGAAGTTGCGCAGGCTTTCGGCGAAGCTTCCGCCCTCGGGCCGGATGTCCGCGTCGTGGAAGCAGAAGAACGGAACGCCAAGGATGCCGAACATCTCGAAGGCCGCATCGGCCTTCATCCGCGCATGGTCCATCGTCTCGCCGAACCAGGGCCGGGTGAAGGTCTGGCCGCCGAACGGATCATTCCCCGGCCATGCGAAGCAATGCCACCAGGCGGCGGCGAAGCGCAGATGATCCTCCATCCGCTTGCCCAGCACCACCTCGTCGGGGTTGTAGTGGCGGAAGGCAAAGTCGTTGTCGCTTTCGGGGCCTTCGTAGTGGATGGCGGGGATGTCCTTGAAAAAGTCGGTCATGGAAGTCTCTCAGGTCAGGCCCTTGATGGCCGATTGCGCGGCCCGGTAGCGGGCGAAGCCTTCGTCGAAGGCGGGGAAGAGGATGGCATCGGGTTCGAAGGTGCGGGCGATCGCGGGTGCGGTGGCAATCGCGGCCCCCGTGCCCGTCGCGGCCATGAGCCCAAGCCGCGCCGCGCCGAAGGCGCCGCCGAAGTCGCCCGCCACGGGCACCGCGACCGGCGTGCCGAGCGCCGTTGCGAGGGCGGCAAGCCAGTAGTCCGATTTGGAGCCGCCCCCGACCGCAATCAGCCTGTCGATCTGCGTGCCGGTCGCGGCCAGCGCGTCGCGGCAATCGCGGATCGCGAACGCCACCCCTTCGAGGACCGCCCGCGTGGCGGCGTTGCGGTCCGTCGCATGTTCCAGCCCGACGAACGCACCGCGGATCGCGGCGTCGTTGAGCGGTGTCCGTTCGCCGCCGAGGTAGGGCAGGAAACACGTCTTTCCCGGCGCCCTGAGGGCGCCCAGCCCGACCGTCAGCGTTCCCGCCTCGGCCCCGGCAAGCCGTGCGAACCAGTTGAGCGCGTCGGTCGCGGCAAGGATCACCCCCACCTGGTGCCACCTGCCCGGCAGCGCGTGGCAGAAGGTGTGGACCGCGGTGGCCGGGTCCGGCCGGTAGCCGTCATTCGCAGCGAAAAGCACGCCCGAGGTGCCGAGCGAGACAAAGGCCTGCCCGGCGGATACGACGCCCACACCGATTGCTGCTGCCGCATTGTCGCCGGCGCCTCCGGCGACGACGGCCGAGCCCGGAATGCCGAACCGCGCCGAAATTTCGGGGCGGACCCGGCCCGAGACGTCAGACCCTTCGACAAGCTGCGGCATGGCGTCCAGAGTCATGTCGGTTGCGGCAAGAAGTGCCTCGGACCAGGCCCGCGCGCCGGTGTCGAGCCAGCTGGTTCCCGCCGCATCCGACATTTCCGCGACATGCTCGCCGGTCAGCCACAGGCGCAGGTAATCCTTTGGCAGCAGCACTTTTGCCATCCGCGCGAAGACTTCGGGTTCGTGTCGCCTGACCCAGACGAGTTTCGGCGCGGTGAATCCCGGAAAGACGATGTTGCCCGTGACCACCCGGAACCTCGGATCGGCGTCCAGTTCGGCCGCCTCGGCATGAGCGCGGGTATCGTTCCAGAGGATGCAGGGCCGCAGCACGTTGTCCGAGCCGTCAAGCAGCGTCGCCCCGTGCATCTGCCCCGAAAGCCCGATGCCGCGGATGGCGGCCCGCCCGTTCGCGGGCAGGGCACCGATCACCGTCTCGGCCGCCACGATCCAGTCGGCCGGCGATTGTTCGGACCAGCCGCCATGCGGGCGCGACACACTCAGCGGCGCGGTCGCCTCGGCCACGACGCGTTGGCTCTCGTCGACGAGAACGCCCTTGAGACCCGATGTGCCGAGGTCGAGACCCAGAAACATGTCACGCCATCTTTCCAGGCTTCTTGCCCAGGATGATCATCCCCAGGATGTCTTCGTCGGTCACCTCGTTCACCCTGACCGTGCCGACAAGCTGGCCGTTCTTCATGACCGAAGCGCGGTCGCAAAGCTTCATCACGTTGTGGATGTCGTGCTCGATCAGGAAGATGCCCAGGCCTTGCGCCTTCAGCTCCTGGATCAGTTCCGCCACCATCTGCGTCTCATGAGGCCCGAGCGCGGCGGTCGGTTCGTCCATGATCAGGATTCGCGCGTTGAAATAGACTGCCCGCGCGATCGCGACGGATTGGCGTTGCCCGCCCGACAGCGCCGAGACCGGCACGTTGAACTTGCGGAAGTTGGGGTTGAGGCGGCCCATGATCTTGCGGGTCTCGGCCTCCATCCGCACATCGTCGACAAGACCGGCCGCCGTCACCAGCTCGCGCCCGAGAAAGAGGTTCGAAGCCGCGTCGAGATTGTCGGCCAGCGCGAGTGTCTGGTAGATCGTCTCGATGTTGTAGGCACGCGCGTCGCGAGGGTTTTCGATGCTGGCTTTTTCGCCGTTGATCCGGATCTCGCCGCTGTCGGCGCGGTAGGCGCCCGACAGACATTTGATCAGGGTGGATTTGCCCGCGCCGTTGTGGCCGAGAAGCCCGACGACCTCGCCGGGATAGAGGTCGATGGTGACATGGTCCACGGCCTTGATGCCACCGAAGGCGATGGAGATGTCGCGCATTTCGACGAGGGGCGTGGGTTTCGCCTGAGCGTTCATGATCCCCTCACTTCGCGCGGGTGCGGTAAAGCTTGTCGAGGTAGACGGCGAGGACGAGGACCGAGCCGACGACGACCTGCTGGATCGCGGCGTCGAAGCCGATCAGCACCATGCCGGTCTGGAGGCTCTGCATCACCAGCGCACCAATGATCGCGCCGTAGATCGTTCCGATTCCGCCGCCCAGCGATGTGCCGCCGATCACCGCCGAGGCGATGACGTAAAGCTCGTCGAGCGTCCCGAGTGCGTTCGTCGCCGAATTGAGCCGCGCCGAGGCGACGACAGACGACAGGCCGCACAGCAAGCCCATCAGGGCGAAGATCTTCACCGTCATCCAGCGCGTGTTGATGCCGGCGAGCTCGGCCGCCTCCGGGTTGCCGCCGATGGCGAAGACGTAGCGTCCGAACCGCGTCCGGGTCATCAGGAAGGTCATTGCGATACCCACCGCGACCAGGATCAGGACCGGAATGGCGAAGCCGTGGCTGATGAACAGCCCGCCTTCGGGAACGGTAAGGCCGTTCGCTTGTGCATACTGGTTCACGATGCCCTTGGGCCAGGGATAGGCGTTGACCAGAAGGACGGCGCCGATGACGATGCCGCAGCCGACGACCGCCAGGAAGACCTCGGCCCAGACCGGGCGTAGCGGAAACTCGAACTTCCGCCGCTGCTTCCGCCCGTTGAGGATCAGAAGGATGATGCCGGCGCAGGCCAGAAGGCCGACGATCCAGCTTCCTGTCGCGCCGACCGCGCCATAGGGTCCGCCACCGAGAAGCGCAAAGGTCGCGTCCACCGGCGAAATCGTCTCGCCCCGGGCGACAAGGAAGGCGGCGCCGCGCCAGACCAGCAGCCCGCCAAGCGTGACGATGAAGGAGGGGATGCCGCCAAAGGCGATGAGAAACCCGTGCAGGGCGCCGATCGCCGCGCCAAGCGCCATGCCCGTCAGGACGGCGATAAGCCAGATCAGCGGATGGCCGAGGCCGAGGTAGTCCGGCAGGACGTAGACCTGCATCACCCCCATCATGATCGCGCAAAGCCCGAGGATGGAGCCGACCGAGAGGTCGATGTGGCGTGTGACGATGACCAGCACCATCCCCGTCGCCATGATCCCGATGGAAGCGGTCTGCACCGACAGGTTCCACAGGTTGCGCGGCGTCAGGAAGGCGCCGAAGCCGTTCGCGAAGTAGCCATAGAGGTGAAATCCGATCCAGATCAGGACAAGCGCCCCGACCATCCCGAGAAGGCGGGTGTCAAGTTCCGTCGCCCTGAGGAAGCGGGCCGCCGGACCCTCGGCGGCCTGCGGCGAGGCGGTCGCGGTTCCGGTGGACGTGGTGGTGGGTCGGGTCATGTCCTCATCCGCCGATGCAGAAGTGGGATGCGGCCGCCTGACAGCGGAGCCGCCAGGATCGGGACGCGATCGCGCCGGGCGGGATGCCTTGCGCGTGTCCCGGCGCCGGAGGGCGCCGGGCCGGACCCAGGATCAGCAGCCGTTGACGCCTTCGACGGCGCCTTCGCAGGCCTGTTCCTTCGAGATATGGCCCGCGTCGATGGCAGCGCCGATGTTGTCCTTGGTGATCGGCGTGGGCTGAAGGAAGATCGCGTTCATCTCCACACCCTTCTCGCCGCCGGACCATTTCACGGCGCCCTCGATCGTATCCATTGCCGCGCCCTTGGCCATCGCGATGGCGATATCGCCCGCCGCCTTGCCGAGCTGGCGCGAATCCTTCCAGACCGACACGGTCTGGGTGCCCCGCGCCACCCGGTTGATCGCGGCAAGGTCACCGTCCTGCCCGCCGACAGGAACCGTCAGGCCCTGGGCCGCCAGCGCCGCGATGACACCGCCTGCCATGCCGTCGTTTTCCGCAAGCACGGCATCCACCGCATTGTTGTTGGCCGTCAGGATCTGCTCCATCTCCTTCTGGGCGTTGTCCGGCTTCCAGCCGTCGGTGAAGGTTTCACCGACGATCTTGATCTTGCCGGCGTCCACGTCGGCCCCGATCACTTCCATCATGCCTTCCAGAAGGAAAGTGGCGTTGGGGTCGCCCTTGTCGCCCTTGATGATCGCGAAGTTGCCTTCGGGCTGGGCTGCCTTGACCTTTTCGGCGATGATCTTGCCGACGCCCTTGTTGTCGAAGGTCAGGTAGAAGGCGCGCTCGTCCTCGATCAGGCGGTCATAGCCGAGAACCGGGATGCCTTCGGCCGCGGCCTTGTCGATCGCCGGGCCGATGGCGTCCTTGTCGACCGAAAGGATGACGAGTGCTTCCGCGCCCTGCGCGATAAGTGCCTCGACATCGGTCAGCTGCTTGGCCGCCGAGTTCTGCGCGTCGGCCGAGACATAAGTGCCGCCCGCCGCCTCGATCGCGGCCTTCATCGCGGCCTCGTCGGTCTTCCAGCGCTCTTCCTGGAAGTTCGACCAGCTGACGCCGACCGTCTGCGCCCATGCCGATGTGGCAGAAAAACCGGCCGCCAGGGCGACGGCCGCCAGAATGGACTTGTGCATAAGTTCCTCCCGTTCGTGGGCGTGCCGCCCGGATCGGCGGATTCGCCGAAGCAAGGGAAACGTGGCGCCAATAATTTCACTTGTCAAATTAAAAATACGATATCAAACTGAGGATGCGCAAGAAAAATGCCGAAAACATTGCTGCAAAGCGGCGAAACCAGCATGCGCACGCCGAATAAACGATACTTTAGTTAGGCTGGCTAAGAAATGACGCATCGGAAGATGGGCACCGTCCGCCGTATCGAATCGCGAGCGCAGGGCTGCGGGCCGCTGATCCCGTCGATCTCGGAAACCGCGCGGCCGCTGCGCCAGCAGATCTTCGAACGGGTGCGGGCTGCCGGCTACATGCCGCGTGTGCAGATCGCGAGGGAGCTGGGGGTAAGCCCCGCTTCCGTCACCACGCTGACCTCGGAACTGATCGAAATGGGCCTGCTGGAAGAGGTATCCGCCCAGCGCGACCAGGGCGATGGCGGCCGCGGCCGGCCGGCCGTGGCGCTGGGCGTCCGGGCCGATGCGCGTCTTGTCGCCGGGATCAAGCTGTCGGACCGCGAACACACTGCGGTCATCGTCGATTTCGCCGGCAATCTTATCGCCGACGAGGCGATTCCGCGCCAGCCCGGCGCAATGGAACTTGCCGACCTCGTCGATGTGAGCGCGACGCTCGTGGCCGGGCTCTGCGCCAAGGCGCAGATCGACGTCTCGCAGCTCAGCGCCATCGGACTCGGAGTGCCGGGATTCGTCGATTCTGCCGCCGGCGTCGTCCACTGGTCCCCCGTGCTGGCGGGCCGTCACGTGTCGCTTGCCCGCGCGGCGGGCGAACGGCTCGGCCGACCCGTCCACATCGACAACGATGCGAACCTGGTGACGCTCGCCGAGCTTTGGTTCGGCGCCGGGCGCGGCCTGTCGGACTTCGCCGTCGTGACCATCGAACACGGGCTCGGCATGGGCTTCGTCATGAATCACCGCATCTATCGCGGCGGACAGGGGCTCGGCATGGAACTTGGTCACACCAAGGTCCAGCTCGACGGCGCGCTCTGCCGATGCGGGCAGCGCGGCTGTCTGGAGGCCTATGTCGCCGACTATGCGCTGGTGCGCGAGGCGACCACCGCGCTCAACTGGACAAGCCGCGAGACCCAGTCCGTCAACATCCTGCTCGAAAGCCTGTTCGACCACGCCAAGGCAGGCAACGCCGCCGCGCGCTCGATCTTCCACCGCGCCGGGCGCTACCTTGCGCTTGGCCTCGCCAACGTCGTGAACCTGTTCGACCCGGAACTGATCATTCTTTCCGGCGAGCGGATGCGGTATGATTATCTCTATGCCAACGAGACACTGGCCGAGATCAAGGCCCTCGCGCTCAACACCGGCCGACCGGAACCGCGGATCGAGATCCACGCCTGGGGCGACCTGCTCTGGGCGCATGGTGCGGCGGCGCTGGCGCTGTCCGAAGTGACGGAACGGCTGCTCAGCCCGTCGCGGGAGATCGCGGCGCAATGAGGCATCTGGTCCTCCTTGTGCCAGTTCTCGCCAATCCGGCCTTCGCGGAGCCCCGTTTCGTCGACCGCGCCGGCGGACTTCCCGTCCGGCACATCTATGCCGGCGGGTGGGAGCATTTTGTCGGCGGCGGCGTCGCCGTCTTCGACTGCAATGCCGATGGCCGGCCCGACATCTTCGCTGCGGGCGGCGAAAACCCGGCGCGCCTCCTGGTGAACGTGACCGCAGCGCCCGGCGCACCGCTGGCCTTCGCCGAGGGCAAGACACCGGATCTCACGCATGTCACGGGCGCCTATCCGCTCGACATCGACGGGGATGGAAGGCTCGATCTCGCGGTGCTCCGGGTCGGGCACGACCTTCTTCTGCGTGGCGGACCCGGCTGCGCCTTCACCGATGCGTCAGGCGACTGGGGCTTTCATCCGCGCGACGCCTGGACCACCGCCTTTTCGGCGACATGGGAAAAGGGGCAGGCGTTCCCCACCCTCGCCTTCGGTCACTACGTCGACCGTTCGAACCCCGACGGCCCCTTCGAGGCTTGCGATACCTCGGACCTCTACCGCCCGGCCGGGCGCGGATACGGCACGCCCGAGGTCATCGCGCCGGGGTTTTGCGCACTCTCCATGCTCATCACCGACTGGCGGCGAACCGGCGAGCCCGAACTTCGCATCTCGAACGACCGCCACTACTTCGTGCGCGGTGGCTATGAACAGATGTTCCGGCTCAGCCCCCTGAAGGAGCGGGTGGAGGACTGGAAGCGCGTTTCCCTCTGGGGTATGGGAATCGCCAGCCAGGATCTGAACGGCGATGGCCTACCCGAGGTGATGCTGACATCGATGGGCGATCAGCTTCTGCAGTTCAACACCGGAACCGGATTCACCAACGCCCCCTATTCCATCGGCAGCTACGCGCAACGCCCGTTCAAGGGCGACGACGGGCGGCCCTCGACCGGCTGGCACGCGGAATTCGCCGATGTGGACAACGACGGGCGGATGGACCTTTTCATCGCCAAGGGCAATGTCGACCAGATGCCGTCGAATGCGATGCACGATCCGAACAACCTCCTGATGCAACAGCCCGACGGCAGCTTCGCCGAAAGCGCTGACCGCGCCGGGATTGATACCACCGAACGGTCACGCGGCGCGGCGCTTGCCGATTTCGATGGCGACGGGCGGCTTGACCTTGTCGTGGTAAACCGTCGCGCAGCGATGGAGTTGTGGCAGAACACGACGCCGCAAACGGGTCATTGGGCCGGAATAGAGCCGCATATGGCGGGAAATACCGGGGCCGTCGGTGCCTGGGTGGAACTGCGTGCCGAGGGCAGGATTACCGCGCATGAAGTGGTGGTGGGCGGCGGCCATGCCGGTGGGCAGGCGGGCCCCCTCCACTTTGGCCTTGGGTCCGCGACGCAGGCGGAGGTCCGGGTGATCTGGCCCGACGGCACGGTGTCGGACTGGACGGCCATCCCCGTCGATTGCGTCATCGTGGTGCGCCCCGACGAGACGGCGCTGCGCCTCGGCCCCTAGCGATCCACGGGCAGGCCGCTTGGCACCGCGCCGGGAATGCCAAGGCGGCCCGCAAGTGCCACCGGATCGCGCAGCGCATCGAGAAACGCGACAAGCTGGGCGACCCCGGCATCCGATACCGGCCGGCCCACCACCGCCGCACCTTCGATCCCTGCCACCTCGTCGGGAGACTCGAGGATCGCCCGGTCGGGTTTCGTCACCGGAAGCAACGGCAGGACCGCCTGGTCGGGATCATAGCCCGAAAGACCCGCCGAAGGATCGGCGTGGTGCCGGAGAAAGGCCGCGAGATCGGACCATGCCCCGGCATGACCCCAGGGTCCGGTCGCCGTCACATTGCGCAGCGAGGGTGTGCGGAACGCATAGGCATCCTCGGCGCGGTTCGTGACCCGCATCCGGCCGACATCGCGCGAATGGCTCTCGAACCGCTCGGCCTTGCCAGGTCCAAGCTGCGGCTCTCCCATCGCGTGAAAACCGTGATCGGTCTGGAACTTGCCGGAATGGCACGTCGAGCAGCCCGCCTTCCCGTAGAAAAGCGCCATCCCCTCCTGTGCTTCGGGCAAGAGCGCCGGCCCACCCCGCAGCATCGCATCGAAGGCGGAATTGTCCGACCGCCATTCGAAGGCCACGAAGGCCGCGATGGCGTTCGAGATGTCGGTGAAGGCGATCGCCCGGCCCGCGGCGATCTCGGGCCAGGCGGCGTCGAACATCGCCCGGTAGTCGGGAGTCGCGGCCACCCGCTTCGACAGGATGTCCCAGGCGCCGCCCGGTCCGGTGATGATGCCCTCGCGGACCGCCTTGGAGACATCGCTTTCCTGATAATGCCCGGCCATTTCATCGGGCGAGAGCACCGGAAACATCGTCTGCGCCGACAGGACCGACGAGAAACCCGCGACCATCTCGTCCTCGAGCGGCGTTCGCAGGCCGGAGGGCCGCGCCGGGTCGGTCTCGATCCGGCCATCGTGGAAGAGCGTCGTGAATTCCCTGGCACCGAGGTTGAAAAGGGCGGTGGCGTTGCGCGGAATGCGCTGCTCGGGCATGTTGGCGGGATCGGGCCGCCGGTCGGGCCCAAGCCCGATCCCGCCTTCGCCCATCCCGAGCGAGAGCCCGTCAGAGGTGCCGAAGCGCGGGTGATGGCAGGTGGCGCATGAGATGTTGCGGTTTCCCGACAGGATCGGGTCGTAGAAGAGGAGCTGGCCAAGCCTCACCTCTTCCATCCGCACGGGGCCATAATCCGCGTCGGTGACCGGCGCTGGCACCTCCGCCTGCGCCGCCCCGGCCCACAGCGCCACAATCGCCATGAATCGCACGGCAGTTCCTCCCACCCCCTGATAGCGCTCACCGCGCCTTCGCGAAACACCGATGCGTCACAGGCCCGTGCATTTTCGCAAGCCGGATTGCAGACGGGAATGCGGCGCGCGAACATGGCCCCACCAGGACGGGCGGAGAATGCGGACGTGGCGCCGATGACCTACATCTTCAGACTGGCGCTTGCCATCTGGAACGCGATGGACCAGCGGCACATGGGTCTTCTGTCGGCCGGCGTCGCCTTCTACGCGATGTTCGCGATCTTTCCCGGCATGGCGGCGACCATCGCCATCTGGGGCCTCTTCGCCGACCCGGTGGTGATGCGCGACTACCTGGACCAGATCCACGGTGTCATTCCCGACGCAGCGTTCGGCCTGATCGAGACGCAGCTCGACGCGCTTCTCGCCGCCAGCGGCCGCGCACTCGGCTGGACGACGGCCGTCTCGATCGCCATCGCGCTCTACTCGGTCCACAGCGCGGTCGCGGCACTTGTCAGCGGCCTGAACGCGATGCACGTGCGGGCGCACCGGCCGGGCCTGATGCGCCTTCTCTGGTCGATCGTCCTTACCGCGGCGATCGTGACCCTTGTCCTGGCGGCGCTGGGCGTGGTGGTGATGGTGCCCCTCGTGCTGAACTTCCTGCACATGGGCGAGGGGGGCGCCTTCATCCTCGTCTATCTGCCGTGGGTGGTGATGTTCGCCGTCCTGTTTGTCGTCCTCGGCCTGTTCTACCGCTGGGGGCCGACCTCCGAGAGCCGACGCCACCGCCAGTCCTGGCTGTCGCCTGGCGCCTTCATCGCAGCGCTCCTGTGGGTTGCGGCCTCGATCCTGTTTTCGGTCTATCTGGCGTATTTCGGCGCCTACAACCGAATCTACGGCTCCATCGGCGCGGTGATCGCGCTGCTCATGTGGCTTTACATCTCGGCCTATATCGTCCTGTTCGGCGCGATCCTGAACGAGGAGCGCGCGCGGGTCAGACGGTCTCAGTAGTCGCGTTCGTAGTAGATGCCGATGCTCGATGACCCGTCGGAGCCGAGCGTCCCGCGTGCCGTGACCCCGCGCCGGATATCGAGATTGAGGTTGACCTCGGCCTTGCCTTCCGCCCCCACGGTGACGTCGGTGTAGACCTTCTCCGAAAGATATTTCCCCGCCCGCACGGCGGCGGAGCCGTTCTCGGCCGCGGTCACGTCGAGGTCGTCGAGCCCGAAGGAACTGCGAAGGCGGCCAACGATCCCCTCGCCGCCCTTTCCTGCAAGCTGTGCCACCGCCGATGCAAGCCGTGCGGCCTGAAGCGGTGAAAGACTGGTCAGGCCGCGTCCGAACAGAAGTTGCGCCATCACTTCCTCCTCCGGCAGTTCCGGCGAGGATAGGAAGTGAATCTCCGGCGCCCAGGCTTCCCCCTCGATCACGATGGTCACGGTAATCCCGTTGCTTTCGCTTTCCGCGGCAAAGCGGATGTAGGGTGTCAGCGCGCCCTGAAGCTCGATCATGCCCTCGTCGATGGTAAACCGCTTGCCGAGCAGGTCGAGCCGCCCGCGGATCAGGCTGAACCGGCCGGACGGAACGATGTTGTCCGTTGTCCCGGTGATGCGGAGCGTGCCGCCAAGCTCGGCATCGAGCCCGCGGCCACGCACGAAGATGCGTTCCGGCGCGGCGATCGTCAGGTCGAGCCCGAAGGACGGCCCGCGCTGTTTTGCCGCGTCGGCCGCCCCGGCCAGGCCGGCGCGCACCCGGGTTTCGTGGACCGCCGCCGGCTCGTGAACATGGGTGATCTCGCGCAGCACCGGGTCGGCGCCGAGGCCCGTTGAAGGCACGCGCATCTCGGTCCGGCCAAGGGTCACGGCGCCGGAAATCGTCGCGCCGCCGAGAAGCGCCCCGTTGACGCGGACGGTGCCGCTGACTGTGGTGTCGAACAGCTCGGGGTTGCGCAGCCGCGCTGCCGACAGACGGATCGACAGGTCGCCCTGATATGGCGCGGCAAGTGCGACCGGGCCGGAGAGCGCGACCTCGCCTCCGCCCCGGACGGCCGCGTTGCCCTGAACCGTGGCGCGCCCGCCGGCAAGGTCGGCTGCAAGCCGCAGGCCTTCGAGCTCGATCCCGAAGGTTGGCGCGACGAGGCGGCCGCCGTCGAGCGCCACGCGGCCCGACAGCGAGGCAGGTGAAATCGGGCCCTTCAGCCTGAGATCGAAGGAAACCGGCCCCTCGACGTTGCGCGGCGCGATGAAGGGATTGACGATGGCCGACTGGCCGCCGCCCGACAACGAAAGGTCGGCGGCAGAAAAATCGGGCGCCAGCCTGCCGGTGACGCGGGCATTCGTGGCGCCGGGACCCTCGCCCGACAGGTCGACGGAATAGCCATCCGCCATCTCGGTCACTGTTCCCGTCGCCGACAGCGGGCCGGGAAAGCCCGGTGCGAGGATGGCCATGTCGGCGAGCCGTGCCGAAAGTTCGATCCGCCGCTCAGCATCCTCGATCACGCCCCGGGCGGTGACGGCAAGCTGCGGATTGGTAAGGTTGAGCGTCTCGAGCCGGACCTTCCCCCCGCGTTCGTTCGCAACCATGCCGAGCTTCACCGGCCCGGCGAGAACTCGGTCGATCTCTGGCTGGCCGACACCCAATCCGCTGCCCGAGGCGTCGAACGTCACGGTGCGCGTGTCACCCGCCTCGGTCAGGCGTGCCTCGCCTGTCAGGGCTCCGCGATACCGTGGCCCGAGCGCCGAAAGGTCGGAGAAGTCGAGCGTTGCGCGAAGGTCGGACGCGCCGGTGGCAAGCCGCCCCGCCGCGTTGGCGGAAAGCGTCGCGGCGCTGACCGCAAGCTTTCGGATCGTGAGTCCCGCCGAGTCGCGCACGGCCGAAAGGGCGATGCGGCTTTCCCCGGCCAGAAGCCGGTCGATTTCGGGCTGATCCACCGTCAGGTCACGGCCGGTGACCGTGGCCTCGAGGTCGAAAAACCCCGAAAGCACCCCGGCGGACCCCGAAACCTCAAGCTCTCCGGCCCCGCCGAGCGGCCGATCCGCAAGCGCGGAGAAGCGGCCGAGGTCGGCTACCGTCGCCCCGACGCGGCCCGAAAGGACCGTGCCTGCCTCGGGGCCGGTCAGCATCGCGCTGCCCTTGGCATCATAGCCCTGTCCGGTCACATCGAAGACCGGAAGGCGCAGCGGCTCGCCTTCCTGCCAGGAAAAGACCGCCCGGCCCCGCAGTTCCGGGCCGAGAGCCTCGGCGATGGCGGGGTCGGCCGGCTCGAGTCCCGCTGCCACGAAGGTGACGGTGCCACCCGCGAGAGCGGCGCCGACACCACCCGACCCGGCCTGGCCGATGCGGCCCGACCCCGAAAGCGTCACCGACCCGATCGACAGGCCGGCCCGTCGATAGCCGCTCAGCGCGCCCCCGAGCGTCCAGCCCTCGCCCTTCGCCCGGTCGTATCGCAATTTCAGGTCGCCCGACTGCACGAAGGTGCGCGGGCCCG
This sequence comes from Albidovulum sp., assembly GCA_030837785.1. Taxonomy (GTDB): domain Bacteria; phylum Pseudomonadota; class Alphaproteobacteria; order Rhodobacterales; family Rhodobacteraceae; genus Albidovulum. The sequence goes on from JAUQYA010000154.1 coordinate 57,397, forward strand.
GCAACGGAAGCAGCAGTTCGCCGCCGCCCGCAAGGCCAAGCCGCACCGTCAGGGAGGCACCGAGCGGCACACCCTCCGGCGCAAGGCTGAGGCGCCCCGAAAGATCGAGCCCCTTCGCATTGAGGTCGACCTGCGTCAGGTCGAGCTGCCCCGACGGAAGACGGCGACCCTCGGCCTGAAGCGCCACGTCGGGGCCGAAGAAGTCGCGGTAGTCTGGCAGAAGAAGCGGAGCGATATCGCCCCGCAGGTCAGCGGCAAAGCGCCGTTCCGGCGCGCCCCCGGTCGAACCTGCGGTCAGGAATGTCACCCGGCCCGACAGCCGCTTCACCCCATCGGTGGACAGCGCCACGTCGGTCGCGAAATTGTCGATCACCCCGTCGCCATGAACGGCGAGCTGGATCGACGGCCGGTCCGGAAGACCGAGCAGGTTGGCGGCGATCCCGTCCGCTCCCTCGGCCAGCAGAAGATCCAGCGTCGCCTTGCGCGTGGCGTTAGCATAGCGGCCCGTGAACGACAGCGTTCCGCGTGGTCCGTCGGTGCGGTCGATTGCAAGCCCCGCCGTGCCCTCGCCGCCTTCGAGATGCATCGTGCCGTTCAGCCTGACGACGGCGGCCGCACCAAACAGGGCCTCGCCCAGCACCACGCGGTCAGCGCGAAGGGTGCCGATATCGATGGACACGGGCAGTTCCGGCAGGCGGAAGCCGGACGCCTCGGCCGTCGTGCCGGATGTGGCGGGACTGCGCGGCAGGTCGATCTCGGCGGCGCTCATCTCGCTGATCTTGATCCGGCCGGACAGAAGCGCGGATCGGTTCCAGCCGATGGCGCCCTCGCGGATCGTGATCCAGACGCCCTGGGCGTCGGCGATGGTCAGTTCGTCGAAGGTCGCGCGCGACGAAAGCGCGCCGCGGAACCCTTCGATCCGCACCGTTCGGCCGAGATCGGAAAGCTTGTCCTCGAGAAAGGCGGTAAGGAAATCGCGGTCGCGCTCGGTCGTGGCCGCTTCCTCCTGCGCAACGCCGCAGATCGGCAGAAGGCAAAGCGCGAGGGTCAAGAGAAGCCGGCGCATCAGAAGGCCTGCCCGATGCCGACGTAGATCTGCACGCCGTCACCCGTCGGCCCCGCGACGGGCATCGCCACGTCGAGCCGGATCGGCCCGACGCCGGTGTTGTAGCGCAGCCCGATCCCGGCGCCGGAATGCCATTGGCTGGGGCCACCGAAAAACTCGTCGATGCTGATAAGCCCCACGTCATAGAAAGCCACCGCTCCGATAGTGTCGGTGATCGGGGCCCGGAATTCGGCCGAGGCGCCGGCGAAACTCAGGCCGCCGGTCTGCACCGAAAGGAGCGCCGACCGCGCGAGCGGCACGCCAAGCGACTGGTAGGGCTGGCCCCGGACCGTCCCGCCGCCGCCCGACCAGAAGCGGAACTCTGTGGGCGTGTGGGGAAGGTCGGGCCCGATGACGGTGCCGAGCTGCAGCCGCCCTGCCAGGACGAACCGGTCTTCCGCACCGAAGGCGCGGTATGCGCGCACGTCGGTCTTGACGTAATTGCCGGACCCGGCTGCGGCGAAACCCGAAAACGGAGTCAGGTCGGCATCGAGATAGAGACCGCGGTGCGCGTCGGCCGGATTGTCCCGGCTGTCCCAGGTGAGGCTGACCGGCAGCGCCAGAACGCGGTAATCGGTCGTCCCCCAGGCATCGCTCACGGATTCGGCGAAATAGCGGATCCCCGCCTCGGCCGAGAAATGGTCGCCGAATTCCCGCGTCAGGCCGAAAGTCAGTTGCTGCCGTTCGACCGTCTGGTCGAGCACCTCTTCGCGCAAAGCCCGCAGGGCGACGAAGGCGGTGGCGTCGGTGACCGGGGTCGCCGGCCGGTCGATCCGGACGCCGAGGTCATACCCGATCTCGGTGTCCTGCCCGCCGATCTGCGTCACCGCCGCATCGGCGCGCAACCTTTCGGCCCCGCCGAAGAGGTTGCGGTGCAGCCAGTAGCCCGACAGGTTGAGCCCCTCGGAGCTTGCCACCTCGGCCCCGAAGCCGAAGCGGCGCAGCTTTTCCTCCTCGAGCACGAGGCCGATGTCGAGCGTGTTGCCGCGGCTGAGCGTCTCGGCCTCGGTCAGCGCCACGGTGCGGAAGACGCCGGTGCGCCGGAGCCGCGTCGCCGCCTTGTCGAGCGTCGCCGGGTCGAAGACCTCGCCGGTCGGGTAGCCCGCGATCTTGAGGATGCGCTGCAACCGCATCCGTTCGTATCCCGAGACATTCAGCGTGCCGAAACGCACCTCGGGCCCCGGGTCGAGAAGGATCTCTGAGCCGATCGTCGCGACCGCGTGATCGGCGACGATGGACTGGCCCGTCACCCGCGCCTTGGCGTGGCCGACGGTGCGCCAACCCTGCACACCCGCGCCGGCGGCGGCGACGATGGCCGTCGAATAGGCCGGCTTGGTGTCGCCATAGGCGGGCGGCAGCTTGGTGCCGCGCGCATAGGGTTTCATCCTTGCCTTGGAAAAGTGGAACAGCGGGCCCGGTGTGACGGTGATCTCCACCTCTCCGATCGTCGCGGGCATGTCGAGCGGCGCGATTGCCGCTGCCTCGCGCCCGTCGATCCGGATGGTGATCACCCCGGAATAGTAGCCCTCGGCATAGAGCGCACCGATCAGCCGCGCGTAATCGGTGCGCGTCGCGGCAAAGACCGTCTGGCTGTCGGTCGTCTTGTCCCGTTGGGCGGCGACGGTGAGCGATGCCGCGCGGAGCCGGTCGAGCAGCGCCTTTTCGGCGCCCGGCGCGGTCAGGACGACACGGTCGAGCGCATCGGCCGTCCCGGAGAAAAGAAGCGGTGCCAGCAGCGCCACGGCGCCCGCACGGATCCCCTTCCATCCTGGCCGCGCCACCCCTTGCCCCCAACCCTGCACCTGCGACACCATAACTCGCATTCAATCCGCGCAAATGCCAGTGGCTGGTGCGACCTTGTGAACGGGATGGCGCCCGGTCGCCGGTTCCGGCACCTCCGCCGCGTCAAAAATCGGCTTGCGGCCGGTCTTTCCTCCGGTCAGCCGGCGCGGAAGATGCGGTGGCGGTGCTCGGCGAGATAGATCCTCAGCCAGGGCGTGAAATGCTCGGGCGTGGCCGCCACCTCGGCCTGAAGGTCGGAAAGCGCGATCCAGCGCACCGCCATCACCTCGACGGGGTTCAGCTCCACACGAAGGCCGGCGGGCGCCTCGGCGGTGAAGATGTCGACGACCTCGTGTTCGGTCATTCCGCCGCCCACCTCGGCGCGGTATTCGACCGTTTCGGCGAAGACCGGCGCCACGCTGATCATGCCGAGTTCCTCGCGCAGGCGGCGGATGGCGCAGTCAAGGCCCGCCTCGCCCCAGTGCGGATGCGTGCAGCAGGTGTTCGCCCAGAGGCCTGGCGTGTGGTACTTGCCAAGCGCCCGGCGCTGGATCAGCACCCGCTCGCCGTCCAGCACGAAGACCGACACCGCCTTGTGCCGGCGGCCTTCGACATGCGCGGCGATCTTGTCGAAGGGCACCAGCCGCCCTTCGACCCAGGTCGGGATGAGGTCGGTCGCGGCGGTCACGATACCTGCGGCGCCTGCGCCTGGGCGCGGCGGGCAAGTTCCTGGCGGTAGAGGCTGAGGTAATCCACCGTGTCGATGTTCAGGGGCGGGAAGCCGCCATCGCGCGTCATGTCCGAGACGATGCGCCGGATGAACGGAAAGACCATGCGCGGGCATTCGATCAGCAGGAACGGATGCAGTTGCTCTTCGGGCACGCCTTCGATGTGGAACACCGCGCCGTAATCCAGTTCCAGAAGGAACAGGGGCGACTGATCGGCCTTGTTCTTCGATGTCACGCGGAACTTGTTGATGACTTCGTACTGGTTCTCGACCGCGCGCTTGCGGGCATCGAGGCTCACCTGCACCTGGATGTCGGGCTGCACCTCGGCATTGGTGATCCCCTTCTGCGCAACGATATTCTCGAACGACAGGTCGCGGACATATTGGCCCAGCACCTGCATTTTGACCTGCGGCGCCTCCGGCTGTGCGGCCCCGTTGTTCCCGTTGCCGTTTTCGGCCATGTGTCATTCTCCCAAGGAAATGCGGTTGCGGCGGGGTGTAGCACCTTGCGGCGCCCGTCTCAATGCCGCCTCAGTGCCGCGTCCAGCCCGAGGGGCGGCGCGGCAGCTCGCCCGGCCCGACCTCGTGGAACTCGCCGTCGATCACGTCGGGCTGCCAGGGCTCGTGCCGGGGCGGCATCCGGCCTGCCGCGAACCCCGTTACCCGCACCCGCGCGGCAAGCCGGCGCAGGATCGTCCGGCGCACCGGCGGGACCAGAAGCAAGAGGCCCAGCGCGTCGGTGAAGAAGCCCGGCACCAGCAGGAGCACGCCCGCCAGCACGATCAGCGCCCCGTGCCCGAGCGGTTCGGCCGGGTCGCCGGGGCCGTTCAGCGCGGCACGGAGCCGGGCCGTGGCCTGCATCCCCTGCATCCGGATGACCCAAAGCCCCGCCATCGCCGCAAGAAGAACGAGCGCGAGGGTGGGCCAGAGGCCGATCAGCCCGCCCGCCTTGATGAACAGCCCGATCTCGATCAGCGGAATCGCGATCAGTGCCACGAGAAGCCACATGACATGTCCTTTCCGGGGCCGATGTGGACTTGACCCCACCCGTGACTTACATAAGTGGGGTGGGAGCGAGTTACCAACCCCGCCGCGCCACCTCGCGGCACGAAAGGCCATTTGCCGATGACCAGCGCCGTGATCCAGCTTCTCGTCCTCGCCGCGATCGCGATCTTCCTGATCCTGCGTCTGAGGAATGTCCTTGGCAGCCGCGAGGGTTTCGAGAAGCCGGTCGCGCCGACGCGCCTTCCTGAGGAGCGCAAGGGACGTTTCGAGGTCATCGAGGGCGGCCCCGACCGCGACATCACCGACCATGTGCCCGACGGCAGCGATGCCGCCCGTGCCCTTGCCGCGATGAAGCAGGCCGAACCCTCGTTTTCGGTGTCCGAGTTCCTCACCGGGGCGCGGGGCGCATACGAGATGATCCTGATGGCCTTTGAGAAGGGCGACCTGTCCAGGGTCAGGCCCTTCCTTTCCCCGGATGTCCATGACGCCTTTTCCGAGGTTGTGGCCGCGCGGGCCGCACGCGGGCTGACGGTGTCGGCCGAATTCCTCGGCATCCGCGAGGTTTCGCTGCAGGATGCCGAGTTCGACCGCGCCACCGGCGAGGGCGAGGTCACGGTCCGCTTCGCGAGCGAACTGACCTCGGTCGCCCGCAACGCCGCGGGCGAGGTTGTCGAGGGCGATCCGAAGGAGGTCCGGCGCCAGCGCGACGTCTGGACCTTTGCCCGCAAAATGGGGTCGAACGACCCGAACTGGCAGCTCGTCGCGACCGGCGGGTGACCCGTGGCGGGGCGGCGGCCTGCGTTCCGCACGCTTCCCGGCTGGGCTGCGGATGACCATGCGGCGGCATTTTCCGCCTATGAGGTGTCGGTCGGCGCGCTTCCGCCGGAATGGCCGCGCCCCGACGGCACCACGCCACGGACCTTTTTCGAAAGCCGTTTCACGCCTGTCCGGATTGGCAGCGGGCCCGCGCTGGTGACCGGCTATTACGAGCCCGAGGTCGATGGCGCGCTTGAGCGCGACGATGTCTTCTGCCATCCGTTGCACGCGGCGCCCGAGGAGGTGCCGGCCGGAGGCTGGTTCAGCCGGGCCGAGATCGTGGCGGGCGACCTCCTGGCGGGGCGGGAACTCGTCTGGCTCGACAATGTGGTCGAGGCCTTCCTGGCGCAGGTCCAGGGTTCCGTCCGCGTCCGTCTGCGCGACGGCACCATCCGCCGGCTCGGCTTTGCCGGAAAGAACGGCCATCCCTACCGCTCGATCGGCGCCGAACTGATCCGGCGGGGCGAGGTTCCTGCGGCCGCGATGTCGGCGCGGGCGATCCGCGACTGGTGCGCGCGCCACCCCGAGGCGGTCACGGATCTTCTGAACCACAACCCGTCCTATGTGTTCTTCCGCCCGGTCGACCTGCCGGCCGACAGGGGGCCGCTCGGGGCGATGGGGTTTCCGCTCACGTCCGGGCGGAGCGTCGCCGTCGATCCGGCGTATGTGCCCCTGGGGGCGCCAGCCTGGCTGGACGCCGGCGCGATGCGCGTGCTGGCCATTGCCCAGGACACCGGGAGCGCGATCACCGGCCCGGAACGGGCGGACCTGTTCTGCGGCTCGGGGCGCGACGCGGGGGAAGCGGCCGGGGCGATGCGCCTTTCCGGCCGGCTGGTCACGCTCCTGCCGGATGCCATCGCCGGCAAGGTGGCGCCTTGAGCCGCCGTCGTGGCCTCAGCGCCGAAGAGCGCGATCTGTGGGACAAGGTCGCTGCCTCGGCGCGGCCGATGCGGCCCCGCCGCCCGCTTCCTGCGACCCACGAACACGCGCCGAAAGCCAGGCCACACCTCACCAAACCCGGGCCGGCGGACTTTCATCTCGGCCAGTTTGTGCGACCGCTGACCGCGGTCCACGACCTCGCCCCCACCATCGAGGAGCGACTTTCCAGCCTGCCCCTCCGGATGGACCGGCGGACGCACCAGCAACTGACGCGTGGCAAGCTTGCGCCCGAGGCGCGGATCGACCTTCACGGGATGACCCTGGCCGAGGCGCATCCGGAACTGATCCGCTTTGTCCTGAACGCCCATGCGGCGGGGAAACGGCTGATCCTCGTCATCACTGGCAAGGGCAAGCGTGCGGACGAACCGGGGCCCATCCCGCAGCGGGTCGGGGTGCTGCGCCATCAGGTTCCGCACTGGCTTGGCCAGCCGCCCCTGGGCACGGTGGTCCAGCAGATTGCGCCCGCACATCTGAAGCACGGTGGCGCCGGTGCCTGCTATGTCTACCTGCGCCGTCCCCGCTAGGGCTGCAGTCCCGAAATCGCCGCCACCGGATAAAGCACGATCTGCGTCGCGCTTTGCACCGTCAGCACCGCGCCGGGCAGAAGGCCCTTCCGCGCCGCTTGATCGGCGGCAAGAACCGAATCCACGTCAGCAATGCCGCCCAGAAGCGCGAGGAGCGCGGGTGAATTGCCGACGTTGAAATGCCCGGCGCCGGTCGAAAACGCCGTGGTATCCAGAAGCGTCACGTCAAGGTCGCCCAGTTCGGCAACATCCGTGAGGTTGCCGAGCCGGTCGGCCTCTCCCGTCAGCCGCGCCGAAAGCGCCAGCGCGCGGTCCTTGCGCGAGGTGAAGACGATGATCGGGTTGGCAAGCGGCCCGACGCGCCGCGCCTGCGCCCGGAACACGTCGACGTCAATGTCGGGCGAGATCAGCACGACCGCCTCGATCCGGTCCAGGATCGGCTGGTCGCCTTCGAGCGCGATCTGCCTCAAGGTCTCCATCGTCAGGGCGGCCCCCATCGAATGGGCGACGATCAGCACCCGCTCCGCGCCGGCCTCTTCGACCTCCCTGAGAAGAGCTTCGAGCCCGTCCCGGGCGAACAGCGCGCTGTCGCGGTCATAGACATAGCCCAGCGCATGCGCCCGGGAGGGCCAGGAATAGTGGACAAGCGCGCCATTCACATCGAGGTCATGGCCAAGCTGGGCAAGCCGGTAGGCGCCTTCGGCAAAGGTCGTGTTGAAGCCGTGGACGAAGATCACCGCCTCGCGCCGACCACGTCTTTCGCGGCCAAGAGCATCCGCAAGGTCGTCGCGGAATGCACGCGGTTCGGGATATTCGATTTCTTTCGTCGTGACGAAGTCGGTCAAGGGATCGGTTTTGCTTCGCGGCCGGGTGAAATGGATGTCGCCCGGCTTGCGATCCGGCGGGACCGAGACATCGAGCCGCGAAAACCGCGTGACCTCGCTCCGCGCCCGGCCATATTCTTCCTTCGGGTCTGCCACCTCGCCGCGGGTCGTGCCGATGAATACCGTCTTCACGGTGCCGACACGGGCCGCGGCCGGGTCGATCCGGATCTCGCCGCGCGGCTCGCAGGCCGCGAGGCCAAGGAAGATCGCCGCTATGCCGATGGTTCGCCGCATTCTGCACCGCTGTCTTGCTGTGCCCTGCTTAGCGCAACCCCGACGGCCGTGCCAGCGGCTCAGAGGACGTAGCGGCTGAGGTCGGCCGACCGCGACAGATCGCCGAGGTTCTTCTCGACGAAGGCCGCATCGACCGTCACCTTCTCGCCGGCGCGGTCCGGGGCCGAGAAGGAAAGCTCCTCGAAGACCCGTTCCATCACCGTGTAGAGCCTGCGCGCGCCAATGTTTTCCACGCTGCGGTTGACCTCGGCGGCGATCCGGGCCAGCGCGGCGATCCCGTCGGGGGTGAAGGTGACCGTCACCTCCTCGGTTCCCATCAGCGCGCTGTACTGCCGCGTCAGCGCATTGTCCGTCTCGGTGAGGATGCGCACGAAATCCTCCTCGGTCAGCGCCCTGAGTTCCACCCGGATCGGCAGCCGGCCCTGCAACTCGGGCAGGAGGTCGGACGGCTTGGCGATGTGGAAGGCACCGGAGGCGATGAAGAGGATGTGGTCGGTCTTCACCGGCCCGTATTTCGTCGACACCGTGGTGCCCTCGATCAGCGGCAGCAGGTCGCGCTGCACGCCCTCGCGGCTGACATCGGCGCCGCGCGTCTCGGCGCGGGCGCAGATCTTGTCGATCTCGTCGAGAAAGACGATGCCGTTTTCCTGCACCGCCTCCAGCGCGGCGGCCTTCACCGTCTCGTCGTCCAGAAGCTTGTCGGCCTCTTCCTGGATCAGCACCTCGTAGCTTTCGGCCACCGTCATCCGCTTGCGCACCCGTCGCCCGCCGAACGCCTTACCGAAGATGTCGCCGAGATTCATCATCCCCATGCCCGGCTGGCCCGGAAGCTCGAACGGCATCTGCGGCGCGCTTTCGGCCACCTCGAGCTCGATCATCGTGCCGTCCAGCTCCCCCTTCTTCAGACGGTTGCGGAACATCTCGCGCGTCTGCTCGCGCGCATCCGCCCCGGCGATCGCCTCGACCACCCGGTCCTCCGCCGCCTTGTGGGCACGCGCCTTGACATCCTCGCGCATCCGTTCGCGCGTCTCGATCATGGCCGCATCGGCCAGATCGCGCACGATCTGCTCCACGTCGCGGCCGACATAGCCCACCTCGGTGAACTTCGTCGCCTCCACCTTCAGGAACGGCGCCCTTGCGAGCTTGGCCAGACGCCGCGAGATCTCGGTCTTGCCGACGCCGGTGGGGCCGATCATCAGGATGTTCTTCGGATAGACCTCCTCGCGGATGTCGTCGGCAAGCTGCTTCCGGCGCCAGCGGTTCCTCAGCGCCACGGCGACGGCGCGCTTGGCGTCCTTCTGGCCGATGATGAAACGGTCAAGCTCGGAGACGATCTCGCGCGGGGTGAGGTTGGTCATGGGGACTCCTGTCGTATTCCGGCATCACTTAGAGGCCGGGCGGCGCGGTTTCAACAAAGCGCTGGACCGGCGGGCGGGGTTGCGTCACAAAGGTTGCCTTTTTCGATGCAACCGGAGGATTCGGCCATGTCTCCCCGCGATGAGACGCCCCTGCGCATGATGCTGTCCCGCCGCGCGCTTGCCTCGCGGCTGGCCGCGGGCGCGGCTGCGATCGGGATCGCGGGGCGGGCCGGGGCAGCGGTGCCGGGGCCGGACCCCGAGCTGCGCGACGCGGCGTTGCGCGGGCTGGCCTTGGCCGACCTGCGCGGCGATCCGGTCGGCGCGGCGGCCGCCCGGGCGGCCGCGCAGGAGGACGACAAATGCGAGGCAAGTTCTTCGGACGCATGGCGCTCATGGCCGCGGCAGGGCTGCTCGGCCTGCCGCTGGCGGCGCAAACCATCAGCGGCACCGTGACCTACGACGGCAAGGTGCCCACGCTCAAGCCGATCGCCATGGACGCCGATCCGGTGTGCGCCAAGAAGCACACCCCGCCGGTGGTGAACGAGATGCTGGTGCTGGGCACGGGCAACAGCATGGCCAACGTGCTGGTCAGCGTGAGCAAGGGGCTGCCGGCCGGCAAGAGCTACCCGACCCCCAAGGAGCCCGTGGTCATGGACCAGAAGGGCTGCAAGTACATCCCGCACGTGATGGGCATCATGGTCAACCAGCCCTTCAAGATCCTCAACAGCGACGGCCTGCTGCACAACGTGCACGCGTTGCCCAAGCTCAACAAGCCCTTCAACATGGCCATGCCGGCCACGCGCACCGAGGCGCTCGAGACCTTCACCAAGGAGGAGGG
>JAUQYA010000155.1 GCA_030837785.1 Albidovulum sp.
GCCGATGGTGGAAATCGGCGGCCGGCCGATCCTGTGGCACATCATGAAGATCTATGCCGCCCACGGCATCAACGACTTCATCGTCTGCTGCGGCTACAAGGGCTATGTCATCAAGGAATACTTCGCCAACTACTACCTGCATGGCGCCGACGTGACCGTCGACCTGCGCAAGGGCGCGACCGAGATCATCAACAACCAGGCGGAGCCCTGGCGCGTGACGCTGATCGACACCGGGCAGGACAGCATGACTGGCGGCCGGCTTCGCCGCGTGATGCCCCACCTGCGCGAGGAAGAGGCGTTCTGCATGACCTACGGCGACGGGGTGGGCGACATCGACGTGTCGCGGCTCATGGCCTTCCACAAGGCACATGGCAAGATGGCGACGGTCACCGCGGTGCCCCCCGCCGCCCGCTTCGGCCGGCTCGACATCGAGGAAGCACGGGTGCGCGAGTTCTCCGAAAAGCCCGCGGGCGACGGCGGGCTGATCAACGGCGGCTATTTCGTCCTGTCGCCGAAGGTGGCGAAATACCTCGACGACGACGCGACCATCTGGGAACGCGCACCACTCATGGGGCTTGCCCGCGACGGCGAACTCATGGCCTACGAACACAGGGGCTTCTGGCAGCCGATGGACACGATCCGCGAACGCCAGGAGCTTGAAGCGCATTGGGCGACCGGCAAGGCGCCCTGGAAAATCTGGTAGAACGCCGGGCCCACTTCGACGATCAGGAGACCAGTGAGTCATGAGTTACCCTAGATGCCGGCATTGCGGCACCGAAATGCCGCTGACGCTTGTCGACCTCGGCCTGTCGGCCGTGGCCAATTCCTATGTGCCGATGGCGAGGGCGGCAGAGCCCGAGCCGAAATATCCCCTTCACGTCCGGGTTTGCGAAAGCTGCTGGCTGGTGCAGGTCGACGAGGACGTGCCGCCGGCGAAGATCTTCAACGAGACCTACGCCTATTTCTCGTCCTTCTCCGACAGCTGGCTGGCGCACGCCCGCGCCTATGCCGAGACGATGGCCGAAAGGCTCGCCCTCGGTCCGTCGAGCCTGGTGATCGAGATCGCCTCGAACGACGGCTATCTGCTGAAGAACTTCGTGGCCCGCGGCATCCCGGTCCTCGGGATCGAGCCCTCCGGCTCGGTCGCGGCGGCGGCCGAGAAGATCGGCGTGCCGACGCTTGTCGAGTTCTTCGGCGAGGCGCTGGCGAAGCGGCTCCATGACGAGGGCAGGCGGCCCGACCTGATCTGTTCGGCCAACGTGCTGGCGCATGTGCCCGACATCGACGATTTCGTCGCCGGCGTGGCGCGGCTTCTGACCGGCGAGGCAGTCTATACCGTCGAATTCCCCCACCTCCTGAGGCTGATCGAGGAGGTGCAGTTCGACACGATCTATCACGAACACTATTCCTACCTCTCGCTTCTCGCCGTCGAGACGGTGTTCGCCCGCCACGGCCTGCGCGTCTTCGACGTGGAGGAACTGCCGACCCACGGTGGCAGCTTGCGCGTCTTTGCCTGCCTGAAGGGCGCCTCCCACCGCGAAGGGTCGGGTCTCGCCAGGGTGCGGGCCGACGAAGCCGCCGCCCGGCTCGGCAGCGCCGGGGGCTACGCCGGCTTCTCCCGGAAGGTGGAGGCGGTGCGCGACGGGCTTCTGGATTTCCTGAGAAACGCGAAGGCGCAGGGCAAGCGCGTCGCGGCCTATGGCGCCGCGGCCAAGGGCAACACGCTTCTGAACTACTGCCGGATCGGCCCGGATCTCGTCGAATACTGCGTCGACCGCAACCCGGCCAAGCAGGACACGCTCTTGCCCGGCAGCCGCATCCCCGTCTTCGATGTCGAGGAACTGCGCAAGCGCCCGCCCGATTTCGTGCTGATCCTGCCGTGGAACCTGAAGGCCGAGGTGATCCGGCAACTGGCGGACCTGCGCGCGGGCGGCACCCGCTTCGTCACCGCCGTGCCCTCGATCTCGGTCACCGCATGAGCGGCGCCCGCGTCCTCCTGACCGGGGCGACCGGCCTCATCGGCCGGCACTGTGCCGCTCCGCTGGAGGAGGCGGGCTTCACCGTCGTCGCCGCCTCGCGGGCCAGCGGCGACGATCTCCTGGCCGATCCCGAAGGGGTCGTGGCGCGGGCCGGGGCGGACCACCTGGTCCACCTCGCCTGGGCCGACGGCGCGAAGGACCGCTGGTCCGCGCCCGCCAACCTCGACTGGGTGGGGGCAAGCCTGCGGCTTCTCCGCGCCTTCGCCGCGGCGGGGGGCAGGCGCGCGGTCATGGCGGGGTCCTGCGCCGAATACGACTGGACCGGGGCGGGGCACCTGGCCGAGGACGCCCCCCTCCGCCCCGCCACGCTCTATGGCGCCGCCAAGGCCGCGACCGGCATCGCCGCCGTGGCGGGGGCAAAGGCGCTCGGCGTCTCGCTCGCCTGGGCGCGGATCTTCTTCGTCTACGGGCCCGGAGAGCCCGAGGGCCGGCTGTTCGGCGATCTGATCCGCGGGCTTGCCGCGGGGCGCGAGGTCGCCTGCACCGACGGGCTCCAGCGGCGCGATTTCCTCCATGCAGGCGACGTCGGCCGGGCGCTGGCCGCGGTGCTGCAAAGCCCGGCGGAGGGGCCGGTGAACATCGGCTCGGGCCGGGCGGTCGCGGTGGCCGAGATGATCGGCGAGATCGCCCGCCAGATCGGCCGGCCCGACCTTGTCCGACTCGGCGCGCGGCCGCGCCCGCCGGGCGACCCGGCGCTGATCGAGGCCGCCACCGGCCGGCTCGACGGGACGGGCTTCCGCCCCGCCCACGACACGACCACGGGCATCCGCGCGGTGCTGCAATCCGAAAAGGTGCTTGCATGATTTCCGCCCTGCGCGACCGGCCCGACCTCTGGCGCTTCGTCAAGTTTCTCTTCGTCGGCGTCGTCAACACCGGCTTCGGCTTCGCGGCCTACGCCTTCTTTCTCAAGGTGGTGGGCTTCAATCCCCATCTGGCGCTGGCCTGCGCCTATGTGATCGGGGTGATCTGGAACTTCATGACCCATTCCAGGGTGGTGTTCCACTCGGGCAGCGTCTGGCGGCTGCCGCTCTACGCCATCACCTACACGGTGATCTATTCGATCAACGCCTTCCTGCTTGAGCACATGATCTCCGACGTCGGTGTCTCCGACCTCTGGGCCCAGGCGATCCTGGTCTTCCCGATGGCGATGCTGACCTTCGTCGGGGTCTCGATCGTGCTGACGGGCCGGCTTCCGTTCCTCGGCGGCGCGAAGTGACGGCAGGGGCGGCGCGGGGGGTCAGTCCCGCCCGTCGCGCGCCCGCCAGCCGGCGTCGAAGCGGATGATCTCGCGCCCCGGGAAGGCGGCCTTCAGCGCCGCCTCGTCGAGCGTTCCGGTGTCGAGCAGGAAGATCGGCCGGTCGGGCGCGAGCCAGGGGTCGTTGAGCATGAAGGCAGAGCCGGGCTCGCCGTTCTTCGCCACCAGCACGATCGCATTGCCGAACCCGCCCGAGGCCAGCGCCTTGCGATAGCTCGCGTGGAAATTGCCGTATTCGTGGTATTTCATCGCCCCGCGCCAGGGCGTGAAGACCAGAAGCCCGAACAGGCAAGACAGCGCGAGGATCGAATCGATCCGCACATGGGCGCCGTCCTCGTCGGGGAACCGCGCGCGCAGCGCGTCGTATCCCCGCGCCGAGAGGTAGAACAGCGGGAAGGCCGCGAGGAACCAGTAGCGCGGGCCGAAATAGTAGCTGTCGGCGAACCAGTAGAACGCCAACACCAGGATGACCGTCGCCGCGACCGCCACCATCACCCAGTCGAACACCCGCTTGCCCCGCGTCCACAGGAAGAACGCGTAGAGAAGCGCAAGCGACCCCACCGACCAGCCCAGGAGGTCGAACTGAAGGCTCGCGGTCAGGTTGATGGTGTTCAGCACCGCCTCTACCGGCCCGTGCCCCGGCCAGAGGTCGAGCCGCCCCCAGCCGCCCGGCGGTCCGATGTCGGGCCCGAAGCCGAAGGCATTGGCCCCCGGCGCCCAGTGCCCGTCGAGATAGTCGCTGAGCGCCATCCGCAGGGGCGAGCCGGTCATCGCGAGGTTGTGGAGGAGGAGAATCGCCCCGGTGACGACGCAGCCCGCCGCATAGACCGCCGCCCGTGCCACCGACCCGCGCGGCCCCGCCAGCACCCAGAGCCCGGTGAGCCCGCCCAGGATCAGCCCGTCGAGCGGCCGCGTCAGGAAGATCCAGCCGAACGCGAGCCCGGCCGCGAACAGCCGCCGGCCGGCGCGCTGCGCCCCCTCGGCCCGGATCACCATCCACCAGCCGAAGAGCATCAGCGTCAGCGTCAGCGTGTGCGGCATCAGCGAGGCCGCCGCCGCCAGGAGCCAGGGCGATGACGCCATCATCAGCGCGACGAGATCGGCCTGGTCGCGACCGAGGCGTCTCAGCGCGATGGCGTAGGCCAGAAGCACCGAAAGACCGGCGAGGATCGGGTTCAGCAGCCACGGCACCCCGAGCGCCGCGAAAGGCGCGAGCGCCAGCGGCCAGCCCGGCACCGAGGTCGAGAACCAGCGCCCGTCGCGGACCTGAAGAAGGTAGTAGTCGAGCCCCGGCTGCGCCGCCTCGGGCGGTGCGGGAACCGACAGCGCGCCCCCTGCGAAGGTGTGCGCCTGGAAGAGGTAGGCGACCTCGTCCTCGACGTGGGGCAGATGCTGGAAGGCGAAGGCGCCGAGCGCGAGGCTCGCCGCCACCGTGAAACCCGCGGGCGCCACCGGCGACAGCCGGTAGAGTCCGCTCACCGGGCTTTTCACCAGGCTCATGGCGATCAGCACGACCAGATGCAGCGCCAGGAGCGCGCCGCCCACCACCACATGCGCCGCATAGGCCGCCCCGGCGCCGCGGCCGACGTAGTTCAGGATCGGCGAGGCAAAAAGCGTGGTCAGCGCCAGGAAGATGGCGATCCGCCCCCAGCCGAGCCTCAGCCCCGCCTCGGCCGCAAGCCGCCCGATCCCCAGCCGGGCAAGCACGGCAAGCGCAACCGCGACCTCTGCCGCCATCACCGCGACGGCAATCCATTCGCGCCCGTTCTGTGGCTTCAGGTGCAGCGCCGGGAACCACAGCGGCTCGGTCATGTAAAGCTGCGCGGCCCCGCCGGTGAGGAAGAAGAAGCCCAGAATCGCGAACCGGCCCGCCCCCCGCCTGAGCGACTGGCCGGCGACGAAAAGCGCCAGCGCCAGAACCGACAGCGCCCAGCGGTCGATCGGCTCCAGCGCCAGCGGCAGGAACAGCGCGGCCGGCAATGTGGCCACGCCCAGGGCCGCAAGCACGAGCCCCGGCAGTCCGGCGGGACGGGACGGGGTGGCCATCATGCCTTGTGCGACGCCAGCGACGCGACCCGCCCGCTCGGCCGCCCCGGCGCGGAAATGTTGATCAGCTCGCGCTCGATCACCGTCGGGCCGCCGCGCACCTGGTTGTGGATCGCGGTGATGTATTCGCCCAGCATCCCGATGAACAGAAGCTGGATGCCCGACAGGAAGAATAGCGCGACGATCATCGTCGTGGTCCCGCGCGGCGCGTTGCCGATGCCGAGGAACCAGGCCACGACAGTGAAGATCGAGAACAGGATCGAGAAGACCGCGATGCCGGATCCGACAAGGGTGCAGAACCGCATCGGCGCCTTGGTGAAGGCGAAGATCGCGTTCAGCGCCTGGTCGACCAGCATCATCAGGTTGTGCTTGCTGACGCCGCGCTTCCGCGCCTTCCAGGTGTAGGGGATGATCACCTTCTTGAACCCGACCGAGGCGATGATGCCGCGGATATAGGGGTAGTGGTCGTTGTGGCTGAGCACCGCGTCGAGGACCTTGCGGTCGACAAGCTGGAACTCTCCGACATCGGGCGACAGCTCGAAATCCGACAGCCAGTTGATGATCCGGTAGAAGGCCTTGCGGGCCGAGCGCAGGACGAAACCCTCCTCGCGCGTTGATCGCGCGCCCGCGACCACCTCATAGCCGCTTTCCCACAGCCGCACGAACTCCGGCAGGTGCTCGGGCGGGTCCTGGAGGTCGACCGGCAGCATGCAGAGCGTGGCGTCACCCGTGGAATGCCTGAGCCCGTTGAAGGTGGAGCGGTAGACCCCGAAGTTGCGCGAATTGACCACGACCTTGACCGAGGGGTCTTTCGCCGCGATGCCGCGCAGGATTTCCACCGTCCGGTCCTGGGAGGCGTTGTCGACGAAGATGTGCTCGCGCGCGTAGCCCGGCAGGTCGCGCTCGAAGATCGCCTTCACCGTCTCGTAGCAGGTCTCGACGTTGTCTTCCTCATTGTAGCAGGGCGAGACGACGGTGATCTTCTTCATGTGCTGAAATCCGGTTTGCTCTCAATCGGCCCCGCGGGCGCCGCCACGAACCCTCTGCCGGCCGCCGGGGGCCGACTCGTCCTCTCGGGAGATTAGCGCAAGTCGTCGCCGGGCATAGGGAAATTCGCGCCGGCGGGCGCCGGCGCAGCGGCGAACGCCCGGAAATCCGGCCGCATCCCCCCGATTGTCGATGGTCCGGGAACAGCGCCGCTCCGATCCGCGCCCCGGCACCGCGGTGTCGCTGGCGGCGGTGTTTCGCAAAAGGCACAAAGGCATTCGTGAAATGCAAATTGTCGGCGGCCCGTGCAGGTATAGTCAGGGGCGAAAACGGAGGATGCCATGCCGCTGACCATGAACCGCGAGGTCTTCATCACCTGTGCCGTGACCGGATCGGGAGGCACCCAGGACCGCAGCCCGCATGTCCCGCGCTCGCCCGCGCAGATCGCCGATGCCGCCATCGCGGCGGCGAAGGCGGGGGCGGCGATCGTGCACTGCCACGTCCGCGACCCGGAGACAGGCAAGCCCTCGCGCGATCCGAAGTATTACCGCGAAGTCACGGAACGCATTCGCGATTCCGCCACCGACGTGGTCCTGAACCTGACCGCCGGCATGGGCGGCGACATCGTCTTCGGCGGCGTCGAATCGCCGCTGCCGCCGATCAGGGGAACCGACATGGTTGGCGCGACCGAGCGCATGGAGCATGTCGCCGAGTGCCTGCCGGAAATCTGCACGCTCGACTGCGGCACGATGAACTTCGCCGAGGCCGACTACGTGATGACCAACACGCCCGGCATGCTCCGCGCGATGGGCGGCATGATGACCGCGCTCGGCGTGAAGCCGGAAATCGAGGCCTTCGACACCGGTCATCTCTGGTTTGCCAGGGAACTGGTGAAGGAAGGCGTGCTGACCGGCCCCGCGCTCGTCCAGCTTTGCATGGGCGTGCCCTGGGGCGCGCCGAACGACCTCAACACCTTCATGGCGATGGTCAACAACGTGCCCGCCGACTGGAACTGGTCGGCCTTCTCGCTCGGCCGCGACCAGATGGCCTATGTCGCGGCGGCGGTGCTGGCCGGCGGCAACGTCCGGGTCGGGCTCGAGGACAACCTCTGGCTCGGCAAGGGCCAGCTCGCCACCAACGCGCAACTGGTCGAGCGCGCGGTGACGATCATCGAGAACATCGGGGCCCGGGTGATCGGGCCGGACGAGGTCCGGGCGAAGCTCGGGCTGACCAAGCGGGCGCCCCGGGCGCGCTGAGCGTCGGGGCGGCTGTCGGGACGGATGCCCGACGCAAAACCGACGCAGAACCGACGCGGGCGGGACGGCAGACACGGGCCCCGAAGGGGCGGGAAAGGGAGGGGCGCATGGCGCGCAAGGCAGCGATCATTGGCGGCGGGGTCATCGGCGGCGGCTGGGCCGCGCGGTTCCTGCTGAACGGCTGGGACGTCACGGTCTTCGATCCTGATCCCCAGGCCGAACGCAAGATCGGCGAGGTCCTCGCCAACGCCCGCGCCAGCCTGCCCGCGCTCTCCGACGTGCCGATGCCGGCCGAGGGTAGGCTGAGCTTTGCCGGAACCATCAAGGATGCGGTGGAAAGCGCGGATTACATTCAGGAATCCGTCTCGGAACGGCTCGACCTCAAGCACCGCGTCTTCGCCGAGATCCAGAAGACGGCGAAAGGTGTGCCGGTCGGCTCCTCGACCTCGGGCTTCAAGCCGTCCGAGTTGCAGGAGGGTGCCGCCGACCCTTCGACGATCTTCGTGGCCCATCCCTTCAACCCGGTCTACCTGCTGCCCCTGGCCGAGGTCGTGCCGAGCCCGAAGAGCGACCCGCAGATCATTGACAGAGCGAAGGAAATCCTGACCGGGATCGGAATGTTCCCGCTCCATGTGAGGAAGGAGATCGACGCCCATATCGCCGACCGTTTCCTCGAAGCCGTCTGGCGCGAGGCGCTCTGGCTGGTCAAGGACGGCGTCGCCACCACCGAGGAGATCGACGAGGCGATCCGCATGGGCTTCGGCCTGCGCTGGGGCCAGATGGGGCTTTTCGAGACCTACCGCGTCGCCGGCGGCGAGGCGGGAATGAAGCATTTCATGGCCCAGTTCGGCCCGGCGCTGAAATGGCCCTGGACCAAGCTGATGGATGTGCCCGAGTTCAATGAGGAACTTGTCGATCTGATCGCCGGCCAGTCCGACGCCCAGTCGGGCAAGCATACGATCCGCGAGCTGGAGCGCATCCGCGACCAGAACCTGATCGGCTTCATGCGCGCGCTGAAGGAGCGCAACTGGGGCGCGGGGCGGGTGCTGCTCGACCACGACCGCCGCCGCCGCGCCGCCTTCCACGCCGGCACCGCGCCCGCCGGCGCCCCGCTGAAGATGGCCGAGATGCAGGTGCTGCCGGGCTGGATCGACTACAACGGTCACATGACGGAAAGCCGGTATCTCTTCGCCGCGTCAGAGGTTTCGGACGCGTTCCTCAGGTTGATCGGGGCCGACATGGACTATGTCGCCGGCGGCCGCAGCTACTACACGGCCGAGACCCACATCATGCACCTCGGCGAGGCGAAGCTCGGCGACCGGCTCACCGGCACGCTCCAGGTGCTCCATGCTGACGACAAGCGGCTCCATGCCTTCATCCGCATCCTGCGCGGCGAGGAGGCCGTGGCGACGCTCGAACAGATGTTCCTCCATGTCGACATGAAGGCGGGCCGGACCTGCCCGGCGGCACCGGAGGTTCTGGCGCGGCTCTCGCCCATCGCCGGCGCCCATGCGGCGCTGCCGCGCCCCGACGCCGCCGGCCGCCACGTCGGCCAGCGCAAGGCATGAGCCGGCGCGTCGTCATCACCGCCGGGGCGGCGGGCATCGGCCGGGCGATGGCCGCGGCCTTCGCGGCCACCGGGGCGCGGGTCTGGGTCACCGACGTGGATGCGGCGGCACTCGCCACCCTGCCCGCGGGCATCCGCGGCGCCCGTGTCGATACCGCCGACGAGACGGCTATGGCCGCGTTCATGAACGAAGTCAGGGCGCTGTGGGGCGGAGTTGACGTGCTTTGCGCCAATGCCGGGATCAAGGGGCCGACCGCCGCGATCGAGGACATGCCGCTCGACGGCTGGCACGACTGCCTTGCCGTCAACCTCGACGGCGCCTTCCTCGCCGCCAAGCACGCGGCACCGATGATGAAGGCGCAGCGCTCCGGCGTGATGATCTTCACCAGCTCCACCGCCGGGCTCTACGGCTATCCCTACCGCTCTCCCTATGCCGCAGCCAAATGGGCGGTGATCGGGCTGATGAAGAGCGTGGCGATGGAGCTTGGCCGCTTCGGCATCCGCGCCAATGCCATCGCCCCGGGCGGCGTCACCGGGCCGCGCATGGACAGCGTGATCGCGGCGGAGGCGGCCGCGAAGGACATGACCTGCGATCAGGTGCGCGACGGCTACGCCGGCGGCACCGCGCTCGGCAGTCTCGTCGACCCCGAGGATATCGCCAACATGGCCGTCTTCCTCGCCTCCGATGCCGCCCGCATGGTCTCGGGCCAGGTGGTGGCGGTGGACGGCTTCACGATCAACCCCGACCCCAAGGTGTGAGACATGGATTTTGGCCTGACCGACGAACAGCGGATGATCGTCGAGACGACGCGGAGCTTCGTCGAGACCGAGCTTTACCCGCACGAGGCCGAGGTGGAGCGCAGCGGCCATCTGCGGATGGAGCTGATAAGGGAATTGCAGACCAAGGCGATGGCGGCCGGACTTTACGCGGCCAACATGCCCGAAGAGGTCGGCGGTGCCGGCCTCGACACGCTCACCTGGCTGCTTTACGAGAAGGAGCTTGGCAAGGCCAACTACGCGCTCCACTGGACCTGCGTCGCGCGGCCTTCGAACATCCTTCTCGCCGGCACCGACGAACAGAAGGAACGCTATCTATACCCCTGTATCCGCGGTGAAAAATGGGATTGCCTGGCGATGACCGAGCCCGGCGCGGGATCGGACCTGCGGGGAATGAAGGCCAGCGCGCGCGAGGAGGGCGGGGATTTCGTCCTGAACGGCACCAAGCATTTCATCTCCCACGCCGACATCGCCGATTTCGCCATCGTCTTCATGGCCACCGGCGAGGAGGAGACCCCGCGGGGCGTCAAGAAGCGGATCACCGCCTTCTTCGTCGACAAGGGCACCAGGGGCTTCACCGTGCGCGAGGGCTACCGCAACGTCAGCCACCGCGGCTACACCAACGCGGTCCTCGAATTCGACGACTGCCGGCTGCCGAAGTCGGCGATCCTCGGCGAGGTTCACAAGGGCTTCGAGGTCGCCAACACCTGGCTCGGCGCGACGCGGCTTCAGGTCGCCTCCACCTGCCTCGGCCGGGCCGAACGCGCGCTCGGCCACGCCATCGCCTATGCTGCGGAGCGCGAGCAGTTCGGCCAGAAGATCGGCAAGTTCCAGGGAATATCGTTCAAACTCGCTGACATGGCGATGGAGCTTAAGGCGGCGGAGCTTCTGACCCGCGAGGCGGGATGGAAGTTCGACCGGGGCACGGTGACCGAGGCCGACATGTCGATGGCCAAGCTCAAGGCCACCGAGGTTCTGGCGATGATCGCCGACGAGGCGATCCAGATCCACGGCGGCATGGGGCTGATGGACGAGCTTCCCCTCGAACGCATCTGGCGCGACGCAAGGGTGGAGCGGATCTGGGAAGGCACCTCCGAGATCCAGCGCCACATCATCAGCCGCGAACTTCTGCGCCCGTTCGGCGCCTGAGCCCGTCCACCGGGGGGCCGTCTGCCCCCCGGCCCCCCCCCCCGGGACCCCCCGAGGATATTTCGGAACGAAAGATGGTAACGAAGTGATAACGCTGATGCCCCATCCCGAGGAAACGGTACAGGCGGGGACGCCGATGACCGTAACGGAAGATGGCACCCTGTCCGGCTGCGGGCAGGGTGTCTCCGCGTCCATCTTCCGTTTGCAAGTATCCCGGGGTCCGGGGCAGGGCCCCGGCGCCCTTCGCCTGCGCGGAGGCCGGGGATGAGCCGCGACCTCTCCCGCCTTCTGCGTCCGCGGTCGATCGCCGTGATGGGATCGGTCTGGGCGGAAAACGTCATCGCCCAGTGCCGCAAGATGGGCTTCGCCGGTCCGGTCTGGCCGGTCCATCCGACCAAGCCCGAAATCGGCGGGCTGAGGACTTATGCCTCGCTCGCCGACCTGCCCGGGGCGCCCGACGCCACCTTCATCGGCGTCAACCGCCACGCCACCGTCGAGGTCGTGGCCGAGCTTGCGGCGATGGGGGCGGGGGGCGCGATCTGCTTCGCCTCGGGCTGGACCGAGGCCGGCGAGCCTGAGCTTCAGGCGCGGCTTGTCGCCGCTGCGGGCGCAATGCCGATCCTCGGGCCGAACTGTTACGGCGTCATCAACTATCTCGACGGCGCGCTCCTCTGGCCCGACCAGCACGGCGGGCGGCGGGTCGAGCGCGGGGTGGCGCTTCTGTCGCAGTCCTCGAACATCGTCATCAACATGACCATGCAGGCGCGCGGCCTGCCGGTGGCCTATGTCGCCTGCCTCGGCAACGCCGCCCAGATCGGCTTGGCCGAGCTTGCCGGCGCGCTCCTCGCCGACGAACGGGTGACCGCGCTCGGCATGTATGTGGAGGGGATCGACGACGCGCCGGCCTTCGCCGCGCTGGCCGAGGCGGCGCGGGTGGCGGGCAAGGGCATCGTCTGCGTCAAGTCGGGCAAGACGGACGCCTCGCGCGACGCCGCCGCCTCGCATACCGCGGCACTTGCGGGCGGTGGCGCGGCGTCCTCGGCCTTTCTTCGCCAGGCCGGGGTGGCAGAGGTGAACACCCTGCCGGAACTCATTGAGACATTGAAGATTTTCCACGTCCACGGGGCCAGGATCGGCGTCCGGCTCTGCTCGCTGTCCTGCTCGGGCGGCGAGGCGGGGCTGGTCTCGGACCTCGCCCAGCCCTTCGGGCTTTCGTTTCCGCCGCCGACCGGGGCGCAACGCCAGAGGCTCGGCGAGATCCTCGGCCCCATCGTCGCCATCGCCAACCCGCTCGACTACCACACCTTCATCTGGGGCGACGGGCCGCGGACCACGGATGTCTTCACCACGATGCTCGCAGGCTACGACGCCGGGATCTTCGTGATCGACCCGCCGCGGCCCGACCGCTGCGACCCGTCCTCTTTCGAACCCGCGCTCGAGGCCATCGTGGCGGCGCAGGAAGCGACCGGGCGGCCGGCCTTTCCGGTGGCCTCGCTGCCGGAAAACTTCGACGAGGACCGCGCCATCGCGATGATCGACCGGGGCGTGGTGCCGCTGATGGGGCTCGAGACCGCGCTCGGCGCGCTGAAGGCGGCGCAAACCCTGCCGGGGGCGCCGGGTTGGCGGCCGCTGGCCGCGCTCGCCCCCCGCGCGACGCGGACGCTCGACGAGGCCGAGGGCAAGGCGCTGCTAGGCGCGGCCGGGGTCGCGGTGCCGCGCTCGGTCAGCGCGCCGACGCTGGCGGCGCTTGCGGAACAGGCCGGCGGCCTTGCCGCACCCTTCGTGCTGAAGGGACTGGGGTTCGCCCACAAGACCGAGGCGGGCGCTGTCAGGATCGGCTTGCAAGACCTTGCCAGACAAGAGGAAATCCAGGGCGCCACAGGCTATCTTCTGGAGGAGATGGTGACCGGCACGGTGGCCGAAATCCTTCTCGGCCTGCGCCGCGACCCGGTCTATGGCGTCACCCTGACCCTCGGCCTTGGCGGCGTGACGGCCGAGGTCCTGGCCGATACGGTGACGCTGGTCTGGCCGGCGACGGAAGCGGAGATGCTGGCGGCGCTGCGGCGGCTGAGGCTCTGGCCGCTTCTCGACGGCTATCGCGGCCGGCCGAAGGCCGACATGGCGGCGGTCGCGGGGATCGCGCTGCGGCTCGGCGCGCTGATGCTCGCCCGGCCGGAGATCGAGGAAATCGAGATCAACCCGATCCTCGTCCGCGAGGCGGGGGCGGTGGCGGTGGATGCGCTGATACGGGAGGCGGTGTGATGGCTGAGATGATCATGCGGACGGACGGGCCGATCCGGACGCGCCGCGAGGGCGGCATCCTCGAGGTGACGCTCGACCGGCCCAAGGCAAATGCCATCGACCTGGTGACGAGCCGGATCATGGGGCATGCCTTCCGCGACTTCCGCGATGACGACAGCCTGCGCGTGGCGATCCTCAGGGCCGAGGGCGACAAGTTCTTCTGCCCCGGCTGGGACCTGAAGGCGGCCGCCGCGGGCGATGCGGTCGACGGCGACTACGGCGTCGGCGGCTTCGGCGGCTTGCAGGAACTGCCGAACCTCAACAAGCCGGTGATCGCCGCGGTCAACGGCATCTGCTGCGGCGGCGGGCTGGAGCTTGCGCTCTCCTGCGACCTGATCCTCGCCTCGGCCAACGCCAGCTTCGCGCTGCCGGAAATCCGCTCGGGCACGGTGGCCGATGCCGCCTCGATCAAGCTGCCGAAGCGCATCCCCTATCACGTGGCGATGGACCTTCTGCTCACCGGGCGCTGGTTCGACGCCGAGGAGGCGCTGCGCTGGGGGCTTCTCAAGGAGATCACCACGCCCGAGGACCTGCTGCCCAAGGCCTGGGATCTGGCGCGGCTCCTGGAATCGGGGCCACCGCTCGTCTACGCCGCAATCAAGGAAGTGGTGCGCGAGGCCGAGAACATGCGCTTCCAGGATGCGCTGAACCGGGTCAGCAAGCGGCTCTTCGCCACCGTCGACCGGCTCTATTCCTCCGAGGACCAGATCGAGGGCGCGCGCGCCTTCGCCGAGAAGCGCGATCCGGTCTGGAAGGGGCGGTAGCGATCCGCGACCTCGCCCCCGCCTGCGCCGGGGCGATGTCCGCTCACTCGCCGCGCGGGAAGCGTTTCGAGGTCTCGAGCACGTTCAGGTCCATGTGGTTGCGCATGTATCGTTCCGAGGCGTCGCGCAGCGGCTGGTGGTCCCAGGGGAAGTAGCTGCCGTTCCTGAGCGCCTCGTAGACTACCCAGCGCCGGGCCTGGCTGGCGCGGACCTCGGCGTCGAAGCGGGCGAGATCCCAGCGAGCCGCCGCCATCGCCCGGAGCCGCGCCAGCGTGCCGGCATGGGCGGGGTCGGCGGCGAGGTTGGTCAGCTCGTGCGGGTCGGACTCGAGGTCGAAGAGCTGGTCGGGGTCGAGCGCGCAGAGGTTGAGCTTCCAGCGCCCGTCGCGGAGCGAGACCAGCGGCGCCTGCGAGGCTTCGGCGGCGTATTCCATGCACACCGGCGCGGCGCGGGTGCCGCCTTGCGCCAGCGGCACAAGGCTTTCGCCGTCGGTCCAGGGCGTGACTTCCTCCATCGAGACCCCGGCGAGGTCGCAGAGCGTGGGCGTCACGTCGATGGTCGAGACGGCGGCGTCGATCCGCCGCGGCGCGAGCCCCGGGGCCGCGATCATCAGCGGCACGCGCGAGGATCCGTCGTAGAAGGTCATCTTGTACCACAGCCCGCGCTCGCCGAGCATGTCGCCGTGGTCCGAGACGAAGACAACGATGGCCTCCTGCCTTGTGGCTTCCAGCGTTTCCAGAATCTGTGAAATCTTGTCGTCGATATAGGAAATGTTGGCGAAATAGGCCCGGCGGGAGCGGCGAATGTCGCCCTCGGTCAGGCTGTAGCTGCGCCAGTCGTTGGCGTCGAAGATGCGCCGGGAATGGCGGTCGTGGTCCTCGTAGGGCATCGCCGGAACCTCGGGCAGGAGGTGCTCGCAGCCCTCGTAGAGGTCCCAGTATTTCTTCCGCGCGACGTAGGGGTCGTGCGGGTGGGTGAAGCTGACGGTCAGGCACCAGGGCCGCTGGTCGGCGCCGCGGGCAAGGTCGTAGAGCTTCTGCACCGCATGGAAGCCGACCTCGTCGTCGTATTCCATCTGGTTGGTGATCTCGGCCACGCCCGCGCCGGTGACCGATCCCATGTTGTGATACCACCAGTCGATCCGCTCGCCGGGCTTGCGGTAGTCCGGCGTCCAGCCGAAATCGGCCGGGTAGATGTCGGTGGTCAGCCGGCTCTCGAAGCCGTGGAGCTGGTCGGGGCCGACGAAATGCATCTTGCCCGACAGGCAGGTCTGGTAGCCCGCCCGGCGCAGGTGGTGGGCGAAGGTCGGGATGTCGGAGGCGAACTCGGCGGCGTTGTCGTAGACCCCGGTGCGCGAGGGCAGTTGGCCGGTCATGAAGGACGCCCGCCCCGGCGCGCAGAGGGGCGAGGCGGTATAGGCGTTACGGAACCGGACCGAGCGGGCGGCAAGTGCCTTCAGTGCCGGCGCATGCAGCCAGTCGGCCGGCCCGTCGGGAAAGAGCGTGCCGGCGAGCTGGTCGACCATCAGGATCAGGATGTTGGGGCGCGTGGTCTGTGGCGTGGTGGCGGTGGTCATCTGGAGGTTTCCGGTTGCGGCCGATCTCTGGATCATCAATATCCTGACGGTCCGGAATGCCGATTTCCAGAGAAAAGGCGCAATGGCGGATATAAGCGACAGTTATGCGTTCCTGCGCCGCCACGCGGCCGAACTCGTGGCCTTCGCGGTGGTGGCGCGGCAGCGGCAGGTGTCTTCGGCCGCGCCCATCCTGCGGCTCTCGCAGCCCGGTCTCAGCCAGCGGATCAGGCATCTGGAGGACAGTGTCGGCACCACCCTTTTCGAACGCTCCGGTCGCGGCGTGGCGCTGACGCCGGCCGGGGCGGGGCTGCTGGCGCGGATCGAGCCGCATCTTGCCCCGATCGCCGAGGCGCTTGCCGATCTCCGCCGGCAGCGGAACGGTCCCGAAGTGCTGATCGCGGTGGACTATGCCTTCGCCGCCTTCTGGATCATGCCGCGCCTCGCGGCGCTTGGCGATGCGACCGGGGCCGTGCCGATCTCGATCCTCGCCTCGCAGACGCCTTCGGCGACGCTCTCGGCCCATCCCGATCTGGTGGTCCGGATGGGCGCGCCGGACCCCTCATCCGGGGCGGAGACCCGGCTCTTCGGCGAACGGGTGAGTGCGGTCGCAAGCCCGGGCTTCCTGCGTCGCCACGCCGGCGCGACCACGCCCGGCGATCTGACCGGAATGCCGCTTCTCAGCCTCAGCGGCGCCGGCCCCTGGTTCGACTGGGAAAGCTGGTTTCGCCACTTCGGCATGACGCCGGAGGGCGGGCTGAGGAAGACGAGTTTCAACACCTACGATCTGGTGGTGCAGGCCGCGGTCGCCGGGCACGGGATCGCGCTCGGCTGGCACGGGCTGATTGACGACAAGCTCGGGGAAGGCGCGCTGGTGCCGGTCCTGCCGCATGTCGCCGAAAGCCCGCGGGGCTATTTCATCGCGCTGCCGCGAAAGCCCGCCTCCGAGGCGGCGCGGCGCGTCCTCGAATGGATCGTGGCGGCCGCAGGGGGAAGTTGAGCGGCGTTCCCGTGCGGCCCGGACCGCGGGCGCTTGCGCTTTGGCGCAGCCTCGGGAACGCTGCGCCGGAACGCGCGCTGATTCCGGCGCCAGGGGGCGGGACCGCGATGAACTCCAGGATTCTCCTCATCATCCTCGACGGCGTGCCCCATGCCAACTGGCGCCGGCTCTTCGGCAACCTCGAGGGCTGGGTGGCGGCGGGCGAGGCGCGGGTCTGGCGGATGCGTTCGGTGCTGCCCTCGACCTCGGCCTCCTGCTATGCCTCGATCCACACCGGCGTGGCGCCGCAGGTGCATGGCGTCCTGTCGAACGAGACGATCTTCCGGGTGGCGCAGGCGGACGTCTTCTCCGCCGTCGCCGCGGCGGGCGGGCGGACCGGCGCGGTGGCGCATTCCTTCTGGTCGTCCTTCTTCCAGCGCCACCCGTTCGACCCGGTGCGCGACATCGAATACGACGAGCCCGGGGGTCCGATCCACCACGGCCGCTTCCACACCATGACCGGCTATGGCCACGACAACCAGATGACACCCTGCGACGCCGACCTCTTCGCCACGCTGACCATGCTCGCCGAACGGCACCGGCTCGACTACGGCATGCTTCATACCTGCACGCTCGATTCGATGGGCCATCGCTACGGCCACGACTGCATCCAGATGGACAAGGCCTGCTTCCTCCTGGACGGGCAGCTCGCGGCCTTCCTTCCGCGCTGGCGGGCGGCGGGCTACGAGGTCATCGTCACCGCCGATCACGGCCAGTCGGTGCGCGGCCACCACGGCGGGGCCGGGGAAGACCAGCGTGATTTCGCGCTCTATTATTTCGGCGACGCGGCAGGGCCGGAGCCCGACAGGCTTCTCGACCAGCTTTCCCTCGCGCCGACGATCCTGAGCCGCCTCGGCGTGCCGGTGCCGGAGACGATGGCGGCGCCGCCGTTCCTCGGCTGAAGGCGCGCCTCAGCCCCGGTAGTCGGCGCCCTCGGCGTCCAGCATCGCCCGGATCTCGGCCAGGAAGCGGCCGGCAAGGTCGGGATAGGCCTCCCATTCCCGGGCGGTCTTCTCGGCGATCTCGTCGGACAGCACCCGGAGCGGCTGGCCGGTCTGGAGCGCGCGGACATAGGTCTCGGCCGCGCGTTCGAAATAGTAGAGCCGGTTGAAGGTCTCGGCCACCGTCTCGCCGATCACCAGCACGCCGTGGTTGCCCATGATCATGGTGCGGACCTTCGGGTTTCTCAGAAGCCCGGCGCAGCGCGCGCCCTCTTCCTCGAAGGCCATGCCGCCATAGCTTGCGTCGACGACGTGGCGGCCGAAGAACATCGCGCTGTTCTGGTCGAGCGGCGGCAGGCGGCTGTCCTGAAGGCAGGCGAGCACGGTGGCGTGGATCGAATGCACATGCATGACGCAGCGTGCATGCGGGCAGGCGCGGTGGATCGCCCCGTGCAGCCCCCAGGCCGTGGGGTCGGGCGCGTCGGGCCGGTCGAGCGTCGTGGCGTCGCCGGCGTCGAGGAGGAGGAGGTCGGTCGCCCTGATCCGGGCGAAATGCCGCCCGAAGGGGTTGATCAGGAACCGCGTGCCCTCGGGGTTGACGGCGAGGCTGAAGTGGTTCGCCACGCCCTCGTGCATCCCCTCGCGCGCGGTCCAGCGGAAGGCCGCGGCCAGGTCGGTGCGCTCCTCCATATGGGCGATGTTCGCCCGGCTCGCCTCGTTCATCGGTGCCCTCCCTTGTTCCGGCCAGTGTGGCCGGAGGCGGGGGCGGGGGTCAACGGCGATCAGGGGGGCGCTTGCAGGTCACCGCGCCCCTGCCACTTCGCCCGACCGCCCCCAGGGCTGGCGCACTGCGACCTTACCAGCAGAATGACAGTTGGGAGTGGTGGCACCATAAGGTGACCAAACCCGGCGTCGTGCAGCGCCCGCCCGCGGCCGGTCGCCGCCCTCGGGTGCGCGGGGGGCGACGCCCATTCGGGAGGCGAAAGCGCCACCCGGCCGGCGGTCAGGCCGCCGCCGAGGGATGCAGCACCGGACGGTAGCCGGCGCGCAGCGCCTCGACTGTGGGACGGGGCGTCAGCACCTCCACAAGGCCCGAGGCCGGGCGGGGCAGGGGGCTGCCGTAGGCCCCGGGCGCCCAGGGCAGGAGCCGGTCGCCGAGGATCATCGCCGGGCCGTCATCGGTGCGCAGGAAGGCAAAGTCGGGCAGGCTCTCGACCGGGGCGGCGAAGGTGACCTTCGTGCCCCGCCGCGGCGCGATCCGGGCCGCGTGCAGCGCCCGGTCCATCTCGCGCGGGGCGGGCAGGCCCGCCCCTGTGGCCGTGGCCCAGGCGGCGCGGTAGCGGGCATAGGCCCCGCGCCGGCACTCGCCGCAGGGACGGTGCCCGGCGGCAAGGGCCACCGCCTCGTCGAGGAAGAACAACTCGGTATAGCGCCCCGGCGCCATCAGGTCGCGCCTGCGGCCCTTGAAGGCGGTGACGCAACAAACCCAGTTGCGGTGGCGAAACGGGATGAGGATCCGCCCCTCGCCGTCATGGAGGATGCCCCGGTTGCCCATGAAAAGCCCCCGCGCGGGGTCGGCGATGATCTCGCCCTCGGGGGTCACCCGGTTCCGGCGGGGCATCAGCGCATCCTCAGCGCGCCGTCGAGCCGGATCACCTCGCCGTTCAGGTAGCCGCATTCGACGATGAAGGCGGCCAGGGCGGCATATTCCGCCGGATTGCCGAGGCGTCTGGGGAAGGTCACCTCGGCGGCGAGGCTCGCCTGGACCTCCTCGGGCAGGCCGCGCATCATCGGCGTGGCGAAGATGCCGGGCGCGATGGCGCAGACCCGGATGCCGAGCCCGGCGAGGTCGCGCGCCGCCGGCAGCGTCAGCCCGACGATGCCGCCCTTCGACGCCGCATAGGCCGCCTGGCCCTTCTGGCCGTCGAAGGCGGCGATCGAGGCGGTGTTGACGATGACGCCGCGTTCGGGGCCGTCGTTCCCGGCCATCTCGGCCGCGGCGAGGCGCATCACGTTGAACGTGCCGGCGAGGTTGATGTCGAGGGTGCGGCGGAAGCTGTCCAGCCGGTGCGGCCCGTCGCGGCCGAGGATGCGTTCGCCGGTGGCGATGCCGGCGCAGTTCACCAGCACGTCGATCCGCCCCATCGCGCCCTTCGCGGCGGCGATCGCGCCGGCCACGGAGCCTTCGTCGGTCACGTCCACCGCCGCGAAGGCGGCGCCGATCCCGCGGGCGAAGCCCTCGCCATCAGGATCGCGGTCGAGGATGGTGACCGCCGCCCCCCGGGCGCGGAACGTCTCTGCCGTCGCCGCGCCGAGGCCGGAGGCCCCGCCGGTGATCACCGCTGCCGCCTGATCGAGTCGCATTCTGCCCTCCTCCAGCTTCCGGTTCCACGAATTGAACGCATGTTCATAAACTAGCCGCGCCCCGGCCCGCTGTCCAGTCGGCGGAAGCCGGCCCACGACCGGCACCGCCCGGCCATTCTCCGCCCAGGATCGACCCGGGATCGGCACCCCGGAGGGAGCCTGCGCTCAAGCTTCCGTGAGCCCCCCTTGGAACCGGCCCGGCGCGGAACGAGTTAATCCCCGGTGGGCATGACCCTTGCGGCGAGGATGTCGCATGCGCCCAAACAACTCGAACAGACGACCCGAGCAGAGACAAGGAGACTGACATGAACCTCTTCACCGGAACCGCCCTTGGCATCGCCCTTTCCGGCGCGCTTGTCGTGCCCGTGCTGGCCGGCGGTTATGCCCAACCCGTGGTCGAGGCCCCGGTGGCCGCGCCCGTCGCTGCCCCGATGCGCGCCGACGGCGACTGGAACGGCGGCTATATCGGCGGCCAGCTCGGCTATGGCCGCGGCTCCAACGGCACGACCGACGACAACGGCGCGATCTACGGCATCCGCGGCGGCTTCGACTGGGATCTCGGCCAGTGGGTCGTCGGTGCCGGTCTCGACTGGGACAAGACCGAGATCGACCTCGGCACGCCCGGCGACTCGCTCGACAGCATCGCCCGGCTGAAGCTGCGGGCGGGCTATGACCTCGGCCGGACGCTGATCTACGTCACCGGCGGCGCGGCCCGGGCCGAGGCGGACATCGCCGGGGTCGGCCATTCCGACAACGGCTGGTTCGCGGGCCTCGGCGTGGATTATGCGCTGAACGACCGCTGGACGCTCGGCGGCGAGGTGCTGCATAACCAGTTCGACGATTTCGACAACACCGGCGCGGACCTCGACGCGACCACCGCGGCGGTGACGGTGGGCTTCCGGTTCTGATACCGGCAGTCTGACAGCAGGGCAGGGGGCCGCAAGGCCCCCTGTTCGGCATTGGAGGCGTCCCCCTACCAGCGGCCGGTGGCCCCGCCGCCTGAGGACCGGCCGCCGCCGAAGCCGCCGCCATCCCTTTTGCCGGGCCCCGCCGCGCGGGCGATGCGAACCTCGCGGTCTTCGCGGAAGCCGCAATGGCGGCAGGTCGTGTGCGTCACTTCGCGCCGCTCCGTCTGCACCGCCTCCGTCTGCGCCGTCTCGGTCTGCGCCGTCTCCGTCTGCGCCGTCTCGGTCTGCGCCGTCTCGGTCTGCACCGCCTCCGCCTGCGCGGCCGCCCCGCTCACCACCTCGCGCGTCCGCCTCAGGCCGAAGCGGCCGCAGGACGGGCAGCGGCGGAGTGCCTGCGACAGGTCCCCGAGCCGGCCTCCCAGCCGGCGGCGGAAGGCGAGCAGTCCCGCCCCCGCGGCGAAGATGGCGACGGGCAGCCAGCCCGGCAGGCGTCCGCGTTCGGGCGGCAGCGCCTCGGCGGGGAGCGTGGCCGCGTGGCGCCGCGCGATCCGCGCCATCACCTCGTCCGATCCGCTGACGATGCCCCGCGCCAGATTGCCCTCGCCGATGTCCGGCAGGAAGAATCGGCTGACGATGTCCTGGGCCAGCACGTCGTAGCCCTGGTCGTAGGCGGCGCCGAGTTCCACCCGCATCTCGCGGTCCCGCGCCGCGACGAGCACCAGGATGCCGTCGTTGCGCGCCGCGTCGCCGATTCCCCAGGCGTTGAAAAGCCCGGTGGCGAAGGCCTCGATGGAGGCCGAGGGGGCATAGTCGCCGCGCGTGGCGATGGTGAGCACGGTCATCTCGACGCCGGTTTCGGCCTTCAGGGCCTGAAGCTTCGACCGCAGCGCCTCCTCCTCCGGCGCAGGAAGCACCTCGGCGAGGTCGGTGACGAAGGGATCGGCGGGCGCGGGCCAGGGCTCGGCCCGCAAGGGGCCGCCGAGGATCGCCATCCAGAGGGCCAGGCAGGTGAAAAGCCGCCGCATCATCCTTCCCCGAACCGCGAAAGGAGCGCATCGACCTCTGCCCCCGGCATTCCCCCGGTCAGGGGCAGGAAGGAGCCATCGCCGAACATCGCGCGGGCGGCATCGCGGATCGCCCGGTGGGTGACGCGCGCGAGTGTTGCGCCGAGCGAGATGCGGGCGACGCCGAGGCGGGCGAAGTCGGCGCGCGCGAGCCGTGCGAAGGGCCCCGCCGCCAGCGCGTTCACCGGCACCGTCACCGCCGCGGTGATCCGGGCGAGGTCTTCCGGTGCGGGGGGAAGCGGAACGTAGACGCAATCCGCCCCCGCCGCGGCGAAGGCGCGGATGCGCGCCAGCGCCTCCTCCATGCCGTAGCGTCCCGTCATCGCCCCGTCCGCCCGGGCGACCAGGACGAAATCGCGCGGCAGCGCGCGTGCCGCGGCCGCGGCGGCGCGGATGCGCTCGACCGCGTGCGCGCGGTCATAGGCGCCATCGCCAGGCAGATCGGTATCCTCGATCGAGATGCCGGCAAGGCCCGCCTCGGCGGCAAGGCGGACGGTCTCGGCGCAGGTCTCGGGCGCCGGGCCGAAGCCATTCTCGAAATCACCCGAGACCGGCAGCGGCGTGGCCGCGACGAGGTCGGCGGCATGCGAAAGCGCCTCGTCGCGGCTGACGGTGCCGCCGTCGGGGCGGCCGAGGGTAAAGGCATGGGCCGCCGAGGAGGTGGCGCGCGCCTCGGCGCCGAGGCCGGCGAGCATCCGCGCCGAGCCCCGGTCCCAGGCGTTGGCCAGGATGAACGGGGCGCCGGGGCGGTGCAGGGCGCGGAAGGCGGGGCCGGGATCGTGGCGCCTTGCGGCGGTCATGGCGGGCTCCTTCGGCGAAACTTCGGCAACAATCCCTGGTTGATCCGCGAAGATCGTTGCGATTTCTGGCAAAATGAACGCAATTATCACCGATTGCGGTCACGTTCTCCCTGTATAGCAGGCGCGTCGCGGGCCGAGTGATTCGCGTGGCTGGTGAGGAGAGTATTTCATGGCAGTGGGTGAGACGGTATCGCGCCGCTCGGCGATCCTCATGGTGCTGGCGGCTGCCGGCTGCGGCGGCTCGTTCCGAACCTATTATGACACGCCGGCCCCCGCGAAGGACTGGCGCGTGACTTCCGTCGATGTGACCGTTCCCCGCACGCTCAGCGTCTCGGAGGAGGAAATCTTCCTGCCGCGCGCCGACATCGTCTGGCGCGAGGACCCGGCGGGAGACCGCTACGACCAGGTGGCCGCGATCATGAAGGCCGCAATTTCGCGCGGTGCCGCCGGGCTGAAGGGCGCCCGCCCGGTGCGTCTCGAGGTGACGATGACGCGGTTCCACGCCATGACCTTCACAGCCGAGACGCGCGCCCCCGCCGGCGTGCATGACGTCGAGTTCGACATCACCGCCCGCGATGCGCGGACCGGCGAGGTGCTGGCCGGGCCCGAACATGTCGAGGCCTCGCTGCCGGCAATGACCGGCCCCGCGATGGCACGTGCGCGGCTTCAGGGCCAGTCGCAGAAGAGCCAGATCTCGGCTCATGTGGCGCGCACGATCGCAAGCTGGCTCGGCGCTATTCCCGACGCGCGGCAGACCTTCACCAGCGTCGGCGCCTGACCGTTACGCCCCGGCGAAGGGCGGTAGCGCCGCCTGCACCCGCCGGGGCAGTCCGGCACGGACCAGCACGTAGGACCGTGCAAGCCGGTGGCGCAACTCGTCCTCTGCCGTGCCCCGGGGCAGGTTCACCCAGGAGGCGTGGAAATAGGGTGCCTTGACCGCGACGCCCGCGGCGATCAGCATTTCCGCCGTCTCGACGCCATCGGTCTTGACCGAGACGCCGGGCAGGACGGCGCCGATGCAGGCGAACATCTTGCCGCCCACCTTCCAGGCGTCATGCCCGCCGCCCCAGGGGTCGGAGACTTCCGCCCCCGGGAAGCCGGCGCAGATCGCGTTGACAACCTCGCGCGTCATGGCGGCGAGGATGCCATGCCGGGACAGTCGCGGAAAGCCTTGGCAGGGCGCGGGTTCCGCGCTATCAGGGGGCCATGACATCGAACGGCATCATCTGCATCATGTGCATTACCGGCTGACACGTCAGGCGGGCCGTTCTTCTGTTTTCACGAGCACAAGAGACTGGCAGGCCCGCCGCCGGAACGCGCGCGCAAGGACATCGGCCATGACCAGGACCAGGATCAGGCTCTACAATACCCGGACCCGGACGAAGGAGGATTTCGCCCCGATCGATCCCGGCAACGTGCGCATGTATGTCTGCGGGCCGACCGTCTATGACCGCGCGCATCTGGGCAACGCCCGCCCCGTCATCGTCTTCGACGTGCTCTACCGGCTTCTGCGCCATGTCTACGGGGCGGATCGCGTCACCTATGTCAGGAACTTCACCGATGTCGACGACAAGATCAACGCCGAGGCGCAACGCCGGAAGGGCCTTGGCGATCCGCGCCCGCTTGAGGAGCTGATCCGCGAGCGGACCGAGGAGACGATCCGCTGGTATCACGACGACATGGACGCTTTGGGGGCGCT
Organism: Albidovulum sp.; assembly: GCA_030837785.1. GTDB lineage: Bacteria > Pseudomonadota > Alphaproteobacteria > Rhodobacterales > Rhodobacteraceae > Albidovulum. Next base: position 24,530 of record JAUQYA010000155.1, read on the forward strand.
GAGGCCGAACGTCGAGCCGCGGGCGACCGATTATATCGGCCAGATGATCGGCATGATCGAGGGGCTGATCGCCTCCGGCCACGCCTATGAGAAGGACGGCCATGTGCTGTTCCGCGTCCGGTCCTACAAGGACTACGGCAGGCTTTCCGGCCGCTCGGTTGACGACATGATTGCGGGCGCACGGGTGGAGGTCGCGCCCTTCAAGGAAGACCCGATGGACTTCGTGCTGTGGAAGCCCTCCGACGCTGACCTGCCGGGCTGGGACAGTCCGTGGGGCAGGGGCCGGCCCGGCTGGCATATCGAATGCTCGGCGATGTCGGAGGAATTGCTGGGCACCAGCTTCGACATCCACGGCGGCGGCATCGACCTGCAATTCCCCCACCACGAGAACGAGATCGCCCAGTCGATGTGCGCCCACCCGGAGGCGGATTTCGCGAAGGTCTGGATGCACAACGAGATGCTCCAGGTCGAGGGCAGGAAGATGTCGAAGTCCTTGGGCAACTTCTTCACGGTGAGGGATTTGCTGGACGGAAACTGGAGCGGCGGCTGGAACGTGCCCGGTGAGGTGATCCGCTTCGTGATGCTCTCGACGCATTATTCCAAGCCGATGGACTGGACGGAGGAGAAGGCGAAGGCGGCGCGCGCAGAGCTGACTGAGTGGTTCCGAATGACCGAAGGCGCCGTCGCCAATGCATACGGCGAGGCTTCGGTAGTCCCCCATATCGCCAATGATCTGAACACCAGCGAAGCGATCACCCGCATCCGGCAACTCGCTGAATACGGGAACGTGGAAGAACAAAAATGGGCTCTCGACTTTCTAGGTCTCGTTCCAAGCTCGGATTGGTATCGGAAAAGCAGCCAAGAATACGACGCTGAAGGACTTCACGTAGGAGTTTCTTGGACGGGCGTCTTGGCGCCGGAAAGCCTTAAGGTCGTTCAGAGGCTTGTTCGTAGATACGCCACGGCAAGGCGCGACAAGAACTTCGCCCTGGCAGACGCTCTGCGATCCGGTGCTGTGGAAGCAGGGGTGAAGCTCCAAGTAGTAAAGGGCCGCGACGCGCACGCTGAGGTGATCGACGGCTTCGACCCGTCCAAGCTGGAAGCGCTCAAATGACCCTCCATCCGGCACCGAGCACCGCACAGGTTCGCCCCCGGCCCGAGGGTGGGGGCGATTTCGCCCCCGCCCTGGGGGGCGGGTCGGGGGCGAACCGGTTCGCAGGCGAACCGGAAGGGGAAGATACCCTGCGGCCCGAAAGCCAGCGCGGACAGGATAGCGCGCCCCTCAAGCCCGAGGCCATCGCCTCGGGCGTCGCGACCGGCCGCCGCCATCCCGGCCGTGCTCATGAAGCACGGCCGGCACCCGCCCCCCGGGCGGCGGGTGCATTCGCACCCACCGGGGCGGGCGCAGTCCGTGCCCGACCGTTTGGGATTGCGGACAGCCCCTTGGCCTGCGCTTGCGCTCCGGCCA
>JAUQYA010000023.1 GCA_030837785.1 Albidovulum sp.
GCCCGATCCGAAATGGGTGATCGCGGTCGGGGACTGCGGGCGCGATGGCGGCTGTTTCGCCGGCAGCTATGCCGTTGCCGGCGGGGTGGCGGCGGTGGTTCCGGTCGATCTGCATATTCCCGGCTGTCCGCCGACTCCGACCGCACTGCTGCAGGGACTGATCGCGCTGCTTTCTGCCGTGAACGGCCAACCTGCCCGAAGCGCGTGAGGTGGCGGCCGTCGGCCCGCGCCGGCGCCCGCCCCGCGCCTGCGCCGCCCTCCCTTGCCTCCGCCGCCCCGCGCTGCGATAGACTTCGGGGCCGATGCCGGTCCGTTACAGGCCGACGGGATGGGGCATCGGGCCGGCGGGTGCGGCCCGCGCGAAGAAATGGAGAGACCTGATGACACGGCTTGCAGATGTCAGCATCGACGCGAGGGACGAGATCGGCTTCCCCGCCGGCGTCCCCGCCCGGCCGGAGGCTGCCGATGTCGGCTGACGCGCCCCTTATCGCCATCCTCGTCGTCTCGGACCGGGCCTCGCGGGGCGAATACGAAGACCGCGGCGGCCCCGCGGCCGAGGAATGGCTTCGCCGGGTTGTCGTGTCGCAGGTCCGCATCCTGCGCCGGATCGTGCCGGACGGGAGCGAGACCGTCGCCGCCGCCCTGCGCGGGCTGGTCGATGCCGAGGGGGCGGACCTCGTCCTCGTCACCGGCGGCACCGGACCGGCGCCGCGGGACGAAACGCCCGAGGCCGTCGCCGCCGTGATCGACAAGCACCTTCCCGGCTTCGGCGAGGCGATGCGGCTTGCAAGCCTTGCCGAGGTGCCGACGGCGATCCTGTCGCGGCAGGACGCGGGCATTCGCGGCCGGTCGCTGATCATCACCCTTCCCGGCAAGCCCGCAGCCATCGCCACCTGCCTCGACGCGGTGTTCCGCGCGGTTCCCTATTGCCTCGACCTGATCGGGGCGGCGCGGATCGAGACCGATCCCGCCCATTGTGCGGCATTCCGCCCCAAGTGATCCCCGCCGGAGCCGCACCCCGGGCCGCGCGCGGCCCGGCGGTGCGGACTGCGCCCCTTCCCCCCCGGTGTCATTGCCGCGGCGGCCTTGAGGGGCGTCGCCATCGGGCCGAATGCCCTGCTTCCGGGAGCCGTGACGCCAACACTTTCCTCAGTTGACTATACAAGCATATGCAATTAGCCTGATTCCAGTTCGCTATGAGGGAGGAGGGTGACTGCGCGCGATCCGGCAAGCCCGGCCATCGAGGCTCTGTCAGAGGCGGCATTCGCGACCCGAACAGGAGAACTGGCAGGAATATGCCTATTTTCAGGATACTATCTGAATCAGCGGGGAGACGACCATGAAGACGATGATGCTTGTCATTGCTGCCGCCTTCGCCACCACGGCGTCAGTGGCAATGGCGGATGAATGTCTAGATTCGATCAAGGAGAAGGGTGTTCTACTGTCGGGCAACGGCCTGATGGGCACGAAGCCGTTCATCTGGAAGAACGAGGACGGCAGCTACGGCGGGTTCGAGTGGGAGCTGTTCCAGGAAGTCGGCAAGCGCATGGGCATCCCGAAGGTCGATCACGAGATCACCGAATGGAGCACCCTGATCCCCGGGCTCAAGGCCGGCCGCTGGGACGTGATCTTCTCGTCCATGTCGGCGACGCAGGAACGCATCCAGGGCGCCGGGATCGAGTTCTCGAACCCCTATTTCCTGCTGCTCGACTACGTGATCGTCAAGGATGACTCGCCGATCAAGTCGATCGACGACCTCAAGGGCAAGATCCTCGGCTCGACGCTGGGCACCAAGGATTCGCTCAACGCCCACATGCTGGTCGATCAGGGCAAGGCCGGCAGCGTGCTGGACTTCAACACCTTCGGCGAACCCTTCGTGGCGCTCCAGAACGGCCAGGTGGATGCCGTCATCCTCGACCAGGGCACCTTCGCCGGGCAACAGGAGGAACTGGGTAACATGCACATTGTCGGCGAGCCGATCTATTACAGCGCGCCGGCCGACTGGGCCGAGGCGGAAGCCAAGGCGCCCTATATCCTCGGCTCCATCGCCGTCGGCGTGCGCCGCGAATGCCCCGACCTTCTGGCCGAGATCAACAAGGCGCTGACCTCGATGGAGGAAGACGGCACCCGCAGGGCGATCCTTGAGAAATACGGGATGTGGGCCGACTACCAGGCGAAGATGATGAAATAAGGCGGGCCTGCGGGGGAGTGGACCGGCATGTATGACTTCTTCTTCGTTCTGATACCGGAACACTTCCCCTACCTTCTGCAGGGGGCCGTGGTGACGCTGGAGCTTTCGGTGCTCAGCATGGCCCTCGGTATCGTGCTCGGGCTGGTCATCGCGCTCGGCCGGCTTTCCGGGCAATGGTGGCTGGAATGGCCGCTGCGCGCCTATGTCGAGGTCTGGCGCGATGTGCCGCTGATCGTGCAGCTTCTGGTGATCTATTTCACCCTGCCAACCATCGGCATCGTGCTGCCCGGCTTCTGGGCCGGGATTCTCGGGCTCAGCCTCAACATGGGCGCTTACCTCTCCGAGGTGTTCCGCGCGGCGATCCAGTCGATCGACCCCGGCCAGCGCGAGGCGGGCCTGTCGATCGGCATGTCACGGACGATGATCTACAGCCGGGTGATCCTGCCGCAGGCGCTGCGCATCGCCATCCCGACGGTCGGCGGCTACTTCATCTCGCTTCTGAAGGATTCCTCGCTGGTCTCCTTCATCGCGGTGAACGAGCTGCTGCGCCACGGCTCGATCCTGATCAACAACACCTTCCGCAGCATGGAAATCTACATGATGGTCGCGATCATCTACTTCGTCATGAGCTTCGTCGCCTCGCGGCTGGTGATCAGGGTTGAACATCTTCTGACCCCGGAACACCAGCGGGCCACCGTGCGGGCGAGGGCGGGCGCATGACCGGGGAACCGATCCTCCAGATCCGCGGACTGAGGAAGTCCTACGGAACGCTCACCGTGCTTCGGAACATCGACCTGACCGTGCACCAGGGCGACGTGACCTTCCTGATCGGGCCAAGCGGCGGCGGCAAGTCGACGCTCTTGCGCTGCGTCAACTTCCTCGCCCGGCCGAACGGCGGCGAGATTCGTTTCGACGGCCAGCGGCTGTGCCACGAGGACCAGGGGCATTTCCGTGTCGCGCCGGAAAAGGAATTGCGGCAGGCGCGCAGCGAGATGCCGATGGTGTTCCAGCATTTCAACCTGTTCGCGCACCGCACCGTGCTGGAAAACGTTATCGAGGCGCCGGTCCATGTGCAGGGCCGGCCCCGAACGGAAGCCGTGGAAGAAGCGATGGAAACGCTCAGCCTGGTGGGTCTGGAGGAAAAGCGCGACCACTATCCCGACCAGCTGTCGGGCGGGCAGAAGCAGCGCGTCGCAATCGCCCGGGCATTGGCGATGAAGCCCAAGCTGATCCTGTTCGACGAGCCGACCTCGGCGCTCGACCCGGAACTGGTGTCGGGCGTGCTCGACACCATCCGCTCGCTGGCCGAACGCGGCATGACGCTGATTGTGGTCAGCCACGAGATGGGCTTCGCGCGCAAGCTCGCCGACCGCATCCATTTCGTCTGTGACGGTGTGCTGATGGAATCGGGCACACCGGACGAAATCTTCGCCCGGCCAAAGTCCGAACGGCTGGCGAACTTCATCCGCACCGTCAGCCACTGAACGCGGGGGGGGGGGCGGCGGATGTCGCCGTGCCCAAGCATTTTCCCCCGCGTCTTCGCGTGTCAGGGCCAGTCGGCCGGCAGGTGCAGCACCTCCGGCCCGGCATCGCGCAACTCTGCGACCGTCCGCAGCCCCAGCAGCGCCAGCGTCGCGTCCAGTTCGGTCCGCAGCACCGCCAGTACCGCAGCCACCCCCGCCTCGCCGGCCACCGTAGCGCCCCAGACATAGGCGCGGCCCAGCAGGCAGGCGGAAGCGCCGAGCGCCAGCGCCCTGGCCACATCGCCGCCCCGGCGGATGCCGCCGTCGAACAGCACCTCGATCCGGCCCGCCAACGCCTGCGCGACCGGGCCGAGCGCCCGCAGGCTGGAGACCACGCCGTCCAGTTGCCGCCCGCCGTGGTTCGACACCACGATGCCGTCGGCGCCGCGTCCGGCGCATTCCAGCGCATCGTCGGGGTCCTGTACGCCCTTGACGATCAGCCGCCCCTTCCAGCGGTCACGCAGCCAGCTCAGCGCCGCCCAGTCGAGCGCCGGGTCGATCTGGCCGGCCAGGAATGCCGCCTGGGCCAGATAGCTGCGCCCGGTCTCGGGCCAGTCCTCGGCCAGCGCCATCCCCGCAGGGTGGATTCGCGCCATGTCGGCGAGCCAGAAGGGGTGGGTGACGAAATCCAGCAACATCCGGAGGTCGGGGCGGGAGAGATGCCGCAGCCCGCTGCGGACATCACGTTCGCGCACGCCCGAGACGGCGGTATCGACGGTCACGAACAGGCAGCCGAAGCCTGCGGCAGCCACGCGGTCGAGGATCGCCTCGGTGCGGTCCCGGTCCTTCAGGACATAAAGCTGGAAGGCATCCGCCGGACCAAGGAAGGGCGCCAGGGATTCGGGCCGCGTCACGGCGAAAGACGACAGGCAGGCAGGAATGCCGGCTGCCGCCGCCGCGCGGAATGACGCCGTCTCGGCCCCGGCGCGGAACAGGCCGAGCGATCCGACCGGACCCAGCATCAGGGGCAGTGCATGGCGCGCGCCGAGGAAGTCGGCCGACAGGTCGCGGGTGGCCACGTCGCGCAGAACACGCGGGCGAAGGCGGATGCGCCCGAAGTCCGCAGTGTTTGCCGCCAGCGTTGTCTCGCCCGATGCGCCGCCCTCGACATAGTCCGCGAAGATGCGCGGCAGCCGCCGCCCGGCGGCGCGGCGGAAGTCCTCGACCGATGCCATCCGGCGCAATCGTGCCGCGCGCATCAGACTGCGGGCCGGAGGTTCGAGGGGGGCAGGATCTTGCCCGGGTTCATGATGCCCTTCGGGTCGAGCGCCGCCTTGACCGCCGCCATCACGGCGAGCGCGGCGCCGGCCTCGCTGGCGAGGTACTTCGCCTTGCCCTGGCCGATGCCGTGTTCACCGGAGCAAGTCCCCTCCATCGACAGCGCAAGTTCGTTGAGCCATCCGATGTAGATGTGCGCGGCGTTCTTCTCGGCGGCGCTGTCGGGGTCGATCAGGATCAGGTTATGGAAGTTGCCGTCGCCGACATGGCCGGCAATGGGTGCAGTCAGCCCCAGTTCGGCCGCCTTGGCCTGCGCCGCCGCGATGCAGTCGGCCAAGCGCGAGATCGGCACGCAGACGTCGGTCGAGATGCCCTTGCACCCAGGTCGCAGCGCCAGAACTGCCCAGAACAGGTCGTGTCGCGCCTTCCACAGGCGGGCACGTTCCTGGTGGTCGGTGGTGCGCGCGTAGCCGCTGGCGCCGAAGCCGGCGACGATCTCGCCGAAGGCTTTGGCCTGCTCGGCGACGCCCTGAGGGCTGCCGTGGAATTCGGCCAGCAAGAGCGGGGTTTCCGGCAGGTTCTGGCCGGAATACCGGTTCACCGCCGCCACCGTCACCGCATCCATAAGCTCGATCCGCGCCATCGGTAGCCCGGCCTGCAAGGTGGCGATCACGGCGTTGCAGGCGTCCGCCACCGTCGGGAAGCTGCACCGCGCCGCCGCCATGCCCTCGGGGATGCCCTGAAGCCGCAGGGTCAGTTCGGTGATGATGCCAAGCGTGCCTTCCGATCCGATCAGAAGACGGGTCAGGTCATAGCCGGCGGCGCTTTTGCGGGCGCGGCGGCCGGTGCGGATGATGCTGCCGTCGGCCATGATGGCCTCGAGCGACAGGACCATGTCCTTCATCGTGCCGTAGCGCACCGCCGTGGTGCCCGAGGCGCGGGTCGCCGCCATGCCACCAAGGCTCGCGTCGGCGCCGGGGTCTAGCGGGAAGAACAGGCCGGTGTCGCGCAGGTGTTCGTTGAGCCGCGTGCGCGTCACCCCGGGCTGGACCACGCAATCCAGATCCTCGGCATGGACGGCGAGGATGCGGTCCATGCGGGAAAGATCGACCGATACCCCGCCGAACGGGGCGTTGACCTGACCTTCCAGCGAGCTGCCGGCGCCGAAGGGAATGACGGGCACGCCCGCTTCGCCGCAAAGCGTGACGATGGCGGCAACTTCCGTGGTGGTCTCGGGGAAGACCACGGCATCGGGGGCCTGGGGCTCGATCCAGGTGGTGGTCGATCCGTGCTGGGCACGGATCGCGGCGCCGGTCTGGAACCTGTCGCCAAACCGCGCGCGCAGGGCCGCGGCCAGCGCGTCGGGCAGGGTCCGCACGGAGACCACGGTCAGGCCATCGCCGCCTGCGCGGTGCGCAGGACGGCGCCGGAATGGACCAGTTCGGTCACGGCCTGGAGACGTGGATAGAGCACCACGTCGCGTTCCAGATGGTCGATCGGGCGGCCATCAGTCGCGGCGCTGGCGCGCAGCAGGTCCAGCACCGCGCGGCTGACGGGCGACAGAACCTCGGGTCCGGCACCGCGTTCGGCCAGACGCAATTCCAGCGCCTGCGCGGCCATCAGCACCTCGATCCCGACCACATTCTCGATATTCTTCACGATCTGGCGCGCGTGGCGGCCGGCGTTGTTCGCCATCGAGACGTGATCCTCCTGGTTCGAGCAGGTCGGGATGGAATCGACGCTGTCCGGGTGGGCCAGCGTCTTGCAGTCCGACACCAGCGCCGCCGCCAGATACTGCGGCAGCATGTAGCCGCAGTCCATGCCCACGTGTTCGCTGGCCACCAGCATGTCGGGCAGGCCACGGTTCAGCGTGCCGTCGTTCAGCCGGAACAGTCGCCGCTCGGCGATGTTGCCGATCTCGGTCACGGCGATCGACAGGAAGTCGGCGGCGAAGGCCACGTATTCGGCGTGGAAGTTGCCGCCCGACACCGCTTTCAGGCTGCGCCCCTCCAGCCGGTCGGCGAAGATCAGCGGGTTGTCGGTGGCGGCGTTGATTTCCGTCTCGACGATGCCGCGGATGAATCTCAGCGTGTCGCGCACCGGTCCCAGGACCTGCGGCACGCAGCGCAGCGAATAGGCATCCTGCGGCGGCTGGCGCACCGGGTCGCGGCCGATGCCGCCGTCAATCAGGCCGCTGCCCGCCAGAAGCCGCCGGAGATTGGCGGCGCATTCGATCTGGCCGGGGTGGCCGCGCGCCTCGTGCAGCTCGGGAATGAAGGCATCGCCGAAGCCCATCAGCGCCTCGACTGACATGGCTGCGGCAACCTCGGCGGTGGCAAGCAGGTTTTCCGCGTCGGCCAGCGCCAGCGCGGTCTGCGCAGTCGAGAATGACGTGCCGTTCAGCAGCGCCAGACCCTCCTTGGCACCCAGCACCAGCCGCTCGATCCCCGCGTCGCGCATCGCCGCGACCCCGGTCTTGAGCGTGCCGTCGTGCCAGGCCTCGCCGCTGTCGATCTCGGCCTCGCCGGCTTCGGCGCGCGACATCACCAGCGCCATGTGCGCCAGCGGAATGAGATCGCCGCTGGCGCCCAGCGAGCCGTATTCCGGCACCGCGGGGGTCACGCCGCGGTCCAGCATGGCAAGAATGGTTTCCAGAACCTCGGCGCGCACGGCGGAATAGCCGCGTGCAAGGCTGGCGGAGCGGATCACCATCGCGGCGCGCACCACCTCGGCATCGAGATGGCGGCCGACGCCGGCGGCATTCGACACCACGAGCCGTCGCGACAGGTCGCGCGCCTGCGCCGAGGTGCTGAACGCCTGCCGCCCGGACAACGAGCCGAAGCCGGTATTGATCGAATAGATCGCCTGCGTGGGTTCGCCCCGATCCATCCGCGCCGACAGTACCGCCACCCAGTCCTCGCTCACGCGCATCGCGATGCGGGAGTCATCGGACAGGGCCAGAGGGCGGCTGGCACGGGTCACGGCGATGAGGTCGTCAAGCGTGACCGGCCTCTCACCCAGGATCACGGCATTCTGCATGTGCTTCTTCCTTGTCGCAGGAGGGATCAGCCTTGCCAGGCGCGGGCAGCGGCGAGGACGGCGTCGGTGTCGGCGGGGGTGCCGGTGGTGATGCGGACGCCTTCGCCCTCGAAGCAGCGGACGGCGATCGAGGCACGGGCGAAATGGTCGGTCAGCAGCCGGGCATCGGCGCCCGCCGGCAGCCAGACGAAGTTCGCTCGTGACAGCGCAACCGGCAGGCCGAGCGCAGCGAGCCCCTCGGACATCCGGGCGCGCTCGGTGGCGTTGCGGCCGACCCGTGCCGCCATCGCTCCGGGATCGGCAAGTGCTGCCAGGGCCAGCACGACGGAGGGGCCGGGCAGCGGGAAGGGCGGCGCGACGGCCTGTGCCGCCGCGACGATGCGCGGCGCGGCGAGGCAGTAGCCGACCCGCGCGCCGGCAAGGCCCCAGGCCTTGGAAAAGGTGCGCAAGATGGCAAGGTTCGGGTGGCGGGCCAGCCGGCGCGCGGGCCGGGCAGCGACTTCGGCCGCGTCCGCCGCATAGTCGGCATAGGCCTCGTCGAGGATGACGAGACGATCACCGGGAATCTGGCCCAGCAGCCGGTCGATGGCATCATCGTCCAGCGCGGTTCCGGTCGGGTTGTTCGGATTGCAGATCAGCACGACGCGGCACCGCGGACCGATGGCGGCAAGGATCGCCGCCGGATCGGCGGTATGGGTGGCATCGAGCGGAACCTCCACGAGGCGCGCGCCCGACAGGCCGGCGATGATCGGATAGGCCTCGTAGGACCGCCAGGGCGTGACGATTTCGTCGCCCGGATCGCAGGCGGCGCGGACCAACTGATCCAGCAGCACGACCGACCCCGCGGCGACCGCGACGCAGTCGGGCCCAAGCCCGTGGTGCCGCGAAAGCGCGGCGGCCAGCGTTTCCCCGCGCAAATCCGGATAGCGATGAATGGCGTCTGCCGCCTGCAAAGCTGCGCCCCGCCCGGCGCTGCCCGCGTCCGGTGCCTCGTTCGAGCCAAGCCTGTGGCGGAAGGGGATCGCCTGGCCCGCGCGTCCCCGGCCATATCCTGGCAGCGCGTCAAGGCGCCGGCTCGGGCGCCATTCCGCAGCGGGACGAGCAATTTTCATGCTGGCGATTCCCAGGTTGCATACAGTTGTATAGTCATCTGAAGCATCCAAGCCGATGGCGCAGATGTCAAGACGAATTCGGCACGGTCCCGGCGGGCCGGGCCTCGCGGGCCTCGCGGTGATTTCCGGTGTCGTCGCGGCGCCGCGGTCGATCTAGCGCGCCACGACCATCCGCCCGGCCATGCTGAAGCGCGAGCCGGGGTGGTAGAGCCGTGCGCTGGTGGCGACCATGCCGCGCGACCATGTGCGCCGACGCAAGAGCAGCACCGGGTCGCCCGGTGCCATCGCCAGCAACTCGCGGCTGCGCTCGTCCGCCGGCACGGCCTGGATGATGTGTTCCACTTCCTCAAGGGGACCAGTGGCCATCAGATGCTGATACGGCGTGATCTGGGTGTAGTCCTGTTCCAGGAAATCGGGCGAGAAGCGCGGGTTCACGAAGCGGTCTTCGATCTGCAACGGGCGCCCGTTTTCGCGGTGGAGAAGCACCGAATGATAAAGTTCGGAGCCGGGCGCAACATTCATCTCGGTCGCCAGCCCCATGTCGCAATGCACCCGCTCAAGCGAGATCACGTCAGTGGTGTGACGGTTTCCGCGCTCCTCGATCTCGGAGTGGATGTTGCGAAGCTCCAGGAAGGTCGACTGCCGCCGTCGGGCCGCGACGAAGGTGCCTGCGCCTTGCCGGCGCACAAGAACGCCTTCGACCGCCAGATCCCTGAGCGCGATGTGAATGGTCATGCGCGAGGCGTCGAACTGATCGGCAAGCTGTGACTCGGACGGGATGCGGTCACCCTCGCGCCACTCGCCCGAGTCGATCTTTTCGAGAACATGGGCGCGCACCTGCTGGCCGAGTGACAGACCGATGCCATCGGAGGATTCGGACTCCTGCGGAAGTCGTTTTGCTTTCGGGTTCATGCCATCAATACCGATACGAACTGCTGTATAGACTATAGCAGTGCCGCCTTGGTCGCCAGCCCGTTCTGGCGGCGCCCGGATGTCGGCTTGCGGCCCCTTGACAAGTCTTCAGACTTGTATTGTATTTAGTTGTATATACGTTTCAAACAACATCCAAACTCACATGCTCCAACCGAGGAGGCCAGCAATGGGCAAACCCGAGATCCTGTATTCCGTCCGCGCCATGGGCGGCAACAACCTGCGCTGCAAGGGCTGGAAGCAGGAAACCATCCTGCGCATGCTCGAGAACAACATGGAAAACGCCGAGCACCCCGAAGAACTGGTGATCTACGGCGGCATCGGCAAATGCGCCCGCAACTGGGAAAGCTACCACGCCATCGTCAAGTCGCTCACCGATCTCGAGAACGACGAGACGCTGGTCGTCCAGTCGGGGATGCCGGTGGCGATCTTCCGCACCAGCACGCTGGCGCCGCGCGTCGTCATGGCCACGACCAACATCATGAAGGCGACCTGGCCGATCTTCTACGACCTTCAGGACAAGAACCTGACGATCTATGCCCAGTACACCGCCGCGCCGTGGGAATATATCGGCACCCAGGGCGTGATCCAGGGCACCTTCCAGACCCTCGTCGCGATCAGGGACCAGAAGTTCGGCGGCAGTCTCAAGGGCCGCATCCTGCTCACCGCCGGCATGGGCGGCATGGGCGGCAACCAGCCGCGCGCCATGACCATGCTGGGCGGCGTCTCGATCTGCTGCGACGTCGACATGGAGGTGATGAGGAAGCGGCTCGAAGTGGGCTACTGCGACGAGATCTGCACCGACTTCGGGGAGGCGGTCGCCAAGGCGAAGGCCGCCGCGGCCGAGGGACGCCCGCTCGGCATCGCGCTCTTTGGCAACGCGCTCGAAGTGCTGAAGAAGGCGAAGGAGACGGGCTTTGTCCCCGACATCATCACCGACATGACGCCCGCTCATGACCCGCTGTCCTATGTGCCCGCGGGGCTGACGGTGGATGCGGCGCGCGACCTGCGCCGAACCGACCGCGACCGCTACTTCAAGCTCGCCGGCAAGGCGATGATCGAGCACCTCGGCCTCATGAACGAGTTCCACGACAAGGGTGTGCAGGTCTTCGAATACGGCAACTCCTTGCGCAAGGAGGCGCGCGATGCCGGCATGCCGGTCGACAAGGCGATGAAGATCCCGGGCTTCGTCGCCGCCTATATCCGCCCACTCTTCTGCGAAGGCCGCGGACCCTTCCGCTGGACCTGCGTGTCGCGCGACCCCGAAGACCTGCGCAAGCTTGATGACGTGGTCGAAGAGATGTTCGCCGACGACGACCTGGTGCGCGGCTGGATCCAGCTTGCCCGCAAGCACATCCCGATCGAGGGCCTGCCGGCGCGCATCTGCTATCTGGGCTTCGGCCAGCGCAAGGCATTCGGGATGCGCGTGAACGAGATGGTGCGCAAGGGCGAATTGAAGGGCCCGGTGGCGTTTTCGCGCGACAACCTCGACTCCGGCTCGATCGTAAACCCGACCTTCGAATCCGAACGGATGCTCGACGGCTCCGACCTGATCTCGGACTGGCCCTACCTGAACGCGCTGCTGAACACCGCGGCCGGCGCCGATCTTGTCGCCATTCAGGAAAACTACTCGATGGGCGAGGCGGTGCACACCGGCGTGACGATGATCGCCGATGGCTCTGCCGAGGCGGACGTGCGCCTTGCCGCCTGCCTGACCACCGACTCGGGCATCGGCGTGGTGCGCCACGCCCAGGCCGGCTACGACATCGCCCGCAAGGCGGCGGCGGAACGCTTCGCCAAGGACGGGGTGCAGGTGCCGCTCTGGTGGACGCCGACCGCGACCTTCGGGCCGGACGACGCCGCAGCGCCGCGCAAGAAATCGAAGTAGGCATCAGGAGGCACCGGCATGGCACGGATCACGGCACTTATCGAGAACGCAGGCCAGGTTCTGACCTGCGCGCCCGACGCCCCGGATCTTGTCGGTGCCTGCACGAACACGGTGGTGGCGGTCAGCGGCAACGCGATCGCCGCCATCGGCACGGCGGCAGAGATCGCCGCCGCCCATGACCTGTCAGAGGCGGAATGGATCGACGCCGGCGGCGGTCTGGTCATGCCGGGCTTTGTCGATTGCCACACCCATCTCGTCTTTCACAAGTCTCGGGTCGAGGAATATGCCCAGAAGGTGCAGGGCCGGACCGCCGCCGAAATCCGGGCGATGGGCATTCCGGTGGGCATCAGCGCCACCGCCCGGATGATGCGCGAAGCGTCGATGGAGGAACTGGTGGCCAGCGCCGCCGAGCGGCTGGGGCACATGCTGTCCTTCGGCACCACCACGGTCGAAAGCAAGAGCGGCTATGGCCTGAATACCGCGACCGAGATCAAGATGCTCGAGGTCAACCGCGAACTGGCCCGCCGCCAGCCGATCGAGATCGTCTCGACCTTCCTTGGCGCGCACGAGTTTCCCGACGACAAGCCGCGCGACGCCTATATCCGCGAGATCCTCGACGAGATGATCCCCGAGGTGGCACGGCGCGGCCTTGCCGAGTTCAACGATGTCTATTGCGACGACGGCTACTACACGGTCGAGGAATCCCGTGCGATCCTCGCACGCGGACTGGAGCACGGGCTGAAGGTGAAGATCCACACCGACGCCTATTCGCATATCGGCGGATCGCGGCTTGCGGCCGAGCTGAAGGCGGTGTCGGCCGATCACATGAATTTCACCGATCCGGCGGAGTATGCCGGCCTGCGGGCGGCGGGTGTGGTCTGCGTGGTGATGCCGGCGCTCGACTTCTCGGTCGGCCACGCGCGCCCGTTCGATGCCCGCGCGCTGATGGATGCGGGCGTCACCGTGGCGCTTGCCACCGACATGTGCCCCGGCTGCTGGCTGGAATCGATGCCCTTCGTCGTGCAGCTTGCCTGCCGGCTTTACAAGTTCAGCCCGGCCGAGGCGATCCGCGCCGGCACACTGCACGCGGCGATGGCGCTGGATCGCGGCGACCGGCTGGGGTCGCTCCAGCCCGGCAAGGATGCCGACATCGCGATCTTCCCCTATGAGCGGTTCGAGGACATGGCCTATCGCCTCGGGCGGGGACGGGCGCGGCTGGTGATGAAGGCGGGCAAGGTCGTCTTCCGCAACACCGAGGCGGCATGATGCATCCGGTCGAGATCGTCGCGGGCGACGGCCCGGTGATCCTGGGGCTGCCGCACGGGGGCACCTGGCTGCCGGAGGCGGTGGCGGCGCGGCTGAACGAGAACGGACGCGGGCTGGCCGATACCGACTGGCACATCGGGCGGCTTTACGACGGGCTTTTGCCCGGGGCCACGGTGGTGCGGGCAAACTTCCACCGCTATGTGATCGACGCCAACCGCGGGCCGGACGATGCCTCGCTTTACCCGGGGCAGAACACCACCGGCCTGTGCCCGCTGACCGATTTCGACGGCCGGCCGATCTGGGCCGAGGGGCAGGCGCCCGGCCGCGACGAGATCGCCGAGCGGCGGGCGGCCTTCCATGCGCCCTATCACGCCGCGCTTCGGGCGCAGATCGACCGGGTGAAGGCGGTCCACGGCACGGCGGTGGTCTACGACTGTCATTCGATCCGTTCGGTGATCCCCTTCCTGTTCGACGGCGAGCTGCCGGTCTTCAACATCGGCACCAACGGCGGCACCACCTGCGCCGGGACAGTGGCCGCGGCGCTGCGCGGCCCATGTGAAGGCTCGGGCCTGCCCACGGTGCTGGATGGCCGGTTCAAGGGCGGCTGGACCACTCGCCACTACGGCCGGCCCGAAATCGGCGTGCACGCGATCCAGATGGAGATCGCCCAGCGCGGCTATCTGGCCGCCGAGACCGCCCCCTGGGCCTATGACCCCGCCCGCGCCGGCCGGCTTCGCGCCGTGCTCGGCCCCGCGCTTGCCGCCCTTGACCGCCTCGCCCGTTCGGGCGCGCTCGGCCGCTGAAGGAAACCGCGATGACGACGATCTACGAGGTCGAACACCTGCACCAGCCCGAAGGCTGGCTTTCGCCCGGTTATGTCGAGGTCGGCGCCGATGGCATGATCCTGTCGGTCACGGGGGCACGGCCGCAGGGCAGGGCGGTCGAACGTCTGCGCGGCTTCGGCGTGCCGGGCCTGTCGAACCTGCATTCGCACGCCTTCCAGCGCGCGCTGGCGGGCCGGACCGAGTTCGTCACCGCCGCCCGGGCCGAGGACAATCTCTGGACCTGGCGGAAAGAGATGTATCGCATGGTCGACCGGCTGACGCCCGAGAGCTACGAGGCGGTGGCGGCGCTGGTCTATCTGGAGATGCTCCAGTTCGGCATGACCGCGGTCTGCGAGTTCCACTATGTCCACCATCTGCCGGGCGGGCGGGCGCATGCCGACCCCGCCGAGATGTCCGACCGGCTGATCGCCGCGGCGTCGCGTACCGGGCTGGGGCTGACGTTGCTGCCGGTGCTCTATGCGCATGGCGGGATCGGCAAGCCGGTCGAGGAGACGCAGAGGCGCTTCGTCCATCCGGTGGACGACTACCTGAAGCTGATCGACACCCTGCGCGGACGGCGCGCCGACCACCCCAACCTGCGCGTCGGGCTGGCGCTGCATTCGCTGCGCGCGGTCACGCCGGACGAAGCACGGGCCGCGCTGGCGGGAATGGATGCGATGGACAAGGCCGCGCGGCTGCACATCCACGTCTCTGAGACCACCCATGAAGTGGAGGAGGTCCGTGCCGGCCTTGGCGCCCGCCCGGTGCAGTGGCTTCTGGACAATGTCGGGCTCGACGACCGCTGGTGCCTGGTCCATGCGACGCATCTGGATGCTTCCGAGATCGCCGGCGCGGCGGCCAGCGGGGCGGTCGCCGGCATCTGCCCGCTGACCGAGGCGACGATGGGCGACGGCTTCTTCGCCCTGCCGGAGTATCACGGTGCCGGCGGCGCCTGGGGCATCGGCACCGACAGCCATTACTCGACCTCGACCGCCGAGGAGTTGCGCATCCTCGAATGCGGCAAGCGGCTGGAACTCAGGCGGCGTAACGTCATCGCCCGGCCCGAGGGCGGGGCCGAGGTGCACAGCGGCCGGCTTCTGTTCGACACCGCGCTGGCCGGGGGCGAACGGGCATCGGGTCAGGGGGGCGGGGCGATCGCCGCCGGGCGCCGGGCCGACCTGGTGATGCTCGACCCCGATTGCCAGGTGCTGCTTGGTCACGGCCCTGACACGGTGCTGGATGCCTGGATTCTGGGCGGAACGCAGAACCCGGTGCGCGCTGTGATGGTCGCCGGCCGCTGGGTCATCCGCGATCGTCGACACCCCGGCGAGGAGGCGATCCGCGCCGCCTACCGGGCCGCGGCGGCCACGCTGTTCGGCTGAGTTCGTGGAACCGATGCGGATCATCCGTTCCGCCGCGCTGATCCCGGTGTCGTGGAAGAACGGTGGCGGCATCACCCGCGAGATCGCAGGCGTCACGGATCATCTGGGCCCGCTCTGGCGCCTGAGTCTGGCCGATATCGACCGCGACGGCCCGTTTTCGGCCTTTCCCGGGTTTCACCGCATCCTGACCGTCGTCGCCGGCGAGGGACTGGTGCTCGACCTGCCCGACGGGCCACGGCGCGTGGCCCGTCTTTGCCCCATCGCCTTCGACGGTGCGGTCCCGGTCGCCGCGCGCCTGCCGAAGGGGGCGGTCAGGGCGCTGAATGTCATGTGCCGGAAGGATGTGATCGCCTCGGTGGCGACGCTTTCGGGCGCGACGCGGCACGTGGTTGCCGCCGGACCCGGCGAAACCATCGCAATTCACGTCGTCGCGGATGGCGCGATCGGGAACGGAACCGGACTGGAACCCGGCGACACCGTCCTTTGCGCGGCCGGAACGTTCGACCTGCCGCCGGGGGGCGAAGCGGTCTGCATTTCGATCGCTCACCGGCCTGCCGCGCCGGCGGCGAAATAGTCCCCGATCGCCTCCGCCGCCGCTTTCAGGGCCGGGTTGGGGGGCGCCGCCGGTGCATGGGCGAAGACCAGTCTCTGGCTTGGCATCTCGTCCCGCAGGGGCCGAAACACGATCGGCAGGGGGTGTGAGGCATCTCCACCGCTGGCGGGGGTGACCAGAAGCGAAACGCCCTGGCCGGCCGCCACCATGCGGCGCGCCATCTCGATCGAGCGGGTCTTGAGCCGGATGCGCGGCGACAGGCCGCGTTGCCAGAACGGCACCATGAGGAATTCGCGGCTGAGCGGAAGATCGATCAGGACGAAATCGTGCTCCGCCAGTTCGGCGAGGCTGACCGACTCGCGCCCGGCGAGCGGATGGCCCGCCGGCAGAACCGCGTGTGGCAGAAGCTCCGCCAGCACGGCGCGTTCGGTTCCCGGTGGCAGGCCGACATCATAGCTCAGCGCACAGTCGATGACCCCGGTCGACAGGAACCGCGCAATCCCTTCCAGGTCGCATTCGCGCAGATCAAGCTCGGTATCGGGAAGCACAGCGCCGAGGTGCCCGACAATGCCCGGTATCCAGATCGGCCCAAGCGTGGCAAAATAGCCCAGCACCAGCCGGTTGCGCGCGCCCTTGCCGCCGGCATCCGTCATCGCCTCGACGCGGGCAAGAATCTCGCGCGCCTCGCGCACCTTGTCCGCGCCGAACGGCGTCAGGTCCAGCCCCAGCGCCTGACGGCGCAGGAACAGGGCCTGCCCGAGGTCCGCCTCCAGCTCGCGGATGGCGGCCGAGATCGACGGCTGCGAGACGTTGAGAAGTGCTGCAGCGCGGGTCGCGCTGCCGGTCTGGGCGACGGCGGTGAAGTATCGCAGCTGGCGCAGGGTCGTCATTATTTGAATATCCTATTCCAACTGCTCGGCTATAGTTCTTTCTTCTGTAGCAGCCCCCTGCGATCCTGTCGTCGGGAAATTTCTCGGGGGGGGGGGGTGCATCATGCCCAATTCCTGTCTGGCCGGCGTTCGCGTGCTGGACCTGACCCGCGTGCTCGCCGGGCCGTTCTGTACCGCGCTCTTGGCCGACCTCGGCGCCGAGGTGATCAAGGTCGAGACGCCGGGCGGCGACGATTACCGCCATGTGCCGCCCGTGGCCGACGGCACGGGCGGGTTGTTCCGCTTGCTCAACCGCGGCAAGAAAAGCGTGGCGCTCGACCTGCGGTCGGATCGCGGGCGTGACATCGTCCGCCAGCTGGCCCGGTCGAGCGACATCCTCGTCGAGAATTTCCGGCCCGGCGTGATGGACAGCATGGGGCTCGGCTACGCGGAACTCGCAGCTTCCAATCCCGGCCTCATCCATGTCGCGATCTCGGGCTTCGGCCGGGAAAGCCCGATGGGCGATCTGCCGGCCTATGACCTGGTGATCCAGGCCCTGACCGGCTTCATGGGCCTGACCGGGGAACCGGACGGCCCGCCGACGATGACGGGGGAGTCGGTCGCCGACCTGACCACGGGGCTCTTCGCCTCCTGGGCCGCGCTGGCGGCGCTGATCGCGCGCGGCAACAGCGGAAAGGGCCAGTTCGTCGACGTGGCGATGTATGACTGCCTGTTCAACTTCATGCCGGCGGGGCTCGCCCAGCATCTGCACGGGCGTACGCCGCCGGTCCGGGTCGGAAACCGCCATCCGCTCGGGGCGCCCTTCGGCGTGTTCCGGGCAGCGGGAGGCCATTACACCATCGCGGTCCTGAACCCGCGCCAGTTTGCCCGGCTGGCCGAGGCGATGGGGCAGCCCGGGCTGGCGCAGGACCCGCGGTTCTCGTCGAACGGCGCGCGCCACGACAACCACGCGGCGCTGAAGGCGCTGATCGAGCGGTGGAGCGGCGCGCTGCCGGTCGCGGCGGTGCTGGAACGGTTGCGCGCCCACGACGTTCCCGCCTCGCCGATCCTCACCCTGCCGGAGGCGGTTGCCGGGCCGCAGGTCGCCGGGCGCGATCTGCTGCCGACCGTCCCGGTCGCCGGCGGCGGGGCCGAGCGCGTCATGGCGCAGCCGGTGCGGTTCTCGGGCATGGGCGCGGCCCCGGTTGCGGCGGCGCCCGGACTGGGGGCGGACGGGCCGGAGGTGCTTGCCCGCCGCCTCGGCCTTTCGGAGGCAGAGATCGCCCGGCTGATCGACGACGGCGTCCTGCACGACGCAACCCGCAGCCGCGAAAGGGCCTGACATGCACGATAACCTGCTGACCGAAGACCAGCGCATGATCCGCGACAGCGCGCGCGCCTTCGCGCAGGACCGCCTTGCGCCGACGGCAGCCGATCGCGACCGGGAAAAGGCGTTCCCGCGCGACGAGATGGCGGCGCTGGGCGGGCTCGGCTTTCTCGGCATGCTGGTGCCGGAAAGCCTGGGTGGCGTCGGCGCCGATCACGTCAGCTACGTGATGGCGGTCGAGGAGGTTTCCGCCGCCGACGGAAGCATCGGGGCGATGATGGCGCTGCACAACGGGCTGGTGTCGAGCCCGCTTCTGCACCACGGGTCCGAGATGCAGAAAGACCGCTACCTGCGGCCGCTGGCGGAGGGGAAGATCAACGGCGCCTTCGGCCTGACCGAGCCGGAGGCCGGGTCGAACGCCTTCGCCATCGCGACCCGCGCCAAACGTTGCGACGGCGGCTATCGGATCAGCGGCACCAAGCAGTTCATGTCGAACGGCAAGTCCGCCGACATCGCCATCGTCTTCGCCGCAGTCGACGCCGACGACCCGCGCCGCCGCATCACCGCCTTCCTGGTGCCGCCCTCGTCGCCCGGCTACAGCGCCCTCAGGGTCGAGGACAAGCTGGGCCTTTCCGCGTCGGAGACCTGCCAGGTGGGCCTCGACGATGTCTTCGTGCCGGACGACCATGTCCTCGGCGCGGTCGGCGGCGGCTACGCGCTGGCGATGGGCACGCTCGAACTCGGCCGGCTCGGGATCGCGGCGCAGTCGGTGGGCCTCGCGCGCGCGGCCTTCGATCTCGCCCATGCCTATGCGCTCGAACGGCGGACCTTCGGCAAGCCGCTGATCGAGCATCAGGCGGTGGGCTTCCGGCTGGCCGACATGCGCATGAAGGTCGAGACCGCGCGCTGCTACCTGCATCATGCGGCACGGCTGCGCGATGCCGGGCAGGCCTGCAAGACCGAGGCGGCGATGGCCAAGCTCTACGCGTCCGAAGCCGCCGAATGGGTCGCCTCGGAAGCGATCCAGGTGCACGGCGGCTACGGCTATCTGAAGGACTTCACGGTGGAACGGATCTACCGCGACGCACGCATCTGCCGCATCTACGAGGGCACCAGCGACATCCAGCGCATGATCATCGCGGCCGAGCTTGCGCGTCCGGCGCGCCTGAAGTGACCGCACATCGGCCTGGACAGGTGGCGCCGACCGCTGGCGTGCCGTTCGACGGTCAGTCGAGCGTGGGGAAAAAGCCGACCGGCGACAGGCGAAATGCGTCCGGCGCGGCACCGGCTGTCAGAACCGTGATCTGCGGGCCGATCAACGCCTGCCGCGTGACGCCCGCGATCGCGTCCACCGATGCGTCGACCGCCATCTCTCCCTGGCGCATCGGGTCGTCGTAGGGGGCGGCGATGATCCGGCCGCCGACGAGGCCGCGCGCGACAGTGTGGCTGACGTAGGTCGCGGCAAGGCCCGGCGGATCGGCCATGCCGGGCAGAAGCGCCATCGCCGCCTCGATCGCGGGGGCCGCGCCGATGATCAGGTCCGGCGCCGGCCCGGCGGCCAGCGCCGTTTCAAGCAGGCGCAACTGTTCGGCAGTCCCGGTGTCGGCCCCGTAGACTGAAACGATCGAGACGGCGGACCCCTCCAGGCCCTGACGAAGCCCGGTTTCGAGCGGCGCAACCCAGCCGGACACCGCCGGACCGGACAGCAGGATGGTGTTCCGCGGCATCCCCCCGGCGGGGAAATGCCCGTGCAGATACTGGCCGAGCCTGAGGCCCATGTCGAACCAGTCGACGCCGACCCGGGCGGCGAGGGCATCCGAGTGCAGTTCATTGACCAGCCCGATCACCGGGCGCCGGGCTGCGGCCGCGGCCACCGCGGCCAGGAGCGCCGGATCGTCCGAGGAGACCGCGCCGAGGAGGATCGCGTCGGGGGCAAGCGCCTCGCAGGCCCCGAGCTGCCGGATCTGGGTCGTCAGGGCCTGATAGCCGCCAGCCTCGAAGAAGCGAACGGCAAGGTGGCCAGCGGCCGCGCGGGTCTCGATCCCCTGTGCGACACTCAGCCAGTATTCGTCCTTGAAATGGGGGACGAGCACACACAGAAGGCCGCTGCCAGCCGTCGCCCCGGTGCCGAAAAGGCCGCAGACGGCGGCGATTGCGCCGAGAAGAAACCGCCGATAAGCACGTCCCATGCGCCCGAGACGGTTCGACAAGCAGTTCCAGTCCGTCTTCATGGTCCTCTCCGGCCTGACGATCCTTGTCGGCCTCGCCTCGATCGGCGTCAACCGGTTCCTTGCCCGGACCCAGGCGCAGGTTCTGGGCAGCAGCATCGCGATCATCGAGCGCACGGAGCGCGTGGCGTCGGAAGCCGATCTCGCCGGTTCGCTCGCCGAGCAGCTTGCGCTTTCCTGGACCGGACCGGAGATCACCCGGACGGCGGGAACGCTGACGGCCAAGATCGACGGGATCGCCGCGGACATCGCCGCGATGCGGCAGTTCCTTGCCGGAGCGGCGGGCGAGCCGGGCGTGGCGGCCGACGCGAGGGCACTTGTCGCGCGGATGAGCGAAACCGTGCAGCGGCTGCGCCTCCTGGAGGCGTCGATCCGGACCGAGAAGCATCGCCTTGCGGATGCCGGACAGCGCCTTTCCGAAGGCATCTCGGCCGAGAGGGATCTTGCCCGGCTGCGGATCACGGCGGGTATCTGGGAATTGTATTCGATGCCGGCGGACCGCAACCAGAGGCCCGGTCTCGACCGGCTAGCCGATGTCGACTTCTTCGCCTTCGAGAGACTGGGCGATCTGGCCGCAGCCACGGCGACGCTGACGGCACTCGTCCAGGAGATCGCCGATGCGGACACGGCCGCCGACATCGTGCCGCTGCGGACAAGATTCCGCGACACGGTGGACCTGGCCGATGCCCGGACGCGGTTCATGCCAACCAGCAAGGGGCGGGGCGAGGCGGACAGGAACCTGGCCATCCTCGCGTCGGCCGACGCCGATGGCGGGCTGATCGCGCTTCAGCTCCAGAAGGTGTCCACCTCGACAGCGCTTGCGCAGCAGTCCGAAGACCTTGGTGTCAAGCTTGCCGTGCTGACCGCCGAAGCCGCCCGCGGGCGGAACGAGACGCGCGCCCGGATGAAGGAGCGCGTCGCGGCGGCCGGGTGGCAGGCGATGATCCTGACGGCGGGGCTTGTGGCGATCGTCATGGTCGCAGTGCTTGCCGGCATTCTGGTCTGGATGCGGACCCGCGCGGGCGTCGTGCGCCGGCTTGGAGCGGTTGCCGAACGCATCGTCACCGTCGCGCGTGGCGAGATCGGTGCCCCCATGCCGGTCAGCGGCCATGACGAGATCGGGCGGCTGGAAAAGGCGCTCAACATCCTGCGCCGGCGGACGGAAGAGGCCGCGCGGCTGCGCAGCAGCCTCGAATCCGCGGTGCTGGCGCGCACCGCCGACGTCGTGGCGGAGATGCAGTCGGCCAACGCCGCCCGCGCCGAGGCGGAGGAACAGAGCCGCGCCAAGACCCATTTCCTCGCCCGGATGAGCCACGAGATCCGCACGCCGCTGAACGGGGTGATCGGGCTTCTCGACCTTCTTGTGGGCGAGGAGGCCGATCCCGTGCGGCGGGCGCGGGCGGAGACGGCGCTGACCTCGGCGCGCGACCTCCAGTCGATGACCGAGGATCTGCTTGCCTTCTCGAGCGGCGAGGACAGCCGCGCCGAGGCCGGGCTTGCCGTCTTCGACCCGACGCGGCTGGCGCGGGGGCTCGGCGCGCATCTTGAGGTGCTGGCGCGCGCCAAGGGCCTTCTTCCCGTCGTTGCCGTCGCCGGCGACCTGCCGCCGGGGCTTCTGGGCAAGCCGGTGCAGGTCCGGCAGGTGGTCATGAACCTGCTGTCGAATGCGGTGAAGTACACCGAGGCCGGCGAGGTTGCCCTGACCGTCGAAAGCCGTCCCTGTCCGGGCGGGGGCATGCACGAGATCAGCTTCGCCATTGCCGACACCGGACCGGGCATGACGGCGGAGGAGGCGCGCCATGCCTTCGACATTTACGGCCGCAGCATGGATGCGCGCCGCAAGGGCATCCCGGGCGTGGGGCTGGGGCTGGCGATCGTGCGGCAACTGACCGATGCGATGGGGGGCGAGTTGCGCGTCAGCACCCAGCCGGGCCAGGGGAGCCGGTTCACCCTGGTGCTGCGGCTTGCCGAGGCGGCCGCACCTGCGGACGAGGCGGCGTCGGGCATGGTTCCTCCGGGCCTCAGGGTGCTGGTGATCGACGACCATCCGGTCAACCGGCTGGTCGCGCGCGGCTATCTGGAACGGATGGGATGCAGGGTGGCGGAGGCCGCGACCGGCGGCGAGGCGCTGGCGCGGGCGGCGGAGGCGGACTTCGACGCCATCCTCATCGACCTCGACCTGCCCGACATGCGCGGCGAGGAGGTGGCGGAGCGGATCGGCCGCAACGGGGCGCGGCTGGCGATCCTGACCGCCGACCTCGTCAGCGACGACGCCGAAACCCGCGGCAGGTTCGGCGTCGATGCCGCCCTGACCAAGCCGATCTCGCCGCGCGCGCTTGTCGCTTTCCTCGCCGGACGGACCGGGGCTGAGGATGCGGCGCCGGCACGGGGGGCCGAGGAGGTGCTGCGCGAGGATGCGGCGAGCCTCGGCGAGGGGCCGGCGGCCGAGATCGTTGCCGCCTTCCTGGCCGACCTTGCCGCGGCCGTGCCGGCGCTTCTGAAGGCACCGGATGCCGAAGCACGGCGGCGCATCGCCCATCGGCTGAAGGGGGCGGCCAGCAACTTCGCGCTCGATGACCTGTGCGGCCTGATGCGGCGGCTGGAGGCAGGCGACGCCGCGGCGCTGGACGGGCTGGAGGCGGCGGCCGAAGCGGCCGGACGGGCCTTGCGCGTGGCGACCGGGCGGGTCGGGCTTCAGTTGCCGGACGAGGGCGCGAAGCAGTAGCCCTGGCCCGCGCGGGTCAGAATCCAGTCGGGGTTTGACGGGTCGGCCTCGATCTTCTTTCTCAGCCGGCCGACCAGCACATCAATCGTACGGTCGCCGGGCCGCAACTCTCCGCGCCCGACGATCTCGCTCAGGCGCGCGCGGCCGAAGGTGATGCCGGGGTTGCGGGTGAGGGCATCGAGCAGATCGAATTCCTGCGCGCTCAGCGTCTCGGTCCGGGCGGCGGAGACGAGCCGGCGGCGGATGCGGTCGAAGTGCCAGGGGCCGAAGTTCTCCACCGCGTCGGGCATCGGGGCGGACCGGCCGATGTCGGCGATGCGTGACAGCAGGTTCTTGATCCGAGCCGCCAGTTCGCGCCGGTCGAAGGGCTTCGTCACATAGTCGTCCGCACCCATTTCCAGCCCGACGATCCGGTCCACCTGTTCGTCGCGCGAGGTCAGGAGGATGATGCCCACGCGCGACTTCGCCCGCTGTTCGCGGGTGATGGCCAGCCCGTCCTTGCCCTCGAGCCCGATGTCCAGGAGCAGAAGCTCGGGCGGATCGAAGTCGATCACGTCCTCCATCGTCTCGGCATCCTCGGCCTCGGTGACGCGATAGCCGAGGCCGCGCAGGTAGCCTGCGAGCCGCATCCGCGTCACGCGGTCGTCCTCGACGATGAGGATATGCGCGGCCATTGCGTCCTTTACATCCCTTCACATGAGTTCACAGGATTCCTTGACCCCCCGCAAGGCCGATCCCGCGCCGGGGCAGCACTTTGCCGTCGCAATCAAGACGGAGAACCGCCATGACCTTTATCAATCCGACCCGCCGCGGCTTCCTGCAAGGCGGCGCCACCCTTCTGGGGGCCGGCTGGCTGATGAACTCGACCGCGCTCGCAGCGGTGGACCCGAACTCCTTCAGCGGGCGCGTCTTCAGCGCCAGTCACTATGGCCCCTTCGAGGCGGTGGTCCGCGATGGCCGGATCGTCGAGATCTCGCCGATGATCGAGCTGGACCAGCGTCCGACCGAGATGCTGATGTACGGCGTGCTCGACCGGGTCTACGACAAGACGCGCATCGACTATCCGATGGTGCGGAAGTCCTATCTGGACGGCTGGAAGACGGGCGACGTCAAACCCGAACTCCGCGGGAAGGAAGAATACGTACGCGTCGACTGGGACACCGCGCTGAAGCTGACCGCCAAGGCGATCGTCGACACGATCGAACAGCACGGCAACCAGGCGATCCTGTCCACCTCGTATGGCGGGTGGAGCCATGCCGGGATCATGCGCCCGAACGTGCTGCAGGGCAAATTCTTCAACATGATCGGCGGTTGCACCAACACCGTGGGCGACTGGTCCGGCGGCGCCAGCCAGATTTCGCTGCCGCATGTGATCGGCGACATGGAGGTCTATTCCGCCCAGACCGCCTGGGAAGTGATCCGCGACAACACCGAGGTGTTCGTGCTGGTGGGCTGCGACCCGGTCAAGAACAACCGGGTTGAATATACCGTGGCCGACCACGGCATGTACACGCCCTGGGAACAGATCCGCGACAACGGCACCAGGTTCATCTCGATCAACCCGCAGCGCACGGCCTCGGACAAGGTGCTGAACGCCGACTGGGTCAGGATCGTGCCGAACACGGACGTGGCGCTGTTTCTCGGCATGGCGTTCCACGTTCTGGAAAACGGCCTCGAAGACAAGGACTATCTGGCGAAATACACGGTCGGGTCGGACAGGTGGATCGCCTATGTCAAGGGCGAGGGCGACGACAAGACGCCGAAGACGCCGGAATGGGCCGCCGCGCTCACCGGCATCGATGCGGCGAAGATCCGCGACCTGGCCGAGACCCTGGCGAAATCGCGCACCGAGATCGCCGGTGCCTGGTCGCTGCAACGCGCCCACCACGGCGAGATGACGCATTGGGCGATCATCAACTTCGCCGCGCTGACCGGCAAGATCGGCAAGCCGGGTGAGGGCGTGGGCTTCTCGTGGCACTACGGCAGCGGCGGCATGCCGCAATCGGGCAAGGCGACGCCCGCCGGCCTGAGCCAGGGCAAGAACTTCGTCACCGAGACCATCGTCCCGGCCTCGCGGCTGACCGAGGCGCTGGAAAACCCGGGGGCCGAGGTGGTCTACAACGGCAACCTCCGCAAATACCCGGACGTGCAGATGATCTACAACGCCGGCAACAACTTCATGTCGCACCAGCAGGACACGAACCGGCTGATCAAGGCGCTGGCCAAGGTCAGGACCATCGTCAGCCAGGACGTCTGGTGGACGGCGGCGACCCGCTGGGCCGACATCGTGCTGCCGGCATCCTCGCCGCTGGAACGCGACGACATCTCGGTCGGCGGCACCTATTCCAACGACCGCATCTACGCGATGAAGAAGATCATCGAGCCGGTCGGCGAAAGCCGCAGCGACTTCGACATCTTCGCCGGGCTGGCCGACCTGTTCTACAGGCAGTCGCAATACATCGAGGATCAGGCCTATCCCGAATACATCGACATCATCAAGAAGGCCTACAACGGCACCTCGGCGGCCGAGACCACGCCCTTCGAGGTGTTCTGGGAAAAGGGCTATGCCTTCCAGCCGGCGCCGAAGGAGGCGCGGTCCTGGGTGCGGCATGGCGACTTCTACGCCGACCCGGAAAAGAACCATCTGCACACCAGGTCGGGCAGGATCGAGATGTTCTGCCAGACCATTGCCGAGATGAAGCTGGACGATTGCCCCGGAATGCCGATGTGGCTTGAACCGGCCGAGTATCTTGGCAACGCCAGGGACGGGCAGCTTCACGTCGTCTCGCCGCACCCGTGGTTCCGACTGCACAGCCAGATGGCGAACTCGGAACGGCTGCGGGCGCTTTACCAGGTCCAGGGCCGCGAACCCGTGCGGATCAACGCCGAGGACGCCGCCGCGCGGGGGATCGCCGACGGGGATATCGTCGAGCTTTACAACGACCGGGGCACGGTCATCGCCGGCGCGGTGGTCTCCGACGAGATCATGCCGGGGGTGGTGTCGATCTACGAAGGCGGCTGGCCGAGCCTGGACAGCAAGGGGCGCTGCAACTCGGGTCTGGTGAACTTCCTCACCTCGACGCAGAAGTCCTCGGGCCTCAGCCAGGCGACCACGGCGAACACCTGCCTCGTCTCGATGCGCAAGTGCGAAGATCCCGACGGCCCCAACATGGCCTACGAGAAGCCGGCGATCATCGAGGGCGTGGAGCTTGCCGCGATTTCGGATGACGACCTCAATCTCGACCGTCTGGATGCGCTGGTGGAGGCGCTCTATGCCGACATGAGCCCGGGCGAGAAGATGTTCTACGAACGCTGCACCGTCTGCCACGGGCCGCGCGATGTGGGCGCCTTCACCCAGCTCCAGTGGAAGGCGATCACGCCCTCGATGTTCCCGCGCGCGGGTCTTGACGAGGCCGAGGCGGCGCTGGTCATGGACTTCCTGATGGCGAACGCCTCCGACGCGGCGAAATGATCTGAACGGGACGGCGGCCGGCTCCGTCCGGCCGCCGTCCGCCACGGAGTGACGCGCGATGATCGAAGCCCCATCCGCCTTTGCCAATCCCAGCGCGGCGCTGACCGACCGCTTCTGCCGCAAGGTGAGCTACCTTCGCGTCTCGGTCACCGACCGCTGCGACTTCCGCTGCACCTACTGCATGTCCGAGCGCGTCCAGTTCCTGCCCCGCAAGGAGGTGCTGACACTCGAAGAGCTGGACCGTCTCTGCTCGGCCTTCGTCGCGCTCGGCGTCACCAAGCTCAGGATCACCGGGGGCGAGCCGCTGGTGCGGCGCGACATCCTGCAATTCTTCCGCGCCATGTCGCGCCACCTCGACAGCGGAGCGCTCGGCGAACTCACGCTGACGACGAACGGCAGCCAGCTTGCCCGTCACGCCGGTGCACTCGCGGCCAGCGGGGTGCGGCGGGTCAACGTCTCGCTCGACACGCTGGACGCGGCGCGCTTTGCGGCGCTCACCCGGCGCGGCCGGCTTGCCCCGGTGCTGGAGGGCATCGGTGCCGCGCGCGCTGCCGGACTGCGCGTCAAGATCAACACCGTCGCGCTGAAGGGGTTCACCGAAGACGAGCTTTTCCCGCTGGTCGAATGGTGTGGGGCCGAGGGCCATGACCTGACCTTCATCGAGATCATGCCACTGGGCGAGGAGGGGCTTGACGATCGCATCGACCGCTTTCTGCCGCTGACCGGCCTTCGCGCCCGTCTTGCCGCGCGGTTCACGCTGCAACCACTGACGGAAACCACCGGCGGCCCCGCCCGCTATGTCCGGCTTGCCGAGACCGGGCAGAAGATCGGTTTCATCACGCCGCTCAGCCACAATTTCTGCGAAAGCTGCAACCGCGTGCGCCTGACCTGCATGGGCGAGCTTTTTCCCTGCCTCGGGCAGGAGGGTGCCTCGGACCTGCGGGCGGTGCTGCGCGCGAGCGCCGATAACCGCGCGCTGGAAGCGGCGATCCGGGCGGCCATCGCGCTGAAGCCCAGGGGGCATGACTTCGACTATTCCCGCGGCATCCCGCAGGGTGCGATGCGGCGGGGCATGAATCACACGGGCGGGTGAAGCCGGCCGGGACGCCGTTTCGCGCGGCTGCGCCGCGGATCGACGTGCCATGTTCGCCCTGCCCATGATCAGCGGATCAGGTCGAACCCGGTGCGGTCCAGCGGCCAGACCGGGCGGCGGACGCGGCTGTAGGGGCGCAGATGCGCCTGCGGGGTCGCCAGTGCGCCGCTGTCGCAGACGATCACCCGGCCGGCGACAGGTTCGAAGGCGGCGCGGAAGTGCTGCATCGACTTCACCGCCAGGAAGCGCAGCCGCGCAGGCTCGATCCCGAAGGCGCGCACCTGCTGGAGGTCGAGCATCTGTTCGTTCAGGGTGACGACAAGGATGTCGATGCCCTGAACCCGGAACACCGCCGTCGGGCCGAAACTGTGGGTGATGCCGCCAAGGATCGGCCCATCGCCGGTGTAGGTGCCGTCCGACAGATGGGCGATTTCGCCGGTCAGGCGCAGCGGCCCGCCACCGAAGGCCGGATCGCACTTGCCGCCGAGGTCGAGCGTGACGGTCTCGCCCACCCGGTGGCGATGAAGCTCTGCCGCTGCCACCGGGTCGATCATCGGGGCGAAGGCGCCCCCCGTGGCGCCGGCCTTCAGAAGCGCGGCGAGGAGCGCGGTGGCATCGCCATAGGCGCCCGCACCGGGGTTGTCGGCATAGTCGGCGATCACCAGCGGCCCCTTTGCGGCGTCGAAGTCGCGGGCCTCGGCTGCCGCCGCGGCCGGGGTCAGGAAGTCGTTCGAGACCTGCCCGCGCTGGTCCCAGATCGTGTCGGCCAGTCCTTCGGCGATCTGGCGGGCGCGGGACTCGGCGCCCTGGTCGTAGGTGACAAGCACGGTCGGCCCCATCTCGGCGATGTCGGCCTCGGAAAAGCCGGCGTTGACCGAGACGGCGAGGATGCCCGGCTCGCCTTCATGCGCGCGGGCGCGGGCGTAGAGGGTCGCAGTTTCCGGCACGTCGGTGCGCCCCCCGTTCGCCTCGTCCAGCATCGGGCGGTGGGCGCGCAGCGTGGCCGGCCTGACCGCGCCCCGCATCGCCGCATCCAGAAGCCGCCCGGCGTGGCGGCCGGTCTCGCGCATGTCGACATGGGGATAGGTCTTGTAGCTGACGAAAATCTGCGCCCGTTCCACCATCGCCGGCGTCACCATCGCGTGCAGGTCGAGCGTCACCGCGACCGGCAGGTCCGGCCCGACCACCGCGCGCAGCCGCGCCAGCAATTCGCCCTCGCCATCCTCGCAGAAGGCGGGAACCATCGAGCCGTGCAGGCTGAGCAGGATGCCGTCCAGCGTGGCGCGCTGTTCCCTCGCCGCGTCGCAGATGATCCCGGCGATATGGTCGAAGGCCGCGCGCGACACCCGCGCGCCGGGGTTGGCATGGGCCGAGACGGTGTGGGTGATGCGCCAGCCGCCCGCGCGCCCCGCATCGAGAAAGCCCGCGAGTTCGTCGTTCACGTCGCCGAAGCGGTCGATGGCCACCTGCCCGAGGTCGAGCACCTCGTCGCGGAAGTCCTGAAGCGTGGTCTCGCCCTTCTTGAAGGTATTGCTTTCGTGGACGAAGCTGCCGGTGAGGACGTGGAAGGGCATGGGATCGGCCTTTCAGAGCGGATGGAAGCAGGCGACGGGATGGGCGGGATCGTCCGAAAGCGCCGGCCGTTCGGCGCGGCAACGGTCCGTGGCGCGCGGGCAGCGGCCGGCGAAGGCGCAGCCGGGTGGCAGGGCGAAGGGGCTCGGGATCTCGCCGTGCAAGGGCGCGATCTCACGCCGCCGGGCCGGGTCGGGGGCGAAGCCCGACCGCATCAGCGCGGCGGTGTAGGGGTGGCGGGGCGCGGCCCCGGTGTCGGGCAGGATCTCGACCACCGCGCCCAGGTACATCACCACGATCCGGTCGCAGAAATAGCGCACCAGCCCAAGGTCGTGGCTGATGAACAGATAGGTCAGCCCCATCCGGTCGCGCAGGTCGGACAGCAGCGCGACGATCTGCGCCTGGATCGACACGTCGAGCGAGGCCGTGGGTTCGTCCAGCACCACGAAATCGGGGCGGAGCGCCAGGGCGCGGGCGATGCCGACCCGCTGGCGCTGGCCGCCGGAAAGCTGGTGGGCGTGGCTCGCGGCCAGTGTCTCGGGCAGGCCGACGGAGGCGAGCATCGAGGATACGGCATCGGCGGGCAGCGGCTGGCGCTGGACGCGGAAGGGTTCGGCCAGCACCTCGGCCAGCGTGTAGCGGGGATCGAGGCTGGAGTAGGGGTCCTGGAACACCATTGCCATCCGCCGCCGCGCGGCCCGAAGCGCGGCCGGCGGCAGCGCCGTCAGCTCGGTCCCGTCGAAGGTGACGCGGCCCGAGTTGGGTTCGATCAGCCGTAGGATCAGCCGGGCGAGCGTCGACTTGCCGCAGCCGCTTTCGCCCACCACCCCCAGCGCCTCGCCGTGCGCCACGTCCAGCGACACGTCGCGCACTGCCAGCATCTCGCGCGGGCGCGCAAACAGCCCGCCCCCGGTGGCGAAGCGCCTGGTCAGCCCCTCGATGCGGATCAGCGGCCCGGTCACGGCGCGGCCTTTGCAAGCTGCCCCGCGTGGTGGCAGGCGACGCGGCCCGCGCCGCCCGCCATCAGCGGCGGAACGGTTGCCCGGCAGACATCGGTGGCGCGCGGGCAGCGCGGATGGAAGCGGCAGCCGGGCGGGAAGGCCAGCGCCGAGGGCACCGCCCCCGGGATGCCGCGCAGGCTTCGCTTCGCCATGCCCTCCTGCGGGATGCAGCCGATCAGCGCGGCGGTATAGGGATGGGCGGGGGCGGCGAAGATCGGCTCGACCGGCCCTTCCTCGGCCAGCCGCCCGGCATAGAGGACGGCGACCCGATCGCAGACCTGCGCCACAACCCCCATGTCATGGGTGATCAGCAGAAGCGCGAGCCCGCGGTCGCGCACCAGCGCGCCGAGGATCTGGATGATCTGCGCCTGCACCGTCACGTCGAGCGCGGTGGTCGGTTCGTCGGCGATGATCAGGTCCGGCTCGCCCGCCAGCGCCATGGCGATGACGATGCGCTGCTTCATGCCGCCCGAAAGCTGGTGGGGGTAAGCCTCGGCCACCGCCGCCGCCTCGGGGATGCGCAACCGGGTCATGAGGTCCAGCGTGCGGCTGCGGGCGGCGGCTTGCGACAGGCCGAGGTGCAGGCGCGAGACCACGTCGACCTGTTCGCCGATCCGCTGCACCGGGTCGAGCGCGGTCATCGGGTTCTGGGTGACGAAGCCGATCCGCCGGCCGCGCAGCGCGCGGCGCCCGGCCTCGGTCATCGCGCCCATGTCGCGGCCGTCGAAGCGCACCGCGCCGGCCGTCACCCGCCCGCCGATCAGCGGCAGGAGCCCCATCGCCGCCATCGCCGTCAGCGACTTGCCCGAACCGCTTTCGCCGACGAGGCCGAGGATCTGCCGACGTTCCACGCCCAGGCTGATGCCGTCGAGAAGCGCGACCTTGCCGATCGCGACGGAAACCGCCTCAAGCTCCAGCAGCGCGGTCATTCTGAACCCCGCATCCGGCCGCGGATGTCAAGTTCGGCGATCAGCGCATCGCCGTAGAGGTTGATCGCCACCACGGTGACGGCGACGACCAGGCCGGGGAAGATGATGATCCAGGGCGCCTTGAACACCAGCGCCGAACCCGCCGACATCATGCCGCCCCAGCTTGGCACCGGGGGCTGCGCGCCAAGGCCGAAGAAGCCGAGCGTCGCTTCAAGGATGATGGCGTCGCCGGTGGCGAGCATGGCCGAGACCAGCACCGGCGCCAGCGCGTTCGGGAGCAGGTGGCGGAACAGGATGTGGGCGTTGCCGGCGCCGAGCGCGCGCGCCGCCTCGATGAAGGTCTCGCCTTTCAGGGTCATGATCTGGGCGCGGGTCAGGCGGGTGAACTGCGCCAGGTAGGCGACCGCGATGGCGATCATCGTGCCGGTGGTGCCGGGGCCGATGATGGCGACCAGGATCAGCGCGATCAGGATTTCCGGGAAGGACCAGGTGAGGTCGACCACCACCGTCACCGCCCGGTCGAGCCAGCCGCCGAACCAGGCCGCCGCGGCGCCGAGCGTCATGCCGCAGGCGACCGAGATGGCGATGGCGGTGGCGCTGACCGACAGCGATGTCCGCGCACCGTAGACCAGCCGGGTCAGAAGGTCGCGGCCGAATTCGTCGGTGCCGAGCCAGTGGGCGGCCGAGGTCGGCCGGTAGGCTTCGGGCAGCGCCTGCACGTCATAGGCATAGGGCGAGACGAGGGGCGCGAAGACCGCCGCCGCCACTACCAGCAGAAGCCAGGCCCCGGCGACACCGCCGGCGGGATGGCGCAGGGCCCGGATGGGTGCTGCGGTCATGACAGCGCCGCCCGCACCCGCGGGTCCATCGCCGCCTGGAGGATGTCGCCCAGAAGCGTGCCCAGCATCACCGCCATCGCCAGCATCAGAAGGCAGGCCTGCACCACCGGATAGTCGTGCTGGCTGAGCGACTTGATCAGCAGCGTGCCAAGGCCGGGCCGGGCGAAGACCACCTCGACCGTGACGGCGCCGCCGAGGATCCAGCCGATCCTGAGCGCGAGGATCGTCACCACCGGAATGAGCGCGTGGCGCAGGACATGGCGCAACTGGATGCGCAGGGGCGACAGGCCCTTGGCGTGCAGAAGCGTGACGAAATCGCGCCCCGCCGCCTCGATCATCGCCACCCGGGTGATCCGCGTGACAAGTGCCGTGCCGCCCAGCCCGATGGTCAGGACCGGCAGCACCAGCGAGGCCCAGCCCCGCGCCCCCGACACCGGGAACCAGCCGAGCCAGACAGAGAAGGCCAGCATCAGGATCAGCCCCAGCCAGAAGCTCGGCATGGTCGAGCCGACAAGAACGCCGCCCATGATTGCCCGGTCCGGCCAGCGGTCGCGGTTCAGTGCGGCGATCACGCCGAGGATCACGCCGAAGAAGGAGGAAAACAGAAGCGCCAGCCCCCCGAGCCTGAGCGAATGCGGCAGCGCCTGCGCGATCAGGTCGGCGACCGGCCGGCGCGCGACGATGGCGGTGCCGAGATCGCCCCGCACCACCTTGGAAAGCCAGATGCCGTATTGCACCGGCAAGGGCCGGTCGAGGCCGTAGCGCGCCTCCATCTGCGCGCGCGCGTCGGGCGATGAGCCGATCTTCAGCAGGTTGTCGATCGGATCGCCGGGGATGAAGTGGAGGATCGAGAAGATCACCACCGAGACGGCGAGGAACACCGGCACGAGCATCAGGACCCGTCGGATCAGCCAGGACAGCATGCCGGTGTTCCCCTTTTCCGGGTTACTCCTTCACCTCCATGTCCATGAAGGCGACGACGCCGACATCGGGCGCGTTCAGGGGATCAGGCATGACAATCCGGTCGGTGTTGTAGGCGACGTTGGTCACCGGCTGGTAGATCGGCGCCATCGGGAACTGGGTCAGGACATATTCATGATAGGCGGTGAAGTTCTTCACCCGCTCGTCCATGTTCTTCGCACCGGTCATCGCTGCGGTGCGCAGTTCCTCGGCCTTGGGGTCGTTGAACATCGACACGTTCGGATAACCCAGCCGGTCGCCGCCGAAGAACCAGTCGACGATGTCGGCATTGTCCCAGGTGTAGGACCGCACCGCGAGCTGCTGCTCGCCGGTCTTGTACTGGTCGCGGATCATCGAGCTGTCGAAGGTGGTGATCTCGGCCTCGATGCCGACCGCCTTAAGCTGCGCCTGCACCACCTCGGTCAGGCGGCGGAAGACGCTGTCGCTCTGCGTCCACAGGCTGACCTTCAGCGGCTGGCCGTCCTTGGCGCGCACCCCGTCCGCACCCATCGCCCAGCCCGCCTCGTCCAGCAGCGCGTTGGAACGGGTCGGGTCGTAGTGGATCTTGGCGCTGTCGGAGACATGGCTTTCCGGCAGGGCCGAGATCAGGAAGGTATCGGCGATGGAGCCGACGCCACCGAAGACCGAGGTAAGGATTTCCTCCTGATTGATCGCCTTCGCCGCCGCCTCGCGCACGCGGATGTCGTCGAAGGGGGCCTTGGTGACGTTGATCGGCATGTAGTAGACGTCCATCCCCGGCTTGGTCAGGATCGCCAGGTTCGCCTCTTTCTGCACCTCGGACAGAAGGTCGGCCGGTACGCCCAGCAGCAGGTCGACCCCGCCGGTCTTCAGCTCCAGGAAGGCCGTCGAATCCTCGGCGATCTCGCGGAAGGTCAGCTTGGCGATCTTGGCCGGGCCCTTGTTCTGCGCGACCGACGGCCCCCAGGCGTAGTCATCGTTCCTGACCAGCACGGTTTCCTGGCCGATGGTGAAGCTTTCCAGCTTGTAGGGGCCGGTGCCATAAACCTCGGTCACGCCGTAGTTGTCGCCCAGCTCGGTATAGGACTTCGGCTCGATCACGTTCATGAAGGTCGAGGACAGGTTGTAGAGCAGGTTCGGCTCGGGCCGCGACATGACGAACTTGACGGTGTGGTCATCCACCACCTCGACCGAGGCGATGGCTTCGGCCATGTAGGCGTTCTCGCTGTCGCTGGCCTTGAAGATCTCGATCCACTGCTTGACCGTGTCGGCGGTGAAGGCCTCGCCGTTGTGGAACTTGACGCCCTGCTTCAGGTGGAAGGTCCAGGCCATGCCATCGGGCGCTTCCTCCCAGCTTTCGGCCAGCCAGGGATGATAGGACAGGTCGGCCGCCTGCGTGACCAGCCGGTCGAAGATCAGCCCCGTCGCCGTGTTCAGCATCGTGGCCTTGATCGGGTTGTAGGTGGGCGCGCCGACCTCGTTGGTGTTCAGGACGATCACCGCCTCCTGCGCCAGGGCGGCATTGCCCGCCAGAAGCGCGGCAAGGCTGACGGTTGCGGAAAGTAGGGTCTTGCGGAAGGGGAAGGTCATGGCTTGTCCTCTCTGTTTGCTTTTGATGTCAGGGTCTGCCCGGGTTGCGCCCCGGGACGGTATGTCCGATGAAATCGCCGTACAGCGCCGAGACGCGGGCCATCCGCTCTTCCACCTCGGCGCCAAGCTCGCGGAAGACCCCGTTCACCAGAAGGCCGATGAGCGAGGACATCGCGCTTGTCGTGTCCCAGAAATGGTTGAGGTCGGTCGGAACGGCGAAAAGCTCCGTCACCACCGCAGGCGCCCAGTCGCAGTAGGGGTCGGTGATCAGCGTCACCGGAATCCCCTCGTCCCGGGCGGCCAGCGCCAGGTCGCGCGTCAGCCGCGAATAGCGGCGGCCGTCGATCAGGACCAGCGTCGTCTCTGCGGCGTCGGACAGCAGGACGTCGGCGAAATGCCCGCTTGCGGCATCGGCAAGATGCACGCCGCCGCGCAGGTATTGCAGGTTGTGGACCAGTTCCGCCGCATGGCCCCGCTCGGTCTGGAACCCCGCGACCCAGACGGCGCGCCGGCTGGCCAGCCGCTTCACGGCCGCATCGAAGGCGGGCGTTGCCGCCAGTTCGTAGACCGTCACCAGCGCCGCGATCTCGCGTTCCAGCGCGCGTGACAGTTCGGTCCGGCCCTCCCGGCTGCGGCGGTGGAAATCGCGCAGCCGGTCGCCGATCAGCCAGGCCTTCTCGCCAAGGTCCACCTGCAGGCTCGATTTCAGGTCCTTCAGGTGCCGGTAGCCGATCGACCGGCAGAACCGGCCCACCGAGGCCTCCGACACGCCCACCTTCTGTGCCACCGTCGCCGCCGTCTCGAACGGCAGGGAGGAGAGGCTGGTCAGAAGGTAGTGCGCCAGCGCGCGCTCGGCCGGGGTGCCGCCCTCGGCCGCGGCGGCAAGACGCTGGCGCAGATCACCCGGCGGGGCCGCGACCCCTGCCACGCCATCTGGCCCTGCTTCCGCGCTCTGCTCCACCGGCGCATCCCCCGCTGCTGGAGGAAGGTTGTCAGGAATATTTCATTCGGTCAACAATGCAAGTAAACTGAAATCCGATGCCCCAGGGCAATTCCCGATAGGACGCAGCACATGCCGGACCCCGCTTTCACCAAGGCCCCGCTGCGGATCGACGGCGCGATGCTCAGGCTTGTGCGCCTGCCGCTGGTCACGCCTTTCACCATCGCCACCGGCACGCTGACGGAAAAAGTCTTTCCGCTGCTGACATTGCGGGCGGACGGGATCGAGGGCCATGCCGAGGGCGTGATGGACCCGCTGCCCGACTATCTCGAGGAAACCGTCGCCGGGGCGATGGACCTCCTGGAGAAAGTCCTGCTGCCCCAGGTGCTGGGGAAAAGCTTCGCCCACCCCGAATCGCTTGCGCGCCTGCTGGCGCCGTGGCGGGCGAACCACATGGCGAAGGCCACCGTGGAAATGGCCTTCTGGGATCTCTGGGCGAAATCTCTGGACCTGCCGCTCCAGACCGTGCTCGGCGGCGAGGGGGATGCCATCGACGTCGGCGTTTCGCTCGGCATCGGTCCGATCGGCCAGACGCTGGAGCGGGTCGGCGCGCATCTGGCGCAGGGCTACAAGCGCATCAAGCTGAAGGTGAAGCCGGGCCATGACATCGCGCTTCTGGAAGCCGTGCGGCGCGACTTCCCCGATGCGCATCTGACCGTCGACGCGAACTGCTGCTACACGCTGGCCGACAGCGACCTGATCCGCCGGATGGACGATTTCGCGCTGGACTATATCGAACAGCCACTGGCCTGGGACGACATCCACGACCACGCCACGTTGCAGCAGCGCATCCGCACGGCCCTGTGCCTGGACGAATGCATCCGCACGGTGGACCATGCCCGCAAGGCGCTTCAGACCGACGCCGCGCGGGTGATCAACATCAAGGTCGGACGGTCTGGCGGCCACGCCGCCGCCCGCCGCATCCACGATCTTTGCGAGGCCTTCCAGGTGCCGGTCTGGTGCGGCGGGATGCTGGAATCCGGCGTTGGCCGGGCGCACAACATCCACCTGTCCACGCTGCCCAACTTCACCAAGCCGGGCGACACCTCCTCGGCCAGCCGCTACTTCACCCGCGACATCGTCTGCGAGAAGCTGGAAACCGAAGGCGGCCGGATGCCGGTGCCGAAGGGCCCCGGTATCGGCGTGACGCTGGACCTCGACTATCTCGCCACGGCCACCCTGTCGCAGATGGACCTTCACGCATGACCGGTGTCACCCTCCGCGACCTCTCCGGCATGGCCGAGTTCCGCGAGGCCGAGGCATTGCAGCGCGAGGTCTGGGGCGAGGGTGACCTGCCCGACCCGGCCGACCTGATGATGGTGATCCAGGCCGAAGGCGGCCTCGTCGGCGGCGCCTTCGTCGAGGGCCGGCTGATGGGCTACATCTTCGGCTTTCCGACCCGCGTTCCGGGCGTCCAGCATTCGCACCGCCTGGCGGTTCTTGAGGCCGCGCGCGGTCTCGGCCTTGGCGTCCGGCTGAAATTCTACCAGCGCGACTGGTGCCTTGCGCGCGGCATGACCCTCGTCCGCTGGACCTTCGATCCGTTGCGCGCGGTCAATGCCACGCTGAACATCCACCGCCTTGGCGCCACCTCGGACACCTATCTGGAGGATTACTACGGCGAGATGGCGGGCATCAACAGCGGCCTCGCCTCGGACCGGCTGCTCGTCAACTGGGACATCGCCTCGCCGGTGGTTGCGGCGCTGGCAGGGGGCGGTGCGCTGCCGCTGCGCCCGGCAAGCCCCTTGGCGCTGCCCTTGCCGGAAGACCTTGGCGATCTCGCAAGGGTCGATCCCGGCCGCGCAAGCGAGCTTCGGCACGGGCTGCGCGAGCGGCTGAAGGCTGCGTTCTCGAACGGTCGGAAGATCGTGGATTTCGACAGGACGGCGCGGGTCTACCTTCTGTCCGACTGACCGGGCCAACTGGCCGGGCAGCGGCGCGTCCGCTGCGGCGCCTCCCCGGCCAGGATCGGGCCAGGATCAGGCCAGGATCGGGCCATGATCACGGCGCGGCCGATCACAAGCCCGCTTCCCAACCTGACCGTTTTCCTGTATGGCGCGCCGCATCTGTGACGTGAGCCCATGCCCCCGGGCGCATGCGAAGGATAGGGGGCGGCGGCAATGGGGCCGCCATAGGAACGGGAGTCCCGGAGGGCCGGGGTTGCTCCTCAGAGGAAACGATAGATGTTCAACGTGACCAGGAAATCGATCCAGTGGGGCCAGGAAACGCTCACACTGGAAACGGGGAAAGTCGCCCGTCAGGCCGACGGTTCGGTCATCGCCACGCTCGGCGAGACCTCCGTCATGGCCAACGTGACCTTCGCAAAATTCGCGAAGCCGGGGCAGGATTTCTTCCCGCTGACCGTGCATTACCAGGAAAAGACCTATGCCGCCGGCAAGATCCCGGGCGGCTTCTTCAAGCGCGAAGGCCGCCCCTCCGAAAAGGAGACGCTGACCTCGCGCCTGATCGACCGGCCGATCCGTCCGCTTTTCGTCGAGGGCTTCAAGAACGAGGTGCTGATCATCTGCACCGTCCTCAGCCATGACCTTGTCAATGATCCCGACATCGTCGCGATGATCGCGGCCTCGGCGGCGCTGACGATTTCCGGCGTGCCCTTCATGGGCCCGATCGGCGCGGCGCGGGTGGGCTTCGCCAATGGCGCCTACGTGCTGAACCCGGACGTGGCCGACATGGACAACCTGCGCTCGAACCCGGAACAACGGCTCGACCTCGTCGTCGCGGGCACCAAGGACGCGGTGATGATGGTGGAATCGGAGGCCTACGAGCTTTCCGAGGCCGAGATGCTTGGCGCGGTGAAGTTCGGCCACGAGCAGATGCAGCCGGTGATCGACCTGATCATCGACTTCGCCGAGGATGCCGCGAAAGAGCCGTTCGACTTCACCCCGCCGGACTATTCCGCGCTCTATGCCAAGGTGAAGGCCGCGGGCGAGGCGCAGATGCGCGCCGCCTACGCCATCCTCAACAAGTCCGAGCGTCACGACGCGATCGAAGCCGCCAAGGAAGCAATCAAGGCCGCGCTGACCGAGGACGAGCTGGCCGACGCCAACCTCGGCCCGGCGCTGAAGACGCTGGAAAGCGCGATCCTGCGCGGCGATGTCGTGGCGAACGGCCGCCGCATCGACGGCCGCGACACCCGCACCGTCCGTCCGATCGTGTCGGAAGTGGGCATCCTGCCGCGCACGCACGGCTCGGCGCTCTTCACCCGCGGCGAGACGCAGGGCCTCGTGGTGACCACGCTTGGCACCGGCGAGGACGAGCAGATCATCGACGCGCTGCACGGCAATTTCCGCTCCAACTTCCTGCTGCACTACAACTTCCCGCCCTATTCGGTCGGCGAGGTTGGGCGCTTCGGCCCTCCGGGCCGGCGCGAGATCGGGCATGGCAAGCTCGCCTGGCGCGCGCTTCAGGCGGTTCTGCCGGCGCCGACCGACTTCCCCTACACGATCCGCGTCGTGTCGGAGATCACCGAATCGAACGGCTCCTCCTCGATGGCGACGGTCTGCGGGTCGAGCCTCTCGATGATGGACGCGGGCGTGCCGCTGAAGGCGCCGGTCGCCGGCGTCGCGATGGGCCTGATCCTGGAAGACGATGGCAAATGGGCGGTCCTGACCGATATCCTCGGCGACGAGGATCACCTCGGCGACATGGACTTCAAGGTCGCGGGCACGTCCAACGGCATCACCTCGCTCCAGATGGACATCAAGGTGGCGGGCATCACCCCGGCGATCATGGAGCAGGCGCTGGCGCAGGCGAAAGACGGCCGGATGCACATCCTTGGCGAGATGGCCAAGGCGCTGACCGAGGGCCGGTCGGAATTCTCCGCCCACGCGCCGCGGATCGAGACCATGACTATCCCGACCGACAAGATCCGCGAAGTGATCGGCTCGGGCGGCAAGGTCATCCGCGAGATCGTGGAAGTGTCGGGCGCCAAGGTCGACATCAACGACGACGGCGTGATCAAGATCGCCTCGGCCAATGCCGATTCGATCAAGAAGGCCTACGACATGATCTATTCGATCGTGGCCGAGCCCGAGGAAGGCAAGATCTACACCGGCAAGGTGGTGAAGCTCGTCGATTTCGGCGCCTTCGTGAACTTCTTCGGCAAGCGCGACGGTCTGGTGCATGTGAGCCAGATCTCGGGCAAGCGGCTGAACCACCCGAACGAGCTCCTGAAGGAAGGCCAGGAGGTGAAGGTCAAGCTTCTCGGCTTCGACGACCGCGGCAAGGTCCGGCTTGGCATGAAGATGGTCGATCAGGAGACCGGCCAGGAGATCGCGCCGGAGAAGAGGGAAAAGGAAGAGCCCGCCGAGGGCTGATCCTGCGGGGCCCCCGTCCGCAGGGCGGGGGCTGTTTCGTATTGGCACAGGCGCGCCCCGCCTGTCTTACGCTGGTGCCAGAAAGGTGTGAGCGCGCATGGACTTCCATTATGTCGTCCCGCCCGTTCCGACCGTCGCCCGTTGGCGCGACATCACAGGTCGCTTTCGCGGCCTGTCGGTGCTGCGGATGCTGCAATATGAGTTCCTGTGCAAGCTGCCCATATCGGGCAAGGTTCTCGACATGGGCGGCGGGCAGAAGGCGAAATACCTGCATCTCTTACCAAAAGGGCTCGAGATGTCTTCTGTAAACATCGATCCCGGAATTTCGCCGACCCATCTAGTGCAACCCGGTCAGACACTGCCCTTCTCCGATGGCAGCTTTGACTCAGTGATATGTCTCAACACTCTTGAGCACATCTACGACGCCCCTGCCGTGCTTTCCGAACTCCGTCGTGTTGTGAAGACTGGCGGGTGCGTCCATGTCACCGTGCCATTCATGTTCCGCATACACGGCCATCCGGACGACTACTTCCGCGCAACCCCTAGCTGGTGGCGGGAGGCCTTCGCCCGCGCGGGTTTTTCGGCGCTCGAATTTCACCCACTTGTCTGGGGCCGTTCCTCCACGGCATCCGTGGTTCCGGGGCGGCACGGCGCCTTCGTTCGCGCAAGGATGCACCTGGCCATGCTGTTCGACGTGCTGACTGCCAGACTCCTTCTTTCAAGGGACGGCATGACGGGCAGGCGCGGTGAAAGCATTTGTGGCATTTCGCCCGGCTGGTTCATGACCGGAACGAAATGACCTTCGATAACCCACCGGGCTTGGCATGCGTTTGAACCTCATACGGAACCTCGAAGACACGATGGCTTCAAAGCTTGGCATGTCGACGTACTGTCGCCTTGTAAATGCCCGGAATGCGGTGCGCGGCAAAAAGCATCGGATCATGCCTGTCCCCGGCGAAGACCCGGCACTGCACGTGGCAGATGATGGCAGCACGAAAATTCATATCTGTCGGCGCGGCCGGCACAATCGCTACAAGCGCGGTGTGATGGCTGGCGTGGAGCGGCTTGCTTCGGATTACAGCTTGAACCTGATCGCCGACTTGCGCGACGGGGTTTTCATCGACTGCGGCGCCAACGTCGGAGAACTTGGCTTTTGGGCGCGGCAGCGTGGCTTTCGCTACATAGCTTTCGAACCTGAGGTATTGGAAGCACGCTGCGTCGATCTCAACCACTTCGGCGGCAAGACCGAATGCATCCGCAAGGCGCTTTGGAAGGAGGAGACGGTCCTCAAGTTCTACAATCGGGCCGATAGCGCTGACAGTTCGGTTCTGGCGGGCACTCAGGAAGAGCCATCGGTCACCATTCCGGCGACAACGCTAGATGCCGCCGTGGACCTGTCAGGCGTCTACGGTCCGGTGATCTTCAAACTCGAGGCCGAAGGCGCTGAACCCGAGGTTTTGGAGGGAGCGGCCCGCGCGCTTTCACGGATTGATTGGGTGGCTGTGGATTGCGGATTCGAGCGCGGCCCCGAGAAGGCGCATACCTTTGTAGAGACAAACGTCTGCCTTCAAGCTCACGGCTTCCGTCTTGTGGCCGCAAAGTTCACGAGAGTCACGGCTCTCTACCGCCGCATGGGCTGAGGCGCGGCTTGCGCCGAGAAACGCAGGGGGGTAGTGAGTCCGAACGCCGGCGCCCCGTCAGGAACCACCCGCTTGACCGACACCCCCCTCAGAGTGATCCACTTCCACTTCGGCAAGGAGGGGGGCGCCGAGCGGTTCTTCGTCAAGTTCGCGCAGGCGCTTGACCGGCGGGGGGTCGAGCAGCGTTTCATCATCCGTCCGAACCGGA
Source organism: Albidovulum sp. (assembly GCA_030837785.1). GTDB lineage: Bacteria > Pseudomonadota > Alphaproteobacteria > Rhodobacterales > Rhodobacteraceae > Albidovulum. The sequence continues at coordinate 41,696 of JAUQYA010000023.1, forward strand.
GCTGGGACGGCCAGATCGCGCCCCTCGGCCCGGTGATCCGCAACAACTTCCGGGTGATGTCGCCGTGGACGCCGCTTCTTCACTGGCAGGCCGACCGCTGGGTGAAGACCTGGAAGCCCGATGCCGTGATGTCGTGGATGCCCAGGGCGGCGCGGCTGGTCCATCGCTGGCCGGGGGTGGTCAAGCTGAACCGGATGGGGGACTTTCCCCAGAACCTCAAGCATTTCGAGAATTGCGACCTGCTCGTCGGAAATGTCCCCGGCATTGCCCGCACCTGCCGCGAGCTCGGCTGGACGAAACCGGCCCTGACGATCTCGAACTTCACCCCCATCGTCGTGCCGAAGCCGGTGCCGCGCGCGCGCCACGACACGCCGGACGGCGTCTTTCTTGTCGTTGCCGGGGGGCGTTTCCAGCCGCGCAAGGCGCTGGATACCGCGATCCGCGCCGTCGCCCGCATTCCGGACGCCTGGCTCTGGCTGGTGGGCGAGGGGCGGTTGCGGCCCGAGCTTGAAAAGCTGGCCGCCGAGTTGGGCGTCGCGTCGCGGCTGCGCTTCGTGGGCTGGGTGGACGACCCGGTGCATCACATCGCCTCGGGCGATGCCTTCCTGCTGTCCTCGCGCCACGAGCCCCTGGGCAACATCCTGCTGGAAGCCTGGGCGGCGGGGGTGCCGTCGGTCTCCACCCGCTGCGAAGGCCCGTCGTGGTTCATGCGCGACGGCATCGACGGGCTGATGGCGGACATCGACGATGACGAACAGATCGCCGCCGCCCTGACAAGGCTGCGCGACGCCCCGGAGGCGGCGCGCACCTATGCCGCGAACGCGCGCGCGCGGCTCGACGAATTCTTCTCGGAAGAGGCGATCTGCAACGACTACATGCGCGTCTTCCGCGGCCAGTTCTGACAGGAGCGTGCGATGAAGCTGCCCCTTTCCGCCTTCATCATCTGCCAGGACGAGGAACGCTTCATCGAGCGCTGCATCCGCAGCCTGGAGATGTGTTCGGAAATCGTGGTGGTCGACAGCGGATCGACCGACCGGACGCTGGAGATTCTCGCCGCGCTGAAGGACGAGGGCTTTCCGCTGGTGATCCTGAGCGAGAAATGGCGCGGCTACGGCGGCCAGAAGCAATTCGCGATGGAACAGTGCACAGAGCCCTGGTGCCTGTCGATCGACAGCGACGAAAGGGTGAGTCCGCTTCTGGCCGCGGAACTGCCGCGCCTTCTGGCGGAGCCGGATGTCGCGGGCTGGCGTGTCACGCGCTACCCCTATCTCGACGGTTTCGGCTATGCGCCGCCCCAGGCGAAGGAACGTTACAACCTGCGGATCCTGCGCAACGGAGCGGGGGCGTTCGACCCCGCCGACAAGGTGCACGAAGGCCTGCGTCTGACCGGGAGGGTGAGGAATTCGCCGCAAGGCGGGCTGCTGCATTTCCGCCCGATCACCCTGCACGAGCAGTTTCTCAAGGAAAACAAGTATTCCTCGCTGAAGGCCGAGATGCGGGCCGAGCAGGGGCGCCGGGCGCAGCCGTGGAAGATGGTGGTCAACCCCTGGCTCTATTTCCTGCGCCTCTACTTCCACAACGGCCTGTGGCGCTGCGGCTGGGCGGGCTTCATCCGGGCCGCGACCGGCGGGGTCTACGCGTTCCTCACCGAAGCCAAGCGGTGGGAGCGCGAGGCGCTCGACCGGGTGCCCCCGGTCGAGCCTGACGATCCGCAAGGATACTGACGGGCCTCAGGCGCCCGATGCCTGCGCGTCGGTTCACTCCGGCAGGCTGGCATACCTCAGGTATGGCAGCACCTTCCGGATCTTGCCGAACTTCGCTTCGGCCGCCGCGTCGTCAAGTGCGAGCGGCACGATGACGTCCTCGCCCTGCGCCCAGTTTGCCGGCGTCGCCACGCCCCTGGTCGCCGCCGTCTGAAGCGCGTCGAGCGCGCGCAGCACCTCGGCGAAGTTGCGTCCGACGTTCATCGGATAGGTCATCGACAGCTTCAGCTTCTTGTCCGGCCCGATGATGAAGACCACGCGCACCGTCTGGCTGTCGTTCGGCGTGGGATTGTCGGGCAGGTAGGCCTCTGCCGGAAGCATGTCGAAGGCCTTCGAAATCTCAAGCCCCCGGTCGGCGATGATCGGGAAGCCCGCCGTGGCCTGTGCCGCCATCTCGATGTCGCCCTTCCAGCGCCGGTGCTCCTCGACCCCGTCAACGGAAAGTCCGATCACCTTCGTGTTGCGTCTGGCCCATTCGTCGGCCAGTTGCGCGACGGCGCCGAATTCCGTCGTGCAGACGGGCGTGAAGTCCTTCGGATGCGAAAAGAGGATTGCCCAGCCATCGCCGATCCAGTCGTGAAACCGGATCATGCCCCGATCGGTCTCGGCGGTGAAATCGGGAACGGTGTCGTTGATGCGCAGGCCCATCGGACATCTCCTTCTTCGTCAGGTACGGATTCGGGCGTGACCATAGAGCGGCGCGGCGCCGGTTTCATCTGCCGATCGGCGGCCATGCGCGAAAAAATTTGATCAAATCTTGCGCCGCGATCTTGCGACGCCGGCCCTGGCCTGTCACAGTCCGCGCCGAACACTCCCCCGACGATGAGGCCCGCCATGATCGAGAGACGCGATTTCTACATCAACGGCCGCTGGGTCGCGCCCGCGACGCCCCGCGACTGCACCGTGATCGACCCCTCGACCGAGGAGCCCTGCGCGGTGATCTCGCTTGGCGGCGCGGCCGACACCGATGCCGCCGTCGCGGCGGCGAAGGCTGCCTTCCCCGCCTGGGCGGCGACCCCGCCCGCCACGCGCCGCAAGGCCGTCGAGCGGGTTCTCGAGCAATACGAGTTGCGCAAGGAGGAGCTGGCGGGGGCGATCTCGATGGAGATGGGGGCACCCATCGACATGGCGCGCGAGTCCCAGGCGCCCTGCCTGCCCTGGCATTTGAAGAACTTCCTGACCGCCTTCGACCGGATCGACTGGATCCGCCCGCTCGGGCCCCATGCGCCGGACGACCGCATCGTGCTGGAGCCGATCGGCGTCGTCGGGCTGATCACGCCCTGGAACTGGCCGATGAACCAGATCGCGCTGAAGGTGATCCCGGCGCTTCTGGCGGGTTGCACCTGCGTGCTGAAACCATCCGAGGAATCGCCGCTGAACGCGATGATCTTCGCCGAGTTCTGTCATGACGCGGGGGTGCCGGCGGGCGTCTTCAACCTCGTCAACGGCGACGGCGCGGGGGTGGGGGCGCAGTTGTCGAGCCATCCGGACGTGGAGATGATCTCCTTCACCGGATCGACCCGCGCCGGACGTGCGATCTCGAAGGCCGCGGCCGAGACGCTGAAGCGGGTGACGCTGGAGCTTGGCGGCAAGGGGGCGAACATCATCTTCGCCGATGCCGACGACAAGGCGGTGAAGCGCGGTGTCCTGCACATGATGAACAACTCGGGCCAGAGCTGCAACGCGCCGAGCCGGATGCTGGTCGAGCGCGGGGTCTATGACCGCGTCGTGGAAGCGGCGGCCGAGGCGGCGAAGGCGGTCAAGGTCGGCCCCGCCTCCGAACCCGGCCGGCACATCGGCCCGGTGGTGAACCGCCGCCAGTGGGAACAGATCCAGGGCTACATCCAGAAGGGCATCGACGAGGGCGCGCGGCTGGTGGCCGGCGGGCTCGGCCTGCCCGAGGGGATGAACAAGGGCTATTTCGTCCGCCCCACGGTCTTTGCCGACGTGACGCCCGGGATGACGATCGAGCGCGAGGAAATCTTCGGCCCGGTGCTGTCGATCATCCCCTTCGAGGGCGAGGAGGAAGCGGTCAGGATCGCCAACGACACGCCCTACGGGCTGACCAACTACGTGCAGACGGCGGACGGCGCACGGCGCAACCGCCTCGCGCTGAGGCTGAAGTCCGGCATGGTCGAGATGAACGGCCAAAGCCGCGGCGCCGGCGCGCCCTTCGGCGGGGTCAAGGCCTCGGGCCGGGCGCGCGAGGGCGGCGTCTGGGGGATAGAGGAGTTCCTCGAGGTGAAGGCGGTGTCCGGCTGGGCCTCCGACATCGCGGCGGAATAGGGGGCGCGGGGCGGCACCCGTTGCGTCGTTGCAAAGCGACATTTGCGGTGCAGGAAATGTCGCCCTGCCGACAGGACGGCAGGCGGTGCCGCGCATAGACTTCCGGCGCGTTGAACTGGAAGAGGACGGCCCCCCGTGAGCGAGACGAAGCACCCAAGACTGATGGCGCCGATCGAGCTTCGGGGCCACCGGCTGCGCAACCGGGTCGTGTTCGGCGCCCATACGGCGAACATGTCCGACATGGGCCTGCCGGGTCCCCGCTTCGCGGCCTATCTCCTCGAACGCGCGCTGGGCGGGGCGGGGATGATCGTGGCCGAGCCGATGCCGGTCCACCGCACCGGCGTGCTGACGCGGGGCAACTTCCTGCACTCGACCGACGAGGTGATCCCGCATTTCCGCAAGGTGACCGAGCCGGTGAAGGCGGCGGGCGCGGTCATCCTCCAGCAACTCTACCATGTGGGCGCGCATGGCGATTCCGACCTCAGCTTCGCGCCGCACTGGGGCCCCTCCGGCGGGCCGTCCTACCACGACAGCGACGGCTCCCACGCGATGACCGAGGCCGAGATCGCGGAGATGATCGCGGCCCACATCGCCGCCGCCGTCCGCTGCCGGAAGGCGGGCTTCCAGGGGGTGGAGGTCTGGGCCGCCTACCACTCGCTCCTCGACCAGTTCTGGACGCCCTGGTCGAACCGGCGCACCGACCGCTGGGGCGGCAGCCTGGAAAACCGCGCCCGCCTCAGCCGCAGCATCATCGAGGGCATCCGCCGCGCCTGCGGCGAGGATTTCATCATCGGCCTCGCCATCTCGACTTCGGACGCCCAAGACGTGCTGTTGCAGGGCGAGGCGCTGGCCGAGGTCGTGGCGCTCCATGACGCCACGGGCCATGTCGACTACGTCACCTGCGGCCACGGCGGCTACATGGACTTCGAGCGGCTGATGCCGACCTTCCTCTATGGCGAGAAGCTGACCGCGCCCTTCACCGAGGAGCTGAAGCGGGTTCTGAAGCACGCGAAGGTGACGTCCGAGGCGCATGTGCGCACGCCGGAGAACGCCGAGAGCATCATCGCCTCGGGCCAGGCCGACATGGTGTCGATCGTCCGCGGCCAGATCGCCGACCCGCATCTGGCGCTGAAGACCGCCGAGGGCCGGGCGGAGGACGTGCGCGGCTGCATCTCCTGCAACCAGATGTGCTGGGGCCGGCGGAGCCGCGACTACTGGATCTCCTGCCTGATCAACCCCTCGGCGGGCCGCGAATGGGAATGGGGCGGCGACCGCTTCACCCCGGCGGCGACTCCCCGCCACGTTGTCGTCGTCGGCGCCGGCCCGGCGGGGCTCGAGGCCGCGCGGGTGGCGGCCGAGCGCGGCCACCGCGTCGACCTCTTCGAGGCCGGGCCCCGCATCGGCGGCCAGTTCCGCCTTGCCGGGCAACAGCCCCGCCGCGGCCAGATCCTCGACCTGCTGGACTGGTATGAACGCCAGCTCGCCAAACTCCAGGTCCGCGTCCACCTGAACAGCTATGCCGACGCCGAGGACATCCGCGCTTTCGGCGCCGACGCGGTGGTGCTCGCCACCGGCTCGCTGCCCGACGGGGATGGCTTCCAGCGCTGGCTTCCCGGCGCCGACCGGCTGCCGGGGATCGAGCGGGGCGGCGTCTACTCGCCCGAGGACGTCATGCGGCGCGAGGCGAAGCTCGGGCCGGAGGTGATCCTCTATGACGAAGGCGGCCACTGGCGCGGCCTCGGCACCGCCTGGGCCCTGGCCGAACGCGGCCACAAGGTGACGATCGTCACCCCGGAACCCTTCATCGGCAAGGAGCTGGCCCGCACCTCCGCCGACATCGGCCTGCGCCCCCGCCTCGCGAAGCTCGGCGTCCGGGTCCTGACCGAACACCTCGTCGCCGGGTGGCACGGCGACGGCGCCACCTTGCGCAACCTGCTGACGGGAGAGGAAACCCGCTACGCTGCGAGCGCGCTGGTCATGTCCACGACGAACCGCGCCTTCGATCCCTTGTCGGCCGACCTCGACGGGGTGGAGACCCATCTCATCGGCGACGCCGCCGCGCCGCGCCAGGCGCCCTATGCCTTCCACGAGGGGCGCAAGGTCGGGCTGGCGCTCTGAGCGTCTTCGTTGCGCAAATACCCCCCGGGGTCCGGGGCGGCGCCCCGGCGGTCAGAGATTGAAGACCCGGCTCGGGTGCAGCTCGCCCGACCGGTAGACCCCGACCGCCACCGCCCGGCCCTGGAAGCTTGCCCAGGCCTCGTCGCCCCAGTCCAGGTCCGAGGCCAGCACCATGCCGGGGTTGCCGTTCCTCAACCGCGCCGCGCCCTCCGCGGTGGCCTTCAGTTCCGGCAGGTCGGCGAGCCCCGCCTCCAGCGGCAGGAGTCGCGCCGCGAGCGCTTCCGTCCTTGCCTCCGCCTCGATGGTCCCGATCGTCACGCCGTCCGTGGCCTCGAAGGGGCCGGACCATTCGCGCCTGAGCCAGAGCACGTGGCCAAGGCAGCCCAGCGCCTGGCCGAGGTCGCGCGCGACCGACCGCACATAGCCGCCCTTGCCGCAGACCATTTCCAGCTCCACCGTGTCGGCGTCGGGACGCGCGACCATCTCGAGGCTCTCAACCCAGAGCGGGCGGGCAGCCAGTTCCATCTCCTCGCCCGCCCGCGCCAGCGCGTAGGCGCGCTCGCCCTCCACCTTCACGGCCGAGAACTGCGGCGGCACCTGCATGATCTCGCCCCGGAACGCCGCGAGTGCGGCGCGGATCGCGTCGTCGCCGGGCCGCGCCTCCGAGGTGGCGATCACCTCGCCCTCGGCATCGTCGGTGTTGGTCGCGGCGCCGAAGCGCACCGCGAAGCGGTAGCATTTCATCGCGTCGGTGATGTAGGGCACGGTCTTCGTTGCCTCGCCCAGCGCCACCGCCAGAACTCCGGTCGCCGCAGGGTCGAGCGTGCCGGCATGGCCCGCCTTCCGCGCGTCGAGCGCCCAGCGCACCTTGTTCACGACTGCGGTCGAGGTCATGCCCGCGGGCTTGTCGACCACCAGCCATCCGGAAATGTCGCGACCCGTCCTGCGTGCCATCGCTGCCCCCTGCCGAAGAAGGCCGCCTGCTAGCGAATGCGCCGGGCCCCGTCAATCCATGCCGCGTCAGTCCGCGGGCGCGGCGAGCGCAACGATCGGCCCCATCGGAAAGCCGAAATCGTCCCGCCCGATGCCGGGGGCATAGAGGCGCGAGATGCTACCGTCGAAATAGAGCGCGTCCGCGAGGCCGAGCCCGTCGCGGAAGAACCGCGCGAAGCTGTGGAAGTTCACCGCCCCGTCGGAGATGACGAACCAGGCGCGCGCCCCGTCGGCCGAGACGCCGACGCCGTTGCGCACATAGCGGCTGTCGGAATCGGCCAGGAACCGCGGATGCAGGGCGCCGCCGATCACCAGCATCGGGCCGGACTGGCTGGCAAACCTGCAGGCGGGGGCCTTCGCCGCGTAGGCCCGCGTCTCGATGACGGCAAAGCCCTCTGCGCGGATGCAGAACACGCCGTTCGGCACCAGCCCGAAGTTTCCCGGCCCCGCCCCGGTCACGAGGCGCGACACCTCGCGCCCGTCCTCGACATAAAGCCCGACGGGGCGGCGGTCGGGGTGATACATGCCCGCATTCATCGCGAAGACGAGGCGCCGGCCCTGGCCTTCGAGCATCGCGCCAAGCCGTTCGAAGGTGCCGAGCCGGACACCGTCCGCATCATCGAGGTAGAGCCGCAGGTCATCGCCCGCCGCCGCCTCGCAGACGGCATAGCCCTCGCCCTCGAACGCCGCCTTCCGGCAGGGGGCGGCGCCGGCCGCGCCCGCAGCGAGGCCGGCCGACAGGCAAAGCGCCAGGATGCTAGTCCTCAGCACCGTCATCGTCGCGCCTCGCGATGTCGCGCTGCACCCGTTCGTCGGCCAGAAGCGCGCGCGTGCGGTCCATCCGGTCGAAGGTCTCGTCGATCATGAACCGCAATTCCGGCGCGAATTTCAGCTTCACGGCCTGCGCCACGTGATGCCTGAGTTCGCCCTTGGCCCGGTTCAGCGCGGCGATCGCCTCGTCCGCCCCCTTGCCGCCCAGTGGCAGCACATAGGCCGTGGCGATGCGCAGGTCGGGCGAGACGCGGACCTCGCCCACCGTGATCGACATCGCGCGGAGCGCATCCGAATGCACTTCGCCGCGGCCCAGCACCTCGCTGAGCGTCCGGCGGATCAGTTCGCCGACGCGAAGCTGGCGTTGCGAGGGGCCTTCGCCCCTGGAGAAACGGTTCTGTGACATGGCACCGGTCCAGCTGAAAACTCTCAGGAGGGTTGTTCGCCCGAAGCCGGCCGGGTTGCAATCGCCAAACATCGGCCGAGGACTCCCAGGATGAGCAACCGGCACGATGGTGCCCGCCCCGGCACCCATAGTCGAGAGCAGATCGTTGCCCGGGGGTGTTTCGGTGGGGTCGTGCCGATGCGGGCGCCGGCGAGGCCGCGCTGCCGATCCGGCAGCAGGCCCGGCGCGGTTCGAGCGCGGGCGGCCGATTCCGGTCCTTGCGGTGCCTTCAGCCGGCCCGGAAGCAGAGCCGGGTATCGGGTTCGGCGAGCGCCAGGAAATCCAGCAGGTCGGCCCTCGTCATCGCGGCGCAGCCAGCGGTCGGGCCGTAGCCTTCGCTCGCGACATGCAGAAACACCGCACTGCCGGCATGGGGCACGACCGGATCGTCATTCTGCCCCAGCACGACGACGATGTCGTAGAGATCGTCGTTGCGCCACATCTCCTCGTGGCTGGCGGCGAACGGCAGCTTCACGGGGCGGTTGTAGTCGGGGTGTTCCGGCGCGTCGCACCAGCCGTCATCGCGGGCAATGGCGACGGTGGGAAAGACCGAGGCAGGAGCCGCCGCGAGCTTGTCGGCGCGATAGAGCACGCGGCGGATCGGCCAGCAGCCGGCGGGGCTGACGCCATCGCCCTCGGCCTGTTTCGGCGCGATGCCGCTGCGGCCCACGGCGGCACGCCAGACCCTGGCGCCATGACGCGCCTGCCAGTGATCGCCCTGCTTGCTCACGATCAGGTCCAATCCGCGTCTCCTTCAGCCATCCAGCGGGAAATGGCACGCCACTGCCCGCCCGCCCTTGTCTTGCAGGGCCGGCTCCTCGGCCCGGCAGATATCCCGCGCGAAGGGGCAGCGGGTGTGGAACCGGCAGCCGGCGGGCAGGTTCATCGGGCTGGGAACCTCGCCCTGTATCATCGGCCTCTCGCGCCCGCGCTGGCGCGGATCGGGGCGCGGCACGGCGGACATCAGCAGCATCGTGTAGGGATGCAGGGGCCGGGCGAACAGATCTTCGGTGGCGCCGACCTCGACCAGCCGGCCGAGGAACATGACGCCCACCCGGTTGGCGAACTGGCGGACCACGGCCAGGTCGTGGGTGATGAAGAAATAGGTCAGCTTCAACTGATCCTGCAGATCGGCCAGCAGGTTCAGCACCTGGGCCTGGATCGACACATCGAGGGCCGAGACGCTTTCGTCGCAGACGACGAAATCGGGCTTGTTTGCCAGCGCGCGGGCGATGCCGATCCGCTGCCGCTGCCCGCCGGAGAACTGATGCGGATAGTTGCGCAGGTATTGCCGGCGCAGGCCGACCATTTCCAGAAGCTCGGCGCAGCGGTCACGAATCTCGGCCGGGGTGCCGAAGCGGTGGCTGCGCAGCGGCTCGGCCAGGATCGTCTCGATCCGCATGCGCGGGTTCAGCGAGGCATAGGGATCCTGAAACACGATCTGAAGCCTGTTCCGCAGGCCGCGCATGGTGTCTTCGTCGAGGCCGGTCAGATCGGTGCCGCGATAGCGGATCGTGCCCGAGGTCGGTTCCTGAAGCCGCAGCATCACCCGGCCGAGCGTGGTCTTGCCACAGCCGGATTCCCCCACCAGCGCAAAGGTTTCCCGCGCGCGGATGTCCAGGGTCACGCCATCGACGGCGCGCACCACCCGGGCAGGTCCGCCGAGCAGGCCGCCGCCAACCTGATAGTGCTTGGTCAGGTCGGCGGTCGACAGCACGATCTCCGATCCAGCGGTTCCGGCCGGCTTGGTCATGGTGCCTTCCCCTGCGCGCAGGCATCCGCCACGGCATGCAGCCAGCATCTTGCCTGATGGCCCTCTCCGACGCCGATCAGGCCGGGCACGCGCTCGTGGCAGACCGGCATCACATCGGCGCAGCGCGAACCGAAGCGGCAGCCGGGCGGCAGTTTCTCCAGGTTGGGCACCATGCCGGGGATCGACGGCATCCGCCGCCCCATCCGGGGCTCGGTCGCGCGGGGGATCGAGGCGAGAAGCCCGCGCGTGTAGGGATGCGACGGACGTTCGAACAGGGCGAAGACGTCGGCCTGCTCGACCATCTGGCCGGCATACATGACGTTCACCGCGTCGCACATCTCGGCGATGATGCCGAGGTCATGGGTAATCATGATGATCGAGGTGCCGACCCGGTCGCGCAGATCGCGCATCAGCCGAAGGATCTGCGCCTGGGTCGTCACGTCGAGCGCGGTGGTCGGTTCGTCGGCGATCAGCAGCCTTGGTTCGCAGATCAGCGCCATGGCGATCATGACCCGCTGTCGCAGGCCGCCGGACAGCTGGTGCGGGTAGGCGTCGAGCCGGGCGCCCGGCTCCGGAATGCCCACCATCTCGAATGTTTCCAGTACGCGGCTGCGGATCGCGCGCCGGCCGATGCCCTTGTGGATCGCCAGCGGCTCGCCCACCTGCTCCCACACCTTGCGGACCGGGTTCAGCGATGTCATCGGCTCCTGAAAAACCATCGCGATGTCACGGCCGCGGATACGGCGCATGCCGGCCGGGCCGATCTTCGATATGTCGATGCCGTCGAGCATGATCGAGCTGGCGCTGACGCGGCCCGACGGGCTGGGCACCAGCCCCATCAGCGACAGCGCCGTCATGCTTTTGCCGGAGCCGGATTCGCCCACAAGCCCGACAATCTGTCCACGGCCCACATCGAAGGAGACGTCATCCAGCACCCGGACATGACCGCGGTCACCGTGGAATTCGGTGCTGAGATTGCGCACGGAAAGGAGGGTGTCGGACGTCATGAATCAATCCTTCATCGACGGGTCGAGCGCGTCGCGCAACCCGTCGCCGATGAAGTTGAATGCCAGCACCGTCAGGAGGATCGCGACACCCGGAGCGATCGCCACCGCCGGCGCCTGGAACATGTATTCACGCCCCTTGGCGACCAGCAGGCCCCAGCTCGCCTCGGGCGGCTGGACGCCGACACCGAGGAAGCTGAGGCTGGATTCCCACATGATCGCCTCGGGGATCGACAGCGAGAACAGCACGATCAGCGTGGGCACCACGTTGGGAAAGATATGGCTGAACATGATCGTTGCCCGCGCCGTGCCGTTGGCGCGGGCGGCCTCGATGAATTCCTTCTCGCGCAGCGCCAGCGTTTGCGACCGCACCACCCGCGCAACCGATGCCCAGCCGACGAGCGCAAGGGCAAGGAAAATGTTCAGCAGGTTTGCGCCGAGCGTATACATCACCACCATCGCCAGCAGCAGCGAGGGAAAGGCGATCATCATGTCGGCGAGCCGCATGACCGCGAAATCGGTCTTGCCGCCGAGATAGCCGCTGAGGATGCCCATGACCGTGCCGATTGCCAGCGCGATCAGGCTGGGCACGATTCCGACCACAAGCGAAATGCGGGCGCCGTAAAGGATGCGGGTCAGCACATCGCGTCCGAAATTGTCGGTGCCCAGCCAATAGGTCGCCGAGGGCGGCAAAAGCTGGTCGTCGAGTGCCACGCGATAGGGGTCGTGCGGGCTGATCCAGGGCGCGAAGACGGCGCAGGACACCAGCGCCAGAACGAAAACGAGGCCCACCATCGCCATGCGGTTCTTGCGAAAGGCACGGATCGTGTCGCGCAGGAAGCTGGCTTCCTCGATGAGGTCAGGTGTGGTGGCGAGGTCTGGGGAATGGATCGTCACGACAGGGTCCTCATCTGCGTGCGGATCCGGGGGTCGAGGATGGAATAGAGAATGTCGGCCACCAGATTGCCGAGGATGACAAGCACGGTGGCAAACAGCACCGCCCCCTGCAGGAGCGGCATGTCGCGTGACGAGATCGCATTCACCGTGATCCGTCCGACGCCCGGGATCGAGAAGATCGACTCGGTGATGACCGCGCCGGACAGCAGGCTTGCCACCTGGATCGCCATGATCGTCACCACCGGAATGAGCGCGTTTTTCAACGCATGACGGGTGATCACCCCGATCTCGCGAAGACCCTTGGCGCGGGCGGTACGGATGTAGTCGAGCCGCATCACCTCCAGCAGGCTGGACCGCGTCAGCCGGGCAATGACCCCGGCCGAGGACCACCCCAGCACGACCGCCGGCAGGATCATGTATTGCCAGCCGTAGAAGCCCGAGACCGGCAACAGCTTCAGCTTCATAGCGAAGACATACTGAAGGAGCAGGGCCGACCAGAAGATCGGCATCGACACGCCGAGGAGCGAGAAGCCCATGAAGAAACGGTCGAGAAAACTGTCGCGCCGCACTGCCGACAGGATGCCCACCGGGATGCCGATGATCCATGAGACCAGCGCCGCGCAGACCGCAAGCATGAGGGTGTTCGGAAACGCCTTGAGGATCAGGTCCGTCACCGGGCGGTTCAGCTTGATCGAATTGCCGAGATCGCCGTGAAGCGCATTCCACAGGAAGCTGAGGTAACGGACGACCAGCGGGTCATCGAGGCGCATCTGCGCCCGCACCCGCTCGATCACGTCGGCGCTGGCATGTTCCTTCATCATCAGCGCGATCGGGTCGCCCGGCACCACGTTCAGCATGATGAACAGGATCAGCGTGATCCCGATCAGCACCGGGATCGACACGAGGATGCGTCTGAGCGCGAACATCAACATTGTCGAATGTACTTTCTGCGGCGCCCGCAGGATCGGCGGGCGTGGCGAAAGGGCGGGGTTCGCGGCCGGGGCGCGGGTCCGCGCGCCCCGGCCTGCGGGTCTTACTCGACCTCGACCTTGTAATAGCTCATGTCGCTCCAGCCGTTCCAGGGAACCACGAAATTCTTCACCCGCGGCTGCACGACATAGCTGTGATCAAGGCTGAACAGCGGCACCCAGGCGGCATCCTTGTCCACGATCTGTGCCGTAAGGTCCTGATATTGCTTGCAGCGCGCCTCCTGGTCGGTCATGCTGCGGGCCTTTTCGATTCCGGCAAAGACCTCGGGGTCGTTGTTGTTGTAGCCGCGCACCTTGGTGCCGGATTCCGAGAAGAAGGTGTAGAAGAAGTTGTCGGGGTCGTTGAAGTCGGCCGACCAGACCTGGGTGTAGGCCTCGGCCTCGCCCACCTTGCGGGCGGCGAGGAAGGCCGCCTCGTCGGTGGTGACGATATTGGCCTTGAAGCCGGCCTCGGCCACCTGCGCCTGGATGATCTGGTTCATGTCGGACCATTTCGACGACCAGCTCGACACCTGCTGCAGGTTGATCTCCACGCCGTCGGGATAGCCCGCCTCGGCCAGCAGTTCCTTCGCCTTGGCGGGGTTGTATTCGATCGGCGCCGCCGGGGTGTAGCAGGCCAGGCCGCGCGGCATCACGCCGTCTTCCAGCTTGCCCTTGCCGTAGAAGTTCTTGTCGAGGATCGTCTGCCGGTCGATCGCCATCTGGAACGCCTTGCGCACCCGCACGTCGTCGAACGGCTTCTTCAACTGGTTGATGTTGTAGTAGTAGATGCCGACCCGCGGGCCGGAGCGGATCTGGTCCTTCCACTGGTCGCTGCCGTAGAAGTAGGGCGTCTGGGTCTGGGCATAGTCGAGGTCGAACACGTCGATCTCGTCGGATTCGAACAGCAGCCGCAGGGTTTCGGAATCCGACACCACGCGGACCAGCAGCCGGTCCAGCTTGGGCCTGCCGCGCCAGTAATCGTCATTTGCCTCCAGCATCTGGCTGTCGTTCAGCGTGTAGTCGCGCAGGATGAAGGGGCCGGTGCCGTTGGTGGTCTCGGGCGTCAGGCCGAACTGGTCGCCCGCGGCTTCGGTGAAGGCGCGGTTGTAGACCGAGGCGCCGGGCGAGGCGAGGAGCGCGAGGAAGGCCGCATAGGGCTGGGTCAGCGTGATCTGGACGGTGCGGCCGTCCAGCGCCTTCAGGCCCGAGACGCTGTCGGCCTTGCCGTCCAGACGGTCCTGCGCGCCGGCGATGAAGGTCAGGATGTCGGTGTTCAGCGCCTTGGTCGCCGGGTTCAGCATCCGGTCGAAGGTGTAGACCACGTCATCTGCGGTCAGCACCGCGCCGTCATGGAACTTCACCCCCTCGCGCAGGTGGAAGGTATAGGTCAACCCTTCGTCCGACACCTCCCAGGTCTCGGCCAGGCCCGGCACCAGCGCCGACTGGCCCGGCCCGGTGGTCTCGGATTCCAGAAGCCGGTCGAAGATGTTCAGCGGAAGCGTATAGGCATCCGTGGTCATCTGGACATCGGCGGTCTTGGGATCCTCGGAGTAGGAGATCCGCAGCATGCTCTCGGCCAGAGCCGGAGAGATCAGCATCAGGCTGGTCAGGCCGGAGGCCAGAAGCAGTTTCATCTTCCTGGTCACGTTACACCTCATTCCGTCGGTTCTGCCGCTGTTGCGGCGCCTTGCGACTGTCATTGCCGGGACGGAGCCTGTCGCCTGACGCCATCCTTCGCGCGTTCATTCGGCCCGTTGCCAGGGGCCCTCCTGCTCCAGTTGCAGCATGTCGTGCGTCTCCTGCCGGCGGCGGATGACCCTGAATTGGTCCCCGTCCACCAGAACCTCGGGAATCAGGGCCCGCGAATTGTAGGTGGACGACATCGAGGCACCGTAGGCTCCGGCATCGCCGAACACCAGAAGGTCGCCGGCGTGAAGCGTGCCAAGATCCTGATATGTCCCGAAATCGTCCGAACTTTCGCAGATCGGCCCCACAAGGCGAAAGGGGCGGGCGTCCCTGGCCGGGCGCAGCGCTCGAACCGTTGCGACCGCGTGGCGGGCGTCATAGAGCGCCGGCCGCATCAGGTCGTTCATCGCGGCATCGACGATAACGAAATCCGCGCCGTCGCCGGGCTTCAGATAAAGCACCTTCGCCACCAGAACCCCGGCACGGCCGCAAAGCCAGCGCCCCGGCTCGACATTCAGGGCCAGCCCCATGCCCCCGACCGTCTGGCCGATGGCCCGGGCATATTCGGCGATGTCGGGGCCGGGATGGCCATCGTCGCCGATGCCGAGGCCCCCGCCCAGATCCAGCCGCTCGACCCGCTGCCCTGCGGCGCGCAGGTCGCGCACCAGCGCGGCCACGGTCGTCCATGCCTGACGAAACGGTGCCAGGTCGACGATTTGCGAGCCGATGTGCAGGGCAAGCCCCACGATCTGCAGTTCGGGGCGCGCGGCCGCGGCAGCGTAAAGCGCCGGCACCTCGGGGGCGGGAATGCCGAACTTGCTGTCCTTGCGGCCGGTCGTGATCTTGGCATGGGTCCGGGCATCGACATCCGGGTTGACCCGCAGCGCTACCGGCGCACGAAGCCCGAGTTCGCGCGCGGCTTCCGCCACGACCTCCAATTCGGCGGGACTTTCGACGTTGATCTGGAAAAGGCCAGCCTGCAACGCCGCACGGATCTCGGCGCCGGTCTTGCCCACGCCCGAGAAGATGATCCGCCCCGGCGGGGTTCCCGCAGCGATAGCCCGGGCCAGCTCGCCGCCCGAGACGATGTCCATGCCCGCGCCCAGTCGGGCGAATTCTGCCAGTACGTGCCTGTTCCCGTTGGCCTTGACGGCAAAATACACATCCACCCCATGAGGGGCGACCGCTGCCGAGAGCGACGCATAGGAAGCCCGCAGTGTTGCCGCTGAATAGGCATAGAAAGGCGTGCCGACCGCGGCGGCGATCCGGGCCAGCGGCACACCTTCGGCAAAGAGCGCACCGTCGTGCCGGACAAGCCATCCTGTGGCGTCATCCGGATCGGCGGTGGGCGGAAGGGTATCGGCCATGATGACGTTTCGGTTGACGGGTTTCGGGCACCCTTCCAGAGATTTTCATGCGAATGAAATACTTCATGAAGCATCTTCATTCGTTTCTGATATGCATAAGGCGCGGAGGGAGAGTCATGAAGCTGAACCAGCGGCAGATCGATGTCTTCAATTCGGTCATGGTGAACAAGAGCATCACCGCCGCCGCCGCCAAGCTTGGCAGTTCCCAGCCCACGGTCAGCCGCGAGATACGGGAGATCGAGGGCCGGCTCGGCTTTGATCTGTTCTTGCGTTTCGGCAAGCGGTTGACGCCCACCCAGCAGGCGATCCTCTTGCACGAGGTAGTGCTGCGTTCCTTTGTCGGTCTGGACGAAATCAGCCGCGCCGCGCTGGCGATCCGCGCGCACAACGCCGCGAACTTCCGCATCGCCAGCATTCCCGCCTATGCGGAATCCATCATCCCGCGGGTGATCCAGCGTTTCGTCGGGGCCCGGCAGCCCATGCACTTCTCGATCCATTCGCATGAAGAACCCTCTTTGCGGCACGAGATGACGACGCAGGTCTTCGATCTGTGCATGGCCGAAAATCTGTTCGAGCGCGAAAGCGCCGAAAGTGAGTCGATCTTCGTGGGCGACATGGTCTGCGTGCTGCCGCAGGGCCATCCTCTGGTGGCACGGGCCGAACTGACCCCTTCGGACTTTTCCGGGCAACCCTTCGTCTATTTCAGCCAGAACGATCCTTACCGGCACAGGCTGGACACCGTCTTTCGTGACGCCAGCGTGTCCCGTGACTATGCCGCCGAAACGACAACGGCAGCCAGCGTGTGCGCGATGGTGGCGGCAGGGGTAGGAATCTCCGTGATCAATCCGCTGACCGCCGCCAGCCACGCCGGCGGGCCGGTCGCCTTCCGCCGGCTCTCGGTGCCAGTGCCCTATCGACTGGCGCTCTGGCATCCGCCACGGAGCACACGCCTGGTGCAGGTGCGCAGGTTCGTCTCGATCCTCCACGAGGTGGCTCTCGAGATGGCGGCCGACCTGGAGCGCCACCTTTCGCCTTGAAAGCCCGGGCCTCCGGGTCTGCGACCAGGTTCCCGGCAATTCTCGGCGGCGAGATGCAGGCATGGTCATGGTGTCGCCGGCAACTGCCGGCCGCGGTTCGCCCGGCTCTGAAGTGGACTGTCATTCGCTATCAAAGTGGAAATGTCGATAGTTCCAGTTATCGGCAATGCTGTGACCGTGCCGTGGACTGATGGCGGAGCGGACGCACCATGCAGGACATTCTTCATAGGGCGGCAACGGTCACGGTCACGGCGCCCTGCGGGCCTTGCGGATGAGCGGCCCGGCAATGCTCGTGCACCCGGCGGGGCGGTCGCGCCCGGGGCTCATGCGACGCGGATGGTTCGCACCGGATGCGCGGCTTGCCTTCAACGTGATCGTCACAAGCGACCGCGGCATCGCGTCGGGATCGCTCCACCTCGACACGATCCGCGACCTCAACCGGATCAACCCGCTTCTCGCGACGCTCGCCTGCCCGGTGCCGGAGGAGGAGGGGCTGCCGGCCCGATCCCGCCTGCGGCTGCCAGAACCTGTGGCTGCCAGAACCTGCGACTGCCAGAACCGGCGACTGCCTGAACCACCCTTCCCCTGAACCTGTCTAGCAAGAGGATGCCGACCATGACCAACCTGACCCGCCGTAGCCTTCTCGCGACCGGGGCCGCCACGCTGGCTGCACCGCTTTTCGCGCGCCGGTCGCTCGCCTCATCAGGCGCGGTGAACGTCTTCGCCTGGGGCGACTACTTCCAGCCGAACATCGTCGAAGCCTTCGAAGAGGCGACCGGCATCAAGATCAACGTGTCGACCTACGGGTCGAACGAGGAAGCCGCCAGCAAGCTGCGCGCGGCGGGGGCCAAGGGCTTCGACCTGATCTTCCCCTCGGTCGACACCCGCCCGAACTATGACGAGGGCGATCTTCTGGCCGAGATCGACGAGACCAGGCTGAATGTCACGCTGATCGAGCCTTCGCTGTGGCGGTCGTCGCTGGAACTCGGCGCGGCCCGGCGCGGCAAGCGCTATCTGGTCCCCTTCACCTGGGGCACCGAGGGCATCACCTATGACAGCGCGGTCCACGCCGTCGCGCCGGGCGAGCTGTCCTATGGCCATCTCTGGGCAGACGGGCTGGACGGCAAGGTGGCGCTGCGGCAGAAATCCATCCTTGTCAGCCTGGCGATCTATCTCGACGCGACGGGCGAACTGCCGTCGAACCGGGCGATGGATCTCTACAAGTCCGAGGAAGACACACGCCGCATCTTCGACGGCTGCGTGGCCTATGCGGCCAAGCACAAGAAGAACATCGGGTCCTACTGGAACAACGCGACCGAGGCGACGTCGGCCTTCACCGACGCGGGCTGCACGATCGGCCAGACCTGGGATACCACCGGCATCAAGCTGAACGGCGAGATCGATCCGAAGTGGCGCTACGGCGCGCCGAAGGAAGGCGCGCTGGCCTGGATGGACACCGCGGCGGTGCCTGCGGGGGCCGAGAACATCGACCAAGCCTATGCGCTCCTGAACTTCCTGCTGAGCCCGGAGATCGGCGGCATGTTCTCCAACAACACCGGTTACAACTCGGCCGCCGCAGGCAGCGCCGCGCACATGTCCGATGCCGGGCGCGCCGCCTTCGAATTCGCCTATCCGGGCGAGGCCGTCGCGAACCTGTGGTGGTGGCCGATGTTCACGCCGTGGTTCAGCCAGGTGCGCGAGGAATACGTCGAGAAGCTGACCAACGCCTGAGGCGAAACCCGCAGGGGCGTGTCCGCGCGCCCCCGTTCAACCCCCTGCTACCGATGGACCCCCAGATGACTGGTCAGACAACCGGCAAGGCGATCGAGCTTGCGCAGGCGGCGGTGCGCTTCGGCGCGTTCCAGGCCGTCCATCCCACCGACCTCAGGATCGAACCGGGCGAGTTCTTCTCGATCCTCGGCCCCTCGGGCTGCGGCAAGACCACGCTCCTGCGGCTTCTGTCCGGGTTCCTCGACCCGACCCTGGGCGACGTGCGGATCGGCGGCGCCTCGATGGTCGGGGTCGACCCTTCCGCCCGCCCGACGGCACTGATCTTCCAGAACCTCGCGCTGTTCCCGCTGATGACGATCTGGGAAAACGTGGCCTTTGGGCTGGAGATGCGCGGCTGGCCGAAGGCGAAGCGGCGCGCGCGGGCCGAGGAACTGCTGGCCACCGTGGCGCTGGGCGAACACGCCGGCAAGATGCCGGCCCAGCTTTCAGGGGGGCAGAAGCAGCGCGTCGCCATCGCCCGCGCGCTGGCGGTCGAGCCGGCGGTGCTTCTGCTGGACGAGCCGTTGTCGGCGCTGGATCTGAAGCTGCGCCAGCACATGCGCGCCGAGCTGAAGCAGATCCAGGCCCGCACCGGCATCACCTTCGTCTACATCACCCACGATCAGGGGGAGGCGCTGACCATGAGCGACCGGGTGGCGGTGATGAACCGCGGCCGGATCATGCAGACCGGCACCCCCGACGAGGTCTACGACCGTCCCGACAACGCCTTCGTCGCCACGTTCGTCGGCGAGATGAACGCGCTGGACGGCAAGGTCGGACCGGCCGCGGACGGGCTGGCGCAGGTGGAAACCGCGCTGGGCAGCTTCCGCGCCGCCAATCCCAAAGGGCTGAAACCGGGCGATGATGCGATCCTTTTCGTCCGGCCCGAGAAGCTGCGGCTTCTGGCGCCTGGAGAGGAGGAAGACAACCGCATCGCCGCCCGCGTCACCCGCCGCGACATGGAGGGGGCATGGTCGACGGTCGTGGTGGACGCACAGGGGCAGGAGATGAAGCTGCATCTGCCGCACAGCGCGGGTGGGCAGGTGCCTGCGGGCGAGGTCAGCCTGGGCTTTCCCGGCGCCGAGGCGGTGATCCTGCCGAAGGGAGAGATGTCCGATGACTAGGCTCTTCCGCGCCTTCGGCACGCCGCTTGCCGCGCTGATCCTGCTTCTCTCGGGCGTCTGGATCCTTGGCCTGATCGCCGCGCCGCAACTGATCATGATCGAGCAGTCGCTCTGGAAGATGGAACGCCCGGCGGGGTCCGCCGAGATTTCGGTGCAGATCGACGGGCTTTACAACCGGCTCGACGTGATCGGCCTCGACCGCAGCGCCGAGGGCGCCGATCTGGCCGCGCTGGACGCCGAAGAGGCGGCGATCAAGGAGAACATCGCCACGCTGGAGGCGCAGGAAAGCACCCCGGTCAAGGTCTACACCCTGGACAATTTCGGCCAGATGGGCACCGCGCATCTGGCGATCTTCGCCAAGACCATCCTGGCCTCGCTGGCGGTCGCGGCCATCGCGCTGGTGGTCTGCTATCCGCTGGCCTATGCGGTAGCGAAGCTGGAAACCCCGCGCACCGCCGCCGTGATCATGCTGGCGCTGGTCATTCCCTATGCGATCAACGAACTCCTGCGCATCTTCGCCTGGCAGATGATCCTCAACCACAACGGCCCGGCCAACGCGCTTCTCGGCATCTTCGGCATCGAGCCGGTCCCCTTCCTGGAAAGCGGTGCCGGCGTCTTCGTCGCAATGGTCTACGCCTACATCCTGTTCATGGTGTTTCCGCTCTACAACGTCCTGGAAACGCTGGACATGAATCAGGTCGAGGCGGCGCGCGACCTTGGCGCCTCGACCTGGCAGACCCACCGCCGGGTGGTCATTCCCCATGCACGGCCTGGCATCGCCGTCGGCTGCATCATGACCTTCATGCTCTCGGCCGGCTCCTACGCCGTGCCCTATATCATGACCCGCGGCACCGCGGCGCCGTGGTTCACCCAGCTCATCTACAACCGCTTCTTCGAGGCGACCAACTGGAACGTCGGCGCGGCTTACGCGCTGAGCCTCCTGGCCGTCTGCACGCTGTTCATCTTCCTGATGATGCGGCTTCTCAAGGTCAGCCTGAAGGATATCGCGAAATGATCCGCGCCGGTTCCGGCAGCACACTGGTGCTGCGTCTCTACATGGCGGTGTTCTTCGCCTACATGTTCCTGCCCCTGGGCGTGATGGTGGCGGCCGGGGTCAACGACTATTCGCCTCCGTCGATCACGGTCTGGCAGGGCTTCACCTTCCGCTGGTTTTCCGAATTCTGGGGCGACGCGCGGATGTGGTCGGGGCTGGTGAACTCGCTCGTGATCGCGGCCGCGGTCATGGCGCTGGCGCTGCCGATGGGGCTGGCCGGGGCGCTTCTCCTGTCGCAACTCGGGCGGCGGTCGGCGGGCATCGTCTACACCATCATGGTGTCACCGCTGCTGACGCCCGGGATCATCATCGGCATCTCGACCGTGATCTTCTGGCGCAACTTCGGGGCCACGGCGGGCCTGTTCACCGCGATCCTCGCGCAATCGGCCTTCATCGCGTCTTACGCGATGCTGATGTTCATGGCGCGGTTGCAGCGGCAGGACCTGACGCTCGAGGAGGCGGCGCTTGATCTTGGCGCCACGCGGGCGCGGGCCTTTCGCCGCATCACCCTGCCGTTCCTGAAGCCGACCATCGTGACGGCCGCCGTCATCGCCTTCCTGCAAAGTTTCGAGAACTACAACACCACCATCTTCTCGATTGGCGGCAACCACACGCTGGTGACCGAGATCGGCGCGCGGATGCGGTTCGGCATCAGCCCGATGATCAACGCGATCGGCATCCTGTTCATCATCGTCACCGTGATCTGCGCCGTTGCCTGGGGCCTGATCCGCCGCCGCGAGCGGTTGCAGGAGGCCTCGGCATGAGCCTGCCTGCCTTGTTCATCGAGCCCGGCCGGGACTGGAAGGCCCGGATCGCGGCACTCGACCCAGCCACGGCCGCCCGCCTTGCCGCACGGGCCCGGTCGGCCCCGCTTTTTGCCCATGCCTACGCCTTTCACCTCAACTTCCGCTTCGGCGGCATGCGTCCGGCAGACCTTCTGGCCCATGCCGCCCGGCACGGGCTCGCCGGGGTGCAGATCCATGTCGAGGACGGCGAGGGTGCCAGCCTGGCCGCGATGACCGGACCCGAGTTGACCGCCTTCGGCGCCGAGGCCCGGCGGCTGGGGCTGGCGGTTCATGTCGAGACCTCGTCGACCGAGCCGGACGATCTGGCGCGCACCGTCGCCATTGCCCATGCCACCGGGGCCAGCGCGATGCGGTGCTATCCGCGCCATGCGGGCCGGGTCTCGACCGTCATCGCCCGCACCATCGACAACCTGAGGGGCCTCGACGCGCTCGACCCCGGGCGGCGGCTGCGGTTCATGCTGGAACAGCACGAGGATCTGACCTCGGCCGAACTGCTGCGGATCCTCGAAGCGGTGGGCAATCCGCGCCTGGGGCTGCTGTTCGACTTCGGCAACATGGTGAATGCCGGCGAAACGCCCCTGGCCGCCCTGGGGAGACAGGCGCAATGGGTGCGCGAGGTTCATGTCAAGGATTGCCTCGTCCTGCCCGACCGGGGCGGCTGGGCGCATCGCGCCTGCCTCAGCGACGAGGGCCACCTGCCGATGCGGGCGCTGCTGGTCGAGCTTCTGCTTCTGGGCGCAGAGGAACCGCAGGTCCGAGCCTTCGGGCTGGAGGAGGAGGAAGACTATTTCGCGCCGGCACTTCGGTTCCGCGACGAGGAGGCCGACCCCCACATCCCGGCCCGCAGCGCCAGTTTCACCGATCCGGGGCCGGGAGACCTTGCAACCCGCCTGCAGCGCGAAACCGAGGCCGCCGAACGGCAGTTGCGCGTCGTGCGCGCCATGCTGGATGAAATTGCGGCCGAGGCAGAAAAACACCAGGACAGTTCCATGACCAGCCCCCAGACCCTTCGTTGCCCGGCGGACATGGTCGATCTTGCCCAGGCGATGGCCGACCGGGTGCGACCAGTGATCCGCCGCCACTTTCGCACCCGGATCGCCATCGACGCCAAGGACGATTCCAGCCCCGTCACCATCGCCGACCGCGAGGCCGAACAGGTGATGCGCGAGATGATCGCGGCGACCTTCCCGACGCATGGTATCCGGGGCGAGGAATTCGGCCCCCATCAGCCCGATGCCGAATGGGTCTGGGTGCTGGACCCGATCGACGGCACCAAATCCTTCGTCTCGGGCTCGCTGGCGTTCGGCACCCAGATCGCGCTTCTGCATCGCGGCCTGCCGGTTCTGGGCCTGATCGACCAGCCGATCACCGGCGAGCGCTGGCTGGGCCGGGCCGGTGAGCCGACGCTGTTCAACGGCGCCCCGGTGCAAAGCAGCGCTACGGGCCTTCTGGCCGAGGCGGTGGTCTATACCTCGGCTCCGGATCATTTCGCAGCAGCCGAGCGCGCGCGGTATGACGGCCTGGTCAGACAGGCACGGTTCAGCCGGGCCTCGCACGATTGCTATGCGGCGGGGCTTCTGGCGCTGGGCACGGTGGATTTGTTGCTGGAGGGCAATGTCCACGATTACGACATCCTGCCGCAGTTGCCGATCATTCAGGGGGCAGGGGGCGTCGTCACCGACTGGGAAGGGCGGCCTCTGACCGATGCGTCGCGCTTCGAGACCGTGCTGATGGCCGGAAATGCCGGGCTGCATGCGGCGGCGCTGGCCGCCTTGCGCAACGGTTGAGAGTTTCGTTCCCGGCCTTACAATCGTCGGAGGAAACGGATGCCTGGCGGGGAACGATGGCCAAGCGAAAATCCGGCGCCCTGCTGACGCTGATCCGCATCGACCGGGCGGGCAGGGCGCCGCTGCACCGCCAGATCGAGGATCCTTTGCGCAGCGCCATTCTGGCGGGCTCGCTGCCCGGCGGCACGCGGCTGCCGTCCAGCCGGGCGCTGGCCGCCGATCTGGGCGTGTCGCGTCAGACGGTGGTGCAGGTGCTGGAAAGCCTTGCGGCGGAAGGGTTTCTGGAGATGCGCCGCGGCTCCGGCACCTTCGTCGCCGCCACGATCCCGCGCCACCTGCCGCATAGGCTGGCGAGCCACGGCGCGGCGACCGCGGGTTCGGCGGTCTCGGGTCTGGGGCGGCGCTTTGCCGCTTCCAGCATGGACTACAGCCCGGCCGAACAGCGCCTCTTCCTGCCCAATTCGCCGGCCTATGACCATTTTCCCTTCTCGCTCTGGCAGAAATACGTCACCCGGCAAGGCCGGCAGGCCTGGCGCGGCAGCATGGGCTATGGCGACCCCGCCGGCCATTCGCCGCTGCGCCGGGCGATCGCGGAATACCTCGCGCTCCACCGCAGCGACGCCTGCGACCCCGAGCAGATCGTCATCACCGCCGGGGGCCATGCCGCCTTCATGATCGCCACGCTGCTGCTGACCGACCCCGGCGACGGCCTCCTGTTCGAGGACCCCGGCCCGCTGGTCGCCCGCAGGCTGTTCGAATCCCTCGGCCGGCGGCTGGTGCATGTGCCCGTGGACGAGGAGGGTATGGTGATCGCCGCGGCCGGGGGCGCGGCGCGGCTCGCCTTCGCCATGCCCTCGCGCCAGCATCCCCTGGGGCGCACGATGTCGCTGGTGCGGCGGCTGCAACTCCTCGACTGGGCCAATGCGCAGGAGGCCTGGATCATCGAGGACGACTACGACAGCGAGTTCCGCTATACTGGCCGCCCGCTGCCCTCGATCCGCAGCATCGACGGCAGCGGGCGGGTGATCTATGTCGGCACCTTCAGCAAGGCGCTGTTTCCCGCCCTGCGCATCGGCTATCTGGTCCTGCCGCCCGGGCTGGTCGGCATGTTCCGCAACGCGATGGCGCTGATGTTCCGCTCGGCGCCGCTGGCGACCCAGATGGCGCTGGCGGGGTTCATCGCCGACGGCCACTTCACCAGCCATCTGCGCCGGATGCGCGACCTTTACGCCGAGCGGCGGCTGGGGTTTCTGGAAATGGCGGGGCGCAGCGGGGACGGAGCCTATCAGGTCGAAATCCCCGACAGCGGCATGAACGCCATCGCCTGGCTGCCAAAGGGGCAGGACGACCGCGAGGCTGCGCGCCGCGCCGCACTGGCCGGGGTGCATGGCTATGCGCTCGGCGACTATTGCGCGCGGCCCTACCCGCGGCAGGGCCTGCTCCTCGGCTTCACCGGCGTCGCCCCGCACCAGCTTTCCCCCGGGCTGGAGGCGCTGGCGCGGGTGGTGTCGACTTAACCCACCGCCCGCACCGGCGTTCCGCTGCGCTGGGTGAGACCGACGCCGGGCGCCACGCCGACCGGGGCGTTCGACGGCGGCAGCAGCGGCCTGCCGCGCACCATGTCGGCGGCGCGTTCAGCCAGCATGATTGTCGGCGCGTTCAGGTTGGCGTTCGGCTCGCTGGGGAAGACCGAGCTGTCGATCACGCGCAGCCCCTCCAGCCCGCGCACCTTCAATTCGCTGTCCACGACGGCCATCGCATCCTCGCCCATCCGGCAGGAACCGCAGGGGTGATAGGTGCTTTCCATCGTCTCGCGCACCCAGGCGTCGATCTCATCGTCCTTCTGCACGTCCTTGCCGGGCGCCATCTCCTCGCCACGGAAGCGGTCGAAGGCGGGCTGGGCGATGATCTCGCGCGTCAGGCGCAGGCAGCGGCGGAAGCCCTCGCGGTCCTCCTCGCGGTCGAGGTAGTTGAACAGGATGTCGGGCTGTTCGAACGGGTCGGCCGAGCGTAGCCGGACATGGCCGCGGCTTTTCGGCTTGTTCGGGCCGGTCAGCACCATGAAGCCGTGACCCTTCAGCGGCTTTTTGCCGTCATAGCGCATGGCGGCGGGCAGGAAGTGGAACTGGATGTCGGGCGAGGCGAGCGAGGCATCGGACCGGATGAAGCCGCCGCTTTCGAAATGGTTCGTGACCGACAGCCCGCGCTTGAACAGGACCCATTCGGCGCCGATCAGGAAGCGGCTGAAGAGGCCCATCTTGCCGTTGAGCGTGATCGGCTCCTTGCAGGCATACTGGATATAGACCTCGGAATGGTCCTGAAGGTTTTCGCCCACGCCGGGCAGATCGTGCAGCACCGGCACCCCCGCCCGTTGCAGCACCGCGCCCGGCCCGATGCCGGAACGCTGCAACAGATGCGGCGCGGCGATGGGGCCGGCCGAGACCAGCACCTCGCGCCGGGCCTTTGCCACCTGGCGCCGGCCCTGATGGTCGTATTCGACGCCAACGGCGCGCTTGCCTTCCAGGAGGATGCGGCGGGTCATGGCGTGGGTGATCACGGTCAGGTTCGGGCGGCCCATCGCGGGTTTCAGGTAGGCATTCGCCGTCGACCAGCGCACCCCGTCCTTCACCGTCATGTGCATCGGGCCGAAGCCTTCCTGCATGAAGCCGTTGGGGTCATCGGTCGTGATGTAGCCCGCTTCCTGCCCGGCCTCGACAAAGGCGCGGTAGAGCGGGTTCTTCATCTCGTTCCCGGCATTGGTCGCCAGCGGGCCTTGCGCGCCGCGATAGCTGTCGCTGCCGCCCTTCCAGCTTTCGGCGCGCTGGAAATAGGGCAGGCAGTTGGCATAGCCCCAGTTGCGCGCGCCCAAGGATTCCCATTCGTCGAAATCGCTGGCATGGCCGCGCATGTAGACCAGCCCGTTGATCGAGGACGACCCGCCCAGCACCTTGCCGCGCGGGCAATGCACCCGACGGCCATCCAGCCCCGGTTCGGGCTGGGTCATGTATTTCCAGTTGTATTTGGTGCCGTTCATCGGGATCGACAGCGCGGTGGGCATCTGGATGAAGATCGACTTGTCGCTGCCGCCGTATTCGAGGACCAGCACGCGGGTCGCCGGGTCCTCGCTGAGGCGGTTGGCCAGAACGCAGCCGGCGGAACCGGCGCCGATGATGATGTAGTCGAAGTCCCGGGACATGAGGGGTCCTCCCTGTGGCGGGTAAAGGAAAGGATGGCGGGGATCGCGGGACCCCCGCCGAAGGGGCGGCGGGAAGGGTCAGCCGCGGGGATAGTTGCCCCAGCCGTCGCCCCTGGCGAAAAGCCGGGTCAGGACATAGTGCACGAGCCCGGCGGCCAGGAAGGACGGCAGCGAGGCGGTGAGGTATTTGAACACCGGCGCGCTTTCCAGCGTCTGCGGGTTGAAGACCGCGATGTAGACGACGAAGCCCACCACAAGTGCTGCGATCCCGATCGGGTTGAAGCCACCGGCGAAACGGTAGGCCGAGGTCGTCGGGTCGCCATGCAGGGCGCGCAGGTCGAGCTTCTGGCGGCGCAGGAAGAAGTAGTCGGCGATGCCGATCCCGGCCAGCGCGGAGTTCAGCGCCGAGGTCCAGACCAGGAAGATGAAGAAGCCGTCATACATCGTCGGGTAGAAGATCACGAGGACCAGCGGCACCACGCAGAAGAGGAACAGCAGCACATCCCAGCGGATGGTCCGGATGGCGCCGGTGCCGATCTGCCGCAGCCCGACGACCGAGGTGTAGAGGATGTTCGCCATCGAGGTGACGTTGGCGAAGGCCACGAAACCAAGCGCGATGACGCCCACCGCCACGCCGCCGACCTGGGCCATCCAGATCGTCGGGTCGCTGTTGCCAAGCGCGACCGAACCGAGGAGGCCGACCACTTCACCCAGCGCCGCCGCACCGAAGATGCCGATGATGTTCGGCCAGAAGGCGGTGCGTTCGTTCTTCGTCAGCCGCCCCAGGTTGCCGATATAGGGCCACCAGGAGAAGCCTGCGGCAAGGTTGACCTCGACCGCGATGATGAAGTTCAGCGTGTTGTCCTCGAAGGGCGGGGCCAGCGCCTTCATCGCCAGAAGGCCGGAGAGCGAATGGTGCGACAGGATGAGATACATCATCCAGCCCATCAGCAGGACCAGCGCCGGCGAGATCACCATGTTGAAGAACTTGATCGAGGTCGGCCCCTTGGCCACCACGAACCAGGTCAGGAGGATCGCCCCGATGGCCGCCACCATGACCTTCGGCCCCAGCGGCGCGGCCTCGCCACCGGAAACCAGCGCGGTCAGCCCATCAATGGACCGCCCGAACATCATGCTGAGGACGGCAAGCCAGCCCATCGTCAGGAACACGACGGCCAGGAAATAGACCAGGCGGCTGCCGTTCGGCCCGAACTGGCTGCGGAGATAGGTGAACTGCTCGACGCCGTATTTGCCGGCGGGAACGCAGGTGGGCAGGGCGGTCAGCACCACGCCGATGATGTTGCCGATGACGATGGCGGCGATGCCCTCGCGCGGGCCGACGAAGAGGCCGACCGCGCCGCCGATCAGGAAGGCCCAGGTGGCGATGGCCAGCGCCGCATTGGCATAGGTGAATTCCCAGAAGCCCCAGAGCCGTTCGCGCGGCAGAAGCGGCAGGTCGCCGCGTTCGGCGGCCTCGATATATTCCAGGCTGCCGCTCTTGGGCGCGCTGGTATAGGTGGTTTCCGCGTTCGCCATCTCAGACCCCCCAGACCCAGAAGCCCGCGACCAGGAGGACGGTCAGTCCCAGAAGGGCAAGGTAGTCGGCCGCCGACATCCGGCCCTCCCAGCTGTCCTTGGCCTCGATCTGGTCGTAGATCTCGATGCGGCGCTCAACTTCCCGCGCCCAGGACTTGTCCATCTCGGTCATCGTTCTCCCCCCTTTGACCCGCCTCCCGCGGGTGGTGTCATGGCCTCCCCGGCCCGGTCTTCGCTTCAGGCCACCCGCACCGGGGCGGCGAAATAGGGCAGCCGGTCGATGCGGGGCGTCCAGCCGCCGGTGGCGACCAGATGCTGCACATGGGCTGCGATTTCCTCCATCGGCGCGAACCAGACGTCGCCGCGCGCGACGGCGGTTTCCAGGAACCGGTGCCAGTGGTGCCAGCGCGCCAGCCGCCCGGTGGCGAAGGGATGCACCACCGGCACCCACAGGCCGCCGTGGGCGTGAACCGCCTCGAACTCCTGCACGAAGGGCAGCAGCCCCTGTTCCGGCGCGCGGATCGGCATCATGTAGTCGAGGTCCATCGACTGCACATATTGCGGCCAGTCGTCCATGCCCCAGTGTGAGGGCAATTCCACCAGCCGCCCCTTGTCGCTTTGCAAGAGATAGGGCTGGTCGTCGCCCATCAGCGAGGCGTCGTAGGCAAAGCCGCGTTCGGCCAAGAGGTCGGCCGAACGGTGCGAGAAGTTGTAGAGCGGCGCCCGCCAGCCGCGCGGCGGCTTCCCGGTGGCTTTGGCGATGACCTCGATGCCACGGTCGAGCCAGTGGGCTTCCTCGTCGTCGGTCAGCTCGCGGGGGTGTTCGTGCAAAAAGCCGTGGTGGGCGATCTCGTGGCCGCCGTTCAGAATCGCCTCGACCGCATCCGGGTAGGTCTCGATGCACCAGGCCGGGATGAAGAAGGTCTGGCGGATGCCAAGCTGACGGTAGCTGTCGACGATGCGGGGGATGGCGACGCGCGGCCCGTATTGCAGCATGGAAATCGCCGAGACCCGGCTGTGGCCGTCCTGCGGGTGGGCGATGTGGACCAGACTGTCGGCATCCATGTCGAAGGTCACGCAGGCCGCGCATTTCGCGCCGTTCGGCCAGGGGATCGGGTTCAGGATCATGGCATGACGCTCCCGCCGTTGGGGCCGATGCCCTGGCCGGTGAAGTAGCGCCCGCCCTCGCCGGCGAGGAACAGGGCGAGGGCCGCGATCTCCTGGGGCTGGCCGAAGCGGGCCAGCGGGATCGCCAGTTCCTTCGCGCGCCACTCGGCGCTCATGTTGGCGGCGCCCAGCATCTCGGTGTCGATGGGGCCGGGGCAGATGGCGTTGACCAGGATGCGCGGCGCGAATTCCTTCGCCCAGCTGCGGACGAGGCCGAGGACGCCGTGCTTCGAGGCGACATAGGGCGAAAAGGTCTCGCGCCCGTAGTAGGCCATGTCCGAGGCGATCAGGATCGCGCGGGCGGGGTCCTCCGGGGTGCCCGTCATCCGGGCAATGGCCATCTGGCCGACCAGAAAGCTGCCGCGCAGGTTGATGGCGATCACCCGGTCGAAATCGGCGATGGGGGTTTCCAGCAAGGGCGCCTCGTGGATCACCCCGGCGCAGTGGATCAGAACGTCGAGGCCCCCGAAGGCGGTGTCGATGGCCTGACCAAGCGCATCGACCGAGCCTTCGTCGGAGACATCGCAGGCAAGGCTAAGAACCTCGGCTGCGCCCGCTGCTTTGGCGGCGCTCGCCGTGTCCCCCGGGCGGCGAATGTCGGCCAATGCAACCCGCGCACCAGCCCCAGCGAAGGCCAGCGCGCAGGCGGCGCCGATGCCGCGCCAGGCGCCGGTGATGAGGACGCGGCGCGTCATGCCATCACCTCGCCCCGGTCCAGCATCAGCGCCTGCCCGGTCATGTCCTTCGCCCCCTCCGAGGCGAGCCAGAGGTAGGGCGCGGCAAGGTCTTCGGGCTCCAGCAGCCCCGGCAGCACCTGCGCGCCGACGATCTCGGCCAGCAGGTCGCCCTCGCTGCGCCCGGTGCGCTTCGACATGTTCGCCAGCGACAGCATCGCCGCTTCGGTCCTGACCCAGCCGGGGCAGACGGCGTTGACGCGGATGCCGCGGGGCCCAAGCTCCTTGGCCATCACCCGCATGAAGCCGAGGTTGGCGTGTTTCGACGCGACATAGGCGGCGAACTCCGGCACCGCGACCCGGCTCCAGATCGAGGCGGTGACGATGATCCGCCCGCCCGGCGCCATCTTCGGAGCCCCATGACGTGTGACGTAGAAGGTTCCGTTGGTGTTGATGTCGGTGATCCGGCGGAAGGTGTCCTCGACCTCGTCCGGGCCATCGACCGGGGTGATCCGCTCCAGCCCGGCGTTGTTGACCAGCACGTCGATCAGGCCAAGCCCCGCCAGAGCTGCCTTGACCGAGGCGCTGTCGGTAATGTCGCATTCCAGCGCCCGCGCGCCGATCTTGGCCGCTGCCGCATGGATGCCCGCGCCCGAGGACAGCACGGTCACCTCGGCCCCGGCCTCGGCAAAGGCCTTCGCCACGGCGAAACCGATGCCCCGGCTCGCCCCGGTAACCAGTACGCTTTCGCCCGAAAAGTCGTAGCGCAGCGACCCCATCCCTCAGGCGCCCTTCGCGTGCATGATCCGGCCGATCAGGTTCATCAGCACCTGCGCGGCGAGGATCGAGGTGGTGCCGGTATGGTCGTAGTCAGGGGCCACCTCGACCAGGTCGACGCCGACCACCGTGCCGCGCTGGCAGAGGCCCGCGAGCAGTTCCAGCACCTCGTAATAGATGAAGCCGCCGTGCGAGGGCGTCCCGGTGCCCGGCGCGATGGAGGGATCGAAGCCGTCGATGTCGATGGTCACATAGTAGCGCGCGCCCTGCGGCACCCGCGCCAGCACCGCCTCGACCCCCAGCTTGCGGATCTGGCGAACCGACAGGATGTCGGACCCCATCTTGCGCGCGTCCTCATAGCCGTCGCGGGCGGTGGAGGAGACGTTGCGGATGCCAAGTTGCGTGAGACCCGAAACATAGGGCTTTTCGGCCGCGCGGCGCATCGGGTTGCCGTGGCCGTTGCGGACACCGTGGCGCACATCGACGAAATCCAGATGCGCGTCGATCTGCACGACATGGATCGGACCATTGGCCGCACAATCTTCGGCAAAGGCGTTGACGCAGGGGATGTTGACCGAATGGTCGCCGCCGATCACTACCGGTAGGGCACCCGCCTTCAGGATCTTGCGCACGCCGAATTCGATGTTGGCATGGCTACGCTCGGTATCGGTGTGGATGATGTCGGCATCGCCCAGATCGACGATGCGCACCTTGCCGGCGGGCAGGTAGGTGACGTCATCCTCATGGTCATAGGCCCCGCCGTGGCCGAAGGAGAACAGAGTCGAGGCCTCGCGTACGCCACGCGGCCCGAAGCGGGCGCCGGATCGCCATTGGGTGCCGAAATCGAAAGGCGCGCCGAGGACGGCCACATCGGCGTCGATGGCGTCCCAGTCGGGCTGGTAGGGAGACTTTCCAAAGGTGCAGATGCCGACGAAGGGCAGGTTGAGCCGCCCGGTGTCGTAGGAATTGTCTGCCATCCGGAATCTCCTCTCGATGCGTTCCGGCCAGTCAGCCATCGGGAGTTGATTTCAGGAATATCTATGTTTCCATGTTCAGTTGTGTATTGTTCAATGCATGACCCGATCTGCCAAACGCCCGTCTGAACCGATATCCCTTGGCGATGTCGATCTGCGCCTGCTGCGCGTGTTCCTGACCATCGTTCACTGCAACGGCTTTTCGGCGGCGCAGGACAGCCTGGGCATGAGCCAGGCGACCATCTCGACCCACATGCGGCATCTCGAACAGCGCCTGCGCGTGCGGCTTTGCGAACGCGGGCGGGCCGGGTTCTTCCTGACCGACGAAGGGCGCCAGGTTCATGCCGCCTGTCTGGACCTGTTCGGTTCGATCGAGAGGTTCCGCGGCGCGATGGGCGACATGGTGGGCGAACTCAGCGGCCAGCTTTCCTTCGGCACCGTCGACGCGATGGTGACGAACCCGATGCTGAACCTCGACCGCGCGATCGGCGATTTCCGCCGCCGCGCGCCGCGCGTCACGCTTGAATTCAACGTGGCCGCGCCACAGGTCCTGTCGCAGGGGCTGTTGAGCGGCGCCTATCAGGTGGTGCTGATGCCCGCGCCCGAGCGGCCGGTGAACATGCGGGCGCAGGCGCTGTTCCATGAAACGCAAAAGCTTTATTGCGGCCGGCTGCATCCGCTGTTCGACGTGCCCGACGCGGCGCTGACGCCCGAACGGCTGGCCGGCCAGGCCTTTGCCGGGCGCACCTACATGCAGCGGGTGCCGATCTGCGGCGTCGATTTCGACTGGCAGGCCGCGACCCCGCACATGGAGGGAACATTGATCCTTCTGCTGTCGGGCGCCTATATCGGATTCCTGCCCGAACACTACGCAACCGCCGAAGTCGGGCGGGGCCGCCTGCGGGCGCTGGCCCCCGACCGGATGTCGTTCGATGACCGGTTCCAGATCGTCTACGCGCGCCAGTCGCCCTCGCGCGCCGCCCAGGCCTTCGCGCGGGCGATCATTGCCAATTGCCATGATGGCAGCCGCGCCTCGCAGTGACCGTCGCGCGCCTGGCTCCCCCGGCGCGCCCGCCAACCGGACCGCCGCGAAGCCGGACCCGCGGCAATGCCACCCCGGCCAAGCCTCCCGGAGCGCCGACTGCCGCGATGGGCCGGCTGGCGCGACGGATCACGACCACACCCGGCCCGGTCATCGCCGTCCCGCCCGCAACGGGGGTTTGCCGGGACGGCGGCACCGGCTAAAGGAAGGCCATGCCAGAACGGAGATGCCCATGACCCACCCCACCGATACCCCCGGCCTCGTCGTCACCGGCGTCTCGGGCCGCATGGGCCAGATGCTGGCGCGCACCATCGCCGCCTCCGGCCGGGCGCGGCTTTCCGGCGCGGTCGAACGCGCGGGTCATCCCTGGATCGGCCGCGACCTCGGCGAGGCGATGGGCGGCGCGGCCAACGGCATCACCGTGACCGACGACCCGCTTCAGGCCTTCGCCAGCGCCCGGGGGGTGATCGACTTCACCACTCCGGCGGCGACGGCGGAATTCGCGGGCCTCGCGGCCCAGGCGCGGATCGTCCACGTCATCGGCACGACCGGGCTTGAAGACGAGCATCTGGCGAAGATCAGGGCCGCCGCCCGCCACGCCGTGATCGTTCGCGCCGGCAACATGAGCCTCGGCGTCAACCTCCTGGCGCGGCTGACGGAAAAGGTCGCGGCCGCGCTCGACGCCGACTGGGACATCGAGATCGTCGAGGCGCATCACCGGATGAAGGTCGACGCGCCCTCGGGCACCGCACTGATGCTGGGGGAGGCGGCGGCGAAGGGACGCGGCGTGACCCTGGCCGATGTCCGCGACGCCGCGCGCGACGGCATCACCGGCGCACGCGAGCGTGGCCACATCGGCTTTTCGGCGATCCGCGGCGGCGACATCGTCGGCGAGCACGACGTCATCTTCGCCGCCGACGGCGAACGGATCGTGCTGCGCCACATCGCCACCGACCGCGCCATCTTCGTCCGCGGCGCGCTGAGGGCCGCGCTCTGGGGGCAGGACAGGAAGCCCGGCGAATACGACATGCTGGACGTGTTGGGGATCTGACGCGCACCTGGCCTTCTTCGTTGCCGAAATACCCCCGGGGGTCCGGCCGTGTCACTGGTCTTCTTGCAACGACCGTTGTTCTAAGCGTCAGTGTTTGTGGCTTCCGCGGTCAGAATGTGGCGGATACCCATTGCAACGAAATCAGGCTCCGGAACCTCCAAGACGCGGGCAATGGATCGCAACGAAATCAGGTCAGCGTTTACCGGCCGCTCGGCGATCAAATCAGACAACCATGCATGGTCCAGTGCGGCCAGCTGAGTGACCTGGGGTACACCGATGTTTCGCAGCGCCATGATCCGGCTGACCATCAGCGGGAATGCCACCTCACGATCGGACAACACCTTGTCGATCTGCGGCTGAACGCTCTGTGCTGTGATCGCGGCGCGCTGCGGAATGAAGCCGCGTCGTCGGGACAGCCAAAGCCTTGCATCGTCGGCGTTGAGCCGAAAGCCCCCCTCTTCCGGATTGGTGCGGGTCATGGCCTGTGCTTTTTCCAACTTGAACCCTTCCTTGCTGAGCGAGGTGCGCACCGCCGGAACCGTCATGTTCGAAAGCAGTGACAACTCCCGGATCGACGGCTTGAAATCCTCAAGTGGACCCTCGTCATCGAACAGTGCATACCGGGCAAAGAACGTCTCGAGGACGCGCCGCAGCGGAAAGTCGTTCAAGCGGCAGAAGGGCGATGGCTCTCCTTGCGCGTTGGTTTCGGGGAACCCCTGCAAAAGGCCCACGGTGTCATACCAGTATTCCACCTCTGCATCCTGACGCTCGTGAATTTGATAGGCGTAGTCGTAAGCGATCCTGACGTGCCGGAAGAGCTGATGACGGGGAAGGTCGAAGTTCGTGATGTCGTCCACCGCCCTGTTCCGGAACTCGTCCGACGGGATGCCGAGGTATTCGGCGACAGTGCGCCCCTCGCACCAGGGGCCGAAGGCTTCCAGGATGGAAGCCTGTGCGAGGATCGCTTTCCGGATCTGTTCTTCGATCTGCGGCCAGTTGTAGGGAATTTCACCGGTCTTGCTCATGTGGCGCTCCCAAGGGCGGTGATCTGGGATGTCAGACGCGTGCGCGCCGCGTGCAGTGTGGCGCCGTTGGTCTGGCGCGAAGCGTCCTCGGGTCGCTTGCGCCCCACGAAGACGGCGACACGTTCGGCGTTCGCACCGCTCGGATGCGGCAACCCGGTCAGGACGCGGCGGCGATCCAGGAGGTGCTTGCCCGCTAGATAGGACACCGCAGCTTCCGCCCGAGGGCCGAGCGGAAGCCAGATTGCACCCGCAAGCGTGCGGGCCTCTTCGGCAAGATGCGTGTCAATCAGCCTGCGCAGAGCCGGAGTTTTCAGCATGTCCGGCGCCCCATTGTAGTTCTTGCCGCCCACAAATACCGGATACCGCAACGCCGAGGTGAAATGCACGGCCGTTGACCCGGGCCGGAACATCTCGGATGTGCTCTTGATGGCGAAGTGGCGGGCGACGCCGATACTATCAAGCATCGCAACCAGGTTATTGCGGATGACCCCGCCGGAAAAACTGGCGGTCAGTTTGGCGGCGGCCAGGCTCTCGTCGATCCCGAAGCCGTTGCGACGGGCCTTCAGTGCGGCATGCAGCGCGTTGACGGCCTGGGTCATGCCGGGCGTGATGCCGACGACGACGAGTTTTGCGCGTACCTCAATGTGGTCGAACGGCGCGTAGACGACCTTCACCGCCCCGGCAGCGTCCAGAAGCAGTTCGGGGGCTCCGAGAGGATCGGAGGCGTTGGAGGCAGTGATGAGGGGAAGCATCGCCTCCGCAACAGACAGGCTTTGGCCCACGTAGATCTCCTTTCAAATACTGATCAGCGCCGGCCCCGCCGCGCGGCGGTCACGACACGCTCGCTGTCTCCGAGGATGATGTAGCTGCCCGATGCCGTTCAGGCGCGGCACCCTTTTGTCGGTCGTCCTCAGCGGCCAGCAAAATGGATTGAGCGTCAAGCGTGAGGCTGGCAGTGCCCTTCGCGTGTGCCATCGACCCATAGCTGTAGATGCCAGAGAGAACTTCGCTAGACAGATTGCGCTGGATGCGGCGTACGTCGACGGGTCGGGTGAACGGCACGATGCGTCCTCTAATTTGACTATCATAACATATCAGTATTATCTTTTTGGCACAAGTGAAAAAGTTATGCCGATAACTCATGTATATAATTTTCCGAAAAATGGGCATCCGGAACCTACCCGAACCCCGGGGCATTGCAGAGCGGATGCTCAATGGGCAGGTTGGATAGCCGCGGCCGGCCTCAGAAATCGACCGCGATGCCCTTCTTCTCCCAGTCGCCGAAGCGCACCGGCTCGGGGCCGTCGCGGCCGCCAAGCTCGGGGGGCAGGGCGGGCCCCTTGGCCCTGCGCCGCCGTTCCTCGGCCTCGGCCAGCGCGCGTCTGGCGGCTTCTGGCAGGGTATCGCGGGAATCGTCGGTCATGGGCGCCTTCCTTGTCGGGGCTCGCCCGGTGATATAGGCCGCTGGGCAGGCGGCGGCAACGGGAGGTTCGATGCGGGCAGTCACGTCACGGGGCACGGCACGGGGAATGGCGACGGCTCTCGTCTTCGGCGTGACCGAGGGGCGCGTCCCGCTCGCCGACCAGATCGCGCGGGGGTCGCTCGCGGCACTTTCGCCGCCCGATCGGGCACGGGCGCAACGGCTCGCACTCGCCACGCTGCGCAATCTCGGCCGCGCCGACGCGGTGCTGAAGCCCTTCCTGCGCAAGCCGCCGCCGCCGGAGGTGCGGGCGATCCTGCGCCTCGCCGTGACCGAGATCTTCGCCGAAGGCGCCCCCGCGCATGGCGTCGTCTCCGACGCCGTGTCGGAGGTCCGGAGGTTGGGTCGCGGGGCCGAGGCCTTCGCTCCCCTCGTCAACGCCGTCCTGCGCCGGGCAACGGAAACCCCCGCCGAGCGCTGGGCGGCGCTGCCGCCCGATCCGCTGCCGGGCTGGTTGCGCGGGCGGCTGATGTCGGCCTGGGGCAAGGCCGCGACGATGGCGATGGAGGCGGCGCATGCGCGTGGCGCGCCGCTCGACCTGACCCCGAAGGACGGCGATGCCGCCGCCCTCGCGTCCAGGCTCGGGGCCGAGGCGCTTCCCACCGGCTCGGTGCGGCTGGCCGGGCCGGCGCAGGTGTCGGAGCTTCCGGGCTATGCCGAGGGCGACTGGTGGGTGCAGGACGCCGCCGCCGCGCTGGCGGCGAAGGTGCTTTCGCCCCGTCCCGGCGAGCGCGTGCTCGACCTCTGCGCGGCGCCGGGGGGAAAGACGCTTCAACTCGCCGCCGCCGGCGCCCGCGTCACCGCGCTCGACCTCTCCGCCGAACGGATGGAGCGGCTTCGCGACAACCTCGCGCGCTGCCGCCTTGCGGCCGAAACCGTCGTCGCCGACGCCCTGACCTGGGCCGGGCCGGGCGGCTACGATGCGGTCCTGCTCGACGCGCCCTGCTCGGCCACCGGCACGATCCGGCGCCACCCCGACCTGCCGCATGTCCGCGATGCCACGGGGCTGAAAGACATCTTCCTGCTGCAATCGGCGCTGATCGACCGCGCGCTCACGCATCTCCGCCCCGGCGGGCGGCTTGTCTTCGCCACCTGTTCGCTCCTGCCAGAGGAGGGGGAGCGGCAGGTTTCCGCCACCCTTGCCCGCCATCCCGGCCTCGTGGCCGACCGCGCCGCGCTTGCCCTTCCCGGCGTGGAATCCCGCTGGATCACCGCCGAAGGCGGCCTGCGACTCAGGCCCGATGACTGGCCCGAGAGGGGCGGCATCGACGGATTCTACATCGCCTGCCTCAGGCTGGGCGCGGCGGCCGGCGGCCATTAGCCGGTGACAGGGCGGGGACCTGCCGGTAATCTCCGGCCCGGGCAGATTCCCCGGCGTCGCCGGGCAAGACAACAACAACGACGACGAGGACGAGAGGCGTGGGGCGTTCCGGGACCGGACAGGTGGGGCTCATGCACCGGCTCCATGCGCGGTTTGCCGCGCTCGCCCGGCCGGCGACCGGCTTCGTCAGCCAGCCCGAACCGAGGACCATCGGTTCCTATGCACGCGGCCGCCAGCTGACCGCGGGAAACTTCCTGTTCGCCGGCTTCCTGATCGAGGCGAAGGACAAGCCGATCTGGGACCTGCCGATCCCAGACCCGAGGTTCGAGGAGGAAATCCACGGCTCCGCCTGGCTCGACGACCTCGCCGCCGTCGCCGACGCAGGCGCGCGCCGGCGGGCGCAGGACTGGGTCTTCGACTGGATCGCGCGCTACCGCTGGGGCGGGGGCCCGGGCTGGACGCCCGACCTGACCGGGCGGCGGCTGATCCGCTGGATCAACCACGCGATCCTTCTCCTCAACGGTCGCAGCCGCAAGGAGTCCGACGCCTATTTCCGCTGCCTCGGCCAGCAGACGATCTTCCTTGCCCGCCGCTGGCGGACCGCCGCGCCCGGCCTGCCGCGGTTCGAGGCGCTGACGGGGCTCATCTACGCCGGTCTCGCCCTGACCGGGATGGAGCGCCACGTCGGGCCCGCCGCGACCGCGCTCGCCCGCGAATGCGACCGCGAGATCGACGCCGAGGGCGGCCTTCCCACCCGCAACCCCGAGGAACTGCTGGAAGTCTTCACGCTTCTGACCTGGGCCGCAGCGGCGCTCGCGGGTGCGGGGCGCAGCCCGCAGCCCGCCCATCTCGACGCCATCGACCGGATCGCGCCGACGCTTCGCGCGCTGCGCCACGCCGATGGCGGGCTGGCGCGGTTCCACGGCGGGGGGAGGGGGCTCGAAGGCCGGCTCGACCAGGCGCTCGCGGCGGCCGGCGGGCGGGCGCTGACGGCGCACGGGCTGGCGATGGGCTACGCACGCCTGGCGGCGGGGCGCACCACGGTCATCGTCGATGCCGCCGCGCCGCCGAAGGGGCGGGCCTCGGCCAATGCCCATGCCTCGACGCTGGCGATGGAACTGACCTCCGGCCGCCGGCCGGTCATCGTCAGCTGCGGATCGGGCGCCAGCTTCGGCCCCGACTGGCGCCGCGCGGGGCGGGCGACGCCCTCGCATTCCACGCTCTGCATCCAGGGCTTCTCGTCCTCCCGCCTCGGCGCGGGAGGCGTGCTGCCCTCGACCGCGCGGGGAGAGTTCACCGATACGCCCGACCAGGTCTGGGCCCAGCCCGAGGACGACAGCGCGGGCCATCGTCTCATGGCCGGTCACAACGGCTATGTGCCCACTCACGGGCTAACCCATATCCGCCAGCTGATGCTGTCGATCGACGGTCGCGCGCTTGCGGGCGAGGACACCCTCGGCGCGATGACCGTGGCCGACCGGCGCCGCTTCGACACGATCATGGAACGGACGAAGCACCAGGGCGTGCCCTTCAGCCTGCGCTTTCACCTGCACCCGGACGTGGATTGTGCGCTCGACCTCGGCGGCACCGCGGTCTCGCTCGCGCTCAAGTCGGGCGAGATCTGGATCTTCCGTCACGACGGGGTAGCGGAGTTGACGCTGGAGCCTTCGGTCTATCTCGAATCCGGGCGGCTGAAGCCCAGGACCACGCAGCAGATCGTGCTTGGAGCGACTGTCTTCGACTATGCCTGCCAGTTGGGCTGGACCTTGGCCAAGGCTCAGGATACGCCCTCGGCGATCCGCGACACCCTGCGCGACGACGTGACGCCCAAGTAGAGGAAGCCGCCCCCGTGACCAAAGCCGTGACCGAAGCCGTGACCGAAGACGCCCGCCTGGCCCGGATTTCCCGCGCGCTCCTCTCGGTGTCCGACAAGGCCGGACTTCTGGATTTCGCCCGGGGCCTGGCCACGCGGGGGGTGGAGCTTCTGTCCACCGGCGGCACCGCGCAGGCGCTGCGTGCGGAGGGGCTTGCCGTGCGCGACGTGTCCGAGGTCACGGGGTTCCCCGAGATGATGGACGGGCGGGTGAAGACGCTGCATCCGAAGGTCCACGGCGGGCTTCTGGCGCTGCGCGACGATCCGGCGCATGTCGCCGCGATGGCCGCGCACGGCATCGCGCCGATCGATCTTCTCGTCGTCAACCTCTACCCGTTCGAGGCGACCGTGGCGAAGGGTGCGGACTACGACACCTGCATCGAGAACATCGACATCGGCGGTCCGGCGATGATCCGCGCGGCGGCCAAGAACCATGCCCATGTCGCCGTGGTCACCGACGTGGAGGATTATGCCGCCGTGCTGGCCGAGATGGACGCGAACGGCGGCGGGACGGGGCTTGCCTTCCGCCGGACCCTCGCGCAACGTGCCTACGCCCGCACGGCGGCCTATGACGCGGCGGTCTCGACCTGGATGGCCGGCGCCGTCGGCGATCCCGCGCCGCGCCGCCGCGCCTTTGCCGGCACGCTCGCCCAGACCCTGCGCTACGGCGAGAATCCGCACCAGCGGGCGGCCTTCTACGTCGACGGCTCCAACCGCCCCGGCGTTGCCACCGCCCGGCAGTGGCAGGGCAAGGAGCTTTCCTACAACAACATCAACGACACCGACGCGGCCTTCGAACTCGTCGCCGAACTCGACCCCGCCGAGGGCCCGGCCTGCGCGATCATCAAGCACGCCAATCCCTGCGGCGTGGCGCGGGGTGCCTCGCTTCTCGATGCCTACCGCGCCGCCTACGACTGCGACCGCACCTCGGCCTTCGGCGGCATCGTTGCGCTGAACCGCAGGCTCGATGCGGCGACGGCCGAGGAAATCTGCCAGATCTTCACCGAAGTCGTGATCGCGCCCGAGGCCGACGAGGGCGCAAAGGCGGTCTTCGCCGCGAAGAAGAACCTGCGGCTTCTGACCACCGGGGCGCTGCCCGATCCCAAGGCGCCCGGCCTTGCCTTCCGGCAGGTTGCAGGGGGCTTTCTGGTGCAGGACCGCGACAACGGCTTCGTGACGCCGGCAGATCTGGAGGTCGTGACCAGACGCGCCCCCACCGAGGCGGAACTGGCCGATCTTCTCTTTGCCTGGAAGGTCGCCAAGCACGTGAAGTCGAACGCCATCGTCTATGTGAAGGGCGGCGCGACCGTCGGCGTGGGCGCAGGCCAGATGAGCCGGGTCGACAGCACCCGCATCGCGGCGCGCAAATCGGCCGACATGGCCGAGGCGCTGGGTCTTGGCGAACCCACCGTCCGGGGATCGGTTGTCGCCTCCGATGCCTTCTTCCCCTTCCCCGACGGGCTTCTGACGGCGGCCGAGGCAGGCGCCACGGCGGTGATCCAGCCGGGCGGCTCGATGCGCGACGCCGAGGTGATCGCCGCGGCCGATGCGGCGGGGCTCGCCATGATCTTCACCGGCCAGCGGCATTTCCGGCACTGACCCGCATGCGGCTTGTCACCCAGACCGCGCTCGGCGTCTTCGCGCTCGACCAGGCGACGAAGTTCGTCGTCGTCCATGTCCTCGACCTCTGGTCGCGTCAGCACATCGCCGTGCTGCCACCCTGGCTCAGCTTCCGCATGGCCTGGAACCAGGGCATCAACTTCGGGCTCCTCTCCAGCGAGGGAGACCTCGCGCGCTGGGCGCTCGTCCTGATGGCGCTCGGCATCTCGGCCTGGATCTGGCGCTGGGTCCGGCGCGAGCCGCACAGCCGGATCGTCAAGCTGTCGGCCGGTTGCCTGATCGGCGGGGCAATGGGCAACGTCATCGACCGGCTGCTTTACGGGGCGGTGGCCGATTTTCTCAACATGTCGGTGCCGGGCCTCGACAACCCCTATTCGTTCAACGTTGCCGACGTTGCGATCTTCGGCGGCGCGCTCGGCCTCGTCGTCTTCACCGGGCGGGAGAAGACCCCGTGACGCGCCGGAAGACATGCGCTAAACGGATCGGAGGCAGGTGATGGAGAAACCCATGAGCGCTCAGCTCGGCTTCCGCGGACTAGGGCTCTGCGCGCTCATCGCGCTTGCGGCCTGCGGGCGGCTCGCCGGCGACGACAAGAAACCGCCGCAGCTCATGCACATCAAGTCGGCCAGCCGAAGCCCGGACGAGTTCACCGTGCTGCCGACGAAGGCGCTGCAGATGCCCGAGGATGTGGCCGTCCTGCCGGAACCCACGCCCGGCGGCACGAACATCACCGATCCGAC
Organism: Albidovulum sp.; assembly: GCA_030837785.1. GTDB lineage: Bacteria > Pseudomonadota > Alphaproteobacteria > Rhodobacterales > Rhodobacteraceae > Albidovulum. The sequence continues at coordinate 83,804 of JAUQYA010000023.1, forward strand.
GCCCGAGGCCGATGCCGTGGCGGCGCTGGGCGGCAATCCGAAGCTTCTGGAACGCGCCGCCGTCCCGGCCGGGAACGGCGGGCTGGTGTCCTACGCCAGCCGGTTCGGCCAGGCTCAGGGCATTCGCGACGTGCTGGCGGCCGAGGATCTGGAATACCGCCGCAAGCATGACGGGCGGCTTCTGGAGCGGATATTCAAGGTCACGGTCTACTATCGCGCCTACAAGCCGATGTCGCTTGACCAGTATGCCGAGCTTGAGCGGTGGCGGGCGGTGGGCGCAAAGACCGAAGGCGCCCCGCCCGAGGATGTGGCGGCGGCGAAGAAGAAATGATCACCTCTGCGTCAGGCGCTGCCGGGCGGGGTTGACGCGGCGGGCCCGTCGGCTAGGTCTTCTGCCGGACCTGAGGGAGATCGCGATGTTCCGCACCCTGCGCTGGCTGGCCGTCGCGGCCGCAGCTACCCCGGCCTTCGCCGAGGACGTCACCACCTTCACCCTTGCCAACGGCCTTCAGGCCGTGGTGATCGAGGATCACCGCGCCCCCGTCGTCGTCCAGATGGTCTGGTACCGGGCCGGTGCCGCGGATGAAAGGCGTGGCGTCTCGGGGGTTGCGCATTTCCTGGAACATCTGATGTTCAAGGGTACCGACGCGGTGCCGTCGGGCGCGTTCTCGAGGATCGTCGAGGCCAACGGCGGGTCCGACAACGCCTTCACCTCGTGGGATTACACCGCCTATTTCCAGCGCGTGGCGGCCGACCGGCTGGAGCTGGTGATGAAGATGGAAGCCGACCGGATGCGCCACCTGAAGCTCACCGAGGATGACTGGCAGACCGAGCGCGAGGTGATCATCGAGGAGCGCAACCAGCGCACCGACAGCGACCCCGGCGCGATCTTCGGCGAGCAGAAGCAGGCGGCGCAATTCCTCAACCACCCCTACGGCACGCCGGTGATCGGCTGGCGGCACGAGATGGAGGCGTTGACGCGCGAGGACGCGCTGGAGTGGTATCGCACCTATTACGCGCCGAACGACGCGGTCCTGATCGTCGCGGGCGACGTCGATCCGGCCGAGGTCCGGCGCCTGGCCGAAACCCACTACGGCCCGCTGGCGCCCACGCCCGGCATCGGTCCGCGCGCCCGCCCGCAGGAACCGCCGCAACTGGTTGAACGGCGGCTGGGCTTTGCCGACCCGCGGGTCTCGCAGCCCTATGTCGCGCGCAGCTACCTTGCCCCGGAACGCGATCCGGGCGACCAGAAGACCGCCGCGGCGCTGATGATCCTTGCCGACCTTCTCGGCGGCAGTTCGCAGACCTCGCTTCTGGCCAGCAGGCTCCAGTTCGGGACGAAGCAGGCGATCTACACCAGCGCGAGCTACGACGGCACCTCCTATGACGACACCACCTTCAGCGTCGCCGTCGCCCCGGCCGAGGGCGTGAGCCTGAAGGAGACGGAGACGGCGATGGACGGGGTGATCGACGATTTCCTGAAGAACGGCGTCGATGCCGACCAGTTCCAGCGCGTCAAGACCCGCATCAAGGCGGCGATGATCTATGCCGAGGACGACGTCGACGGGCTGGCCCGGCGGTATGGCGAGGCGCTGACGACCGGGCTCACCGTCGAGGACGTCGACGCCTGGCCCGAGGTGCTCGCCTCGGTGACCGAGAACGACGTGCTGGCCGCGGCGCGCCTGGTCTTCGACCGGCGCCATGCCGTCACCGGCTGGATGATGCGCGACGGCGCGCAGGAGGTGATGCAGTGATCCGGTTCCTCTTCGCCGCCGGCCTCTCGCTCCTCGGTGCCTTGCCTGCGGGCGCCGTCGACATCCGGGAAGTGACCTCGCCCGGCGGCATCCATGCCTGGCTGGTGGAGGAACATTCGATTCCCTTCACCGCGTTGGAACTCAGGTTCGAGGGCGGCACCAGCCTCGATGCGCCGGGCAAGCGGGGTGCCACGCTCCTGATGATGGCGCTTCTGGAGGAAGGCTCGGGCGCACTCGATTCCCAGGGCTTCGCCGAGGCGCGCGAAAGGCTCGCCGCGAGTTTCGAGTTCGACGCCCACGACGATGCCGCGACCGTCTCGGCGAAGATGCTGACCGAGAACCGGGGCGAGGCGGTGGCGCTTCTGAAACAGGCGCTGACCGATCCGCATTTCGACGCCGAGGCGATCGACCGGGTGAAGGGTCAGGTCGCCTCGATCATCCGCTCGAACGAGAAGGATCCCGGCGAGATCGCCACCCGCGCCTTCGACGGGCTGGCGTTCGGCGCCCACCCCTATGGGTCGTCGCGCTACGGCACGCTCGACAGCGTGGCCGGGCTGACCCGCGACGATCTTCTTGCCGCGAAGGCCGCGGTTCTGGCGCGTGACCGGCTTTTTGTCGCGGCGGTGGGCGACATCGGCGCGGAGGAGCTTGGCACGATGCTCGACGACCTGTTCGGCGGGCTGCCCGAGAAGGGCGCGCCGATGCCGCCGCGGGCCGAGATGGGCCTTTCGGGCGGTGTCTCGATCATCGACTACGCCTCGCCGCAGTCGGTGGTGATGTTCGGGCAGGCCGGGATCAAGCGCGATGACCCGGATTTCTATGCCGCCTATGTGCTCAACCACATCCTTGGCGGTGGCGGCTTCGCCGCACGGCTCATGGACGAGGTGCGCGAAAAGCGCGGCCTGACCTATGGCATCTCCAGCTGGCTCTCGCCGATGGATCTGGCCGAGACCTGGCAGGGCTCGTTCGCCTCGGCCAACGAGAAGGTGGCCGAGGCGGTGCAGGTCGTGCGCGACGTCTGGGCGAAGGTTGCCGCCGAAGGCGTGACGGAGGCGGAACTGGACGCCGCCAAGACCTACCTGACGGGCTCTTATCCGCTCCGCTTCGACGGCAACGGGCCGATCGCCAACATCCTTGTGGGGATGCAGTCGGAACGGCTTCCGGCGTCCTATGTCAACGACCGCAACGCCTATATCGAGGCGGTCACGCCCGACGACATCACGCGGGTCGCGAAACGTCTGATGGACGCCGGGGCGCTGAGGTTCGTGGTCGTGGGCCAACCGGTGGGGCTGACGGCGACGGACTAGCGCCAGTGAGCGCCGGCCTTTCCCGAATCCCTTCACCCTGCTACATCTGGCAGGATGAACGCCGAAACCCCCAAGATGCTGCCGGAACGCCCGCGGATTCGCCAACTGGACGAAGCCGCGGTGAACCGGATTGCAGCGGGCGAGGTGGTGGAACGGCCCGCCTCTGCGGTCAAGGAACTGGTGGAGAACGCCCTCGACGCGGGCGCGCGGCGGATTTCCGTCGCCTATGCCGACGGCGGCAAGACCCTGATCCGGGTGACGGACGACGGCTCGGGGATGGCGCCGGAGGATCTGCCGCTGGCGCTGGCGCGCCACGCCACGTCGAAGATCGACGGGAGCGACCTTCTGAACATCCGCAGCTTCGGCTTCCGCGGCGAGGCGTTGCCCTCTCTGGGTGCGGTGGGGCGGCTCAGGATCACGTCGCGCGCCCGGGGGTTCGACGCGGCCGAGATCGCCGTGGCCGGCGGGCGGATGGAGCCGGTCCGGCCCGCCGCGCTCGGTTCCGGGACGGTGGTCGATCTGCGCGACCTCTTCTACGCCACGCCCGCGCGGCTGAAGTTCCTGCGCTCCGACCGGGCCGAGGCGCAGGCGATCCGCGACGTGGTGGAGCGGCTGGCGATGGCGGAACCCTATGTTTCCTTCACGCTCCGCGATGCGTCGGGCGGCGGCGAGGGGCGGGTGATCCTGCGCGCGGATGCCGAACAGGGCGATCTCTTCGACGCGCTCGGGCGGCGGCTCGGCACGATCCTCGGGTGCGAGTTCGCCGAGAACGCGCTGCCGATCGACGCCGAACGCGAGGGCATCCGGCTGACCGGATTCGCCGCGCTGCCGACCTATTCGCGGGGCGCGGCGGTGGAGCAGTTCCTGTTCGTCAACGGCCGCCCGGTGCGCGACAAGCTGCTGGTGGGCGCGCTTCGCGCCGCCTACATGGACGTCCTGTCGCGCGACCGGCATCCCGCGGCCGTCCTGAACCTGTCCTGCGACCCCGAAAGGGTGGACGTGAACGTCCACCCCGCCAAGGCCGAGGTGCGCTTTCGCGAACCCGGGATCGCGCGGGGCCTGATCGTCTCGGCGCTGCGCCATGCGCTGGCCGGGGCGGGGCACCGCGCCTCCTCGACGGTGGGCGGAATGACGCTCGGCGCGCTGCGCCCCGAACCCGCCGCCGTCCCCTCGCGCATCTACCAGATGGACCGGCCGTCGCAGGCGGCCCTGCGCGTGGCCCATGCCGGGCAGGCCCCGATCGCGCCGGAACTGGCCGAGGCCTCGGCGCGTTACGAACTGGCACCGGGCCCCGATGAGGCGGACGAGAGCGCCGTGCGCCGGCCCCTTGGGGCCGCGCGCGCGCAGGTGCACGAGACCTACATCATCGCGCAGACCGAAACCGGGATCGTCATCGTCGACCAGCATGCCGCGCACGAACGGCTGGCCTACGAACGGCTGAAGCGCCAGCGCGTCGCCAGCGGGGTCGCCGCGCAGGCGCTGCTGATCCCGGAAATCGTCGAGCTTTCGGAAGGCGACGCGGCGCTTCTTCTCGGCCATGCCGAGACGCTTCGCGCCCTCGGCCTCGCGGTCGAGCCCTTCGGCGGGGGGGCCGTTGCCGTGCGCGAGACCCCCGCGCTTCTGGGCGAGGTCAACGCGGCCGCCCTTCTTCGCGACATCCTCGACGAGTTGCAAGACGAGGGCGCAAGCCAGACGTTGCAGTCCAGGATCGACGCGGTGCTGTCGCGCATGGCCTGCCACGGCTCGATCCGCGCCGGCCGCAGGATGCGGGCCGAGGAGATGAACGCGCTTTTGCGCGAGATGGAGGCGACGCCGCTTTCGGGCCAGTGCAACCACGGGCGGCCGACCTATGTCGAGCTGCGGCTTGCCGACATCGAGCGGCTGTTCGGGCGCACATGATCACCGTTGGCGGCCAGATCTACAGTCTTGACGATCCCGTCGTTCTCGCCGTTCTCGGGGGGGCGGCGCTGGTGCTGTTGCTCTTCGTCCTTCTGATCGTGACGCTTCGCGCCGCCGCCCGCTCGGCCCGGATGAGCGAACCCGTCGGGCAGCATCTGAGCCTGCTTGGCGCCCGCGTCCAGGCGCTTTCGGACGGGCAGCAGCAGCTTGCCGGCGGGCTCACCCATGTATCCGAGGCGCAGGCGGCCTCGCAGGCCAGGGTCCTGCAACTGATGGAGAGCCGCCTGGCCGACGTGGCGCGTGGCATGACCGAAAGCCTTCACGGTACCGCCACCCGCACGGCCCGTTCGCTGGGCGAGTTGCAGCAGCGGCTGGAGACCATCGACAGGGCGCAGTCGAACATCGAGAAGCTGTCGGGCAATGTGCTGTCGTTGCAGGACATCCTGTCGAACAAGCAGACCCGCGGCGCCTTCGGGGAAATCCAGCTCAACGACATCGTGCGCAAGGCCATGCCGCCCGATGCCTACACGATGCAGGCGACGCTGTCGAACGGGCGGCGGGCGGACTGTCTGATCCACCTGCCGAACCCGCCGGGGCCGATCGTGATCGATTCGAAATTCCCGCTGGAGGCCTACGAGGCATTGAGGCGGGCCGAGAACCAGTCGCAGTTGATCGAGGCGCAGCGGATGCTGCGCATCGCCGTGCGCGGTCATCTCAAGGCGATCGCGGAACGCTACATTCTTGACGGAGAGACGGCGGACGGCGCACTGATGTTCCTGCCGTCGGAAGCCGTCTATGCCGAGTTGCACGCCAATTTCCCCGAGCTTGTGCGCGAAGGCTTCGACGCGCGGGTCTGGATCGTCTCGCCCACCACCTGCATGGCGACCCTGAACACGATGCGGGCGGTCTTGAAGGACGCGCGGATGCGCGAACAGGCCGGCGCCATCCGCGCGACGCTGCGCCTGTTGCACCGCGACGTGGAACTTGTGGTCGAGCGGGTGGAGAAGCTGTCCACCCATTTCCACCAGGCGCGCGCCGATCTCGACGGGATCGGCGCGGCCGCCGAGCGCGCCGGCAAGCGCGCCGCCAAGCTCGACAACTTCGACTTCGAGGAGATCGCGCCCGAAGACGGCGGCGCCCCGCGCATGATGCCGCTCGGCAAGCCCTGAGCCCGTCCTGTCCGGCCCCGCCGGGTGGTTTCACACAGCCGCGAGGGCCACGGCGGCCGGATGCGCGATCCCGGCCATCGCGATCGAGAGCCCCATCGGGAAACCGGTGCTGCCGGAAATGGATTTCCAGCCCAGGCCCTGTGCCGCGGGCAGCCGGCGCAGCGACAGCACGATCAGGATGCCGGCGAGCATTGAGGCCGAGAAGACATAGGCAAAGAGCGAAAGCGTGGAGACCGGGACGAACAGAAGCAGCGCCGACAGCATCTTCACGTCACCGCCGCCGAAAAGGCCGAACAGGTAGCTGGCAAAGCCGATCCCGAGAACGGCCGCCGCGATGGTCACCCGGGGCAGAAGGTCGTCCGGCGGCGCCACCGCCGCGGCGGCGGCAAAGACCGCAACCGCGGCCAGGCTGAGCGCATTCGGAATCTGCATCCGCCTGAGATCGCTCCACGCGCCCCAGGCCAGAAGCGGCGCGATCATGACCAGTGGCAGAAGCTCCATCGCCCGGCCTCAGGCGCAGCGCAGGTCTGAAAGCACCGACACGTCCGGCTTCGTCCGCAGCAGCGCGAAGACAAGCTCTGCAAGGCCCGAGGTGCCGGTCTTGGAATAGGTGCTGCGCAGATGCGACCGCACCGTCGCTTCCGACACCGAAAGCTCTTCGGCCACACCCACGACGGAAAGCCCGCGGCTGAGCAGCAGGCAGACCCGGAACTCGGCCCGGCTGAGGCGCGCCGGATTGGTCGCGCCGAGGATCATCGCCGGCGCGGCAGGCCGGTCGGGCGGGGCATCCGCGGCGAGGCGGTGGTTGACGACGGTCCGGGTGACGAGCCCGATCTGCCGGTTGGCCCAGGTGCGTGCCATCGTCGGCAGGACCGCATCCAGCGCCACGCGCATCTGGGGGGCAAGTGCCGCGCGGAAATGAAGCTCGATATGATCGCGCGCGCCCGGTCCGCCGGTCAGGACAAGGATCGCGAACTCGCTCACGCCGCGGCGCGACTGCCAGATTTCCAGCGCCGGATCGCGGTCCTCGGCATCGTCACCAAGCGAGGAAAGCCAGACCGAGGCCGCGCGCGGCCGTGCGATCGACGGGCCGAAATGCCCGTCGGCGTAGGATGCCGACAAGGGCGAGGGAGTGCGCCCGCCCGACCTGTCCCAGACGGCGACGCGCATCGGGCGGAAGTCGCTGAAATGGGTCCGCACCAGCATTCCCGCCTCGGCGCCGACCCCCGCCGCAAAGGCGGCAAAGGCATCCTGCAACGGCAGGTCGCCATGCAGGGCATCGCACCAGTCGGCGATGGCCTCGATCACGTTGGCATCGACCGGCCGTGCCTGCGCTGCCGACGCCGCCACCCCTTCGGGACAGAACCTGCCCATGTCTCCCCCCAACTCGTCCACAGGCCACGCGATGTCCGCAAGGAAATACTGCTGCGGAAGCTTCGGCCGCGTGCCGACACCAAAGATTTTCGGAGCAACACCCGCTCCCGTTCCCCGAGGCAAAGTGTTCCGGTCCGGTTGATGAATGTCAAATGAATGTGAGCGGGCCCTTGAATCGCGGTAGGAATTTCAATCGGGGCGAGAATTATCCACAGACATCCCGCGAAGGTGCAGCGGCCTTCGGCCTATTGTTGATGGCGGCACCCCGAATGCGAGGGTTGCCCGCCGCGACGACGAATGATTCCTTTCCGCCGGTCGGGCGGCCCGCGCCCCGTCAGCCGGCGACGTAGCGCAGATAGCGGATCACGACGGGCCCGACCGTCAGCAGCACGAGCGCCGGCAGCATCAGCGTCGCCATCACGCCCGACATCAGGACAGGCAGGCGGTTTGCCTTCTCCTGCGCCCGCAGTTCGCGGTTGCGCCGCATCTCGGCGGCATAGGCGATCAGCGTCTCCGACATGCTGGTTCCGAAGCGCATCGATTGCAGGACGACGTTGGCAAACGCCGTCACCTCGTCGACGCCCATCCGTGCGGCCATGTCGAGAAGCGCCCGTTCGCGCGCGCGTCCGGCCTGCACCTCCTGCTGGGCGGCGAGGAATTCCTGCGCCACGGCCGGGGCGGTGGTCTGCAACTCGTTGCCCACGCGGATCATCGCGGCATCGAAGCCGAGCCCGGCCTCGACCGAGATCTGCAGAAGATCGAGGGCGTTGGGGAAGGCCTGTTCGATGGCAAGCCGCCGCTCGGAGGCGCGCGACCGGAGCCAGATCGCGGGGCCGAAGAAGCCTGCGCCGACGATGAGGCTCAGCACCTGGGCAAGCCGGGCCGGGCCCCAGCCCGCCATGATCGCGGCGGCCCGGTCGGGGACCGGGAGCATGCCGGTGCGGACGGCCCAGATCGCGCCGACGAGGAGCGCGGGCAGGGCAAGGCCGAGCCCCAGCCTGACGAGGTAGAAATTCCTGACCGCCTGCGCGCCCGGGAAGCCTGCAAGCGCCAGTTGACGCTCGACCTCCGAACGCTCCTTCCGGTCGGCCGGGATCAGGCTTTTCATCAGTCCGGTGGGATCGGCCGATGTCTGCCGCAGGATGCCGGCCTCGGCCGACCTGGGGCGGCGCCCCTGCGCCTCCATCCGGCGCAGGGCGGGATCCTTGCCGGAAAACGCGCCGGACACCCCGAAGACGAGAAGCATGGCGCCGATGCCGACGCCGAGGACGATGACGGTCGCGGGCGAGATGCCCGCGGTCTCGATCTGGCCGAACAGCGCGTTGAACATGCCTGCCTCCTCAGAACCGGAAATTCACGAGCTTCCGCATCGCCAGATAGTTGGCGACGACAAGCGCCGCCACGATGATGGCGAAGGGTCTGAACAGCGGGTCATCGCTGATGCCCGCGTAGTAGTCGGGGGAGAAGATGCTGGTGGCGCCGAGGATCGCGACGGGCACGAAGGACAGGAAGACCGAGGTGAGCCGGCCCTCGGCCGAGATCGCCTTGATGCGCTGACGCATCGTCATGCGGTCGCGGATCACCTTCGAAAGCGTCATGAGCACACGCGCGAGATCGCCGCCGGTGCCGTGCTGGATGGCGATCGACACGGCGAGGAAGCGCGTGTCTTCCAGATCGGTCCGCTCGGCGAACTCCAGGAAGGCGTCGGGAAGGTCGTCGCCATAGGAAATCTGGTCGACCATGATGCCGAACTCCATCGCCACCGGATCCTTCATGTCCTCCGCGACAGAGGCGATGGTCGCGTTCAGCGGATGGCCGACCGTCAGGCCGCGCGCCATGAGGTCGAGCGCGTCGGGCAGTTGCGCGACAAGCGCGTTCATCCGCTTCTTGCGCCGCGCGCGCACCCACAGGGCGGGCACCCCGAGGCAGAGCCCGACCGCGATCACGGCCGCGGCGGCCGGCGCGGTCACCGTCGACGCGGCCAGGCCGACGACGGCCGCGGCGCTCGAACAGAGGGTCAGGAAAAGCCCCGGCCGGATGTTGAGCCCGGCGCGCGCGAGATCGGAGGGAAGTGTCCCGAACACCGGAAGGCGGGAAAACCGCCAGGCATCGTGATCCGGCTTGAGGATGCTCAGCCGCTCGGCGGTGGTCGCACCCTGGGCGATCAGCCGCATCCTCCGGTTGCGGGCATCGCCGCGGCTTTCGCGTCGCGACAGCATCTGCCTGAGTCCCTCGAAGGCGAGGAGAACGCCGAGGAAGATGCCGGCATAGGCCAGCGCGGCGGTCTCGAATCCGGGAAGCCAGGTCATGCGCGTGCTCCCTCTGCGGTGAAGATCTCGGGCCTGAGGTCGACCCCGGCCTGCACCAGCCGGTCAAAGCAGCGTGGCCGGATTCCGGTGGCGGTGAAGTGCCCGCGGACGGTGCCGTCTTCGTTCACGCCGGTCTTCCGGAAGACGAAGATGTCCTGCATCGTGATGGTGGTGCCCTCCATCCCGGTGATCTCCGAGATGCTCATGACCCGCCGCGACCCGTCGCTGAGGCGGTTGAGCTGGATCACCACATCGAGCCCCGAGGCGATCTGCGCCCGGATCGCCGAGACCGGGAAGTCGAGGCCGATCATCGTCACCATCTGCTCGATCCGGCCGAGCGCGTCGCGCGCGGTGTTGGCGTGGACCGTGGTCATCGAGCCTTCGTGGCCGGTGTTCATGGCTTGCAGCATGTCGAAGGTCTCCGCGCCGCGGACCTCGCCCACGATGATCCGGTCGGGCCGCATCCTGAGCGCGTTGCGCACGAGGTCGCGCTGGGTGACGGTGCCGGTGCCGGAGGGATTGGCGGGCCGGGTTTCCAGCCGGACGACGTGATCCTGCTGAAGCTGAAGCTCGGCGGCGTCCTCGATCGTGACGATGCGCTCGCGCTCGCCGATGCAGGATGACATCGCGTTCAGCATCGTCGTCTTGCCCGATCCGGTCCCGCCCGAGATCAGCACGTTCATCCGCGCCTGCACGAGCGCCCGGAGAAGGGCGGCGGCCGGTTCGTTCAGCGTGCCGATCTCGACCATGCGGGCGAAGGTCAGCGGGTTGCGCGCGAACTTGCGGATCGAGACCGATGGCCCGTCGATCGCGCAGGGCCGGATGATCGCGTTCACGCGGCTGCCATCCTCCAGCCGCGCATCGACCCAGGGGTTGGATTCGTCCACCCGCCGGCCGACGCGGCTGACGATCTTGTCGATGATCCTGAGCAGGTGGCGTTCGTCGCGGAAGCGGACCCTGGTCTTTTCCAGCACGCCGAAGCGTTCGACATAGACGCTGTGGTGCGAATTCACGAGGATGTCGTTGATCGTCGGATCGGCGATCAGGGGTTCCAGCGGGCCGAAGCCCAGGACCTCGTCGAGCAGCTCGTCAACGAGCTTCTTGAACTCTTCCGCCCGCATCGGCCGGCCCTCGTCGGACAGGACCTGCGAGACGAGCGCGGCGACCTCGCGGCGCAGCTCCTCGGGCTGGACCTTGTCGATCACCGCAAGGTTCAGCCGGTCGAGCAGGATGTCGTGCAGGTGGCTCTTGAGTTCGAGCCGCGCGATCAGCTCCTGATCCTGGGGTTCAGGCGCAGCAGCGACGGGTCGGTTCGTCTTCGCGCCAAGTTCCACGACATTGGATGCAGACGGCTTGTCGGAACGGGTGAAGTGCCTGAACACCGTCGTTTCTCCTATCTTGCGGGTTTCTGGACGGCGGCCGGCCAAGCGGCCCGGGTGGATCTCGCAAGCGCCGTCATCGCCTTGCCGAGCGGCGAACGCGGCGCGGCCTGCGACAGAGGCTGGCCCCGGTCGGCGGTCGCCGCGGCGGCGCGCGCGTCCTGCGGCAGCCAGTGGTCCAGCGCGCGGCCGAGCGCCTTCGCGGCCTCACGCTGCAGGCGCGATCGGAACAGCGGGCGGCGCTGGTGGTTCACCACCACCGCGACCGGCAGGGCCGGGTTGTCCTGGGTCAGGAAATCGATCAGCCGGCGGCAGTGCCGGATCGAGGGCACCGAGATGTCGGTGACGATCAGGAATTCGTCCGCCCGCTCGATCACCGGCTCGATCCAGCCGACCAGGGCGCGGGGAAGGTCCACCACGACGTAGTCGCAGCGCCGGCGCAGGATGTCGAGGATCGCCGCCACCTGTTCGGGCCTCAGCGCATCCAGCGGCGTGAACCGCGATGGCGCGGCAAGTACCGAAAGGCCGGTGGGCAGCGTCGCCATCGACTGGTCGAGGAAGGTCGCGTCGGGGATCGTGCCGGCCATCGCGAGGTTGAGCAGCGTGTCCTGTTCGTCGAGATCGAGGAAGGAGCCGACGGTGCCGAACTGAAGGTCGAGATCGACAAGGGCCACCTTCGGGCGCGGCGCCGACCGCCTGAGCCCCGCACCCACCGCGAGCTGGTCGGCGAGATTGACCGCGACGGTGGTCGAGCCGACGCCGCCACGCGCCTGGGCGACGGCGATGATCCGGCCGGGCTGGGCGGCACCGCCCGCGGTCTCGTGGCCGAGACGGCCGAACTGCCGGTCCATCGCCTTTCCCTCGGTCGGCAGCGGCAGCACCTCGTCGACGCCGGCATTCGACAGCGCCCGCGCCTGGGCGAGCGAGATGCTGCCGTCGGCAAGCGCCACCAGCTTCGTCCCGTCGCGGCGATGGGCCACCAGATCGCGGATCGCCGCGAGGTCGGCTTCGTCGTCGGGGCTGGTCTGGAACAGGATGATGTCATATTGGGCCAGCGCCTTCACCGCCCGGCCGTTCATCCCGGCGAGCGTCGTGGTCTGCCGGTCGACACGGATGCCGGCATCGCCCGCGAGCGACGTCGCGATCGCCTCGGAGACGCTGGCCTCGGGCGCGATCACGAGCATGGATTTCGTCGGTCCGGTCATGTCGTCATCCTTCCGGCGGGGTTCCGCCACATCATCCGTTCTCGCCAAGGTTCAGGTCTTCGCCCGGCAGCGACATGCTCATCGCCGGGAAGGGCAGGCTTCCCGACAACCCGCTGACGGGCCCCTGCGTCGCAACCGCCGCAAGTCCGCCGAGCGGCGTCACGAAGCTGAAGTTGAGGTTCGTGAGTTCGACCGTGACGACCGGCACATAGGGCCCGCCGAGGAAGTTGAGGTTCGGGTCGAAGTCGTAGCGGAAGCTGAGGTTCGCAACGCTTGATCCGGCGGGCATCAGGGGCGCGATCGCGGTCCAGATTTCGTTGACCGTGGGGTTTCCGGCGACGCCGGTGCAGGGTGCGGCCGAGGCCGTGGCGCAGATCGTCGCGCCGGCGGAACAGGCCGTGCCGAACCGCGGCGGGACCGTTCCCGCGGGAACCGTGCCGCGGAGATTGGTGGCGGGCACGCCGGGGCAGGCGGGCGGCCGCACCACCGCGATGCGGGTGGCGATCTGCATGGCCTTGTCGGCCATGACATATTCCGCGCCCATCCGGCCGAAGTCGATCAGGCCGAAGAACAGCAGCAGGAACAGCGGGATTGCGAAGGCAAGCTCGACCAGAGCCGTTCCGGTCTCGTCGCGCCAGAAGCGGCGGAGGATATGCAACAGCCCGCTCATGCCCCGAACACCTTCGCGGAATCGCTGACAGTGGTCGTGACCGAGCTGGCCGCCTGGCCGCCGAAAAAGGAAAGCAGGCCGCCGAAGGGGAAGTCGATCCGCAGCACGGCGCTGACCGTCGCCACCGGCGCCGGGCTGACGCGGTAGCTGCCGGCGGTTCCCAGGCAGGCGAGCGCGGGCGTCACCGACTGCACGGTGACGGCGCCGGGCAGGATCGCCCGTCCGGTCGTGCTCTGGCTGACGATCGCCATCAGCTTCGGCGCGTGACCGGTGACTGACCCTCCCGTCGCGCAGACATTTCCGGGCACCACGCGGGCGAGGTAGCGCGTGGCATCGCGCACGCCGCCGATGGCGCTCTGGTAGGCATACATCATCCGGCTGCCCTCGATGATCACGGCGAAGACCAGAAGCATCATCGGCAGGACCATCGCGAATTCGACCAGTGCGGCACCATCCTCGGCCCCGCAAAAGCGGCGGAGGCGGCGGATGTCGTGGATCGGGGTGCGGCGCGTCACGGGCATCACCTGTAAAGCTGCACGAGGTCGTGGATCACGCCGGCCGAGCCGCCGCTGCCGCCGTTGCCGCCGGCCGAACCGATGACCTCGGCGTAGATGTCGAGGCCGTTGGTCGAGCCGTTGTCGACCACGGGTTCGGTGATGAACATCTTGACGAACTGGTGCACGGGCACGCCGGTCGCGCGGCCGGTGATCGGGTTCGCGGTGCAGTCGATCCCGGCCGCGATGATGACGCGACGCTCCGGGTCCGGGTCCTGGTTGGTCGAGCACATCGGCCGGCCGGTTTCCGACCGGCCCGTCAGGATCGGATTGCCGGAGCCCGTGCCGCCCGCCGAGGCGATTTCGGCGAGATAGTATTGATAGCGCGTCTGGGCGCCGGGATGCGGGTCGGTGCCGCTGTAGTTCTTGGCCACATAGGCCGTGCGGCCGGCCGACCAGGTGCCGTTGCCGTAGGGCGCGCAGCCGGGGAAGCAGTCGTCGCGCGGGATCGCCTTCGTGTCCGTGGTGGCCACGACGTTGTTCCAGTTGCAGGCATTGCCGCTTTTCGGCTTCACGCCCTTGATCACGTTCGCCGCCGGCGCGTAGACGGGATTGTTCTTCTCGTTCTGCACCGCGCCCGACCACATGTCGAACCGGGTGTTGAGCGCGGCACTGGTGATGCCGACCTTCTGGCCCGGCTCGGTGTTCACGCCGCGCTGGGCGAAGCACTGGGTGATGCTGCCCACCGCCCCAAGGACGCAGCGCAGCATCGGGCCCGTGCCGTTCACCCCGGCGCAATTTCCCGTCGAGTCGAGCGCCAGCGTCGTCGGTTCGAGGAAGCCGAAGTTGCCCGGCCCCCAGGCCGCGCCCTGCCCGCCCGACCTGAGCCGGATCATGTCGCCGATGGTGTTGGGATCGGAGGCGTCGAACGAGGGGCCTGGGATGCAGAACATCATCGGCGTGATGTCGCAGGCATACTGGCTGAAGCCCGCCACCGCCGAGGCGCTGGTGGCGGGCGCGACCGGCACGCCGCCAAGCAGCGTCGTCAGCACCGAGCCGAAGGAAAAGCCCACGGTCTTCTGGTTCACCACGACGCCGGCATAGATCGCATCCCGGGGCACGGTCGTCTGGCCGGGGGCGAGGCTGGCGGCATCATTCGCCGCGGGCAGTGAATCGTAGAAGCCGATCTGGTAATCGGCGCCGCCGGCGAGCGTCCGCGACCCGCTGCCGAAGGTCTGGCTGTCGGTGATCAGGCTGGCGGCGGCCGCCGTGGCGCGGGTGATGGAATCGCTCCGCCCGTCAAGCTCTCCGGCGGCGGCGAGCGCGACCTGGTCGGCGTAGGATTGCAACTCCGACTGCGTGGCGGCCAGCCGGCCGATGTCGAAGGAAAGCGCGACCATGCCGAGCATCACCACCAGCGCAAGCGCCCAGAAGACGAGGATCGCGCCGCCCTCGTCGCCGGCGAAGTCGCGGAGGGTTCCGTGGGGTTTCATGGCGCCGGTCCTCACTCACTCGACTTCAACGACCTCGACCTCGGCACCGCGGCGGATGCGCACCGTTGCCTTGGCGGCAACGGGTTCCTCGACGGGCGAGGTCTCGCGCAGGATGTCGGACAGGCGGATCGATTCGAGCGGCTTGTCCTCGGCATTGTCGAGCGAGCGGAGCGAGAGGCTGAGCGTTCCCGCCTTCTGCGCCAGCGCGAGCGTCTGGCTCTGTTCCGGCGTCACCTCGACGGTGACGGTGCGCGCGACAAGCGGCTGGTCGGACTGCTGGTCGGCCTGCTGGTCGACGCCGAGCACGCGGATGTTCTGCAATATGGTGACGGCGCGGAGCGATGCGTCCTTGCCCTGTGTCAGGACGATGTCGACCGCGTCGCCCGGCGTGACGAAGCCGCCCACGGCGGTCTCGGCGTCGACCCTGATCGCCATCGCCCGGGCATTCTCGCCGAGGGTCTGCACGATCGTCACCTTCTCGCCGAAGTTCGAGACCTTGGAGGCGAGGACAAGCTCGCCCTGCGCCATCTCGTGGGTGGCGCGGCGGGGTGGCATCCCGGGCTTCGGGATCAGCGCGTCGAGGTCGGTGATCGCGCCCGGCGGAAGTGCTGCGCGCGGCCAGGACATGACCTGGAGTATCTGCGGCTGGATCGGCTGGCCGAAGGGAATGTCGCGGCCGGCGACGACGACCGAGACGAGCGCCGCGCCGGCATCGGTCGCTGCCGTCGCGCGGCTCTGGTCGAGGTATTCGCGGGCACCATAGGCCGAGCCACCGGCCACGGCGACGCCGAGAAGGGCGACAAGGACGGAACGAATACCCACGGCGATTCTCCTGTGCGCTGTGGCCCGGTCCGGTCAGGGGACGGGCCTGAGTGCCTTCCGCCCCGATATGTCGGCCGGGGCGGAAGGAGCGTTGCATGAAGGCTGGATCAGCAGCCGCCCGTCCCGACGGTGCCGGTGGTGTTCATGACGTTGCAGGCCGCGTCCATCTGGCCGGTCACGTCGCCTGCGAGCAGGCCGAGCGTGGAGGTGCCGACCACGACGGCAAGCACCAGCGCGATGCCGTATTCGACGAGGGTCACGCCCTCTTCGTCGCGGCGGAACGAGCGGAGTTTCTTCATCAGGGTTGCGCGCATTTTTCTCTCCTCAAATGCGTTTGGTAATCCGGGCAGTCTCCGGTCATCGACGCGGAGGAACCGGAAGGGCTGCTTTCGGCTCCCCTTCAGCATTGCGGCGGAAATGCGGCGGCGCATCGTCTGGAACGATGAGAGTTTCGCGCGAGGGTTGTATTAGCCCTGCGTTTCGCGGGAATTGCGGCGAAAATGGGGCGGCCAGCCGCGAGTCGCCGGCCGCCCGGAGCCCGAGTCGCGCGGCCGGTCAGCCCCGCCCGTCGCCCTTCACGCGGAAGACGGCGAGGTAGAGCGCGGGCACGAAGACGAGCGTGATGACCGTGCCGGCGATGATGCCGCCCATCATCGCATAGGCCATCGGCCCCCAGAAGATCTGCCGCGAGATCGGGATCAGCGCGAGGCTCGCCGCCGCCGCGGTCAGAAGGATCGGCCGGGCGCGGGCGTCGGAAGCCTCGAACACCGCGTCCCAGGGCGCCACGCCCTTGGCCCGCAGGACCTCGATCTCGTCCACCAGGATGATCGAGTTGCGGATCAGGATGCCGATCAGCGCGAGGACACCGAGGATCGCGACGAAGCCCAGCGGCGCGCCCGACGGCACCAGCGCCGCCACCACGCCTATCAGGCCGAGAGGGGCCGCGCAGAGGACCACGAAGGCCAGCCGGAATCCCTGCACCTGCATCATGATCAGCGTCAGCATGATCAGGATCATCAGCGGCACGACGGCGGCGATCGGCGCCTGGCTCTTGGCGCTTTCGGCGACCGAGCCGCCCACCTCGACATGCACACCGGGGGGCAGGGCCGCGGCGAAGGCGTCGATCCGGCCCTGAAGCGCCTTCACCAGCGTGTCGGGCTGGTCCTTCGTCGCGATGGCGGCCTTGACGGTGATCGTCGGCATCCGGTCGCGCTGGTGGATCACCGGCTGTTCGGTGCCGTATTCGAAGGTGGCGACGGCGCGGAGCGGGATCGTCACGTTGCCGCTGCCCGAAAGCTGAAGCCCCGCCAGTTCCTCGACCGAGGTGCGCGAGCGTTCGTCGCCGCGCGCGACGATGTCGACGAGATAGGCGGCATCGCGAAGCTCGGTCACCGTGGCGCCGTCGTAGATCGCGCTCAGCGCGCGGGCGATGTCGCTGGGGCTGATGCCGAGCTGGCGGGCCTTGTCCTGCAGCACGTTCACCCGCACCACGCGCGCCGGTTCGTTCCAGTCCATCACGATGTTGATGAGCCGCGCGTCAGTGGCCATCACCGCCGCGAGGTCGCGCGCATGGTCGCGCACGGCGTCGATGTCGGGGCCCGAGATGCGGTACTGCACCGGCCGGCCCACCGGCGGGCCGATGTCGAGCAACTTCACATAGACGTCGATGCCGGGAAATTCGTTTGCCGCGAGCTCACGCAGTTCGGACCTGAGCGCATCGCGCGCCGCGACCGAGGGTGTCTGGATCACGATCTGGCCCATGTGCGGCCCCGACGTCGGCACGTCATAGGCCAGAAGGAACCGGGGGGCGCCCCGGCCCACGTAGGTGGACCAGAAGAGCACCTTATCGTTGCCTTCCAGATAGGTCTCCATCCGCGCCATCTGGGCCGAGGTTTCCTCGATGGCGCTGTTGTGCGGCAGGGCGAAATCGACGATCAGCTCGGGCCGGTCGGAATTGGGGAAGAACTGGTTTTCCACGAACCGCATTCCCCAGATCGACAGGGCGAAGGCGGCCAGCGTGAGCCCGATCGTCACCCAGCGGAAACGCATGGCGAGCCTGAGCGCACGGTGGAACCCCCGGCGCACCCGGCCCGGCCCGCGGTCGTGATGCGCCATCTTCGCGGGCAGGAACGTCACCCCCAGAAGCGGCGCGAAGAGCACCGCGACGATCCACGAGACCAGAAGCGACACCGCGATCACGACGAAGAGCGAGAAGGTGAATTCGCCCGCGGCCGAATTGTTCAGCCCCACCGGGATGAACCCCGCCACGGTGACGAGCGTGCCGGTGAGCATCGGAAAGGCGATCGAGGTCCAGGCGTAGGAGGCGGCACTTGTCAGCGTCGCGCCCTTTTCGAGCCGGGCGATCATCGTCTCGATCGCGATCATCGCGTCGTCGACGAGAAGCCCGAGCGCGATGATCAGGGCACCGAGCGAGATGCGTTGCAGCGTGAAGCCCGAATACTGCATGACGACGAAGGTGATCGCGAGCACGAGCGGGATCGTCAGCGTCACCACAAGCCCCGCCCTGAGGCCGAGCGAGATGAAGCTGACCGCGAGCACGATCAGCACCGCCTCGGCGAGCGCCTGCAGGAAATGGCCGACGGCGTCTTCGACGACATGGGGCTGGTTTGCCACCTGATGGATCTCGATGCCGATCGGAAGGGCGGCCTCGGCCTCGGCCATCACGCGGTCGAGCGCGGCACCGAAGTCGATGATGTTGGCGCCGGTCTTCATGCCGACGGCAAGGCCCACGGCCTCCTTTCCCCGGTAGCGGATCAGGGTCGAGGGCGGGTCCTCGTAGCCGCGGCGGATGTCGGCCACGTCGGACAGGCGGAAGAACCGGTCGCCGACCCGGAGGTTGATCGCCTCGAGGCTTCCGGTGCCGGAAAACTGCCCGCCGATCCGCACCAGAACCTGTTCGGGGCCGGCGTCGATCACCCCCGAGGGCAGGATCGCGTTCTGCGCGGCCAGCGTCGCCAGCACGGCCTGCTGGTTGAGCCCGAGTGCCGCGAGCCGTTCGGTGGAGAACTCCAGGTAGATCGCCTCGTCCCTTGTGCCGAAGATTTCCACCTTGCCGGTATCGGGCAGCGCCTGCACGGCGCGGCGCACGGTCTCGACCCTGTCGCGCACCTCGCGCGGGGAAAACCCGTCCGAGGTGAAGGCATAGAGATTGCCGAAGACGTCGCCAAAATTGTCGTTGAACTGGAAGCCCCCGAATTCCGCCGGGAACTCGGCCCGGATGTCGGCCATCATGTTGCGCACGCGCTGCCAGATCACCGGCAGCCGGTCGGGTTTCGTGGTCGGCAGCAGCTCGACATAGACGACGGCCCGTCCGGGCGCGGTGACCGAGCGGGTGTGATCAAGCTCGTCGAGGTCCTCGAGCTTCTTCTCGATCCGGTCGGTGACCTGGGCCAGCGTCTCGGCGGTGGTGGCGCCGGGCAGGGCGGCCGCGACGATCATCGTCTTGATCGCGAAGTTGGGGTCTTCCTCGCGCCCGATCGAGATGTAGGACATCACCCCCGCGACGAGCGAGACGATCATCAGGAACCAGACGAAGGAGCGGTGTTTCAACGCCCAGTCGGACAGGTTGAACCCCGTCATTCGGTCACGCGCGGGCCGACGCGCTGCCCGTCCTCAAGCGAGTGGATGCCCTTCGTCACCACCTCGTCGCCGGCGGCGAGACCCGAGGCGATGACGACGAAATCGCCCACCTCCGCGCCGAGCGTGACGGGGCGGCGGTGGACCGAGTTGTCGGCGCGGTCGACGACCCAGACCGCCGCCGCCGTGGTGGCATCGAGAACCGCGGCCAGCGGCAGTGCCACGCCGGCGTCCCCGCGCGCGGCCGGCATCGCCCGGACGAGAGCGCCGAGGCGAAAGGCCGCGGGTGGCGACTGAAGCGTCAGGTGCGCCGCCCGCGTCCGGGTGGCCGAATAGGCCACGGGGTCGATCCGGTTCAGGAGCGCCGGGGCCGACACCTCGGGGTTGACGACCAGATGCGCGGCGAAGCGGGTGCCGACGGGATAGGCCGCCACATCCTGCTCGGTGAGGTCGATGACGATTTCGCGGTCGCCGGTCGCGGCGAGGCGAAGGACCGGCTGGCCGGCGGCGACGGCCGCGCCCGGCTCGGCCATGACGGCGGTGACGACACCATCCTGCGGCGCGGCGAGCGTGGCAAGGCCGCGCAGGTCGCGCGCCCGGGCCACCGCGGCCTCGGCCTGTTCGAGCCGCGCTTCGGCCGCGACAAGCGCGCGGTCGGCGTCCTCGAGCCGGGTGGCGCTGCCGACGCCGCGGCGGGCGAGCACCTGCGCCCGATCGCGCGCATCGGTGGCCGAGTGCAGTTGCGCCGTGGCGACCGTCACGCCGGCCTCGGCCGCGCGCAGCGCGGCGTCGAGATCCTCGGGGTCCAGCCGGGCCAGAACCTCGCCCTTCACGACGGTATCGCCGGCAGCGACGGGACGTTCCGCCACCGTGCCGGACAGCGGAAAGCCGAGGTCGGCCTCGGTCCTGGCGGCCACCGTGCCGACATAGGTGACGGGCAGCCCGGTTTCGGGGTTGACGATGATCGAGACGACGGGCCGCGGCGCGACGGTTTCCGGCAGCGGAGCGTCGGCGGCCGCGGCGGGAAGCGCGACCAGCGCGCAGAGGAGGGCCGGGCGGATCATGGCATGCCCCCCGCCGCCCGCACGATCCGGCCCGGATAGAGAAGCTGCGCCCCCCTGGCCACGATCAGCGCGCCGTCGGCGATGCCGGCGGCGACGACGAAGCGCCCGGTCTCGTAGCGGTCGATCGCGACGGGAACGGTCGAAACCGCCATCGTCGCGGGGTCCACCTGCCAGACGGCGGGACCGGCCGCGGTGGCCGAGATCGCGGCGTAGGGAAGGATGACCCGCGCGGGTTCCGACTGCGCGGCGGACCCGCGCACCGCCTCGCCGAAGGTCAGGCCCTTGGGCGGGTCGCTCACATGGACCTTCACGGTGACGGTTCCGGTGGTGGCGTCGACAACCGGCGAGATCTCCTCGATCCGGCCGGTGAAGGCGATTTCCGGCCGCTCGATCAGGTTGAGCGTGATCGTGGGGAAATCGCCCGCGCCGGTCAGCAGGACTTCGGGCACGTCGAAGATCGCGTCGATCCCGGCACCGAGCGCAAGCTCCATCACGGGCTGGGCCGCGCCGACGATCTGGCCGGGCTCGGCGAGCCGGCGCGTTACGGTGGCGCCCTCTGGCGCGGTCAGGACGGTATCGTCGAGCGCCTTGCGTGCCCGGTCGAGCGTCGCCTCGGCCTCGGCCAGCGCCCCTTCGGCGATCCTGAGCGCGTCCTCCGCCCCGTCGCGGGCGATGCGCGTCGTCGCGCCCCGCTCCAGCAGCGCATCCTGCCGGTCGAGGTTCTCGGCCGCCTGGCGGTGGTCGGCGGCCGCGGTCTGAAGACCGGCTTCGGCGGCCCGCAACGCCTGTTCCTGCTGCACCGAATCCATCCGCGCGAGGACCGCGCCCCTGTCAACTTCCGCGCCTGCCTCGACGGTGACCTCGACAAGGCGCCCGCCGGCTGTGAAGGCGGCGCTGAGGCTGTCATGGGCACGAATCTCGCCGGTCAGCGAATGGCTGACAGTCTGTCCTTCGGTGTGCGCCGTCACGATTTCGACGGCGAGCGGCGGTTCGGCCGCGGCAGGCGGCGTGATCGCGGCAATCGCGGCAATCGCGGCGAGGAGGATGAGCGTTCGGGGCACGGCGGCTCTCCTGCGGACCGGGGATCGACGCGCCGGGACTCGGCGCGGGCGACAGGCTAGCATCCTTCGCGGTCGGGTCGAGGGGGCGCGCGATTTTTCGGCCGGGGCCGACGCTACGGAAACCGCCGCCCGTGCGCGCCCGCGAATCTTCTGTTGACAGTCCGGCGGCGGCGAAGCTGAGGTATCGGCGAACGGACGCCGGATTTCCGGCGGGGGGCGCGGAACGGGCCCCGGCCGGACATCGCAGCAGGGAGACGACAACATGGCAGCCGCGAAATTCATCCTTTCCACCGCAATGGTGCTTGCGCTCGGCGCCGGCGCGGCATCCGCGCAGAACGACTGCGCCGCCGGCAAGACGCTGAAGGAAGGCGTGCTGACGGTCGCCACCGGCAACCCCGCCTATTTCCCCTGGGTGATCGACAACGATCCCACCTCGGGCAAGGGGTTCGAGGCGGCGGTGGCCTACGAGGTCGCCAAGCGCATGGGCTTCGCGGCGGACAAGGTGGAATGGACTTCCACCACCTTCGACCAGGCGATCCAGCCGGGGTCGAAGGAGTTCGACTTCAATCTCCAGCAATATTCGATCACGCCCGAACGCGAGCAGACGGTCGACTTCTCAGATCCCTACTACGCCGCGGCGCAGGCGGTGCTGGTGCGCAAGCCCACCGTCGACGCCGGCGCCAAGCCCGAGCTTGCCTCGCTGAAGGCATTGAAATGGGGGCTGGCCGCCGGCACCACCGCGCCGGCGCTGATCGGCGGCCTGGTCGGGCCGCAATCCGAGCCGATGCTCTACGAGGATACTGCCGACGTGTCCGAGGCGCTGAAGGCCGGCCAGATCGACGCCACGCTGATGGACCTGCCCTCGGCGCTCTACACTGCGGCGGCGGTGCTGGATGACGGCGTCGTGCTGGGCCAGTTCCCGGCGGGCGCCGATGCGCCGGACAAGTTCGGGCTCGTCTTCGCCGACGGCAACCCGCTGCGCGACTGCGCCAACGCCGCGCTGGCCGAGATGACGGCGGACGGGACGCTGGCGAAGATCGAGGCCGAATGGCTGGCCGACGCGACCGGGGCGCCCGTCATCAAGTAAGACCTGCCGATGGCGAGCCAGGCAACCGGTGGCGGCGGCCCGGCAAGGGCCGGCCGCGGGCCGACGCGGCGCGAACTGCGCGAGGCGAAGATGCGCCGGCGCAGCCTGGCCATCGCCACGCTGTCAACCGTGATCGTCGTCGGGCTGGTGGTTCTCCTCGTGCCGATGGCGCCGGGCTGGGACCGCGTTCGCAAGGCCTTCTTCAACAGCGAGATCTTCTGGAAGACCCTGCCAGGACTTCTGGAGGCGTTCCTGATCGACGTCATGATCTTCGCCTGGTGCGCGCCGATGATCGCCGTGTTCGGCCTGGTCATCGCGCTGGCGCGCGATGCGCGCTCGCCGGCGCTCTTCCCGCTCAGGCTGTTCGGCACGCTCTACAACGATGTCTTCCGCGGCGTGCCGGTGATCCTCGTCATCTATCTCGTGGGCTTCGGCATCCCCGGCCTCGGCCTGCCCCGGCCGTGGAACAGTCCCTACATCTGGGGCACCGTCGCCGTGGTGCTGACCTATTCCGCCTATGTCGCCGAGGTCTACCGCACCGGCATCGAGTCGATCCACGAAAGCCAGCGCGCGGCGGCGATCTCGCTCGGCCTCTCGCACTGGGACGCGATGCGCTATGTCGTCCTGCCGCAGGCGATCCGCCGGGTGATCCCGGCCAACATGAACCTCCTGATCGCGCTCCAGAAGGACGTGGCGCTCTTGTCCTTCATCGGGCCGGTGGAGCTTCTGCGCCAGGCCGGCGTCTACAAGTCGCTCCTGGCGAACTTCACGCCCTACCTCGGCGCGGCGCTGATCTTCCTTGCCGTCACCGTGCCCGCGACCCGCTGGGTGGACCGGCTGATCGCCCGCCAGAACGCGGCACGGAGTTGAGGATGGCGAAGCTGAGCCTGCGCGAGGTCTGGAAGAGCTTCGGCACACACGAGGTGCTGCGCGGCCTCAGCCTCGACATCGAGGAGGGGCAGATGGTCTGCCTGATCGGCGCCTCGGGCTCGGGCAAGTCGACGCTCCTGCGCTGCCTGAACCTTCTCGAGCCGGTCGATGACGGGGCGATCCTGCTGGACGGGCTGGACATCACCGACCCCGAACTCGACCCCCAGCCGATCCGCCGGCGGATCGGCATGGTGTTCCAGAGCTTCAACCTCTTCCCGCACATGACGGCGCTCGACAACGTGCTGCTCGCCCCCCGCCGCATCCGCAGGACAAGCCGCGAGGCGCTTCTGCCCGAGGCGGAGGCGCTGTTCGCGCGCTTCGGCCTTGCCGACCGGATGGGCCACTATCCCGACCAGCTCTCGGGCGGCCAGCAGCAGCGGGTGGCGATCATCCGGGCGCTGGCCATGCGGCCCGAGGTGATGCTGTTCGACGAGGTGACATCGGCGCTCGATCCGGCGCTGGTGGGCGAGGTGCTCGACGTGCTGCGCGCGCTCAAGGCCGAGGGGATGACGATGGTCCTGGCCACGCACGAGATGGCCTTCGCCCGCGAGGCCGCCGACAAGATCTGTTTCCTAGACGAGGGACGGATCGCCGAGGAGGGGCCGCCCGCGGCGATCTTCGCCAGCCCGCGCGAAGAACGCACCCGCGCCTTCCTGTCGCGCGTGCTGTGACCCGGCGCGGCTTGCGGCACCGGGACCGGGATGCGAAGCTCCCGCCAGAGGCGGAGGGCGCATGACGGACGGGGCGGTCGCGAAGGCGGTTTCATATCTGCGGGGCAGGACGGGTTTCGTGCCGGAAATTGCGCTCGTCCTCGGTTCCGGCCTCGGGCCGCTGGCCGATGCAGTGGAGGGGATCGCGGTTCCCTATGCCGAGATTCCGGGCTTTCCCCTTTCCACCGCACCGGGGCACGCGGGGCGTCTGATCCTCGGGCGGCTCTTCGGCCGCGCCTCTGTGGTGATGCAGGGCCGCGTCCACCTCTACGAGGGCTATTCGCCGCAGGAGGCGGCGTTTCCGGTGCGGGTCATGGCGGCGCTCGGCGCGCGGGTGCTGGTGCTGACCAACGCCGCCGGGGGAATGCACCCGGATGATCGGGTGGGCGATCTGGTGGCGATCGAGGATCACCTGTCGCTGGCCGTCGCTTCGGGTCTCGATCCGCTGCGCGGGCCCAACGACCCAGCCACCGGGCCGCGCTTCGTGTCGATGAACCGGGCCTATGATCCGGAGCTTCTGGCGCTTGTGCAGGACCTCGGCGGGATGAGGCGCGGCACCTATGCCCATGTCGCCGGGCCGAGCTTCGAGCCGCCGGCGCTGATCCGGCTGCTGAAGCTCGCCGGCTGCGATCTCGTCGGCATGTCCACCGTGCCCGAAGTCATCGCCGCCCGGCACCTCGGCCTCCGCGTGCTGGCGATTTCGGCCGTCACCAACCTCGCCGTGGACAGCGCGGCAAGCCCGCATGTGACAACGGAAGCCGAGGTCTGGGAGGCGGTCAAGATCGCCCAGCCGAAGCTTCTCGCGCTGATGCGAGACCTGATTCCGGCGCTGCCCGAGGTGCCGGCATGACGGATTTTCCCGCCCGCTGCGACACGCTCGTGACCAACGGCCACGTCCTCACGATGGACGCGGGCTTCACCGCCTTCCGCGACGGCGCGGTGGCGATCACCGGCGGCCGCATCGCCGCCGCCGGGCCGATGGAGGATGCCGCGCAGGTGCTGGCCACCGAAGTCGTGGACGCACGGGGCGGGATCGTGCTGCCCGGCTTCGTCAACACCCACTGCCATGCCGCGATGGTGCTGTTCCGGGGGCTGGCCGACGACCGGCCGCTCGACGGCTTCCTCAAGGCGGTGTGGGCGGCCGAGGCTGCGCATGTGACGCCCGCTACGGTCCGGGCCGGGGCGGCGGTCGGGCTGGCCGAGTTGGCGCTGGGCGGGGTCACCCATGTGGTGGACATGTATTTCCACCCCGACGCGACGGTTGATGCCGCGGCCCGTGTTGGCGTCGGCCTGACCGCGGGGCCGGTGTTCATCGGCTTCGACGGGATCGACCGCCTGCCCTGGCCCGAGCGGCTGCGTTTCGCCGAGGACTTCGTCGCCCGCCATCGCGGGACCGAGGGGGTGGAGCTGATGCTGATGCCGCATTCAGCCTACACGCTCGATGCGGAAAAGCTCGCCGAGGTCGCGAGGCTGTCCGACCGGCTCGGCGTGGCCCTCCACGTCCACGCGGCGGAGGCGCCATCGGAAATGGCGCTCGTCGCCGCACAGCACGGCACCACGCCTGTCCGCGCGCTCGACCGCGCGGGGATGATCCGGCCCTGCACGCTTCTCGCCCATGCGGTGCATCTGGACGACGCCGAAATCGCGCTTCTCGCCGAACGCGGGGTGGCGATGTCGCATTGCCCGCTGTCGAACGCCAAGCTCGCCTCAGGCACCGCGCGGATGACGGCGTTGCACGCCGCGGGGGTCGCCACCTCGCTTGGCACCGACGGCGCGTCGAGCGGCAATGACCTCGACATGTTCCACACCATGCGGCTGGCGGCACAGATGGCGATTCTCGCCTCGGGCCAGCCCGACGCGATGCCCGCACGCGACGTCGTGGCGATGGCCACGCGAGGCGGAGCCCGGGCGGCCGGGCTCGGCGCGCGCAAGGGGGTGATCGCGCCGGGCATGGACGCCGACGTCATCGTGATCGAGCTGTCGGCGCCGCACCTCGTTCCCGCCTACGATCCCTATTCCACGCTCGTCTATGCGGCGGGCCGGTCCGATGTCCGGCAGGTTCTGGCACGCGGGCGGCGCATCGTCGCGGACGGCGGGCTGGTGGCAGACCTGTCGGAAGACCTCGATGCGGTGCGGGGGCTTGCCGCGGAGATAGCGGCAACCCTCCGGGACGGCTCGTGAATTTGCCTGTGGACACAGCAGTTTGTGTCCGGCCCGGCAGAAAACTGAACAATTTGGGCCCGGCGGTTTGAATGTTGCCTGCGGAGTTGCTAAAATAATGAGGTATTGGGTGGGGTGCCGTCGGCTGTCGGGGGCCCCCGAATGGGTGATGTGGCTGGCCGGGGTCGTTCGGACCCTCTTTGGCTGCCGACAAGAGGGTGGCGCCAATGGAGAGAGTGGCGACAGACGTCGCTGAGCCGCCGGCTCCGGGCGGCGAACTGCCGAGCTTTGAAGAGCTTCTGGCAAAAGGATCTTTCCAGGCTCGCCTGGCGCAGGCGCGCCTGAAGCGCGAGAAGGCGCTGGCCGAATCCGGCGACACCGACGGCTTCATCCTCGACACCACCCGCAAGCCTTGGGAGCGCGAGGCGGGCCGGACCGAACGTCGCGACCCGATGACCAGCGCGCTCGGGAATTCGGTCGCCGTGGAAGGCGCGGCGCCGGCCCGACGCGGCACGCGGACTGCGGCGAGGCCCGCCGCAAGGCCGCGGGGCGGCGGCCTTTCCGCGAAGGTCGTGCCGATCCGGCAGGGCAACATCCTCTGGCTGGAGTTCCCGGTTGCGCCGGACAGTGGCGCCGGGGCGGCGGTCGGGGCCGCGCTGCCCCGCCGCGAGATTGCCGTGCCGGACCCGGCCGCGCCCATCGCGGCGGCCGCTGTCGCGCCCGTGCCCACGGTGCGGCGTGCGGCGATGGTGACGGGCGGGTTCCTGTCGGGCCTGATGATCGGTGCCGCGGTGATGATGGCGCTGCCCTATCATGGGGACGCGGTCGCTTCCTGGCGCGGGACCGAGCCTTTCACCGGTGCCGTTCAGTCCGATGCCGTGGCGGCGTCGCCCCGACCCGCGACCCGGGCCGCGACCCGGCCCGCGACGGGCACCGGAACGCCGTCGTCCTTCGCGATGCCGGCGGTACAGATCACGACCCCGCAGGCCGCGCCGGATGCCGCCGGAGAGACCGGCCCCGGCGTTCCCGCCCCGATTGCCGCCCTTGCCGCGGCCCTGCTTCCGGCCCAGGGCCTTGCGCCGGGCGAAAGCCCCGATGCCGCCCCGGCGGTGCCGGGCGGGGCGGCCGCGCCGGATGTCGCGGTGCGCCTCGACCGTGCGCAGGGTCCGGTGCTGCCCGATGCGGCTGCGGCCGTGCCCGCGGCCGCGAGCCCGGGTTCGCTGCCGTGGCCGGACGGGCAGCCGGCTGTTGCCCCCGCGGTGATGCCGGGATCGGTTCTTGCCGCGGCCACGCCGTTCGACGCGCCGCTGCCGGTGCAGGAAAACCCGCCCGCAGCCACGCCGGCCCCTGGCGGTCCGATCATCGTCAACGCGCCGGAAAGCGTCGGTGAGGCCGAGCTTGCAGGGCTCGTCGAAGGACTTGGCGCCGCCGGCTTCGCCCTTGCGGAGCCGACCCGCGTCGACATTCCGATCAGCGAAAGCAACGTGCGTTTCTTCCACCCCGGGGATGCCGCCGCCGCGCAGGCCGTGGCGTCGCGTCTCGGGGCCCGCGTGCGTGACTTCACCAGCTTTACACCGTCGCCGCCGGCGGGAACGATCGAGGTCTGGCTTTCCGGGCGCGGCAATGCCGCGGCGCCGGCCAAGACGCGCCGTGCATCCGGGCAGGGCGCGGTGACCGCCGAGGAACGGGAACTGAACCTGCTGCGCGACCGGATCCTGCAACAGCTTCGCAATGGCGAGCATCTCTGAGGGCCGCGGCAGGGGTGCCGCCGGTTCTCGACGAATTCTGAAGGGGGCGTGATGCCTGAACCGAGATTGATGGCGGTGATCACCGCGCTCGTGCTCCTGATGGGGACATCGGCGGCGCGGGCGGCCTATGACGTCGACGAACTGCGCCAGATCGAGGACCTGATCCTGCGGAAGGATTGCGGCGCCCTCTGGCAGTATCTCGTCGACAATCCCGCGATCATGGCGGGCGACGACGCGCTTGCCCGCGAGCTGCGGGTGTTCGTGGCGGCGACCGAACGCGGCCAGCTCGCCTGCTTCGCCGCCCGTCCGCCGGCACCGGCCATCGTCCCGCCTGCCCCGGTCGCCGCCTTCGCGACCGGCACGGTCGGGTGGATCGAGCCCTACTGAGCGGCGGCGGGGCGGCGGGGGCAACCATGACGAACCGGCCGCGCGTCGCCTATGTGCTCGACCCCCGCTTTCCGGGCGGCACCTCCTCGGCCGTGGCCGAGGAAATCGCGGCGATCCGACCGCTGGCCCGGCCGGAACTCCACGCTGTCTCGTCGCGCATGTTCTCCGGCCAGGAGCTTTCTCCGGCGCTCGCGGCGGCCTGCGACGCGGCAGGGCTGGAACCGGTCTGGGATGCGCCGCTGATCGCCGCCGACACGGTGATCCTGCACAACCCGGCGTTCCTGAAGTTCGACGCCAGGCTCGGCCGGCGGATCATCGCGCGCGAACTGATCGTGGTGACGCACGAGAACTTCCTGCGTCCGGGCGGCGCCGAGGGCTTCGATGTGGCCGGCTGCCTCGACCGGATCGACCGCGGCACGCTTGCGCTCGCCAAGACACTGGCGCCGGTCTCGGCGCACAACCGGGCGACGGTGACGGACTGGGCGGCGCGCAATGGCCTGCGCCCCGGCTGGTCGGTCGCGGCGGCGGACTGGTTCAACATCTGCGAATTTCCCCTTTCGCCCCCCACGACAACCCCGCGCGACCGTCGCGGCCGGCATTCGCGCCCGGGGTTCGAGAAGTTTCCGCCGCGCGCGGTGCTCGACCTCTGCTTTCCGCCCCATGCCGAGGCGAACGTGATCCTTGGCGCAGAGGTGCTGATGGCCGAGGAGGCACCGCCGCCCCATTGGCAGCTTCACCCGTTCCGGGGCCTTGATCTGGCGCGGTATTTCGAAATGATCGACTTCATGGTCTATTTCACCGCACCCACCTGGCAGGAAAGTTTCGGCCGCGTGCTGGCCGAGGGGATCGCCGCCGGAAAGGTCGTCATCTCCGACCCGGAGACGGCGTCGGGCTTTGGCAGCGCGGTGATCGCCGCGCGGCCCGAGGAGGTGGACGGGATCATCGCCGGCCTTGTCGCCGCGCCGGAGCGCTATGCTGCCCGGGTGCTGGCGGCGCAGGCGGCACTCGCGGGCTTCTCGGCCGATGCGTTCCGGGCGCGGTTCGCCGCCGCCACCGGACTGGCCCGAGGGGTGGCCGCATGATCCTGATCGAGGCGGGTGAGCGCAGCGACCGCAGCTTCGATGCGAAGCTGCTGCTTGCCACCCAGCTTGCGGCGCGCGGCCACCGGATCGTGCTCGACGACCGGACCCTGCCGGACCGGCTCGAGCGCTATCAGAAATACGAAGCCGCGCCCCATCTGGCCGATCTCGACCGGGTGGAGGTGTCGCGCGTCGTCCTGATCGGGGCGGAGACCGTCGGGCAGGACACGTTGATGGCGCTCAGGTCGCGCCAGTTCCGCCCCGGGGTTCCGGTCCATGTCGTGGGCAGGTTCAGCGACCGCCAGGGGGCGATCGCGGCGCAGGCACGGGTGGCCTATGCGCTTGGTCGCGAACCCCATATGGTGGACCTGTCCAGCCTTCAGGGGCCCACCCTCGTGGCCCATGCGATCTCTCCCCTCGCCGCCGCACCGCTGCCGGTTCCGGGGCCCGAGCGCACGCCTCGCCTTTTCGTCGTGCTGCGGCAGGAGGCGCTGGAGGACCCGATGATCCTGCCGCTTCTCTCGGCGATGGACCAGCTTCCCGGTTACCGGCTTCGGGTGATCCTTCCCGGCAAGGGCAAGGACCAGGTGAAATCCACGCGCCATGCGCATCTGACGATCTTCGGTCTGTCGGAGCTTTCGCCGTCCACCTTCGCCGCGCGAGCCGACATCGCCGCCTTCTTCGGGGACGGGGTGCCCGGAGAACGGATGGCGGCCTTCGCGCTCGACCTGATGCGTTCGGGGCGGGTGGCGATCGACTGCACGGCGGGCGCGGGTCTGGTGGCCGCGGGCGCCCCCGCGCTCAGGGGGCCCGAAGACCTGGGGGCGCTTGCGAACTATGTCCAGCACACCGTTCTGGTGAACCGGCGCGAGATCGGGCGGCAATCGATGCGCAGCCCCTGGATCGCACAGCGGTCGGTCGAGCCGCTGGAGGCCGCGCTCGGCCTTGCCGCGCCGGCCTCGCCCGCGCCGGCCGTGGCACGGCCCAAGGTCAGGCGGGTCATCTTCCTGCCGACGAACGGCATCGGCCTTGGCCATGCGCGGCGCTGCGCGCTGATCGCGGCGGGGATCGACAGGGGCGAAGCCTCGCCGGCCTTCGCCGCCTTCCCGAGCTGCCTTCCGCTCCTTCGCGCGGAGGGCTTCGACTGCCTGCCCCTGGTGCAGAAGAGCCCCGACCACCCCGAGGATCACGCCAACGACCTTCTCACCTACCTGCGCCTGCGCCACGCGCTCGCGGCCGGGGACCGGCTGGTCTTCGATGGCGGCTATGTCTTCGCTTCGGTGCTGCGCACGATCTACGAGAAGGGGCTGGAGGCGACCTGGGTCCGGCGTGGGCTTTGGCAGGCCGGGCAGTTGCAGGGCGTGACGCTCGACCGCGAACGGGCCTTCGCGCGGGTGATCGTTCCGGGCGAGGCCTTCGCGGAACTCAACGCGGATCGCGGCGGTGCCAAGGTGCATGCCGTGGGGCCGGTGGTGGAGCGGCGGGCGCTGCCCGACGCGCCCGCGCGCGCGGCGGGCCGCGAACGGCTTTCCGCCCGTATCGGGGCCCGGTTCGACGACCTCGTCGTGACCATGCTGGGCGGCGGCGTCGCGGCCGACCGCACGGCGCAGACCCAGGCGGTGGCGGCGATCGCCGAAGGGCGCAAGGGATGCCTGAACCTCGTCGTCGTCTGGCCGGGCGCGGCGGTGCCGGCGGGGCTTGCGGGGTGGAAGAACACCCGCGTGGTGCAGACGCGGGACGCGCTGTCACTGTGCCTGCTTGCCGACCTGGTGATTTCGGCCACCGGCTACAACTCCTTCCACGAGCTTCTCTACCACGGCATCCCGGCGATCTTCGTGCCGCAGATGGCCGCCTTCATGGACGATCAGGAACGCCGCGCCCGCGCCGCCTCGGAACGGGGGCTGGCCGAAACCGTGCTGGCCCACGAGATGCTGCTTCTGGACCGCGAGGTCGCGGCCTTCCTTGGCGGCAAGGCGGACCGGGTGCGCGCCGCGCTGCGCGCCACGCCGCTGCCAGAGACCGGCAACCGCGCCGCCGCGGCGCTGATCCTCGGGAAGGAGGCGCCATGACGCCCGAGCACTGGCTTGCCGTCCTGTCGCGGATCGCGCCCGGCGAACCCGTCAACCTCGACGCCGACGATGCGTCGCCGACGCCCTCCGGGCAGGGGATCGCCGGGTGGCAGGCGGGTGGGCCGCCGCCCTCGCCGCGGCTTTGGGACCGTGCAGAGACCGGCGCT
Organism: Albidovulum sp.; assembly: GCA_030837785.1. Lineage (GTDB taxonomy): Bacteria > Pseudomonadota > Alphaproteobacteria > Rhodobacterales > Rhodobacteraceae > Albidovulum. The sequence goes on from JAUQYA010000023.1 coordinate 115,738, forward strand.
TCCTATATCGGGATCCGCGTGGATGCGGCCCTTGCCGACGCCAGCCGCGCCGCCCTCAGGCTTGCCTCCGCGGCATTGGAACGGGGGGTGACGCCGATCATCCTGACAGCGCTCGACGCCTCGGGGTTCGAACGCTTCGGCTTCCGGGTCGAGCGTTTCGTACCCGGCCCCGGCGCCGACCGCGCAGCCTGGGAAGCGGAGATGACGGCGTTCTGGTCGCTCGTCCTCGTCATCGACGCCTCAGACGTGGCAGCGCTCGGCTGACCGGGCCGACGGTCATCGGACCAAAGGCCGTAGCGGTGCGCGGTCTTCGCCCGTAGAACGGCGCATGGGACAACCCGTCGGGCAGGCGATGCGACGATCCGTGCGCTACTGGAACAGGCTTTCGCTCGTTGCGCAGTTCGCGACGGCGGGCGGGGTGGTCATGGTGCTGTCGATGCTGCTCATCGGCCGGGTGGTCACCCAGCGGATCGAGGACGGGGTCATGCGCAACACCGCCTATGCGACCTCGCAATACATGGACAGCATCATCTCGCCGCTCGCCCAGGACCTTGCCGAGGTCGATACGCTGTCACCGGTCGCGCGGCGCGCGCTGGACGAAATCTTTGCCGGGACGGCGCTCGGGCAGCGGGTGGTGTCGTTCAAGCTGTGGAAACCGGACGGAACGGTGGCCCATGCGATGGATGCGTCGATCATCGGAAAGGCCTTTCCGGTATCGGACAACCTGAGGGCGGCGCTCGACGGGCAGGTCCATGCAAGTTTCGAGGATCTCGGCGACGAGGAGGACCGGAGCGAGAACGCGCTCGGCCTGCCGCTTCTGGAGGTCTATTCGCCGGTGCGCGAGGCCTGGTCGGGCCGCGTGATCGGGGTTGCCGAGTTCTACGAGGTTGCCACGCAGCTTGAACGCGACCTGGCCGAAGCGCGGCGCAACGCCTGGCTCACCGTTGCGGGCACGTTCGTGGCGATCGGCGGCATCCTCTGGCTCATCGTCCTGCGCGGCAGCCACACCATCGACCGCCAGCAGCGGGCGTTGACCGCGCAGCTTGCCGAACTCGGCGCGCTGTCGGCCCATAACGCGGCGCTGCGCCGGCGGGTCCAGCAGGCGGCGGCGCGCGCTTCGGCGATGAACGACCAGGCGCTCAGGCGGATCGGGGCCGATCTGCACGATGGCCCGGCGCAGCTTCTGGGCTTCGCGGCGCTCAGGCTTGACGCGCTGCGGGCGCAGGTGGCCGACGCGACGGAGCTTGACGCGGTGGAACGCGCGGTGAAGGACGCCATCCGCGAGGTGCGGTCGATTTCCAGGGGTCTGTCGCTGCCCGACATCGACGCGCGCACCCCCTGCGAGATCGTCCGCGCGGTGGCCGAAACCCATGCCGCGCGCACCGGGACACAGGTGGACGTGGCCTGCGATGTTGCCGCGGACGCGGGCCTGACGCCGGCCGTCAAGATCTGTCTCTACCGCTTCGTGCAGGAGGGTCTGAACAACGCCTGGCGCTATGCCGGCGGGGCGGGGCAGGAGGTGGCGCTGTCGCTTCAGGGCGGCACGCTCAGGCTTGCGGTCAGGGATCGCGGGCCCGGCAGGACGGATGCGCCTTCGGTTGCGGCGGAGGGGGGCAGCGAGTTCTCCGGCATCGGTCTTTCCGGCCTGCAAGACAGGGTCGAAAGCCTCGGGGGGGCGTTCGAGATACGCAACCGCGCCGATGGCCCGGGGGCCGAGATCGTGATGGAACTGGATGTGAGGGGGGCGTGATGGACAAGATCCGGATCGTGGTGGCCGACGATCACCCGCTTTACCGCGAAGGCGTGGCGCGAAGCCTGGCGGACGACGCGGCCTTCGCCGTCGTCGGGCAGGCGGCCGACGCCGACGGGGCCGTCGAGCTTGTCCAGCGCCTTGCCCCCGACATCGTGCTGCTCGATCTTTCGATGCCTGCGGGGGGCGGGATTTCGGCGCTCAGGCGGATCATGTCGCTGCCGGTGACGCCGAAGGCGGCAATGCTGACCGTCTCGGAGGAGGATGACGACGTGATGCAGGCCCTGAAGGCGGGCGCGGTCGGCTACATCCTCAAGGGCGTGGGATCGCGCGAACTGGTGTCGATCGTCAAGGATGTGGCGCGGGGCCAGTCCTACGTTTCGCCGGCGCTCGCCGCGCGCATCCTCAACGCGATGCGCGAGGGCGGTGCGAGGCGGGCGGAAAACCCGCTCGACGACCTCTCCAAGCGCGAGGAGGACATCCTGAAGCTCGTGGCCGAGGGCAAGAGCAACAAGGAAGTGGGGCGCGCGCTCGACCTGCAGGAAAAGACCGTCAAGCACTACATGACGGCGATCCTGCAAAAGCTGCACGTGCGCAACCGCGTCGAAGCGGCGGTGATGGCGCGGGATCACTGGAAGAAATAGCGGGCTTCGGTCAGTCGAGCCTCAGCATTTCGCGAAGACGCGCGATGTCGCCGGCCACGACCGGCCGGCGTATCACCGTGCGGCCGTTCGGATCCTTGACGACATAGGTGCCGCGGGCGACGGTCTCCCGCCATCCGCGATAGTCGGTCACCTCGATGGCATACCCGCTTTCGCCGATTTCGACGACGGTCTCTATGGTGCGCGATCCCCCCCGGCGCTTGGCGCTTGCGCCAAGCGATTGCAGGCGTTCCATGTCGCCGCGCTGCGCCGGGTGCGACGCCACCACGCGGCCGCGCCGGTCGAGGGATTCGAAAAGGCCGCCGCGGAGGCGCTCCACATGGCCGTCGGCATAGCGCACGGTCAGTCCCTCGCCCCCGAAAAGCTCGCCTCCGCGCGAGGCGCCGGACCCGCCACCGGCGGATGCGCCCGACCCCGAACCGCCCGACCCCGAACTTCCCGATCCCGAATTTCCGGACCCTGAGCCGCCCGAGCCGGAACCTCCCGACCCGCCCGAATTGTCGTCGTCATCATCGTCGTCGTCATCGTGGCTGCTGCCTGACGATCCGCTCTTGGCGAAGGCCGCGCCGGCGCCGTCGATCCCGACGGGCAGGACGGGCAGGCCGCCCCAGAAGACGGCGGACAGAAGCACGAGAACAAGGAACGAGCGCACTCCGGTCTCCGTTCGTCCCGGCCTTCCGGCCGATGTCGCCTCGGGGCGCGGCACGCCGTCGCGCCACGCCCCGAGCCACAGTCACGCTGGCGGCCGCCGGCTCAGCGCAGGGCGAGCAGACGGTCAATGTCGGCCTGGGTGGCCGGACGTTCCTCGACGGTCCGGCCCGCCGCGTTCTTCATCTCGTAGCGGCCGCCCTCGATCTCTTCGCGCGATCCGTCGCCATAGGTCACTTCGATGCCTGCGGAGGAGGACTCGATCTTGGTGACGCCAGAGCCATCGCCGGTGCCGCCGGTGGAACCGTCCGAACTGGACGAGTCGTCACCGCTGCCGGTGCTGCCGTCGTCGTCGCCGCTGTCGCTGCCGTCGTCATCGCCGCTGCCGGTGCTGCCGTCGTCATCGCCGCTGTCGCTGCCGTCGTCGTCGCCGCCGCTGTTGCCGCCGTTGTCGTCACCGCCGTTGTCGTCATCACCGTTGTCGTCATTACCGTGGCCACCGCCACCGTTGTCGTCACCGCCGCTGTCGTCGCTGCCGCCTTTCGCCAGCGCCTGCGCGGCCTTGACGGGAATCAGACCGGAATCGGTGCCAAAGCCGAACTTGACCGGCATCGCCGCCAGAAGGGCCGCGGTGCCGAGCATGATGGCCAGACGGCCGGGGGTGAAGAAGGACTTTTCCATGTCGTGCTCCTCGGGTTGCGCCGCGATCCTCGCCGCGGCCTTGCCCCTTTCCCATCGCACGGGAACTGCCCGCCGCCGAGAGGCGGAGGACCACCGCCGCGACAGGCGCGGACTTCTTCGGGGCAGGATCGGACCATTGTCCGGCGGTGTCATCCGACCAAGGTCCGACGACTTCGGGTGGCGCCGCGCGCGCTCGCGGCTCCGCAGCGCGCCAGCCGCACCCGGTGCGCGACCGGTGCGCGCCCTGCGCCTCAGCGGCAGAACAGCTCGTTCAGGACGGCGATCATCCGCCGGGTCTTCGAATCGCCCAGCGAATAGTAGATCGCCTTGCCGTCGCGCCGCGCCTTCACCAGCCCTTCGAGGCGCAGCCGGGCAAGCTGCTGGCTGATCGCCGACTGGCGCGTGGAAAGGAGGGCCTCAAGGTCGGTGACCGACTTCTCGCCGTCGATCAGGTGGCAAAGGATCATCAGCCGCCCCTCGTGCGAAAGCGCCTTGAGATATCCTGCCGCCTCGTCGGCCAGAAGGGCGACGCTCTCGGCCAGGGGCGCGGGGAGCGGCACCGTTCCGCGGGCCGCCGCTGCGGGTTGCGCCGATGGCCGGTTGGCCCCGCCCACCCTCGCCCCGCCTTTCCTGCCTGAAGACCACGCCATCCCGAGCCGCCGCAACAAGAACCGGCGTCCCGGTGCCGCCCGTTCACATGCAAGAATCCTAATGTGTTTCGGATGAGCGGGCAAGGTGGACATGAGGCGGCCCGGCAGGGCGCGGTGGACAGGCGGCACGCCTTTGCCTATGTCGGGTCCATGCAGTGGGACGAGGAAATTGACGCGGCGGGGCTTCTTTGTCCGCTCCCGGTCCTGAGGGCGCGCAAGCGGCTTCTGGCGATGCGCCCGGGTACGGTGCTGCGGCTGATCGCGACCGATCCGGCCGCAGTGGTGGATGTGCCGCACTTCTGTTCGCAGGCGGGGCACGACTATCTGGGCGCGACCGGCGAGGGCGCGGCGCGGGCCTACCTGATCCGGCGCGGACCGCGCCCGCCCGCCTGAGCCGCTGCGATCGCCTCGGCCGCGGCGAGGTCTTCGGGCGTGTTGATGTTGAAGAACGGATCGAACGGCTGCGATCCGAACGCCGCCCGTCCCCCACCGCAGGCTTCCGCCCAGATGCCGAGGCGGCGTTCCCCGTCGGCGATCGCCTGCGCGAGCCTGTCGCCGAGCGCCACCGGCCAGAGGCCGAAGGTCGGGTGCGCGCGCATCCGGCCGGACCCGTCGGGGCTGGCGGCGATGGAACTGCCTGCCGTCGCCGCCGCCTTCAGCCGCGCCACCAGGTCGGGCGGCAGGAACGGCGTATCGGCCGCAACCGTCACCACCGCAGCGGCCCCGAGACCCGCCGCCCAGCCCATCGCCGCGAGAAGGCCGGCAAGCGGTCCCGGCTGGCCCGGCACCGGGTCCGGCAGGACCGGCAGGCCGAGGTCCGCGAACCGCGCCGGGTCGCCGTTGGCATTGATCGCGAGCGCGCCGCACTGGGGCGCGAGCCGTTCGATCACATGGTCGATGACCCGGCGCCCGGCCAGCGGCATCAACCCCTTGTCGCCGCCGCCCATGCGCTGCGCCCGGCCGCCCGCAAGGATCACGCCGGGCAGGTCAGTGGCCATCGGGATTGTCGCGGAAGGCGCGCTCGCGTTCCGGGTCGAGCCACTTCTGCAACACCGCCACCGCGCTTTCCTCGTAGCCGAGCCGGTCATAGAAGCCCATGACCGGCGCGTTCGACCGGCGGACCAGAAGCTGGAGCTTGGCATGCCCATGCGCCCGCGCCCAGTCCTCCGCCGCTTCCATCGCCCTGCGGCCCCAGTTCTCGCCGCGCCGCACGGGATCGGCGCAGAGGTAGTAGACCCAGGCCCGGTGGCCGCCGTCCTCCACCGCCACGCTCGCCACCGGCGCGCCACCCTCGAAGGCCACAAGGAGCGCCGATTTCGGGTTGGCCCGGATCGCCTCGATGTCGGCGCGCGGCGGGTTCCACGGCCGGGTCATGCCGGCGCGGTTCCACAGCGCGATCAGCGCGTCGATCTCGTCCTCGTCCACGGGGCGGAAACCGTGCGTCATCGTGGCCTTCCATCCGGCTTTGCGATCTGCCCGGCATCCTGTATGCCGGACAGGGCGGATTCAAGGGGAGGAGCCCATGCTCGGCTACATCGTCGCAGGCGCGGGGGGCGTGGCGGACCGCTGCCTTGCTGATCTCGCGCGCCGGCTCGACACCGCGGGCCTGCCCTTCGCAGGCGCGATCCAGATCAACACCGCCCGCGCCGACGGCCAGCCCGACGACATGGATCTGCGGATCATCGGCACCGGCCGGCTGATCCGCATCAGCCAGTCTCTCGGCCGCGGCTCCGAAGGCTGCCGGCTCAACGCGGCGGCGCTCGAAGATGCGGCGGGGCTTGTCGGCGCAACGCTCGACACCGGCGCGCCTCGGGTGCTCCTGCTCAACCGCTTCGGCCGGCAGGAAGCCGAAGGCCGCGGCTTCCGCCCGCTGATCGGCCGCGCGCTCGGCGAGGGCGTGGCGGTGCTGATCGCGGTCGGTGCCGATTACCTGGACGCGTTCGAGGCTTTCGCCGGAGGGATCGAGCAACGCATGCCGGCCGATCCGGAGGCGCTTTTCGACTGGTGTCGCGAGGCCACCGGGGCGCCCGTCAGCCCGGAATGATCTCGAACCGCGCCACGTCGACCATGCCGCGGTCGGTGATCTTCAGCGCCGGGATCACCGGCAGGGCGAGGAAGGCGAGCTGGAGGAAGGGTTCCTCCAGCACCACGCCGAGGCTTTTCGCCGCCGACCGGAGCGCCACCAGCCGGTCGCGCACCGTCTCGAACCGATCGAGGCTCATCAGCCCCGCCACCGGCAGGGCAAGCTCGGCCAGCACCTCGCCGCCCCGGGCGACGACGAAGCCGCCCTCGATCTCCGAGAGCCGGTTCGCGGCCAGCGCCATGTCGGCATAGTCGGCGCCGACCACGGCGATGTTGTGGTGGTCGTGGCAGACGGTGGAGGCGATGGCGCCGACCTTCAGCCCGAAGCCCCGGACGAAGCCGGTGGCGATGTTGCCGTTGCGCCCGTGCCGCTCCACCACCGCGATGCGGATCAGGTCGCGCGCCGGATCGGGCCGCTTGTCGCCGTTCTCGACCGGGATCACCTCGTGCAGGTGTTCGGTGATGATCTTGCCCTCGAGGATGCCGATGACATCGGTCTCCGCCCGGTTGGCGCGGGCGCGGAAATCCTCGGGCCGGACCTTCGGCGCCCTGACCGAATCGCGCCCGACCGGCGGCAGATCGCCGCGCCGGGCGAAGGCGGCGGCGTCGGCCACGCGGCCGGCGCAGAACACGAGCCGCGCGTGGCATCCCTCGAGGCTGTCCACCGCGACGATGTCGGCGCGCCTGCCGGGCGCGATCTGGCCGCGGTCCTTCAGCCCGAAGGCCTCGGCGGCGGAGAGTGAGGCCGTGCGGTAGGCCGCAAGCGGCGAACACCCCTTGGCGATCAGGGTGCGGATCATGTAGTCGAGATGCCCGTGCTCGGCGATGTCGAGCGGGTTGCGGTCGTCGGTGCAGAGGCACAGGTAGGCCGAGGTCGCGTCCGTCAGAACCGGGGCGAGTGCCTCGAGGTCCTTGGAGACGGAGCCCTCGCGGATCAGGACGCGCATTCCCTTCTGGAGTTTTTCCCGCGCCTCCGCCGCCGTCGTCGCCTCGTGCTCGGTGCGGATGCCGGCGGCGATGTAGGCGTTGAGGTCGCGGCCCGTGAGCTGCGGGCAATGGCCGTCGACATGCCCGCCCTCGAAGAGCCTCAGCTTCGCCATGCAGCCGGGGTCGCGGTGGATCACGCCGGGATAGTTCATGAACTCGGCGAGCCCGATCCCCGAGGGGTGGCCCATGACCCTCGCCAGGTCGTCCGCGCCGATCTCGGCGCCGGCCGTCTCCATATGCGTCGAGGGCACGCAGGAGGAAAGCTGGACGCGCAGGTCCATCAGCGTGTGGCGGCTCGCCTCCTGGAACCAGCGGATGCCGTCGAGGCCGATCACGTTGGCGATCTCGTGGGGGTCGCAGATCGCGGTGGTGATCCCGCGCGGGGTCACGCAGCGGTCGAACTCGAAGGGTGTGACGAGCGAGCTTTCGATGTGCAGGTGGGTGTCGATGAAGCCGGGGACGAGCGTGAGGCCCGCGACGTCGATCACCTCGCGTCCCTCGTAGGCGGCGCCGGTGCCGACGATCGTGTCGCCGGCAATCGCGACATCGCCGTCGATGAAGCCGCCGGTGACGACGTCGAAAACCCGGCCGCCGCGCAGGACAAGGTCGGCCGGAGCGTCGCCCCGGCCCTGTGCGATGCGGGTTTCGAGATCGGTCATGGCGGGCCTCCGGGTCAGGGTGCGGCCAGTTTTCCCGAGGTGCCGCCGAAGATCAACGGGCGGCCTTGCAACCCGGCCGGTTCTGTCCCACGGTCGCCCGGCAAACGGGGACGCGGACGGAACGGCGGGGGCGGGATGCGGGCGGGACTGGTCTTTCTGGTGGCGGCCTATGTGCTGAGCCAGTTCTACCGCGCGTTCCTGGCGGTGCTGGCGCCCGTTCTTGACGCGGAGATCGGCGCGACGCCCGCCGATCTGGCGCTGTCCTCGGGCATCTGGTTCCTGGTCTTCGCGCTCATGCAGATGCCGGTGGGGGCGGCGCTCGACCGGATCGGGCCGCGCCGGACCGTTGCGGTGCTGCTGGCGGCGGGCGGGGCGGGCGGGGCGCTCGTCTTCGCGCTGGCGGAGGGGCCCTGGGCCATCCACCTGGCGATGGCGCTGATCGGGGTCGGCTGTTCGCCGGTCCTGATGGCGTCCTACTACATCTTCGCCCGGGTGTATCCGCCGGCGGTCTTCGGAACGCTCGCCGGCGCGACGATCGGCGCGGGCTCGCTCGGCAACATCCTCGGCGCGGCACCGCTGGCGGCGCTGGTCGAGGCGGTGGGCTGGCGCCCGACGCTCGTCGGGCTTGCGGTGGTCACGCTTGCAGTGGCGCTCGCGCTCGCGGTCTTCGTGCCCGATCCGGAACGGGCCGAGACGCCGGAGGCGGGGACGGGATCGGTTCTCGATCTTCTGCGGATTCCGGGCCTCTGGGCGATCCTTCTGCTGATGGCGGTCGCCTATGCGCCCGCGGCGGCGATCCGCGGGCTCTGGGCCGGGCCCTACATCGCCGATGTCTTCGCCGCCGACGCCACGATCATCGGGCGGGTCACGCTGGTGATGGCGCTGGCGATGGTTGCAGGCAATTTCGCCTACGGTCCGCTCGACCGCCTCCTGGGGACGCGGAAGTGGGTGGTGTTCTGGGGCAACGCGCTCGCCGCCGCCTGTCTGGCCGCGCTCGCTCTCCGGCCGGACCCGGGGCTCTGGCCGGCGGCGGCGCTGCTGGCCGGACTGGGGCTTTTCGGCTCGTCCTTCCCGGCGATCATGGCCCATGCGCGGGCCTTCTTCCCGCCGCATCTCGTCGGGCGCGGCGTCACGCTGGTCAACATGTTCGGGATCGGCGGCGCCGGCATCCTGCAATTCGCCAGCGGGCAGGTGCACCACGCCGCCGCCGATGGCGCGGCCACCGCCGGCGCGCCCTTCGCGGCGCTGTTCCTGTTCTTCCTTGTGCCGCTTCTTGCCGGTCTCGGCCTCTATCTCTTCAGCCGCGACGCCTGAGGCTGGCGCGGCCGCCCCCCATCGGCTAACCATCGCCGGGAAGGAGCGTGCATGTCCCCCGCCATCCGCGACATCGAGGTGATCGCGCCGAACCTGAAACGGCGGCTGTCGGGTGTGACCGCGACGGTGGTGCGGCTGGTGCCGCTGCAGGCGAGGATGATCGGCATCGCCGCGACGGGGCCGGGCCTGCCGCCGCAGGTGCCGCATGTCCCGCTCTGGCGGATGGCCATTCTGCCGCGGAACCGGGTCAGGGTCTGGCACGCGCGGCGCAACACCGAGATGGCGCTGGGCCTGATCCTGCGCGGGCTCTGCCGGCGGCGGCTTTCGCTCCTCTTCACCTCCGCCTCGCAGCGCCGGCACACCGGCTATACCCGCTGGCTGATCCGGCGGATGGACGGGCTGGTCGCCACATCCGAGCGGAGTGCGCGTTACCTCGAACGCAGGCCGGCGGTGATTCTGCACGGCATCGACACCGAAGCCTTCTCGCCGCCCGCCGACCGCGCCGCGCTGCGCCGCAGGCTCGGCCTGCCCGAAGACCAGGTGATCCTCGGCTGCTTCGGCCGCATCCGCGCGCAGAAGGGGACCGATGCCTTCGTCGAGGCGGCCATCGCGGTGATGCAGGGCAGGCCCGGCGTCACCGCGATCGTCATGGGCCGCGCCACCGAGGGGCATGAGGGCTTCCTTGCCGGGTTGAAGGCGCGTGCCGTGGCGGCGGGGCTGGAGGGCCGCATCCGCTTCCTGCCCGAGGTGCCGGTGCACGAGGTCGCCGACTGGTATCGCACGCTCGACCTCTATGTCGCGCCGCAGCGCTGGGAAGGCTTCGGGCTCACGCCGATCGAGGCGATGGCCTGCGGCGTGCCGGTGGTGGCCACCCGGGTGGGCGCGTTCGAGGATGTCGTGACGGACGACAGCGGCGCGCTGGTTCCGCCGGGCGACAGTGCCGCCCTTGCCGCCGCGATCGTGCCGTTCCTGGACGATGCGGGCAGGCGCCAGGCCGCGGGGGCGGCGGCGCTGGAACGGGTCCGCACGCATTTCCGCATCGAGGGCGAGGCGGCGGCGCTGGTCGCCGTCTACCGCCGGCTTCTCGCGGGGGAACGCTGGTGACGCGCGCGGGGTTCCTTCTGGCGCGGACGCTCCGCCTGGAAGTGCCGCTGGCACGGCTTTCGGTGCCGCAGGCCGACCTCATGGCCGACCTCAAGGGCAAGCGCGTCGCGCTTGTCGGCAACGCGCGCGCGCTCGCCGAGCGCGACGAGGGGGCCGAGATCGACCGCGCCGACCTCGTCGTCCGCATCAACCGCGCGCCGATGCCCGCCTCGCGCACGCATGGCACGCGGACCGACTGGCTCGCGCTCGCCACCTCCATCGGGGCTGCGGATCTTGACCGGATCAGGCCCCGCCGCCTGCTGTGGATGAGCCACAAGCGCAAGCGGCTGTCCTGGCGCGTCGCGTCCTCGCCCGGGTTCTACCTGCATCCGCTTGCCGCCTGGCACGCGCTGAAGGAGGCGCTCGGCGCGCCGCCGACGACCGGGCTGATGCTGATCGAGCTTCTGGCGGCGAGCGAGCTTGCCGAGCTTCGCCTTCACGGCTTCGACTTCTTCGCCTCGCTCTCGCTCACCGGTTCCCGCCGGGCCGATCAGGTGCCGCACGATTTCGCCACCGAGGCGCGGTTCGTGAAGGCGCTGATCGCCCGCGACCGGCGGGTGGTGCAGGTGGGCGCGCCCAAGGCCGGCTGACGCGCGGCCGGGCAACTATTCTGCATCGCAGAAATCCCGCCCCTTTATCTGTTGCCCGCAATCGGATAAGGGGCCTCGTCCTTGAACGGAAGGAGACCCCAGATGGGCTACAAGGTCGTTGTCGCCGGCGCCACGGGGAACGTGGGCCGCGAAATGCTGAACATCCTCGCCGAGCGGGAGTTCCCCGTCGACGAGATCGTGGCACTTGCCTCGCGCAAGTCGCTCGGCACCGAAGTTTCGTTCGGCGACAAGACCCTCAAGACCAAGGACCTCGACACTTTCGACTTCACCGGCTGGGACATCGCCCTGTTCGCCGTGGGCTCGGAGGCGACGAAAATCTACGCGCCCAAGGCCGCGAAGGCGGGATGCGTGGTGATCGACAACTCCTCGCTCTACCGCTACGACCCGGAAATCCCGCTCGTGGTGCCCGAGGTGAACCCCGAGGCGGTCGAGCAGTATCGCAACAGGAACATCATCGCGAACCCCAACTGCTCCACGGCGCAGATGGTCGTCGCCCTGAAGCCGCTGCATGACCGCGCCAGGATCAGGCGCGTTGTCGTCTCGACCTACCAGTCGGTCTCGGGCGCGGGCAAGGCGGGGATCGACGAGCTGTGGGACCAGACCAAGTCGATCTACAACCCGGTGCAGGAGGTGGCGCCGAAGAAGTTCACCAAGCAGATCGCCTTCAACGTGATCCCGCATATCGACACCTTCATGGAGGATGGCACCACCAAGGAGGAGTGGAAGATGGTGGCCGAGACCAAGAAGATCCTCGACCCGAGGATCAAGGTCACCGCGACCTGCGTGCGGGTGCCGGTCTTCGTCGGCCATTCCGAGGCGATCAACATCGAGTTCGAGGATTTCCTTGACGAGGACGAGGCCCGCGACCTCCTGCGCGAGGCGCCGGGGATCATGGTCGTCGACAAGCGGGAGCCGGGCGGCTACGTCACCCCGATCGAATGCGTCGGCGACTACGCCACCTTTGTCAGCCGCATCCGCCAGGATTCCACGATCGAGAACGGCATCAACCTCTGGTGCGTGTCCGACAACCTGAGGAAGGGTGCCGCGCTGAACGCGGTGCAGATCGCCGAAACGCTCGGCAACCGCTGCCTGAAGAAGGGGTGAGGCGCGCCCGGGCGATCTTCCGGTGGAAGATCGCCCGCGCCGAACGCCCGGAGCGCAAGCGAAGGGCCGGGAGACGCCGGCCGCGATTGACAGGGCGCCCCGCGGGGCGCCCTTTCTTCTCGACAACCCGATGAATAACCGTAGGGTCGGCGCACCTTCCGGTGCCCGCCTCGGCGAGAGAATCGGGAATGCGGTGCAAGCCCGCGACGTGCCCAACGCTGTAAGGGGGACTGCCGGACGAAAGCCACTGGCCGAAGGGCCGGGAAGGTGTCCGGGCGGGAGGAGCCCGAGTCAGAAGACCGGCCGGAAGGGATGGCGCGGGCCGCGCGGACGGTGGCCGGCGCGGGACCATCCAAGGGGACACCGATGGCCGATACAGCCTGCGCGCTTGCCGCGCCCGATGCCTACGATACCGCGACCCGTGAAGCGGTCTACCGCACGATCCTGACCCGCCGCGACACCCGCGGCGACTTCCTGCCCGATCCGGTGGCGCCGGACCGGCTCAGCCGCGTGCTTCTGGCCGCGCATCACGCGCCCTCGGTTGGGTTCATGCAGCCGTGGGACTTCCTCGTCCTCAGCGACCCGGAAATGCGGCGCCGGGTCCACGACCTTTTCGCGAAGGCGAATGCCGAGGCGGCGCTGATGTTCGACGAAGCGCGGCGCGAGACCTACCGCAAGCTGAAGCTCGAAGGCATCCTCGAGGCGCCGCTCAACATCTGCGTGACCTGCGACCGCAGCCGTGCCGGTCCGGTGGTGATCGGGCGGACGCATATTCCGATGATGGACCTCTTCTCGTCGGTCTGCGCGGTGCAGAACCTCTGGCTCGCGGCGCGGGCCGAGGGGCTCGGCGTCGGCTGGGTGTCGATCCTCGACAACCGCGCGCTGAAGTCGCTTCTCGGCCTGCCCGAGGGGGTCATTCCGGTCGCCTATCTCTGCCTCGGCCATGTGCGCGGCTTCCACCCCCGGCCCGAACTGGAGTCGGCGGGCTGGCGGCGGCGGCTGCCGCTGGCCGATTGCGTCCATCTTGATGGCTGGGGCAATGTCGCCGTCGGCGGTGACCTCGGCGACAGGATGCGCGAGGACCAGACCGCGGTCGAAACCGGCCGGTTCCTGACCGAGCGGCTGGGTTGATCCCGCGGGGGCGCCGATGACACGGCGCCGGTGACAAGGCGCCGGCGCCCCCGTCTTTACTTCCGTCCCGAGAGGCGCGACTCTGGCCCAGGCCCGGCATGGGGGAGGCGATGGAATTCACGACCGCGGTCGCAACCTGCATTGCGAAATACGCCACTTTCTCCGGCCGTGCCCGGCGGGCGGAGTTCTGGTGGTTCACGCTCTTCAACCTTCTCGCCAACTTCGTGCTGGGCTTCGCCGACCTGATGTTTTTCGGCCTCGGTCACGGAATGATGGACGGCGCGCAGCCGCTGTCGACGGTCTTTTCGCTGGCGGTCCTCCTGCCGTCGCTCGCCGTCGGCGCGCGGCGCCTGCACGACACCGGCCGGAGCGGCTGGTGGCAGCTTCTGGTGTTCGTGCCGCTGTTCGGCGCCCTGATCCTGATCTGGTGGTTTGCCTCCCGTGGCGGGGAAGGGCCGAACCAATACGGCCCCGACCCGCTGTCGGGCGGCGACGCCTACGGCGAAAGCTCGGTCCCGAAGGTGCCGCGCCGCTGACGCTCAGTAGCTGTAGTCGGCGTAGATGCGCGAGAGGTCGCCGCCCCAGTCGCCGTGGTATCTTTCCAGCAACTCGTCGGCCGGCACCTTGCCCGTCTCCACGCTTTCCTGAAGCGCGTTGAGGAAATGCGTCTCGTCCGGCACCATGCCGCCCGCGCCGGGACGCGCGCGCGCCTTGAGGCCCGCCCCGGCGATCTTCACCGCCTCGCGCGCGAGGTCGAGCATGCGGATGCCGTTCGCCTCTCCCTGGAGCGCGTCGATCGAGGCGGCCGCACGCAGGGCTTCGCGCGTTTCGGCATCCCAGCCCTTGGCGAGGTCCCAGGCGGCATCAAGCGCGGCCTGATCGTAGAGAAGCCCGACCCAGAAGGCCGGCAGCGCGCAGAGACGCCGCCACGGGCCGCCGTCCGCCCCCCGCGTCTCCATGTATTTCTTGATCCGGGCTTCGGGGAAGACCGTGGTCAGGTGGTCCGCCCAGTCCGACAGCGTCGGCTTCTCGCCCGGCAGCGCCGGCAAATCGCCCTTGAGGAAATCGCGGAACGACTGGCCGAGCGCGTCGATGTATCGGCCGTCGCGGTAGACGAAGTACATCGGCACGTCGAGCACGTAGTCGACGTAGCGCTCGAACCCCATGCCGTCCTCGAAGACGAAGGGCAACATCCCCGTTCGCGCCGGGTCGAGGTTCTGCCAGACGTGGCTGCGCCAGCTTTTCCGGCCGTTGGGCCTGCCGTCGAGGAAGGGGGAATTGGCGAAAAGCGCGGTGGCGACCGGCTGGAGCGCGAGCGCCACGCGGAACTTCTTCACCATGTCGGCTTCCGAGGCGAAGTCGAGGTTCACCTGCACCGTGCAGGTGCGATACATCATCGTCTTGCCCATCGTGCCGACCCGGTCCATGTAGTCGGTCATCAGCCGGTAGCGGCCCTTGGGCATCATCGGCATGTCCTCGTGCCGCCAGATCGGCGCGGCGCCGAGGCCGATGAACCGCGCGCCGATGTCGTCGGCGACCGCCTGCACCTCGCGCAGGTGTTCGTTCACCTCGTCGCAGGTCTGGTGGATGGTCTCCAGGGGGGCGCCGGAAAGCTCCAGTTGGCCGCCCGGCTCAAGGCTGACGTTGGCGCCGTTGCGCGACAGTCCGATGATGTTGCCCTGTTCGAGCACCGGCTGCCAGCCATAGCGGCTGCCGATCCCTTCGAGCATGGCCCGGATCGACCGGGGGCCGTCGTAGGGCAGGGGCTTGAGCGTGTCGGTGCAGTAGCCGAACTTCTCGTGCTCGGTGCCGATCCGCCAGTCCGCCTTCGGCTTGCAGCCGGATTCGAGATAGGCCGCGAGGTCCTCGAACCGCTCGACCGGGCCGCCGCCCTCTTGTGGAATGGACATCGGGATCGCCTCGGGTTCGCCTGTGGTTGCGGGTGCAGACCTGAAGCGCGGCCGCGCCCGAGTCAAGGCCACCCGATGGCCGAGGCCATGACTTTTCGTGATCGCTCAGGCGCGGGGCAGGGGGGTGGCGCCGCGCCGCCACAGTGGCAGCGTCGGCTGCCCGTGATCGAGCGCGGCGGTCACCCGGGCCATGTCGATGCCGGGAAGGGCGGCGAAGGCGTCATAGAGCCGTTCGGCGCCGGCCGCATCGACGGGAATCAGCAGCACCTGCCCGTCCTGGGTCTTCAGCCGCCAGGCGCGGGTGCCGTAGAACTCGGCCAGCCGCAGTTCCGCCAGATCGGCGAGCGCCACGAAGCCGCCGAAGGTCGGGCCGAAATAGCCGACCTGGCCTTCGTCCACCTCGACCACGCCCGGCGCGCCGATCCCGTGCAGGAAGCGGATGCGGCGCAGCGCGATCATCGCCCAGCCCCCGGCCAGCGCCGCCACGGCCAGCCCGAAGGGCACCAGGACGTAACCGCCCCGCGACGCGATCCAGAGCCCGGCCGCGCCGGCAAGCCCCGCCGCGATCACCTCGCGCCAGCGGTGCAGCATCGCGCGAACCTCGGGCCGGATCATGCCGCCGCCCAGTCCCCGAGATGCGCCTGCCAGAGCGCGAGAAGCGCCACCGACGCGGTTTCGGCGCGCAGGATGCGGGGGCCGAGCGCCACGGGCGTGACGAAGGCGAGGGCGCGCAGCGAGGTACGCTCGGCTGCGGAAAACCCGCCTTCGGGGCCGATGAGGATCGCCCAGGGGCCGGGTGCGGCGGCGGCAAGGACATCGCGCGCCGACCCTTCGCCGGCCCGCGCCTCGTCGGCCCAGAGGATGCGCCGGGCCGGGTCCCATCCGGACAGGAGCCGCGGCAGCGGCACCGGATCGGCGACCGCGGGCAGCGAGAGCCGGCCACACTGCTCGGTCGCCTCGCGCACATGCGCCTCGGCCTTGTCGCGCCGGAACCGCTCGGCATTGGTGAACTCGGTCAGCACCGGCAGGATGCGCGCCACCCCCATCTCTACCGCCTTCTCGACGATGAAATCGGTCCGGGCCTTCTTCACCGGGGCGAAGAGAAGCCAGAGGTCGGGAACGGCGTCCTGGGCGCGCGCGGGTTCGAGACAGGCGAGCATTCCCTTCCGCCGGCCGGCCTCGCGCAGTTCGCAAAGCCATTCGCCGTCGCGCCCGTTGAACGCCAGCATCCGGGTGCCCGGCCCCTCGCGCATCACCCCGAAAAGATAGTGCGCCTGTCCCTCCGTCAGGGCAACGGATTGCCCCGGCCCCAGGGGCTGGTCTACACAGAGCCTGATCTTCGCCACAGCCATGAGCCGGACCATATGAGCGCGCCCCAGGATTTGCCAGAGCCCGCCGGGGAGACCACCGGACAGGTTGCCGACGCGGTGCGCGGCAACTGGGTGGACCGGCTCGCCCCCGCGGTCGCCCGGCCCTACCTCAGGCTCAGCCGTGCCGACCGGCCGATCGGCACCTGGCTTCTGCTCATTCCCTGCTGGTGGGGCGTGGCGCTTGCCGCCGCCGAGGACGGCTGGCGGCTGTCGGACATCTGGATCTGGCTCGGCTGCGCGCTCGGGGCGCTGCTGATGCGCGGCGCGGGCTGCACCTGGAACGACATCACCGACCGCGATTTCGATGCCAGCGTGGCGCGCACCCGGTCGCGCCCGATTCCCTCCGGCCAGGTCACGGTGCGGCAGGCGGTGATCTGGATGTTCGCGCAGATGGCGCTGGCGGGGCTGGTGCTGCTCACCTTCCACCCGCTTGCCGTGGTGCTGGGGGTCTCGTCGCTCGGCCTCGTGGCGATCTATCCCTTCGCCAAGCGCTTCACCTGGTGGCCGCAGCTCTTCCTCGGGCTGGCCTTCAACTGGGGCGCGGTGCTGGCCTACGCCGCCCATTCCGGCCGGGTCACCTGGGCCGCCGCCCTCCTTTACGCCGCCGGCATCGCCTGGACGCTGTTCTACGATACGATCTACGCCCATCAGGACAAGGACGACGACGTGCTGATCGGCGTGAAGTCCACCGCGCGACTCTTCGGTGCGGCGACGGGCAGATGGCTCGGCCGGTTCCTGGTCGCGGCTGTCGGGCTGATGACGCTCGCCGTGCTCGTGGCGCTTCTGCCGGTGGCGGGGCCGCTGAAGCTGGGCGTCGCCCTTGCCGCGCCCTGGGCGATGGGCTGGCATCTTCTGTGGCAGATGAACCGGATCGACATTGACGACCCGGAGACCTGCCTGAGGCTTTTCCGCACCAACCGCGACACCGGCCTTCTGGCTGCGCTGTTTCTTGCCGCCGCGGCCTTCCTCTGATTGATCCGGTCTGCGCCGGCCCGTAAGGAAGACGGGTCTGCCACTGCCAAGGCATGCTGCGCCCGATGCGATTTTCCCTGCCCAAGGCCCCGAGCCTGCCCCTGACCATTCCGGTCAGGCTGATCCTGCCCGGTTTCCTCGTGCTGGCCGCGCTTCTCAGCCTGCTTGCCGCCACCGTTGCCGCATCCTTCGTCGAGCGGCGATCGGCCGAAGGTGTGGCAAAGGCGGTGGCGGACGCAGGCGAGGGGTGGGCCGATGTTCTCGCCGACGGCTTGCAGATCACGCTTGCCGGCACCGCCCCGACCGAGGCCGACCGCTTCCGCGCGCTGACGGCGGCGGGGACGGTCGTCGATTCCGACCGGGTGATCGACGCGATGGACGTGCTCGACCCGGCGGCGCTCAAGGCGCCCGATTTCACCATCGAGATCCTGCGCAACGACGACGGGGTCTCGCTCATCGGGCTGGTGCCGGCGGCGACGGACCGCGACGGCATCGTGACGCGGCTGACGGCGATCGCCGGCGAGGGCCGGGTGACCGACATGCTGGAAACCGCCGATCATCCGGTACCGCAGGGCTGGCCGGCGGCGCTCGATTTCGGGATGAAGGCGATCGGCTCGCTGCCGCGCTCCAAGGTGTCGATCTTCTCCGATCATGTCGCCATCACGGCGATTTCCGACAGCGCCGCCGAAAAGGCGCGGATCGAAGCCGATCTGAGCCGGAAGGCGCCCAAGGGGCTCAGGCTCCTGCTCGACATTTCCGCGCCGCGGCCGGTGATCACGCCCTTCACGCTGCGCTTTCTCATCGACGAGAACGGCGCGCGCTTCGATGCCTGCTCGGCCGACAGCAGCCAGGCGCGCGACCGTATCCTCGCAGCGGCGACGGCGGCCGGCGCCACGCGCAAGAACGCCTGCACCATCGGGCTCGGCGTGCCCACCCCGGCCTGGGCCGATGCGGTGACGATGGGCCTTGCGGCGATGAAGGAACTGGGCGCCGGGTCGATCACCTTCTCGGATGCCGACATCTCGCTCATCGCTGCGGACACGGTAACGCAGGACGTGTTCGACCGCGTCGTCGGCGAACTCGAATCAAACCTGCCCGAGGTCTTCTCGCTCCATGCGGTGCTGACGCCGAAACAGGCCGAGACTACGGACGCGCCCGTCGTGCCGGAGTTCGTCGCCAAGCTGTCGTCCGAGGGGCGGCTCGAGATGCGCGGCCGGCTCGGCGACGAATTGTCGCGCGATGCCGTCGACAGTTTCGCGCGCGCCCGCTTCGGATCGGACTCGGTCCATGCCGCCACCCGCCTCGCGCCGGACATGCCGGCCGGCTGGCCGATGCGCGTGCTGGCCGCGATCGAGGCGCTGGGCGAGCTTGACAGCGGCAGCGCCCAGGTGCGGCCCGAGATCATCCGGATTTCCGGGGTCACCGGATCGGCGACCGCCTCGGACAGTGTCGCCCGGATCCTGTCGAGCCGGCTGGGCGAGGGGCTCAACTTCAAGCTCGACATCCGCTACGACGAAAGGCTCGACCCGCTTCTGGGCCTGCCCACGGACGAGGAATGCGTGGCCGGGATCAACGATCTGCTGACCGAGCAAAAGATCAACTTCGAGCCCGGTTCGGCCCAGATCGCCAGGGACGCGTCCGGGACGCTCGACAAGGTCGCCGAGAAGATGAAGCAATGTTCCGACTTCGCGATGGAAGTCGGCGGCCATACCGACGCCCAGGGCCGCGAGGAGATGAACCTGGAGTTGAGCCAGAAGCGGGCGGAGGCAGTGGTCGCCGCGCTGATGGAGCGGCGGGTCCTGACCGGCAACCTGACCGCCCAGGGCTATGGCGAGACCGTGCCGATCGGCGACAACGAAACCGAAGCCGGGCGCGAGGCGAACCGGCGGATCGAATTCCGTCTGATCAAGCCGGCGGCAGTGGCAGCCGCGGCCGAAGGCGGGGCCGAGGAAGCACCCGTCGTCGTGAATGCGCCGGACGACGATACGCCGAAGCCGAAACCGCGCCCGGAACGGTAGCACCGCCCGGTCGGGGTTGACCGGCGCGAAGGAAGCATCCAGAGCAGGGCCATGAACAGAACCGAACTCATCATCGCCACGGCGATCATCCTCTTCGTGGCCTTCGGGCTGGGCTGGTTCGCCTGCTGGTTCGTCCACCGGCTGAGCCGGGTGACCAAGGCAGAGATGGACGACCTCGAGAAGATGGCGCGTGACCTGCACGAGGCCGAGGAAACGCGCGATGCGGCGATCAGCTTCCTGGAAAGCCGCGAGGCGGAACTGACCAACCGGCTCAACCAGTCGCAGGCGGAACTGCGCGCGGCGATGGAGGGCCTGCGCGATGCGAGGGCCGAAGCCGAGGATCTGCGCGCCTATATCGAGCGGACCAATGCGGGCTGAGCGGGGTCGCCGGGCGCGGTGCCGGCGTCGGCCGACGGCCGGTCCCGACCGCCGGTTCTTCCCGCGCTGCGGTGGCAGACCCCGATACGACTGTTCCTGAGCCTTGCGCTGATCGGGCTCCTCGCCCTTCTCGGGGCGCCGTCGGTGACGGCCGCCGATACGGTCGCCCCGGCCCATCACCGCGTGGATTGCGCGCCCGCCGCCCCTCACGTTCCCGCCGTCCACCACGGCGACACCGACATGGCCGCGCACTGCCCGCATCCCGGCCTCTGCCTTGTCGCCAGCCTTCCAGCCGCGGCCGAAGCGGACGCAAGGGGCGCGGCCCACCTGGTGTGCAAGGCCGCCATCGCGGCGATCCCGCCCTGCCGGCTGAACCTTCCCCAAGGAATCGGCCGCCGCGCGCCTGAAGCACCGCCGATGAGCGGCGGCGGCAGCGCTGCCATCACCCTGATGTGCAAGGCCGCCGCTTTCCGGCGGCATGACATGGCAACCGGATCATGAAACGAAAACTCATCACCATCCTCGGCGTCGCGACCGTCGGCCTCGGCACCCTTTCCCTTCTGACGCGGGGGCAGAGTCCCGCCGAAGGGTCAGCACTTCCCGCGAAGGGCGACCCGCTCGTCGCGGTCACCCTGCCGGCCACGCTTTCGGCCCGGGCCGAGGCCGGCAGGCGGGCCTTCGACGCGACCTGCGTCACCTGCCACGGCGAGGCCGCCAGCGGGCGGATGGGCTATGGCCCGCCGCTGCTCCACCCGATCTATGAGCCCTCGCACCACGCCGACGCGGCCTTTCTCCAGGCCGTTCAGCTCGGCGCGCCGGCACATCACTGGCGTTTCGGCGACATGCCGCCGCAGCCCGGGCTGACGCCGGCCGACGTGGCGGACATCCCTGCCTACGTGCGGGAACTGCAACGGGCCAACGGCATCGACTGAAACCGGGAGGGCCGTCCCGGAGGGGGCGGCCCTACCACCGCGCCAGCGCGCCCTCGTCCTCGTCCTTCGCCGCGACCCATTCGGCACCGTCCGGGCCGAATTCCTTCTTCCAGAACGGCGCGCGGGATTTCAGGTAGTCCATCAGGAACTCCGCCGCCTCGAAGGCCGCGACCCGGTGGCGCGCGGCAGTCGCCACCATCATGATGGGCTCGCCGGGGGAAAGCGTGCCGTGGCGGTGGATCACCAGCACGTCAGCGAGGGTCCAGCGCGCCCGCGCCTCCTCGGCGATGGCGGCGATCGCCCGTTCGGTCATGCCGGGATAGTGCTCGATCTCCATCCGGGACATCCGTCCGCTGTCGTCGCGCACGACCCCGAGGAAGGTGACGACGGCGCCCACGTCGCGCCCGGCCGCGGCGGCGTCGCGCGCGAAACCCTCGCACTCCGCGCCGTAGTCGAAGGGCCCGGCCTGAACCCGCACGCGCATCCTCAGCCCCCGGTCATTGGCGGGAAGAAGGCCACCTCGCGCACGCCGGCCAAGGGCGCGGAGAAATCGGAAAGTTCCTGATCCAGCGCGACGCGCAGGCTGCGGGTGTCGGCGAAGGCGGCGGCATAGCGGTCCTCGCGCGCCTTCAGTTCCTCGACCAGATCGGCCACGGTCGCGGCGCCGGTCTCCACCTTCTCCCGCGGGAGGCCGATGCGTTCGCGCACCCAGGCGAAATAGAGAACGTCGATCATTGCTCGTCCTTCAGGAAAGGCAGGGCCTTGCGGAAGTATTCCCAGCCCGTGACGAATGTGAGCACCGCGGCGATCCAGATCAAGCCGAGGCCGACGAACGTCGCGTAGGAGGAACAGCCCCGCACCCCGCAGGACCGGATCGGATCGGCCAGCCCGGCGGTGACAAGCTCTGCATACTGCTCGGGCGTCAGGCCGCGCCGGGCGATGCCTTCGAGGTGTTCGAGCCCGGTGCCGAGGAAAAGGACGGCGATGGCAGTCATCTGCGCCGTGGTCTTCCACTTTGCAAGCTTCGTGACCTTCAGCGTGCCGGCCCGGGCGCCGAGATACTCCCTGAGCCCGGAGACGAAGACCTCGCGGAAAAGGATCACGGTGGCCGGCAGGATCAGCCAGGGGTTCATCCCGGAATATCCCGTCAGCACCATGATCGCGATGACCACCATCGCCTTGTCCGCGATCGGGTCGAGCATCGCGCCGAACTTCGATTCCTGCTTCCACAGCCGCGCCAGATAGCCGTCGAAGTAGTCGGTGATCGCGGCAGAGACGAAGAGCACCAGCGCGAACCAGTCGGCCCAGGGGCGGTGGAAATAGAGAAACATCACCGCGACGCCGGGCGCGGCGAGCAGACGGAGCACCGTCAGGATGTTCGGGATCGTCCACATGCCGGCACCCTAGCCCGTGGCGTGGACAACTGGAAGGGGCGGCGGCGTTCCGTCAGCCGGCCGCCGAAAGCGCCTCGTCGAGTGCGGCCCAAAGCTCCTCGGCCGGTTCGCAGCCGATCGCCAGCCGGACGAAGCCGGGGGCCACGGCATCGCCCCAGCGGTCCCGCCGTTCGGCCGAACTGTGGACACCGCCGAAGGAGGTGGCCGGCCTGAGGAACCGGCAGGCGGCGATGAAGGCGTCGGCCGCGGCACCCGAGGCGAGCGTCAGCCCGATCAGGAACCCCGGCCGCAGCATCTGCCGGGCGGCAAGGTTGTGGGCGGGATCCGCGGGCAGGCCGGGATAACGGCCCCCCCGGACGGCCGGATGCGCCGCAAGCCGTTCGGCAACGATGCCGGCGGTCCGGCACATGCGGTCGAAGCGCAGCTCCAGCGTCTCCAGGCTGCGGTGCAGCAGCCAGGCTTCGAACGGGCCGGGGATCGAGCCGGAGAGCTTCCGCCATTCCTTCACCGCAGCCACGATGCCGGGGTCGCGGCTGGCGACATGGCCCATCAGGATGTCGGAATGTCCGCCGGGGGCCTTGGTGTCGGAGGCCACGACGATGTCGGCGCCGAGGTCGAGCGGGCGCTGGCCGAAGGGCGTCATCGTGGTGTTGTCGACGACGGTGAGCCCGCCCGCCGCGCGGACCCCGGCCGCGACATCGGCGATGTCGCACAGCTCGAGCCCGGGGTTCGACGGCGATTCCACGAACACCAGCCGGTAGCCGGCAAAGCCGCCCTCGGCGAAGCCGGCGGTCGGGCGGCGGTCGAAGGTCACGCCCAGCCTGGCAAGGATGCGGTCGGCCAGGAGCCGCGTCGTATAATACCCGTCCGATGGCAGCAGCACCCGGTCCCCGGCCGACAGGAACGCGAGGAACGGCGCGGCGATGGCGGCCATCCCGGAGGGGAAGAGCACCGCCCCGGCCCCTTCGAGATGGCCGAGCATCTTCTCGGTCGCCTCCCAGGTCGGGTTGTCGGACCGACCGTAGCTCGCGAACCCCGCCGGATCGCCGGGCAGGTGAAACATCGAGGCGAGCGTGAGCGGCGGCGCGACCGGCTCGCCCTTCTCAAGCGTCCTGCCCCGCAGGTGGAGAAGCTCGGCAGGCGAGGGGCGTTCGGGGTCTGGCATGGCTTTCGCTCCCGATGAGGCGGCGGCTCAGCCGCCGGGGTTGAAGAAGTCGTAGACGGTCTGCGCCATCGTCTCGGAAATGCCGTCCACGGCCTTCAGATCGTCAAGCCCGGCGCGGGAGACGGCCTTGGCGGAACCGAAGTGGGCCAGCAGCGCCCGCTTGCGCGCCGCGCCGATCCCGGGCACCTCGTCGAGCGGGGTGGCGCCGATGGACTTCGCGCGCTTCGCCCGGTGGGCGCCGATCGCCCAGCGGTGTGCCTCGTCGCGCAGGCGCTGGACGAAGTAGAGGACGGGCGCATTGTGCTGGAGCGCGAAGGGCGGCTTGCCGGGGCGGTGGAATTCCTCCTTGCCCGCGTCCCGGTCGATCCCCTTGGCGACGCCAATCACCGGAATGTCCTCGACCCCCGCGTCCTCGAGGATGCCGTGGACGGCCGAAACCTGGCCCGCGCCGCCGTCGATGAGAAGAAGGTCGGGCCAGGCTTCGCTTTCGCGGTCGGGGTCTTCCTTCAGAAGGCGTTGGAAGCGGCGGGTCAGCACCTCTTTCATCATGCCGAAATCGTCGCCGGGCGTGAGGTCGGCGCCGCGGATGTTGAACTTGCGGTACTGGCCCCTTTCGAAGCCGTCCGGCCCGGCGACGATCATCCCGCCGACGGCATGCGTGCCCATGATGTGCGAGTTGTCGTAGACCTCGATCCGGCGCGGCGGCGCGTCGAGGTCGAAGGCTTCCGCCAACCCTTCCAGCAGCTTCGATTGCGCCGCGCTCTCGCTCATCTTCCGGGCGAGGCTTTCGCGGGCGTTGCGGGCGGCGTTCTCGACCAGCTCCGCCTTCTCGCCCCGCTGCGGGACGGCGATCTCCACCTTGCGGCCGGCCCGGTCGGACAGAAGCTCGGTCATCAGGTCGGCATCCTCGATCGGATGGCTGAGAAGGATCAGCCGCGGCGGCTCCTTGTCGGCGTAGAACTGGCCGAGGAACGCTTCCAGCACCTCCGCTTCCTCGGCGCCTGATCCGGTCCTGGGGTAGAAGTCGCGGTTGCCCCAGCTCTGGTTGGCGCGGATGAAGAAGACCTGCACGCAGGCCTGCCCGCCCTCCATGTGCAGCGCCACCACATCGGCCTCGGCCACGCCGCGGGGGTTGATCCCCTGTGCCGACTGCACCTGGGTCAGGGCGCGGATCCGGTCCCTGAGTGCCGCGGCACGCTCGAACTCCATCGCGTCGGAGGCAGCGGCCATCTCCTCGGCCAGTTTCGCCTGCACCTGCGTCGTCTTGCCCCGCAGGAAGCGTTCCGCGTCCGACACGAGCGCGCGATAGCCGGGCTCGTCGATGTAGCCGACGCAGGGGGCGGAGCAGCGCTTGATCTGGTAGAGAAGGCAGGGCCGGGTGCGGCTGGCGAACATCGCATCCGAGCAGTTGCGAAGAAGGAACACCTTCTGCAACTGGTTCAGCGTGCGGTTCACCGCCCCGGCGCTGGCGAAGGGGCCGTAATAGTCGCCCTTTTCCTTCTTCGCGCCCCGGTGCTTCGTGATCTGCGGGAAGGGGTGGTTCTTGGCCACGAGGATGTTGGGGAAGGACTTGTCGTCGCGCAGGAGCACGTTGAAGTAGGGCTTGAGCTGCTTGATCAGGTTCTGTTCCAGAAGCAGCGCCTCGGTCTCCGTCCGGGTCGTCAGGAACATCATCGCGTGCGTCGCGTGGATCATCCGGGCGATCCGCGCCGAATGGCCCGCCGGGCGGGCGTAGTTCGACACCCGCGCCTTGAGATTGCGCGCCTTGCCGACATAGAGCACCCGGCCCTCGGCATCGAGCATCCGGTAGACGCCCGGCTGCGCGGTCAGCGCCTTCAGGTAGGACTGGATCACGCTGTGCCCCGAAAGCTTCCCTGACGTCACCTCGGCCATCTCAACGCGCCCCCTCGGACCGGCCCCTGTGGCGGCCGGCGATTCCTGCCCCGGCTGCAATCATACCGGCCCGGGCGCAAGCGGAAACCTGTCCACGGAATATGTGGATAACTCTGTCGAAAACACTCCGGCGTTCCGAAATTCTCCTTGTTTTCGGCTGGCTTCACCGGATCGCCCAAATTTTGGGCAGATCGGCAAGGCATTGAAATCATGCAATACTTTTTGTGATTGCAGGCAAACATCTGATACCATTGGGAGAATCATCACGGATTCGTCACAGCCGCGTTACAGGTGGACAAGTCAAGTCCGGACGGTCATTGCGGCCGGATTTTTGGCTCGTCCACACCCAGAATATCGGCTGTCTTCCAGCCAAGGTGCTGGCCCCCGTCGACGCAGATCAACTGTCCGGTGACCGACCGCGCGTCGAGAAGATAGCCAAGGGCGGCGCAGATGTCCTCGGGCTCGGCCCCGCGTTCGAGGATCGACCCCGCGCGCTGGTTCAGGAACTGCTCCTCGCTCTGGCGCGCACCCCGAAGCGTCGTTCCCGGGCCGATCGCATTGACGCGGAGGGCGGGGGCAAGGGCGCGGGCCGCAGTCTGGGTAAAGGCCCAGAGACCCATCTTGGCCAGGGTGTAGGACATGAACTCGGGCGTGAGCTTCAGCACCCGCTGGTCGAGCATGTTGACGACGAGCGCCTGCGACAGTGCCGAGCCGTCGGCCTGCCGGAGGGCCGGCGGCGCCTGGGCGGCGAAGTCCTGGGTCAGCGCGACCGGGGCGCGGAGGTTCGATTCGATGTGCCGGTCCCAGCTTTCGCGGGTGCCGGTACGGATCGTGTCGTATTCGAAGATCGAGGCGTTGTTCACCAGAAGGTCGAGCGGGCCGCCGAGCGCCTTTGCCGCGCGCGCGACAAGGGTGCGGGTCTCGCCCTCGATCAGGAGGTCGGCGCGCAGCGTCTCGGCCCTGACGCCGAGCGCGCGGGCCTCGGCCGCGGTTTCCTCGGCCGCTTCGGCGGAACTGGCGTAGTGGACGGCCACATCAATGCCGCGACCGGCAAGGTGAAGCGCCATCGCGCGACCGAGCCGCCGCGCCGCGCCGGTGACAAGCGCGCGTTGCATCACGCCTTCCCTCCGCAGGGGCAGGGGCCGCTGCCGACACGCGGCCGGCCGCAGGCGGGACAGCGCCCCGACCCGAGGCGCCCCGATCCGGGTCGGCGGGATCCGCGCCAGGGGAACCGCAGACCCCCGACGACGCCAACCGCCATGAGGAAGACGAGGAAGATGGTAATGACCTTGATCATGTCAGAGCCCGTATTGCGCCCAGAGCGCGCGTTCCTCGATCTGGTCGATCGCCTCGCCCAGAATCCGGCTGCCGAAACGCTGGAAGAGCGATTTCCGCATGCCATAGGGCACGAGCCGCACCCCGTCGCCGTAAAGCGCCTTCAGCTTCGGCACCATGTGGGCGAGCCCGTCGGCCAGCCCCTGCGCCACCGCGGCTTCGCCCACCCAGACATCGCCGGTGAACAGATCGCCCTCGGCAAGCCTGCCGCCACGCCGCGCCCGCACCTGTGCCTTGAACGCCGCGTGCACGGGTTCGAGAATGCCGACCAGCCGCGCGACATCCTCGGGCTTCTCGGGCCGGAACGGGTCGAGAAAGCTCTTCGACGCCCCGGCGGTGTGGACGCGCCGTTCGATCCCGTGGCGGGCAAGGAGATCGGGAAAGCCGAAGCCCGCCGAAATCACGCCGATGGAGCCGACGACCGAACTGGCGTCGAGCCAGATGTCGTCCGCCGCGCTGGCCAGCCAATAGCCGCCCGAGGCCGCCACATCCTCGACGAAGGCATGGACGGGCAGTTTCTTCTCGTCGGCGAGACGGCGGATGCGCGCGGCGATCAGCGCCGACTGCACCGGCGAGCCGCCGGGGGAATTCACCGCCAGCGCCACGGCGGCGGGTCGGCCCTTGCGGAATGCCTTCTCGATCACCGGGGCGAGGGCGGCGTCGCTCAACCCTCCGCCCATGCGGCCGCCCGAGACGATCATGCCCTGCAGCCGCAGGACCGCGACGCGCGGTGGCAACTTGATGAAGGGGATATGCCATGCCATGCGACCTGATGTAGTCCCGGCGCGCGGGCGCGGCAATAGCCGGGCCTTTCGCCGCGCCGTCACGCCGGATAGGGTGCCGCCATGATCGACAAGCTGGAAATGTTCATCGCGCTTGCCAACGAGCGTCACTTCGGCCGCGCGGCCGAGGCGATGCGGGTGACCCAGCCGACGCTGTCCTCGGCGATCCGCCAGCTCGAGGAGCAGCTCGGCGTCCAGCTCGTCTTCCGCGGGTCGCGCTTTCAGGGGCTGACCCCCGAGGGCCAGCGCACCTTCGACTGGGCCGTCCGCATCGTCGGCGATGCCCGGACCCTGCGCGAGGAAATGCGGGCGCGGCGCCACGGCCTGTCGGGCAACCTGAGGATCGGCGTGATCCCGACCGCGCTGCCGATGATCGCCTGGCTGACCGTGCCGTTCCTCGCCTCCAACCCGAATGTCGATCTGACGCTTCTGTCGCGCACCTCGGTCGAGATCCTCGACGGAATCGAGCGGCTGGAACTTGATGCCGGGGTCACCTACCTCGACAACGAGCCGCTGGGCCGGGTGGCGCAGGTGCCGCTTTTCCGCGAACGCTACCGGCTGCTTGTCGCCGGGACGTCGGAACTGGCGGAGCGCGAGACGATCACCTGGGCCGAGGTCGCGGGGCTGCCGCTCTGCCTTCTGACAGGCGACATGCAGAACCGGCGCATCGTCAACCGCCACCTCGTCGAGGCGGGTGCGACCGTGCGCGCGCGGGTCGAGGCGAATTCGTCGATCGCGCTCATCGCGCATGTGGAAACCGGCCAGTGGGTCGCCATCGTGGCCGAGATGCTGGCCGACATGCACGGGGCCGGGCTCAAGGCAATTCCGATCGTCGCGCCGGACGCGAGCCACCTCGTCGGGCTGATCGCCGCGCTCAGGGAGCCGCACCGGCCGGCGCTGAACGCGCTGCTCGACCAGGCGCGCAAGGTGGCGAAGGTGTGACCGGACTCAGGGCCCGGTGCCCGGGTCCGCGCCCCAGCCGGCGCCCTGCATCTCCCTCAGCCGGCTCGCGGTGCGCTCGAACTCGAAGGCGCCCTCGCCCTCGATGTAAAGCCGCTCGGGCTCGTCGGCGGCCGAACAGATCAGCCGCACCTTCGCCTCGTAGAGCGCATCGACAAGGGTGACGAAGCGTTTCGCCTCGTTGTAATTCTCGGCCGAGAGATGCGGGATGTCCTCGACGATCAGCACCCGCAGGGCCCCGGCGATGGCGAGGTAGTCCGCGGGGCCGAGCGGGCGGCCGCAAAGCTCCCAGAACGACGCGCGGGCAACGCCTGCGTGGTAATCGGGAAGCACCACCTCGCGCCCCTTCACCGACAGGCGCAGCCGCGCGTCCGCCCCGCCGCCGGTCAGTTCGAGCCAGATCCGCGAAATCGCGTCGCGTGCGACCTGGCCTGCGGGCGTGAACCAGACCTGCGCCCCCTGAAGCCGGTGCTGGCGATAATCGGTCTCGCTTTCCAGCTCGCGGACCGCCATGCGGTGCTTCAGGAGCTGGATGAACGGCAGGAAGAGCGGGCGGTTGAGCCCGTCCCTGTAAAGGTCGTCGGGCGCGCGGTTCGAGGTGGTGACGACGGTCACGCCAAGGTCGAAGAGCATCTGGAAGAGGCGGCCCACGATCATCGCATCGGCGATGTCGGTGATCTGCATCTCGTCGAAGCTGAGAAGCCTCAGCCGGCTGGCGATCTCCTCGGCCACCGGGCGGATCGCGTCGTCGACGCCGGTCTTGCGGGCGGCATGAAGGGCGGCCTGCACTTCCTGCATGAAGGCGTGGAAATGCACGCGCCGCTTGGCCTCTATGGCGACGGTGCCGTGGAAGAGGTCCATCAGCATCGACTTGCCGCGCCCGACCCCACCCCAGAGGTAGAGGCCGCGGACCGGGTCGGGCGCGCGGGCGAAAAGCCCGGCCAGAACCCCGCGCCGGCGCCCGTTCGCCTCCTCGAGGCCGCGGCGGATGCGCTCAAGCTCGGGCAGGACGGCGCGCTGCGCGGCGTCCTGGCGAAGCGCGCCCTCGTGCGCCATCCGGTCGTAGATTTCTGTCAGGGTCTCGGCCATGCCCGTTCGATAGCGTGGCGGCGGCGGAAGGGAAAGCCGGTCGCTGACGCCGGGGCGCAAGCGACCGGCACCTTGATTGTCCCGATCACAATTCTCGATTTGACGGGGCGGGCGGCGCGGCGCAGTGTCGCCCGGCTTCAACCGGAGACCGATGATGACCGCCCGCGCGCCCCTCTTCACCCCCGTGCTGATCGGCGGGTGCATCATCATCATGCTCGGCTTTGCGGTCCGGGCGAGCTTCGGCGTGTTCCAGATACCGATCGCCGCCCAGTTCGGCTGGCCCCGGGCGGAGTTCTCGCTTGCCATCGCGATCCAGAACCTGGCCTGGGGTATCGGCCAGCCGCTGTTCGGCGCGCTGGCCGAGAAGTTCGGCGACCGGCGGGCGATCGTGGCGGGGGCGCTGTTCTACGCCGGCGGGCTGGTGCTGTCGGCCTTCGCGGTGACGCCCGGCCAGATGCAGCTTCTGGAAATTCTCGTGGGCTTCGGCATCGCCGGCACCGGTTTCGGCGTGATCCTCGCCGTCGTCGGCCGCGCGGCGAGTGCGGAGAACCGTTCGATCGCGCTTGGAATCGCGACCGCGGCGGGGTCGGCGGGCCAGGTGTTCGGCGCGCCGGTGGCGGAAATCCTGCTCGGTCATTTCGACTGGCCGGCGGTCTTCATGATCTTCGCCGCGGTGATCCTGCTCAGCCTCTTCGCGCTTCCGATGATGCGGGCGCCGGAACGGGCGAGCCGGGCGGAGCTGGAGGAATCGATGGGCGAGGTGCTGCTCCGCGCCTTCCGCGATCCGTCCTTCCTGCTGATCTTTCTCGGCTTCTTCTCCTGTGGCTACCAGCTCGCCTTCATCACCGCGCATTTCCCGGCGATGGTGACGGAAATGTGCGGCGCCATCGCGCCGAACGGGATGCTCTCGGGGATCGGCATCACCACCACTTCGGCCCTCGGAGCGATCGCGATCTCGGTGATCGGGCTGGCCAACATCGCCGGTACCATCACCGCGGGCTGGCTCGGCAAGCGCTATACGAAGAAGTACCTGCTGGCGGGCGTCTACCTGGCGCGGACGGTCGTTTCCGGCGTCTTCATCCTCATGCCGATCACGCCGGCTTCGGTCCTGATCTTCGCGCTGCTGATGGGGGCGCTGTGGCTTGCCACGGTGCCGCTGACGAGCGGGCTGGTCGCGCATATCTACGGGTTGCGCTACATGGGCACGCTCTACGGCATCGTCTTCCTCAGCCACCAGATCGGCGGCTTCCTCGGCGTCTGGCTGGGCGGGCGGATGTATGACATGTATGGCGACTACACGATGGTCTGGTGGATCGGCGTCGGCGTCGGCGCGTTCTCGGCGCTGGTGCACCTGCCGATCCGTGAACACCGGGCGGCGGTGGCGCTGCCAGTCTGAGACCGCCCGCGCCCCGGGAAAGACGCTCAGCCGCCGCGGGCCACGGACAGGATGTAGCGCGCCGTCATCAGGTCGAGATGCGCGCCGCCGCCGTTCTTGCAGAGCGTGATCTCGTCCTCCGACCGGCGGACGAAGGCGCCGGAGCCCAGGTCGTAGTAGTCGGCGACGATGTCGGCCTCGGTCATGGCGCCTTCCGCCAGCGGCGCCATGAACTCGCCGATGTGGTGGATCGTGGTGGCGCGCGAATCGCAGAACACCCGGGCACGGCGGAAGCAGTCGCTGTCGGCCTCGCGCATGTCGGGGCGGTAGGCGCCGATCAGGTCGAGGTGCGTGCCGGGGCGGAGCCATTCGCCGCGGATGATCGGGGCGGTGGCCATCGTCGCGGTGACGATGATCTCCGCCGTCCCCACCGCCTGCTGAAGATCGTGCGCGGCCGTGGCGCCGGTCGCTTCGGCAAGCGCGGCGGCGGCCTCAGGGTTGCGGGCCCAGACGGTGAAGCGGGCGCCGGGGAAGCCAGCGGCATAGGCCTCGGCAATCGAATGCGCCACCACGCCGGCACCGACGATCAGGATCTCGCGCGCATCCGGCCGGGCGAGGCGGCGGGCGGCGAGCAGGCTGTCGCCGGCGGTCTTCCACTTGGTGACGAGGGTGAAGTCGACCAGCGCCTCGAGCGCGCCGGTGGTGTCGGACAGAAGGTTCACGACGCCGTCGATCGCGGGGATGCCCCGCCGCGGGTTGTCGGGAAAGACCGTGGCCGCCTTCACCGCAAGGCCGAGCCCGTCGATCCAGGCGGAGCGGGTCAGGAGCGTGTCGCCGCGGCGGCGCAGGATCGTGTCGGCCACCTCGGCGCGCGGCAAGGCGTGGCCCGCGACGATCGCCTCGGTCAGCGCGATCCAGTCGAGCTGCGCCTCGACCTCGGGTCCGACGATCTCGGGTGTCATGCTGCTTCGTCTCCTGTCAGGATGCCCTCGGCCACCAGCCGCGCGGCGAAACCGGCCGGCCCGTCGAAATGATGCGTGGCCCAGCCGCGCCCCTGCGCCACGCCGATGTTCTCGGCCCGGTCGTCGGTGAAGAGAAGCGCCGCCGGCGGCAGTCCGGTCTCGGCCTCGACGACGGCGTAGATCGCCGGATCGGGCTTCGTCAGCTTCAGCCGCCCCGAGACGAAGGCGCGGTCGAAGTCGGACAGGAA
Organism: Albidovulum sp.; assembly: GCA_030837785.1. GTDB lineage: Bacteria > Pseudomonadota > Alphaproteobacteria > Rhodobacterales > Rhodobacteraceae > Albidovulum. The sequence continues at coordinate 147,943 of JAUQYA010000023.1, forward strand.
CGGATAGTGCGTCGCGGCAAAGGCGAAGGTGTCGTCGCCGAAGTTGGTGAGCGCGAAGACCGGCACGCCCTTCGCCTTCAGCGCCCCGAGGAGCCGCACCGAATGCGGGATCACCGGCGCGGCCATCTCGATCCAGTTGTCGTGCCAGAGGCGGATCTCGGCCTCCCACGCAGGGTAGCGGGCGGCGGTGGCATAGATCGTCTCGCGGAAGGGCGCGCCGCGGTCGACCGCCTCGTTCATGCCGTGCAGGTCGACCTCGGCAAACATGCGGGCGCGCGCCTCGGGCCCGATGGCACCGTCGTAGAACCGTTCCGGCTGCCATGCGATCAGCACGTTGCCGATGTCGAAGACAATCGCCTCGGGTCGCGTCATTCCGGTCACCTCTGTTCGCCCGGACGCCAACCTAGCGGCGCCGGCGGGAAAGGGAACCCCGGATCAGCGCCTTGCCCGCGGGCCTTCGCTCACGCGGCCCTTCAGCGTCTCGCGCCAGATCAGGTAGAGCCCGCCGCCGAGGATCAGCGCGATCCCGGTCCAGGACACGGCGTCGGGCCATTCGCCGAAGACGACGACCCCCCAGAAGACCGCAAGCGGCATGGCGGTGTATTCGAAGGGTGCGGCAAGGGCGGCCTCGCAGAGCCGGTAGCCCTGCGCGACCAGAAGCGAGCCGATGGCGGCGGCGAGGCCGAGCATGACGAGGATCGGCCAGTCGCCCGGCTCCGGCCAGACCCAGGCGCGCAGCAGGAAGTCGAGCGAGGCGTCGCCGGTTCCGGCGAAGCGCCCGTCGCCGACGCCGACCCACATCGCCGCCGACACCGCGGCGAAGGTGACCTGGATGTAGAAGGCGAGCGTGGCGGCGCTTTCCGTCCCGCCGAGCCGGCGGGTCAGGATGTTGACCATCGCATAGGCGACCGCGCCGAGCAGTGGCAGCGTCGCCACCGGGCGGAAGGCCTCGGTCCCCGGCCGGAGGATGACGATGACGCCGAGCAGGCCGATGCCGACGGCGACCCAGCGCCGTGGCCCGACCCGTTCGCCGAGGAAGAGGACCGAGAAGAGCGTGATCAGGAGCGGGCTGACGAAGGAGATTGCCACCGCCTCGGCAAGCGGCATCGCGGCGAGGGCGACGAAGAACAGCATGTTGGCCAGCACCACGCAGATTCCGCGCAGGATATGGGCGCCGAGCCGCCGCGTCCGCATCTGGCCGTGGCCGCCCCGGAACGGCATCACCAGCCCGACCAGCACGGCCAGCGCGAAGCCGGTGCGGATCAGCACCACCTGATGCAGCGCATAGCCGCCGCTGAGGAACTTGATCGACATGTCGTTGAGGGAAAAGAAGATCATTCCCCCCATGATGCAGAGGATGCCGATGATCTGGCTGCGCGCCTCGGCGGCGTCGGTGTCGAGCGTGGTCATGAAACCCCTGTGCCAGCCGTCCCGGTCGGCGTCTGTCCTGCCCGCGACATCGCCCTAGCGCGCCGCCGCCCGGAGCGCGCGATCGAGCGCGGCGGCGAAGCGGGCGCGGTCCTGTTTGGTGAACATCCGTCCGCCGCCCTGCCGGAACGGATCGGCGGCGCGGAGATCGGCCATCAGGTCGCGCATCGCCAGCGCGTTGCCGATGTTGGCCGCCGTCAGCGCCTCGCCGTCGTGCCGGAGGACCAGCGCGCCGGCGGCCACCGCCTTCGCGGCCAGCGGGATGTCGGCCGTCACCACCACGTCGCCCTTGGCCGCGCGCTCGGCGATCCATTTGTCGGCCTCGTCGGGGCCATCGGTGACGAAGATCACCCGCACCAGCGGATGCGCCGAGGGCCGGAGCCCGCCGTTGCAGACGAGGAAGGTCTCGACGCCGAGCCTTCCGGCGGCGCGGAGGCATTCGTCCTTCACCGGGCAGGCGTCGGCGTCGACGTAAAGGCTCATGCGAAGAGCGCCTCGGCGTGGAAGGCGATGTGGTCGCGGATGAAGGAAGCGACGAAGAAATAGCTGTGGTCATAGCCCTGGTGCATCCGCACCTGGCCGTTCTGCCGCCGCTCCATCATCGCCTGGGCCAGCGCCTCGGGCTTCAGGAGGTCGATGAACTGGTCCTTGGAGCCCTGGTCGACCAGCACCGGCCCGTCGAAGCCGAGCCGGCGCATCAGCAGCGTCCCGTCGTGCCCCGTCCAGGCGCTTTCGTCGGCACCGAGATAGGCGGTGAGCTGCTTGCGGCCCCAGTCCGACCGGCTGGGATGGGTGATCGGCGCGAAGGCCGAGACCGAGCGGAACCGGCCGGGCAGGCGCATCGCAAGGGTCAGCGCGCCGTGGCCGCCCATCGAATGGCCGGTGATCGCCTGGCGGTCCTCCTCCACCGCGAAGTTGGTGGCGACGATGCGGGGCAGTTCCTCGGCCACATAGTCCCACATGCGGAAATGCGCCGCCCAGGGCGCCTCGGTCGCGTTGACGTAGAAGCCCGCCCCCTGTCCGAGGTCATAGGCTTCGTCGTCGGCCACGCCCTCGCCGCGCGGCGAGGTGTCGGGGAAGACGAGCGCGATGCCCGCCTCGGCCGCCCAGGCCTGTGCGCCCGCCTTCACCATCGCGTTCTCGTGCGTGCAGGTGAGGCCGGAGAGATACCAGAGCACCGGAACCGGCTGTTCGGCCGCCTCCTCGGGCAGGAACAGGCCGAAGGTCATGTCGCAGCCGCAGGCGTCGGAGGTGTGGCGGTAGACGCCCTGGACTCCGCCGAAGCACTTGTTTTCCGAAATCGTCTGCATGGGTCTTTCCTTTTGTCAGGCCCCGCCGATCCAGGCGATGACCGCGGGGATGGTGAGGATGCTCGTTGCGGTGGAGATCAGGATGGAGGCGGAGACCCGCTGCGGCGCCACGCCGTAGTGGCGGGCGAGGATGTAGACGTTGCCCGCGACCGGCAGGGCGGCGGCGGCGACCATCGCCCCCGCGGCGAAGCGGTCGACCGCGAAGAGGTGGAAGGCGGCGAAGGCCACGGCGGCGGGGTGCAGCACGAGCTTGGCGAAGCCGAGCCAGAGCGCGACCGCGAACCGTTCGGCCGATTTCGAGGCGAGCGAGGCGCCGATGGCGAAGAGCGCGCCGGGCGTGGCCGCAGCGCCGAGGAGCGTCAGGAACTCCTCGGCCGGACCGGGCAGCGGCAGGCGCAGGCCCGACCAGCACAGCCCCGCCACCATCGCCACGATCATCGGGTTCTTCAGAAGCCCGACCGCCAGCACCCCGACGATACGCGGCGAAACCTGCCCCTCGCGCGCGGCGGTGATGACAAGGGTGATGAGGCTCGAGAAGACGATGAGGTCGATCGAGAGGACCATCAGCACGGGCCCCGCCGCCGCCGGCCCCAGAAGCATGGTCAGCATCGGCACGCCGAGAAAGCCGGTGTTGCCGATCACCGCGCATTGCGCCTCGACCGAGGCTTCGGGGATGCTGACGCGCCGCGCCAGCGCCACCGCGAAGGCGAGCGCATAGACCGCCGCCGAGGCCGAGAGATAGGCGAGCGCGAAGGCCGGGTCGAAGACCTCGGCCACCGAGAGGTTCGCGGCGAAGCGAAAGAGCATCGCCGAAAGCGCGAAGTAGAAGACGAAGCGGGTCAGCCATTCGGTCGCGACCTCGGGGAAGAAACGCAGCCGCCCCGCGCCCCAGCCGAGGCCGATGAGCGCGAAGAAGGGAAGCGTCTTGAGGAAGATCGCGAGCATGGGCTGGCGCCTAGCATGGGCCGCCGCCCCGCGCCAGCCTCAGCCCCCGCCGATGAAGGCGCCGGCCGCGAAGACCAGCGCGCCGCCGAGCACCACCTGGAAGGTGGCGCGCAGGAACGGGGTCTCCATGAAGCGGTTCTGGATCCAGACGATGGCCCAAAGCTCCACGAAGACGATGGCGATGGCGATGGCCGTGGCGGTGCGGAAATCGGAGATCAGGTAGGGCAGGGCATGGCCGAGCCCGCCCGCCGCCGTCATCACCCCCGAGGCGATGCCGCGCTTGACCGGCGAGCCGCGGCCCGAGATCACGCCATCGTCGTGCGCCGCCTCGGTGAAGCCCATCGAGATGCCGGCGCCCACCGCTGCGGCAAGGCCCACGGTCAGCGTCGTGGCCGGGTCGCGGGTGGCGAAGGCGGTGGCGAAGATCGGCGCGAGCGTGGAGACGGAGCCGTCCATCAACCCCGCAAGCCCCGGCTGCACCCAGGTCAGGATGAACTGGCGGTGGGCGGCGCGGTCCTCCTCGCCCCTCGCCGCGTCGTCGAGATGGACGGCCGAAAGCTCGCCCGCGCGGGTCTCGTGGGCCGTCTCGGCGGCGGCGAGGTCGCCCAGAAGCCTGCGCGTCTCGGCATCCTGGGTCCGTTCGGCAGCGCGCCGGTAAAACGCCGCGGCCTCGTGCTCCATCGCCTCGGCCTCGCCCCGGATGCGGTCGAGCCCGAGGTTCTGCACCAGCCAGACCGGGCGGCGGGCATAGAAGCCCGCCACATGCTCGCGCCGGATCAGCGGGATCACCTCGCCGAAACGCGTGATGTGGCGGTCGATCAGGCGGCGGCGGTGCAGGTCTTCCTCCTCGGCCATCGTGTCGAAGACGGCGGCCGAGGCCGGATAGTCCTTGCGCAGCATCTCGGCGTAGCTGCGATAGATGCGCGCGTCGTCCTCTTCGGAGGAAATGGCCAGCGCGAGGATTTCCTGGTCGCTCAGGTCGGAGAAGCGGCGGCGGTTGGCGAGGCCGGGGATCATCGGGGGCTCCGGTCTGGTATCATTCCAAACTAGCGAGGGTCGGCGAGGGCGGCAAGAGCGGCAGCCTGGCAAATCTGAACTTATTGGTTCATATTTGACTTGACTAAGTGAACCGATCAGTCTATTTACCAGAAGTGAACCAAGCAGTTCAGATTGGAGTCGACCATGAGAGCCTTCCACGTCACGCTTGCCGCCCCGACCCTCGGCCTTGCCGCACTTCCGGCGCTGGCGGGCGACTTCGCCTTCGATCTGCCGCGGCTCGAATTCCCCGCCCCCACCCCCGCCCCGGCGACGGCGGGTGCCGACGCCTCGCGCGACTGCGCGCTGTCGCTTCTGCCCGCCGCGCCGGAAACCTGTGCCCCCGCCGGCAAATGATCCCGCCCATCCCCGCCCATCCCCGGACGACTTCGGGCGGGAAGATCCCGCCCTTTTTCTTTCCCGCGCTTGCCGCAGGCTTGGCGGCGGGGCTATCATTTCCGCATCCGGGGAGAGACATGCCAGACACGGCCGGGATCGTGACCATCAAGCGCGGGCGCAAGTTCGACCAGGTGCTGGAAGGTGCCCGCACCGTCTTCCTGCGCGACGGTTACGAAGGCGCCAGCGTCGACGACATCGCCGCCGCGGCGGGCGTGTCGAAGGCCACGCTCTACAGCTACTTCCCCGACAAGCGGATCCTGTTCATCGAGGTGGCCAAGCAGGAAAGCCGGCGCCAGGCGGACGAGGCCGGGGTGCTGGTCACCTTGACCGCGCCGCCCGACTGCGTGTTGCCTGAGGCCGCGCGGCGCATCATTGCCTTCACGCTCTCCGATCTCGGCCAGGCGGTGTTCCGGCTCTGCGTGGCCGAATCCGACCGGTTCCCGGATCTCGGGCGGGAATTCTATGCCTCGGGCCCCGAGCTTGTCCGCGACCGGATCGCCGCCTATCTGAACGGCGCGGTGGCGCGCGGCGAGCTGGTGATCGACGACGTGCATCTCGCCGCCGACCAGTTCGCGGCGCTCTGCAAGGCCGGCATCTTCCTTGCCGTCAGCTTCGGCGTCCAGCGCCAGTATACCGAGGCCGAGAAGGAGCGCGTGGCGAAAGGCGCGGTGGAGATGTTCCTGGCCCGCTACGGCGTGAAGGGGCGTTCGTCGGCTTGACACCCGGCCCGGAACGCGGGCTCATCCGGGCAGCCGAGGAGATGCCCGATGAGAACCGAATTCGACCGCGAACTGGAAGAACGTCTGGTTCGATATGCCGCCATCGACACGCAGAGCGACGAGGATCAGCCCTCTGCCCCCAGCACCGCGATCCAGCTCGAGATGCAACAGCTTCTGGTCGCCGAACTGGCCGAGATGGGCGCGGCGGAGGTGCGCCTGACCGACTACGGCGCGGTCCTGGCGACGATCCCGGCAACGGCAGAGGCAGCACCGGTGATCGCGCTTCTGGCCCATGTCGATACCGCGCCGCAGTTCAACGCGACGGGCGTGAAACCGGTCGTCCATCGCAACTACAACGGCGGAACGATCAGCTTCGCCGACGCGCCGGGCCTTGCGCTTTCGCCGCAGCATTCGCCCGAGCTGGCGCAGAAGGCCGGGCATGACATTGTCACCGCCAGCGGCACAACGCTTCTGGGGGCAGACGACAAGGCGGGGGTGGCCGTGATCATGACGGCGGCGCGGCACCTTCTCGCCAACCCCGGTATCCGCCACGGCCGCGTCCGGCTGGCCTTCACCCCCGACGAGGAGGTGGGGCGCGGCGTCGACAGGCGCCTGCCGCAGGATCTGGCCGCGGACTTTGCCTATACTTTCGACGGCAGCACTGTGGGCGAAATCGAGTACGAAAGCTTTTCGGCCGATGGCGCGGTGGTGACGGTGAAGGGCGTTTCGATCCACCCCGGCACGGCCAAGGACAAGATGGTCAACGCGCTGCATCTGGCGGCGAAGATCATCCAGACGCTCCCGCATGTGACGATGACACCCGAGACGACCGAGGGGCGCGAGGGGTTCATCCACGTCTACGACTGCAGGGGCGGTTCGGCCGAGGCCACGCTGAAATTCATCCTGCGCGACTTCGAACTCGACGGTCTTGCGGCAAAGGGCGAGCTGTTGCGCCATGTCTGCGCGACGGTGCAGGCAACCGAGCCGCGCGCCGAGATCACCTGCGAGATCAGGCCGCAATACCGCAACATGCGCTACTGGCTGGAAAAGGACATGACGCCGGTGGACCTGGCCCGCGCCGCCTGCCGCGACCTCGGCATCGAGCCGGTCTCGGTGCCGATCCGCGGCGGGACCGACGGATCGCGCCTGACCGAGATGGGCGTGCCCTGCCCGAACATCTTCACCGGCATGCACGAGATTCACGGGCCGCTGGAATGGGTCAGCGTGCAGGACATGGGGCTTTCTGCGAAGCTCTGCCTGCGGCTTGTCGAACGCGCGGCGCTGGGCTGAAGGGCTTCCGCTGCGCGACGGGGCAGCATATCGAGAGATGCCGGCGCGATGCCGGCGCATCGGAGGGGGCACGCCATGAGATACGGGAGTCTGGCCTTGCCGCTGGCGCTGGGCGCCTGCGTAGCGACGATCGGCACGGCGCCGCCGGGACCGCATCCGACAGACCCCCTTGGGCCGGGATGGATGGCGCCGGGGCCAAGCTGCGACCGCACCGACTTCGACCCGGCGCTCATCCTCGGCCGGCGACCGGAGGATCTGGGGCTTGAACGCTTCCCCTTCCCGGTCCGCGTCATCGCGCCGGGCATGGCGGTGACGATGGATTACAGCGCGGCGCGGCTCAACCTCGAGACCGACGCGAGGGGGCGTATCACCCGCTTCCACTGCGGCTGAGGAGGAGGCTGGCGGAGCAGGCGGTCGCGAGAGCGAAAGAAGAACGGATGCCGCCGCCATCCGCCCCTGCGATGGCCGCCGGTGCCGGCGCGCCCCGGGCGCCCGAAAAAAGAATGCCCCGCAAGACGCGGGGCAGTCGAGCGACGGAGGGGTTCCGGTGGCGCGGCAGGGTGGGGGCTGTTAACCGCGCCACCGGACCCTAGCGTTGTCGCTATGGCGAAGCTGTGGCGCCGGATCACGGCGGCGGTGGGGAGGGACGGTGCCCGTGCCGGGGTCATTTCGTGGCCGAAAGCGGGCGGTCTTGATTTGCGCCGTGGCGGCGCTAACATCCTTGTCATGACGGTCCAGCCACCGATCCCCTTCCATCCCGCGCCCCATGCGCCCGAGCAGGTCGCCTTCGACCGCCAGGAGCTTGGCCGCATCCTCGGGCTTTACGGGCGGATGGTCGCCGCGGGCGAGTGGCGCGACTACGCGGTGTCGTTCCTGCGCGACCGGGCGGTGTTCTCGGTGTTCCGCCGGTCGGCCGAACATCCGCTCTACCGGATCGAAAAGCATCCCCGGCTGAGGAACCGGCAGGGAATGTATGCGCTTTTCGGAATGGACGGGCAGATTCTGAAGCGCGGGCACGACCTTGCCGCCGTGCTGCGCGATCTCGACCGCAAGCTGATCCGGCCCGTCGACTGAGGCCCCGCTGGCCGGGGGGCTGCCCGGCCCCGTTCAGGGCCGCCGCAGCGCGGTCACCGGGCCCTCGCCCTGCGCCTCGATCCGCGCGATTGCCTCGGCGATGCCCTCGTGGCCCACCGCCATCTGGAAACCGTTGGCATGGATCAGCCGGTCGGCCGACACCGCCATCGCCACATGACCCTTCCAGAAGAAAAGGTCGCCCCGGCGGGCCGGCGTTCCGACGGGCAGGGCGCTGCCCACGGCCCGCTCCTGCATGTCGCTGTCGCCGGGGCATGGAATGCCGCAGGCGAGAAGTGCTGCCTGCACCAGGCCCGAGCAGTCGATGCCTGCGCGCGAGTTGCCGCCCCAGAGGTAGGGCGTGCCGAGGAAGCTTTCGGCCACCGCCGCGGGGTCGGTCGCCCGGTCGCCGAGGGTGCGGAGGTGCGGGCGCGGCGCAAAAAGCCCGTCGGCGGTTTCGAGGAACCGGGGATGTTCGGCGACGATGGTCAGCCGCGCGCCCATCGTGAGGCAGGCGACCTCGGGTGTCTTGAGGCTTGGCGCGCGGTAGAGCCAGGTCGCCGGCGCGGCGATCCAGTGCGTCGCGTCGCGGTCCTCGCCCAGCGCGCCTTCGGTCAGGTAGCCGCAGTAGCCGTCCTTTTCCGCCTGCACGAAGGCGAAGCCCCCGTGGCGGTCGAGCACCGTCACCCGCTCGCCCATCAGCACCTGCCGGTCGCGCGGGCCGTCCGGCCGCGCCAGCAGGTCGGCCAGCGCCGCGATGATCCGCGCCGGCTCTCCGGCGACGTAGTGTTCAGCCTCCACCTTGCCCTTCAGCGAGACATGGGCGACGCGGCCGTTCGCGGGGGTGAGGCGGCGGTCGGTCACAGGCCGAGCGCCCCCGGAAGGGCCGCGAGGATCGCCCGCGCACCCTGGCCCACGCCGCCCTTGGGGCGGGCCGGGGCGGCCGCGGGCTGCCAGCCGTAGATGTCGAAATGCACGTAACGCGGGGTTTCGGTGACGAAGCGGCGCAGGAACAGCGCGGCGGTGATCGACCCCGCCATGCCGCCCGAGGGCGCGTTGTCGAGATCGGCGATGCCGGGCTCGATCATCGCCTCGTAGGGGTTCCAGAACGGCATCCGCCAGACCGGGTCCGCCAGCGCCGCGCCCCCGGCGGCGATCGCCCCGGCAACCGCGTCATCGTCGCAGTAGAAGGGAACGACGTCCGGTCCCAGCGCCACCCGGGCGGAACCGGTCAGCGTCGCCATCGAGACCAGGAGGTCGGGGCGCTCCTCGTCGGCGAGCGCCAGCGCGTCGGCAAGGATCAGACGGCCTTCCGCGTCGGTATTGTTGATTTCCACCGTCAGGCCCTTGCGGCTTTTCAGGATGTCCTGCGGCCGCATCGCATTGCCCGACACGGCGTTCTCGACCGCCGGCACCAGCACGCGGAGCCTGAGCTTCAGGCCCAGCGCCATGATCATCCGGGCGAGCCCCATCACGGTCGCGGCGCCGCCCATGTCCTTCTTCATCAGGCCCATCGACGCGGCTGGCTTGAGGTCGAGCCCGCCGGTGTCGAAGCACACCCCCTTGCCGACGAGGGTGAGGGTCGGTCCCGCGCCGCCCCAGCGCATCTCCAGAAGCCGCGGCGGGCGGGCCGAGGCGCGGCCGACGGCGTGGATCATCGGAAAGCCGCGGGCCAGAAGGTCGTCGCCGCGGATCGCCGTCGCCGTGGCGCCATAGGCTGCGGCCAGCGCCATGAAGGCGTCTTCCAGCTCCGCCGGGCCAAGGTCGGAGGCCGGCGTGTTGATCAGGTCGCGGGTCAGCGCCTCGGCCTCGGCCATCGCCAGGATGCGCGCACCATCGACGCCGGCGGGCAGGTGCAGCCGCGCCTTCGGCGGCTCGGCGTCGCGGTAGCGGCCGAAACGGTAGGTGGCGAGCAGCCAGCCCAGCGCGGCCTCCGCCGCCCCGGCGGGTGACGGCGTGCCATCGAGCCGCCAGGCGCCTTCGGGCAGGTCCGCCACGGCGCCGGCGATGTGGAACCGGCCGCGGCTGCGGGCCGCGGGCGTGCCGAGGCCGAGGGCGGCGCCGGACGGCGCGCCATCGGGCCCGGGCAGAAGGCAGAGCTGGCCGAGCTTGCCGGTGAAGCCGCAGGCGGCCAGCCAGGCGCGTTCGGCCGGCGGTCTCGCGCCGGTGAAGGCCTGTGCTGCGTCCTGCGGCACCAGGTGAAGCGGCCGCGTCGCTTCGGACGGATCGGCAAAGGCAAACGGCATCCCTGACCTCGCGCTTGGTTTCGCGCGCAGACTATCCCGGCCGCCGCCGCCTGCAAGGCCCCTTCGCGCGGCCGTCAGATCGTCATGTCGCGCAGATCCCAGACCGCGTTCAGCGACCGGTCGCCGATCCGGACGAGCCGCGCAAGCGTCGCCGCCTGCGCGGTGCGGTCACCGGCCGCGGTGGCGCGCAGGACATCGCCCGCGACCCGGGCGAAGGTCAGCATCCCGATCTGTTCGGCGACCTTGGCCAGAAGCCGCGCGCTGCGCGCCATCGCCGCGACGTCGCCGTCGTCGGCGAACCGCTGGATCTCGGTCAGCCGGCCGGCGAGTTCCTCCATCGCTCGGCAGACGACCTGTTCCGCCCCCGCCTCTCCAAGGTCGGAATAGAGCGCCACGAGCCGGTCCGGATCGAGCCGGACACCTTCGTCGTGGCGCAACACTGCAAGTGTCGCCACCCTTCACCCTCCATCGCGCACCCCGCGCGTGGCGCATCCTCGGCGGGCGATCTCAAGAAATCGTTGCGGCGGACGCGAAAACCACTCGAATTCGACGGATGCGGCGGCTATCTGCGGGGTGACCGCCAGGGGAGCGACCGCGATGCGCCACGCCAGACCGTTGCCCAACTACCTCGTGCAACGCTACCACGGCTGGAAGGCCACGACCTGGACGGAGAACCGCGCCTGGTACCGCAGGCTTGCCGAGGAAGGCCAGCGACCCCGCGCGATGGTGATTTCCTGCTGCGACAGCCGCGTGCATGTCACCTCGATCTTCGGCGCCGACCAGGGCGAGTTCTTCATCCACCGCAACATCGCCAACCTGGTGCCGCCCTATGCGCCCGACGGCGAACAGCACGGCACCTCGGCGACGATCGAATATGCGGTCTCGACGCTGAAGGTCGCGCATCTGATCGTCGTCGGCCATTCCTCCTGCGGCGGCGTGCAGGGGTGCCACGACATGTGCTCGGGGGCGGCGCCGGAACTGGAGGAGAAGTCGAGCTTCGTCGGCCGCTGGATGGATCTCCTGCGGCCGGGCTACGACCGGGTGAAGGATCTTCCCGAGGCGGAGCAGTTGCGCGCGCTGGAACGCGAGGCGGTGGTGATCAGTCTCGAGAACCTGATGACCTTCCCCTTCGTCCGCGCCGCGGTGGAGGCCGAGGAAATGACGCTGCACGGGCTCTGGAACGATATCGCCGGAGGCGGGCTCGACTGCTACGACCCGGCGACAGGGAGCTTCGTTCCGATCTGAGGGGCCGATCCGAGGGGCCGATCCGAGGGGCCGATCTGACCCGGGAACCCGGCGTTAACCGGAATCGGCCGAGGCTGGCGGCATGGACACCCGCCGCACCGTCACCGTCGCCTTGCCCGAAGCGCTCCTCCTGGCGCTCGGTTCGGCGGCACGGGCGGCCGGGTGTTCACCCTCGGACTATCTCTGCGCGGTGCTGCGCGGCGCGCTCGACCGGACGCCGGCACGGCTGAGGCCGGAGGAGGAGGTGATCCGGCGCGCGGTCAACCTTTCGGCCGACTGGGTGGAGTTGCAGCGCCGGCTGCGGGCTGCGGGCTTCGTCCTGCGCCGCGCGCCCGAGGGCGGGCTTGCCGTCCACTCCTGGCCGATCGAGCGGGCGATCCTGCCGCTCAAGGCGCTGGGGCTGGGCGAGGCCGATCTGACGCTGCGTTACGGCACGCGCTTTCCGCCCGACGCCCCGCGCCAGACCGCCGTTTCCGCCATCCCCCGGCCGGCCGGCACGATTCCGCGCCGTCGCCGGAACGTGAGGGTTGCATAGGCCGCGCCTGTGGTATCGTCTGGCAGCGTGTTGCCAGGGAGACCCGACATGACCACCCCGTTCCGCGTGCGGCTTGCCGCGACCCTTCTTCTGCCGCTCGCCGTTGCTGCCGCCCCGGCCTTCGCCGCCGGGACCGACAGCGGCACCAGCACCGCCCCCGCCGCCCAGTCCGGCTATGCCGAGGCGAAGGCCGCCGCCGATGCCGGCCGATACCCCGAGGCGCTGAAACGCCTTGCCGCGGTCATCAAGGCGGAGCCGCGCAACGCCGATGCGCTCAATCTGATGGGCTATTCCAACCGCAAGATGAACCGCATGGCCGAGGCCGCGCGCTACTACGACGCGGCGCTGAAGGCCAATCCGAAGCATCTCGGCGCGCTTGAATACCAGGGCGAGATGTTCGTCGAGACGGGTGATTACACCAGCGCCCGTGCAAACCTGAACCGGCTGGCGACGCTCTGCGGCAAATGCGCGGAATATAGCGATCTGCGCGCGGCCCTCGCGGCGGCGGGGCAGGGCTGACACAGAGGTCTGCCGCGAAGGCTACTTCCTGCCGCCGATCCGCGGCTCCGTCCCGGCCTTCAGCCGCTCGATGTTGGGCAGGTGGCGCCAGAACACGAACGTGGCCAGAGTCACGATCAGGATCACCATGTCGCCGTGGCCGAGAAGTGCGGCCCAGAGGAACCCCGTGGCCGCCGAAACGAGGGCCGAGAGCGAGGAAATCCGGGTGACGAGCGCGGCCGCGGCCCAGGTGGCGCAGGCCGCGAGCCCGACCGGGAACGCAAGCGCCAGCAGGATGCCAAGAAAGGTCGCCACGCCCTTGCCGCCCTTGCCGCCGAGCCAGACCGGGAAAAGATGGCCGAGGAAGGCCGCAAGACCGGCAAGCTGCGCCGCGTCCCCGCCCGCCAGCGCCCGCGCGACCAGCACCGCCAGTGCCCCCTTGCCGCCGTCAAGGAGAAGCGTCGCCAGCGCCGCCGCCTTGTTGCCGGTGCGCAGGACGTTCGTCGCGCCGATGTTGCCAGAGCCGATCTTGCGCAGGTCGCCGAGCCCCATCGCCCGGGTGACGATGACGCCGAAGGGGATCGAGCCCAGAAGGTAGCCGAGGATCGCGGTGACGATCAGAATGCCCGCGCCGCTGGTCAACTCCGGCATGTCAGCGCCCTTCTCCGAAGACCCGGGTGCCGCCGACCCAGGTGCCAAGCACCTTGCCCTCCATCCGCTGGCCGTCGAACGGCGTGTTCTTCGACTTCGAGCGGAGGGTAAAGCGGTCGAGCACGAAGGGCGCATCGGGATCGAAAAGCACGAGGTCGGCCGGCGCGCCGACCGCCAGCCGTCCCTGCGGCAGGCCGAGCCGATTCGCGGGGTTCAGCGCCATCGCCCGGAACAGTTGCGGCAGGGTCAGCTGGCCCGCGTGATAGAGCCGCATCGCCGCCGGCAGGAAGGTTTCCAGCGCCACCGCTCCGGAAGCGGCATCCTCGAACGGCAGGCGCTTCGATTCCTCGTCCTGCGGCGTGTGCATCGAGGAGATGATGTCGATCAGCCCCGCGGCCACCGCCTCCACCACCGCCAGGCGGTCGTCCTCGGATCTGAGCGGCGGCTTGACCTTGAAGAAGGTGCGGTAGTCGCCGACGTCGAACTCGTTCAGCGTGAGGTGATGGATCGAGGTGCCCGCGGTCACGTCAAAGCCGTTCCGCTTGGCGCGTTCCAAGGGCGGCAGGGCGCGGGCGGTGGTGATCTGGTCGAAATGGTATCGCGCCCCGGTCATCTCCACCAACCCCATGTCGCGGTCGAAGCCGATCCGCTCGGCCATCGGGCTGACGCCGGGCAGGCCGCGAAGCGAGGCGAACTTGCCGGAGGTGGTGGCGGCGCCCTGCGACAGCCCCGGTTCCTGCGGGTGGCCCATGACCAGCGCGCCGAGCGAGCGCGCATAGGTGAGCGCGCGGCCGAGGGCCCTGGTGTCGGTCACCACATGGTCGCAGTCGGTAAACGCGATGGCGCCGGCGTCGAGGAGGAACCCGATCTCGGTCATCTCGCGCCCCTGCCGCCCCTTGGTCAGCGCCGCCATGTGGCGGATGCGCACCGGGCTCGCCTCGGCGGCGCGGCGGGTGACGAATTCCAGCACCTCGGGCGTGTCGATCGCCGGGTGGGTGTCGGGCCGGGCGATGATCGTCGTGACGCCCCCGGCGGCGGCGGCGAGGCCCGCCGAGCGGAACGATTCCTTGTGCCGCTCGCCCGGCTCGCCGATCTTGACGCCCCAGTCGACGATGCCGGGGGCGAGGCACTTGCCCTCGCAGTCGATGATGGTGGCGCCCTTCGGGGCGGGGTCGTTCAGGGCGGTGATGAGGCCGTTTTCGATGAGCAAGTTGCCGGTGGTTTCGGTGAGCCGCTCGGGGTCGATGAGAAGGGCGTTGGTGAGCAGAGTGATCATCAGGATTTCTCGGAAAAGTCATCAAACTTCGGGCCAAGTGACTCAGCCAATTCGTGCAGCGCAGCGCGAAGCCAATGGAACTGGCTTGGCCAGAACGCCTCGTCTGCGAGATTGACGTTCCGCCAGAACAGTTCGACCTTACCGTCGGTTCCGCCCTTGTGGATGATCGCCCGCGTGCCCGATCTCAATGCGACGGTGCCGCTTGCTGACGGATCAAGCCAATCCAAGAATTCATGACCGCGTCGAGCGTTGCCGCAGAAGAACTGAGCTGAGATCTCATCTTTGCCTTGATCCGCTCTTGCCACAAGCATGAAGCCGAGGGGCCAGCGTTTTGCGAACCTTCGATAGGCTTCAGTGCTGCTCTTCTTGGTCGGCACGTCGGCCGTGTGGGTCGTCGGCTGCGCGTTGCAACACGAAAACGCATCCCAATACCTTAAATAAAACGCATCCGCACTCACACCATCACCCCCACCGCCTGCCGCCCCCGCTCGGCGCGCAGGTTCCGCGCCAGCAGGTCCATGCAGGCCATGCGGACGGCGACGCCCATCTCCACCTGGTCCTGGATCACGCTGCGGTTGATGTCGTCGGCGAGGTCGCCGTCGATCTCCACCCCCCGGTTCATCGGCCCGGGGTGCATGACGATGGCGTCTTCCTTCGCCGCGGCGAGTTTCTCGGCGTCGAGCCCGTAGCGGTGGTAGTATTCGCGTTCGGAGGGGATGAAGCCGCCGTCCATCCGTTCCTTCTGGAGCCTGAGCATCATCACCACGTCGGCGCCCTCCAGCCCCGCCTTCATGTCGTCGAACACCTCGCAGCCGAAGTCGCCGATGCCCGCGGGCATCAGCGTGGGGGGGCCGATCAGGCGAACGCGGTTCTGCATCTTGCCGAGAAGGATCAGGTTCGAGCGGGCAACGCGCGAATGCGCGATGTCGCCGCAGATCGCCACCGTCAGCCGCTCCAGCCGGCCCTTCGCGCGGCGGATCGTCAGCGCGTCGAGCAGCGCCTGCGTCGGGTGTTCGTGCCGCCCGTCGCCCGCGTTCAGCACCGCGCAGGTCACCTTCTGCGCCAGCAGGTCGACCGCGCCCGAGGCCGGGTGGCGGACGACGAGCAGGTCGGGGTGCATGGCGTTCAGCGTCAGCGCCGTGTCGATCAGGGTTTCGCCCTTCTTCACCGAGGAATGGGCGACCGACATGTTCATCACGTCGGCACCCAGCCGCTTGCCGGCAAGTTCGAACGACGCCTGGGTGCGCGTCGAGGCCTCGAAGAACATGTTGATCTGGGTCATGCCGGCCAGCGCGTCGGCATGTTTCACGGTGCGCCGGTTCAGGTCGACATATTTCTCGGCGAGGTCGAGGACGCTGCGAATCTCCTCCGGGGCGAGATGTTCGATCCCCAGAAGGTGGCGCGCGCGGAATGTCATGAAGGCCCCCGGTCCCCGGCTGAGCCGCTTATCGCAAAGGAACGCGCTGCGGGCAACGGCGAATGCGGGTGCTTGCCGGGGCGGGGCCCGGGCCATAGGGTCGCGCAATGGACTCACCGGCCGCAGATCTCGACTTCCACGCCGCCAGGGCGCTTCTCGACTGGCAGGCGGAACTGGGCGCGGACGAGGCCATCGGCGACGCGCCCGTCAACCGCTACGAGGCCAGGGCCGAGGCGCCGAAGGCGGCGCTCGCGGCGCCGGCGACCGTGCCGGAGGACGCCGATCCGGTGGCGGTGGCCAAGGCGGCGGCCGCCGGGGCCGTGACGCTGGAGACGCTGGCCGAAATCCAGTCGGCCTTCGATCTTTGCGAGCTGAAGAAGGGCGCGCGCAACTTCGTCTTCGCCGACGGCAACGCGCAGGCCCGCGTCATGATCATCGGCGAGGCGCCGGGACGCGAGGAAGACCTGGAGGGGCGGCCCTTCGTCGGCCGGGCGGGGCAGCTTCTCGACCGGATGTTCGCGGCGATCGGGCTGGCGCGCACCGCCCACCACCGGGACGAGGCGCTTTACATCACCAATGTCATGCCCTGGCGGCCACCACAGAACCGCGAGCCGGCGCCGGCCGAGATCGCCATGATGCTGCCGTTCCTGACCCGCCATGTGGAGTTCGTGAACCCCGACCTGATCGTGCTGATGGGCAACACGCCCTGCGCCGCCGCACTCGGCCAGCGCGGCATCCTCAGGCTGCGGGGAACGTGGACCAAGGCGTTCGGCCGCCCGGCGATGCCGATGGCGCATCCGGCCTATCTTCTGCGCAACCCGGCCGCCAAGCGCGAGGCCTGGGCGGACCTTCTGGAAATCAGGGCGCGGCTGAAGGAGTTGCCATGATCGTCGATCCCCTCACCCTTGCCGCCTTCGTCCCGGCGGCACTGGCGCTCAACCTCACGCCGGGGGCGGACATGATGTTCTGCCTTGCGCAGGGAATGCGCGGCGGCCCGCGCCCCGCGGTCGCGGCGAGCGCGGGGATTTCGGCGGGCGCGATGGTCAACGTGGCGCTTGCGGGGGCGGGGCTCGGCGCGATCGTCGCCTCGCTGCCCTGGCTTTTCGACGCGATCCGCTGGGCGGGCGTCGCCTATCTTCTGTGGCTGGCGGCGCGCACGCTGCGCACCCCGCTCGGCGCATCACAGACGCCGGCCGTCCATCCGGCGCGGGCCTTCCGTGACGGGTTCCTCGTCAACATCTCCAACCCCAAGGTGATCCTCTTCATCCTCGCCTTCCTGCCGCAGTTCGTGGACCCGGCGCGCGGCTCGGTGCTGGCGCAGTTCCTGATCCTCGGTTCGGTCATCGGCCTTGGCGGCTTCGTGGTGAATGCTGCCGTGGGCCTTGGCGCGGGCGGCATCGGCCGGGTGCTCGCGCGGGACCGGCGGGTGGAACGGGGGCTGCGCTGGGCGTCGGCCTCGGTCTTCGGGCTTCTGGCGGCCCGCCTCGCCTGGGAAAGGGCATGATCCCCGCCGCTGACGCAGGCCCCCCGCGGCGCCGGCCCACACCTAGCCGGTGCAGCCCTCCACCTCGACGACGCGGCCCGCGGCGCCGAAGACCGTGATCCTGACCGCGGAGCGGTCAAGCGCGAAGGGCTTCGCGTCGGAGGGCACGAGATCGGCCGTGGCGCTCAGTTCGCCGCCCTCGCGGCGGGTCTCGGCCGGCGAGACCCAGACCGTGCGGTCGGAAAGCTCGACGACCGCCACCTCATCGGGGCCGAGCGGGGGCATGGCGAGCCGAGAGGTCAGCCGCAGTCCGTCGCGGATCGGTTCCGCCTCGCAGCGCGCCGCCCTGAGGCCGGCCCGCGCCGCCGGTTCCGGCATCCGGGCCAGCGCCGCGCCGATCACCGGATCGGGCGCCGCCCCGGGCGAGAGTTCGCCCGCGACCGAGACGGTGACCGGGACGCAGATCTCGTTGCAGACGCCAAGGTCGATGCGCGCCTTCACCGCGATCGGCCGGCCGGCATCGGCGGCGCTGAACTCCACCGGCAGCACCAGCGCCTCGTGATAGCCGAAGGTGCGCATCCCGTTCAGGTCGAAGACCTCGGGCTTCGGCCAGTGGAAGGCGACCGCGCGGATGTTTTCCGATTCGCTCCAGTCGAATTGCGGCGGGATGCCCGCCTCGCCCGGCGCGCGCCAGTAGGTCTTCCATCCCGGCGCGAGCCTCAACTCAAGCGCCGCCATCTGGGTGCCGGCCTCGGTGCGCCAGCCCTCGCGGAGCGTGGCCGACAGGATGTTCGCCGGCATCTCCTGGCCCATAGCCGGAGAGACGAGTGCCGCGACGGCGACTGAAAGGGCGAACCTGCGCTTCATTCCGGCCAAGGTAGGCGAATGGCCGCCGAATGGAAGTCGCAAGCGGGCAACTCACGAAGAGTTTTCTCTGCAGGGGGCGCCCGCGACCCCTTGCAGCCGCGGGGAACTCGCCCGATCTTGGCCCCAGGAGGCCAGTGATGAATCTCAGCGGCAAGCTCCTCATCGCGATGCCCGGCATGGGCGACCCCCGCTTCGATCACAGCGTCGTCTTTCTCTGCGCGCACTCCGAAGACGGGGCGATGGGGCTCATCGTCAACAAGCCGGCCCGGGATCTGAGCTTCGAAAAGCTTGCCGACCAACTCGGCATCGCGCGCACCGGCCGGGCGCGCGAAATTCGCGTGCATTTCGGCGGGCCGGTCGAACATTCGCGCGGTTTCGTGCTGCATTCTGGCGATTATGCCGGCAGCGGCAGCACGTTGAAGGTCGGCGAAAGGTTCGGCATGACCGCGACGATCGACATCCTCGAGGCGATTGCTGCCGGCCGCGGGCCTGAGGCGTCGCTCCTGGCGCTCGGCTATGCGGGCTGGGGTCCGGGGCAGCTCGAGGACGAGATCCTGAAGAACGGCTGGCTCACCTGCGACGCGGCGCCCGATCTGGTCTTTTCCGTCCGCAACGACCAGAAATGGACCCGCGCACTCGGTACGCTCGGGGTCGATCCGCTGACGCTGTCCTCTGCCGCCGGACGCGCCTGAGGCGCGGGGGCGGGCGCAGGGTCCGGTCGTGCCGCGATGGTCACACCCCCGGCCGGGGGGCGGCCGCCCGGCGCAGACGGTCGTTGATCGCCCGGCCGAGGCCGGTGTCCGGAACCGGTGCCACGGCGATCGGGCCCCGGGCGCGGGCATCCGCCTCGCGCAGGAAGTGGAAGAGATTGGCCGCCGCCTCGACAAGATCGCCCGCGGGCGAAAGGTTGAGGTCGGCGCCCGGCGCGGCGGGCCCGAAGCCGATCCAGAATTCGCCGGGTTCGGGTCGGGTGACGCCAAGCCGGACCGGTGCCGCCGGCGCGTAGTGCGAGGCAAGCTGCCCCGGCGCGCTGGGTCGCCCGGTGTGATCGGCGGTGCCACGGCCGGTGCGAAGCGTCGTGCCGAGGCAGGCTTCCAGCGCCTCGGCCGGAATGCCGCCCGGGCGCAGGAGTGCTGCGCCATCGCCGAGGTCGAGGATGGTCGATTCCACGCCCACGGCAGAAGGCCCGCCGTCGATCACCGCGGCGATGCGGCCTGAAAGCCCCGCCAGCACATGATCGGCCCGGGTCGGGCTGATCCGCCCCGAGGGGTTGGCCGAGGGCGCGGCGACCGGACCGCCGAAGGCGGCGAGAAGCGCGCGGGCCACCGGATGCGCGGGCATCCTGACGGCCACCGTCGGAAGGCCTGCGGTCACGAGGCCCGATATCCCGGCCTCGGCCCGCAGCGGCAGGACGAGCGTCAGTGGCCCCGGCCAGAAGGCGGCGGCGACCTGTTCCGCCCGCACGTCGAACCGCGCGACCCTTCGCGCCATCGCGATGTCGGCGACATGAACGATGAGCGGGTTGAACCTTGGCCGCGCCTTCGCCTCGAAGATGCGCGCAACCGCAAGGTCGGACCGCGCATCGGCGCCGAGCCCGTAGACCGTCTCGGTCGGAAAGGCGACAAGCGCGCCCTCGCGAAGAAGCCGCGCGGCACGGGCAAGGCCGGCCGCGTCCGGCGCCAGGATCGACGTCGCTCTGCCCTGCGCGCCCGTTGTCATGTCGCGGCCTCCCGTGACGCAGCGTCCCGATTGCGGGGGGTATGGCCTTGCGGCGATCATCCCGTCCGGATTACGTGACATACGCGCCGGGGCCGGGCTTGCCAAGGCGAGGAGGAGACACTTCATGGCCTACCGCGCCGCCCTTGGCGACATTCGCTTCATTCTCGATCACGTCGTGCCGCTTGCCCCGATCGCCGCGACCGAGCGGTTCGCCGAGGCGACACCCGACCTTGCCGAGGCGATCCTGACCGAGGCCGCGAAACTGTGCGACACGGTGATGGCGCCGCTGCGCCGGGCGGGCGACCAGACGCCGGCGCGGCTGGAAAACGGCGTGGTCCGTTCCACCCCCGGCTTCGCCGAGGCGTTCCGCCAGATCGCCGGCGGCGGCTGGATCGGCGTCAGCGCCCCCTCGGCGCACGGCGGCATGGGGTTGCCGCAGGTGCTGAACATGGCGGTCCACGACATGATGTCGGGCGCCTGCCTCGCGCTCGAACTCAATCCGCTCTTGACCCAGGGCCAGATCGAGGCGCTGGAGCACCACGCGAGCGACGAGATCAAGGCGCTTTACCTGCCCAAGCTCATCTCGGGCGAATGGTCGGGCACGATGAACCTGACCGAGCCGCAGGCGGGGTCCGACGTCGGTGCGCTGCGCGCCCGGGCGGAACCCAGCGGCGACGGCACCTATGCCGTCTCGGGCCAGAAGATCTTCATCTCCTGGGGCGACTGCGACATGACCGAGAACGTCTGCCATCTCGTCCTCGCGCGGCTGCCGGGCGCGGCGGCGGGCACCCGGGGGATCAGCCTCTTTCTCGTGCCGAAATTCATCCCCGACGGGAACGGCAAGCCCGGCGTCCGCAACGGCGTGAATGTCGTCAGCCTCGAACACAAGCTCGGCCTGCACGGCTCGCCCACCTGCGTGATGGACTATGACCGCGCGACCGGCTGGCTGGTGGGCGAGGAACACAAGGGCATGGCCGCGATGTTCACCATGATGAACAACGCCCGCCTTGCCGTCGGCGTGCAGGGCGTGGGCGTGGCGGAAGCCGCCTGTCAGGCGGCGGTGGGCTACGCGTCCGACCGCAGGCAGATGGGCGCGATCATCGAGCATCCGGACGTGCGGCGGATGCTGGCGACGATGCGCGCCGAGGTCTTCGCCGCCCGCGCCATCGCGCTTGCCTGCGCGGCGGCGACCGACATGGCGACCGCGACCGGCGAGGCCGACTGGCAGGCGCGGGCGGCCTTGCTCACGCCCATCGCCAAGGCCTATGGCACCGATGTCGGCTGCGATGTCGCCTCGATGGCGATGCAGGTGCATGGCGGCATGGGCTACATCGAGGAAACCGGGGTCGCGCAGTTCTGGCGCGACGTGCGGGTGACGTCGATCTACGAGGGGACGAACGGCATCCAGGCGATGGACCTCGTCGGGCGCAAGATGATGGACGGCGGCGAGGCCGCCTTCCGGCTTCTCGAGGAGATCGAGGCGGGGGCCGAGACCGCGCGCGCGACCCTGCCCGATCTGGCGGGTGCGGTCTGGTCGGCCGCCGAGACGCTGCGCGAGGGGACAGAGGCGATGGTGGCCCGGGCGATGCCCGACCGTTTCGCTGGCGCCGCGCCCTATCTCGGGGCCTTCGCCCGCGTCCTTGGCGCGCATTGCCACCTTCGCGCCGCGCTGGCCGAAGGGGGGCAGGGCCCGCGCACGGCGCTGGCGCGGGTCCACATCGAGCGGATATTGCCACACTACGCCGCCTGCCTGGCCGAGGCCAGGGAGGGCGCCGGAGGCCTTTTCGCGCTTTCGCCCGAGGTGCTCGCGTCGTGACTGTCGCGGCCGCGGATGCGGGGATACGCTATCCCTTCGCGCTGGCGCCGGGGCCGGGCGAGGCCACCGAGGTGGCCGAGGGCATCCTGTGGCTGCGCCTGCCGCTGCCGATGGCGCTTGACCATGTGAACGTCTTCGCTCTCGACGACGGCGACGGCTGGACCATCCTCGATACCGGCTTCGACACCGCGAAGACGCGCGCGATCTGGGAAAGCGTGCTGGCCGGGCCGCTGTCCGGCCGGGCGCTGCGGCGGGTGATCGTCACCCACTACCATCCCGACCACGTGGGCCTTGCCGGGTGGTTCCAGTCGCGGGGGGCGGAACTGGTGACGACGCGCACCTCGTGGCTTTTCGCGCGGATGCTCACGCTTGACGAACACAAGCTGCCGGCGGCCGAGACGCTGGAGTTCTGGCGTCGCGCCGGGATGGAGGCGGGCCTTCTGTCGCGCCGTGCCAGGGAACGGCCCTTCAACTTCTGCGACATGGTGGCGCCCCTGCCGCTCGGCTATACCCGCGTCGCCGAGGGGGATCGCCTCCGGGCGGGCGGGCGCGATTGGACCGTGCGGGTGGGCCACGGCCACGCGCCCGAACATGCGACGTTCTGGGAAGAGGGCGGCCCCCTCGTCCTTGGCGGCGATCAGCTTCTGCCCTCGATCTCGGCCAATCTCGGGGTCTATGCCTCCGAGCCGATGGCCGACCCGGTGGGCGAGTGGCTGGAAAGCTGCGCCGCCTTTCGAACCTTCGCGTCCGAGGATCACCTTGTCCTGCCCGGCCACAAGCTGCCGTTCACCGGCCTGCCCCTGCGGCTGGGCCAGATGATCGACAACCATCTGGGCGCGCTTGACCGGCTGACGGACCATCTGGCCGAACCCCGCACTGCCGCAGACTGCTTCGCGCCCTTGTTCAAGCGCGCCATCGGCGAGGCCGAATACGGGCTCGCGCTGGTCGAGGCGGTTGCGCATCTCAACCATCTCCTGCACCGTGGGCTCGTGGAGCGCACGCTCGATGCGAACGGAGCCTGGCTGTGGCGAAAAGCGACCTGACCGACGAAATCCGCACCACCGCGGAAGCGCACGAGGCCTCGGCCCTGCCGCGGGCGCGGGTCGTCCATACCCTGCCCGACGCCCCGAAGACGGCCGAGATGTGCCCCCTGCCCGACGCGGTGGCGGCGGAGCCGGTGGAGGCCAAGAGCCCCGCGCAATGGGCCTACGAGCGGCTGATCCTCTACATCCAGAACTTCGAGACCCAGCTCGACGACAAGCACGAGGTGGCGATGGGGTTCACCGGCGGCGACGTCGGTGTGTTGCAGATCGAGGGGATCGGCTATTTCGACCCCGACATCGTGACGTTCTACGGCCGCGACGAGGAGGGCGCGCGGACCCAGCTCATCCAGCATGTCTCGCAACTGAACGTCATGCTGCGCGCCCTGCCCAAGGGGCCCGAGGTCGAGGAGCCGCGCCGCATCGGCTTCCGCCTGGCCGCAGACCTCGGCGGCAAGTGAGCGGCAGGCGGCATGTCGGATTCGCGCAACGCCCGGGCTGCCCGGCGCCCACAAGGTCGTGACAGGCGTGGATGAATCGGTTATTCGGGCGGTAACGCGGGAACAGGAGAGAACGATGGCCGAGTTCAAGCCGGGCAGCATGGATATCCGGGGGCAGGAAAAGACCTTCGCCGGCTTCGTGCGTTTCACGATCTGGTCGGTGGCCTTGACCTTTGCCGTCCTGATCTTCCTCGCGCTCGCCAACGCCTGATCGGGGCGGTCTCAGCGATGTTGCGCCGGTTCATGGTCTGCCTTGCCCTGCCGCTGGTGCTGCTTCTGGCCGCCTGCGGCGCGGAGCCGGTCTGGGCGCCCGACGAGGCGGTCGCCCGCGCGCGCTACGTCTCGGGCGAACAGCCCTCGATCACGCTCTTCACCGTCGTGCGCAAGAGGGGCAACGAGGGCGCGCATTCGGGGCTGATGATCGACGGCAGCCAGCGGGTGATATTCGACCCGGCAGGCACCTGGCACCACCCGACGGTGCCGGAACGCAATGACCTGCACTTCGGCATCACCGAGCAGATGCGGAAGTTCTACATCGACTATCACGCGCGCGAGACCTTCGACGTGATCGAGCAGAAAATCTATGTATCGCCCGCCGTGGCCGAGGCGGCGATCCGCCGGGCGGAAGCCTACGGCGCGGTCAACAAGGCCTTCTGCGGCAGCTCTGTCAGCGACATCCTGCAGGGCCTGCCGGGCTTCGAATCGATCCCCAAGACGTTCTTCCCGAACAAGATCATGGATGCCTTCGGCGGGTTGCCCGGCGTCGTGACCAAGCTGCATGTGGACGGCGACCCGGATGACCATTCCGGCGTGCTGATGATCCAGCAGAGCGCCTCGATCGAACCGGCGCCGCCGTCGCGCTGAACCTCAGTCGAAGATTCCCGTCACCCGTCCGAGCAGCATGAAGGCGCGGGCGGTGCGGGTTTCGGCAAGCGCCGCGACCTCCTGGTCGGTCGCGTTCTTCTCGAACTCGGCGAAGGTCCGGTCGAAGAGCCGCAGGAAATGGTGGACGGTGTCGCGGAAGATCGTGTCCTGCCGCATCCGTCCGGCGGTGAGCGCAAGGCTCGACCGGTCGCGCACGCCGCCGAGTGCGGCGATGGCCTTGCCGCGCTCGCCTTGCGCGAACCGTCGCCAGATCTCGGGCCGGGCCCGGTCCGGACGCAGGTCGTCCATGTAGATGCCGTCCTGGCTGAGCAGCGTCAGCGCGTCCTGCGCGGCGCGGATCAGCTTGGCCAGCCCGCGGTCGTCGAGCGCCCGGCGAAGCGCACGGAACCCTTCCCGGTCGTTCTCGCTGTCGGGGAAGTTCAGCGCGCGGATGAAATCGGCCACCGAGACCGGCGCCGTGGCGCTTTCGGCCGGTGTCCCGAGGGCGAGTGCCGGCTGTTCGTCGGGCTCGGCGGCGTTGGAAACCGGGGCCACGAAGGCGGCCTTGCGGTCGGCCGAGGGCCGCGCCTCGTCGGCGTCGCGCCGCGAGGTGAAGGTGGCGATGGCGGTCTCGGCCTGTTTCGCCGCCACCGCGATCTCCTCGAGCCGCTTTTCGACCGACGACTTCGCCAGCCCGCCCTGGGCCTGGCTGACATAGGCGTGCCGCATCGCGTCGATGGCGGCCTGAAGCCGCTCGGCCTCCTCCTTCATCGTCCGCGCGGTCCTGAGCGTGATCGCCGCGATCCAGATGAGCGTGATCGGCAGGAAGATCGCCACCAGCACCATGACCGTGCCGAGCGCCCCGCCCGAGCCGTCGCCGACGCCCGCGAACAGGAAGAAGCCGCCCACCAGCGCGAGCCAGAGAAGGCTGACGCCGCCGGCGATGATCTCGGCCGTGCCGATCGCGGGATCGGCGGACGGGCGGGTATGGAGGCCGAAGCCGATGCGTTCCTCGGCGGCCCCTTCCGACTGCTGCCCGTCCGACATTGCCAACCCTCCCGCGCCCCGCCGGTCAGACGTAGCGGATGCTCAACACTTCGTAACTCTTCTCGCCCCCGGGGGTGCGCACCTCGACGCTGTCGCCCTCGTCCTTGCCGATCAGCGCGCGGGCGAGCGGCGAGCGGATGTTCAGAAGCCCCCGCTCGATGTCCGCCTCGGCCTCGCCGACGATCTGGTAGGTGCGTTCCTCATCGCTGTCCTCGTCGACGAGCGTGACCGTCGCGCCGAACTTGATCGCGCCGGAAAGGTTCGTCGGGTCGATCACCTCGGCGCGCGACAGCGTCGCCTCAAGCTCCTTGATCCGGCCCTCGACGAAGCTCTGGCGTTCCCGCGCCGCGTGGTACTCGGCGTTCTCCGACAGGTCGCCGTGTTCGCGCGCCTCGGCAATGGCGCGGATCACGGCCGGCCGCTCCACCGTCTTCAGCGTCTTCAGTTCCTGGTCGAGCGCGGCATGGCCCGCGCGGGTCATCGGTATCTTTTCCATCGTCGTCCGTAACTGGGAACTCGCCGCAAAAAGGCCTGGATCGTGCGCAATACCAAGCTGTAAACCCGGGATGCGGCTCGAAAGTCAATAGGTGCGCCGCGGCGACCGTCGCGGGTTGGGGGGTTTTCGCCGGGGTGGAGGCCGGGTGACCGTGTGAAGCTGTTCTTTCGCATTTCCCTTGGCTATGCCGTGGTCTCGCTGACGGCCATCATGGCCGTGCGCGATGTCGGCTTCGACCTTGTGGTCGCAGCGGGCTTTGTCACGGTCGAGTTCGCGACCGCCATCGTTTCGGCCGCGACATGGGTGCTTCCGGCGCTCCTCCTCCTGCCGATCCTCGTCGGGTTGCGCCGTTCCGCCGCGGGCCTGGGCGGCCTCGGCTATGCGCTCGCCGGCAGCAGCCTGTTTCAGGCGGCGTTCTCTCTGACGAAGTCCTCGATTCCCTTCTTCGTGCCCTTCTATGCCGATCCCCCGCTGGCGGCACTCGACCGGATGCTTCACGGCGGGGTCGACCCCTGGGTCTTCGCCCATCGCTGGGCCGGCCTCTTTCCGGTGGAATGGCTGTTTCCGCTCTATCTGGAGGTCTGGCTGGTTCCGGCAATCGGTTTCGCCGTCTTCCTGGCGCTGACCGACCGCGACCGCGAGCGGCAGACGCGATTCGTCGTGCTCCACTTCACCTGCTGGGTGGTTCTGGGCACCGTCCTCGCGGTGGCCGGCGCCTCGGTCGGACCGGTCTACTATGACGCCCTCCTCGGCGGCAGCCGGTTCGAGGCGCTGACCACCGCGCTCGCCGCCTCGCCGCTCGCCACCGACAATCTCGCCACCGTGCAGGATCACCTCTGGGCGTCCTACGAGCGTCGCGGCCTTGCCTTCGGCTCGGGCATCTCCGCCTTCCCGAGCGTGCATGTCGCCGTGGCGACGATGACCGCGCTCTATCTGGCCGAACGCCGGTGGTGGCTGGCGCTGCCGGGTGCGGGCTTTGTCGCGGCGATCCTCTTCCTGTCGGTCTATACCGGGTATCACTACGCGGTGGACGGGTATTTCTCCATCCTGGTCGTCGTTGCCGTCTGGGCGGCGCTGCGCCGGGTGCGGCTCGCGGGGTTCGGGCCTCGGCCCCTGCGGCTGCCGCCGGAAGCGGGTGTGTCGGCACCGTAATGACGCAACCTCATCCCGGATCGCCGCCGCGGCGACATGTCCGCCGCGTTATTGTTGCGCCCTTCCGCTCGGTAAGCTAACGATCTGTCCCGGCAACCACGGCGGGACAGCGCGGCGAAAGGGATGAAGATGACCGAAGTCATCCGTGAATCGATGGAATATGACGTGGTGATCGTCGGCGCGGGCCCGTCCGGCTTGTCCGCGGCGATCCGCCTGAAGCAGCTCGATCCCGACCTGAACGTCGTGGTTCTGGAAAAGGGCTCCGAGGTCGGCGCGCATATCCTGTCGGGTGCGGTGCTCGACACCTCGGGCCTCGACGCGCTGATTCCGGACTGGAAGGAAAGGGGCGCGCCGATCACCGTCGAGGTGAAGCACGACAACTTCTACGTCCTCGGCCCGGCGGGACAGGTGCGCATCCCCAACTGGCCGATGCCGCCGCTGATGTCGAACCACGGCAAGTACATCGTCTCGATGGCCAATGTCTGCCGCTGGATGGCCGGCCAGGCCGAGGCGCTGGGGGTGGAGATCTTCCCCGGCATGGCCTGTTCGCAGCTTGTCTACGGGCCGGACGGCGGGGTGAAGGGCGTTGTCGCCGGCGAGATGGGCCGCAACCCCGACGGCACGCCGGGGCCCAACTATGAACCCGGCATGGAACTTCTGGGCAAGTATGTCTTCCTGTCGGAAGGCGTGCGCGGCAGCCTCGCCAAGGAAGTCATCGCCAGATACGACCTGTCGAAAGGCCACTGCCCGCAGAAGTTCGGCATCGGCATGAAGGAAATCTGGGAAATCGACCCCGCCAAGCACAAGCTGGGCACGGTGACCCATACGATGGGCTGGCCACTGGGCCGCAACGCCGGAGGCGGCAGCTTCATCTACCACCTCGAGAACAACCAGGTCTTCGTCGGCTTCGTGGTGCACCTGAACTACCAGAACCCGCACCTTTACCCCTACATGGAGTTCCAGCGCTTCAAGCACCATCCGATGGTGGCGGAGCTTCTGAAGGGCGGCAAGCGCGTGGCCTATGGCGCGCGCGCGATCTCCGAGGGCGGCTGGCAGTCGATCCCGAAGCTGGTGGCGCCCGGCGTGGCGCTTCTCGGCTGTTCGGCGGGGCTGGTGAACGTGCCACGGATCAAGGGCAACCACAACGCGATGCTGTCGGGGATCGCCGCGGCAGAGGCGGCGCACGGGGCGATCAAGGCCGGCCGGGCCGGCGACGAGCTTGCCGGATACGAATCCGACCTGCGCTCGGGGCCGATCGCGAAGGACCTCAAGCGCGTGCGCAACGTCAAGCCGATGTGGTCGCGCTGGGGGATGATCCCGAGCCTCGTCCTCGGCGGGCTCGACATGTGGACGAATCAGCTGGGGCTTTCGCTTTTCGGCACGCTGAAGCACGGCAAGACCGACGCAGCAGCCACCGGCGAGGCGAAGGACTTCCCGAAGATCGACTATCCCAGGCCCGATGGCGTGCTGTCCTTCGACCGGCTGACCAACGTCGCCTTCAGCTTCACCAACCACGAGGAAAGCCAGCCCTGCCACCTCAGGCTGAAGGACCCCTCGGTGCCGATCGCGGTGAACCTGCCGAAATACGACGAACCGGCGCAGCGCTACTGCCCGGCCGGCGTCTACGAGGTCCTGGCCGACGAGGCCGGCAATCCGCGGTTCCAGATCAACTTCCAGAACTGCGTCCACTGCAAGACCTGCGACATCAAGGATCCGAGCCAGAACATCGTCTGGACGACGCCGCAGGGTGGCGACGGGCCGAACTATCCGAACATGTAACATCTTCGGCAATGATCCCCGGGCGGGGCGCCTTGCGGGGCGCCTCGCATTGCCTTGGCGCAGCGGCCGGACTAGGCTCGTCCGGCCCCAACGAAGGATGCGCCCCCGTGACGACCCGCAAGCTCCCGCTTCTTCTCTCGCTCGGCCTCGGCCTTGCCGTCTGGATGCCGGCTGCGGCCAGGGCGGATGCGTCGGGCCCCTATCTTGCCGGGCGGCTCGCCAGCATGGAATCGGACTATGTCGCGGCGGCCGACTACTACACCCGTGCGCTGGCCGCCGACCCCGCCAACCCGGCGATCCTGGAGGACGCCATCGTGTCGCAGATCGGCCGCGGCGCGGTCGACCGGGCGGTCGCGCCGGCGCGTTCGCTCGAGACGCTGGGGACAAAGAGCCAGATCGCTGATCTCGTCGTTCTCACCGACCTGGCGAAGCAGGGCGACTTCGCCGGCGCCGTCGCCGAGCTTGACAAGGGCCGCAGCGCCGGCCTCCTCATTGATGGGCTGTTCCGGGCCTGGGCGCTGGTGGGGCAGGGCCAGATGTCGGAGGCGACGGTTGCCTTCGACAAGGTCGCCGCAGCGCCGGGCAGCCGCGCTTTCGGGCTTTACCACAAGGGCCTCGCGCTTGCCTCGGTGGGCGATTTCGAGGGCGCCGACCACATCTTCTCCGGCGAGGAGGGCGGGCCCCTGCGCGCCACCCGCCGCGGTGTGCTTGCGCACGCCGAAATCCTCAGCCAGCTCGAACGCAACCCCGCCGCGATCGAACTGATCGACAAGACGATGGGCGACGCGGCCGACCCGGCCTTCGCGAGGCTCAGGGCCGACCTCGATGCGGGAAAGTCGGTGCCCTTCGACATCGTCGGAAACGCCACCGACGGGCTGGCGGAGGTGTTCTTCACGGTCGCCTCGGCGCTGCGGGGCGAAAGCGCGGACGTGAATACGCTGGCCTATGCGCGGATGGCCGAATATCTCGCGCCCGAGGACGCCGACGTGCTGCTTCTCTCGGCGCAGATCCTCGAATCGCAGGGGCAGCACGACCTCGCGGTCGAGACCTATGCGAAAATCCCCCACGACGATCCCGCCTATGTCGCCTCAGAAGTCGGCCGGTCGGATGCGCTGATTGCGGCGGGAAGGACCGAGGCGGGGATCGAGGTGCTGGAACAGCTCGCCCGGTCCTATCCCGAACGTGCCGACATCTGGGGGGCGCTCGGCGACATCCTGCGCCAGGAGGAACGCTACGGCGACGCGGCAGGCGCCTATGACAAGGCCATCGCCACCTTCACCGGCGACGATCCGGACCAGTGGGTCGTCTACTACACCCGCGGGATCGCCCATGAACGCACCCGGGACTGGCCCGCGGCCGAGGCCGATTTCCGCAAGGCGCTGGCGCTTCATCCGGACCAGCCCTCGGTGCTCAACTACCTCGGCTATTCCTATCTGGAGCGGAAGGAGAACTACGACGAGGCGCTGGCGATGATCGAGAAGGCGGTCGCCGAACGTCCCGACGACGGCGCGATCGTCGACAGCCTCGGCTGGGCGCTCTACCGGCTCGGCCGCTATGACGAGGCGGTGGGGCATCTGGAAAAGGCGGTCGAACTGATGCCGGTCGATGCCGTCGTCAACGATCATCTCGGCGACGTCTACTGGGCCGTGGGCCGCAAGCGCGAGGCGGAATTCCAGTGGAAGCGGGCGTTGTCGTTCAAGCCTGACACCGAGGAGGAAGCCAAGCGCATCCGCCGCAAGCTGGAAGTCGGACTCGACGTCGTGCTGAAGGAAGAGGGCGCGGAGCCCCTGGCCGTCACCAAGAATGGCGATTGAGGAGTTTGCGCCGGCGAAGCTGAACCTGGCGCTGCATGTCACCGGCCAGCGGCCGGACGGCTATCACCTGCTCGACAGTCTCGTCGTCTTCGCGGATGTGGGCGATCGGGTCACGGTGGCGCCCGCCGAGGCGCTGACGCTTGCGGTCGCGGGCCCCGAGGGGGCGGGGCTGACGGCGGGGGAGGACAATCTTGTCCTGCGCGCGGCACGAGCCTTCGGCGCCGGGCGCGGCGCCGCGATCGTGCTGGAAAAGACCCTGCCGGTGGCCTCCGGCATCGGCGGCGGCTCGGCCGATGCGGCGGCCGCACTCCGGGCGCTGGCGCGGCTCTGGGGCCTGCCGCTGCCGGATGCGGCGGCGGTGCTGGCGCTCGGCGCCGACGTGCCGGTCTGCCTCGCCGGGCGGCCTGCCCGGATGGGCGGGATCGGCGAGGCGCTGGTGCCGGTGCCCACGCTGCCCGAGGTGGCGGTGCTCCTCGTGAACCCGCGGGTGGAGGTCGCGACGCCGGCGGTGTTCCGCGCCCTGGCCCGCAAGGACAATCCGGCGATGGAAACGCCGCCCCGGGCCTTCGCAGGCCCCGGGGACCTCGCCGCCTGGCTGTCCCGCCAGCGCAACGATCTGGAGGCGCCGGCGATCGCCGTCGCACCGGTCATCGCCGATGCCCTTTCCGCCATTGCCGCGACCGGCCCGCTGATGGCGCGGATGTCGGGATCGGGCGCGACCTGCTTTGGGCTTTTCGCGACGCTCGCCGGCGCCGGGGCCGCCGCCCGGAGGCTTGCCGCCCGCCACCCCGGATGGTGGGTGCGGGCAGCGCCAGTGCTTGGCTGAGGGGCCTGGCGGAAGCTCAGTTCACGCGCGAGACGACATAGTCGGCGAAGTCGGACAGCATGTCGCGCAAGGGATGCGGGGGCAGGGCGGCAAGGGCGGCCTTGGCCCGGACAGCCCAGGCCAGCGCCTCGTCCCGCGTCGCCTCCATCGCGCCGTGACGCGCCATGAGCGCCAGCGCATGGTCGAGATCGCCGTCGTGCTGGTCGCCC
The DNA here is from genome assembly GCA_030837785.1 of Albidovulum sp. GTDB lineage: Bacteria > Pseudomonadota > Alphaproteobacteria > Rhodobacterales > Rhodobacteraceae > Albidovulum. Next base: position 179,620 of record JAUQYA010000023.1, read on the forward strand.
TTCTCGATCACCCGCCGCCAGAATGCGCGGCCCGCCTCGTCTGCCTTCGCCACCGCCTTGATGACCGGCAGCGTCAGCTTGCGTTCGCGGAAATCGTCGCCGGTGTTCTTGCCGATCACCGCCGAGGTGCCGCCGTAGTCAAGAAGGTCGTCGGCGATCTGGAAGGCGATGCCAAGTGCGTCGCCGTAGGTGAAAAGCGCGCGCACCTGATCTTCCGGCGCACCGGCGATCACGCCGCCGACCTCGGTCGCGGCCGAGAAGAGCGCGGCGGTCTTGCCGCGGATCACCTTCAGGTAGATGTCTTCGTCGGTGCGCAGGTCCTGCGCCGCGGTCAGTTGCAGCACCTCTCCTTCCGCGATCGTCGCCGAGGCGTTGGCGAGGATGTCGAGCACGCGGATCGAGCCGGTTTCGGTCATGAGCTGGAACGACCGGGCGAAGAGGTAGTCGCCGACCAGAACGGAAGACTTGTTGTCCCACAGCAGGTTGGCGGTGGGGCGGCCGCGGCGCTGGCGACTTTCATCGACGACGTCGTCATGCAGGAGCGTCGCGGTATGGATGAACTCCACCGTCGCCGCGAGGCGGATGTGATGGTCGCCCTCGTAGCCGAGAAGCCGCGCCGCGGCGAGCGTCAGCATCGGCCTCAGCCGCTTGCCCCCCGCCTCGACGAGATGCGCCGTGACCTCGGGGATGCGCGGCGCATGTTCCGACGCCATCCGGGTGCGGATCAGCGCGTTCACACGCTCCATGTCGTCGGCCAGATACTCGCCAAGCCGGTCATGCGGTTTCTGCGCGGTCTCGTCCAGGCCCATTCCCGTCTCGCCTCGACAAAGCCGGGGCTTCGTCCTTATGTCCAAGATCATGAAGGAACTTCTGCGCACCAACGACCCGACCGTCATCGCCTTCGCCACAGCGCTCCTTGACGCTGAGGGTATAGCGGCGTTTCAGATGGACGTCCACATGAGCGTGCTCGAAGGCTCGCTTGGCATTTTGCCGCGCCGCCTGATGGTGCGCGACGCCGATCTGTTCGTTGCGCGGGCGGTGCTGAAGGACAACGGGATCGAGGCCTGAGATGTTCGGCTTGGACGAGATCACCACCGACGGATTTCTGGGCGGCCGCCTGAGCATCGTGCAGCCGGCCGCGGGCTATCGCGCCGCGGCCGATCCGGTGCTTCTGGCCGCGGCCGTTCAGGCCAGGCCGGGGCAGGCGGTGCTTGAGCTTGGCTGCGGCGTGGGCGTGGCGAGCCTTTGCCTGGGGTGGCGGGTGGCGGGCCTCGCGCTCGCCGGGCTGGAGGTGCAGCCCGCCTATGCCGCGCTCGCCCGGCAGAACGCCGCCGCGAACCGCCAGGATTTCGAGGTTTTCGAAGGCGATCTCGCGGCGATGCCCGCCGTGCTCAGGTCGCGGACATTCGACCATGTCATCGCCAACCCGCCCTTTTTCGCGGCGGGCAGCGGCACGGCGGCGCGCGACCCGGGGCGCGAGACCGCGCAGCGCGAGGCGACGCCGCTCGGTGACTGGATCGACGCCGGCCTCAGGCGGCTCAGGCCCGGCGGCTGGCTCACGCTGATCCAGTCGGCCGAACGCCTGCCCGACATCCTCGCGGCCCTCGGCCGCCGCGCCGGCAGCGTCACCGTCATGTCCGTCGCCCCGCGCCCCGGCCGGGCGGCGGGCCGGGTCATCGTGAGGGCGCGCAAGGGCGGGCGGGCGCCCTTCCGGCTGATGGCGCCGTTGATCCTGCACGACGGGCCCGCGCATCTGCGCGACGGCGACGACTACAGCGCCGAGGCGCGCGCCGTGCTGCGCGAGGGGGCCGCGCTGCCGGGGCCGGATACATAGGCCGTCAACCTTTCGGCAGGGATTCGGCCGTCATCCTGTGCCTGCGCGGTGGTGACATTCTTCCGCGTGACACGACTCGTGGAATGTGATGGGATCGTGACAGGGTTCACTGGATAGGAGACGACGATGTCGCTTGGTTCGCACCTGCAGGAACTTCGCAAGAAACACCAGCTCCTGTCGGAGGCCGTGGAAGAGGCGCAGCGCCATCCGGCTTATGACGATCTGGCCATTTCCGACATGAAGAAGGAAAAGCTTCGCATCAAGGAAGAGATCGCGCGCCTCAGCCAGGCGTGACATCCCCGGCCGGGCGGGCGGCCCGGCGACCTGCATAGGCGGCCAGCGCGGCGCCCGCGGCGATCATCGCCGCGGCGACAGAGAGCTTGATGCTTGCCGCCGCCGATCCGGCGAGCACGAGCGCAAGCGTGGACAGCAGCGGCGCGGCATAGGATGCCGTGCCGAGAAGTTGAATATCGCCACGCTTGACGCCGACATCCCAGGTGAAGAAGGCCAACCCCACCGGACCGAGGCCAAGGGCGAGCGTCGCAGCCCATCCCGCCGCGCCATCAGGCCAGGCGGTCGTTTCCAGCGCGAGATGCGCCGGCACCGAAAGAGCGGCGGTCATCAGGCAGAACACTGTCACCGCCGCGGTCGGTACCGCCCCCATGCGGCGCGACAGGATCGAATATCCTGTCCATGTCAGCGCGCAGAGAAGCGCGAGCGCATAGCCGGGCAGGGCGGAGGTGTCGGGGCTGCCGATCCCGTCGGCGATCAGCAGCGCCGCGCCGGCGAAGGCGATCGCCGCGCCAGCTACATGGCCCGCCCCCAGCCGCTCGCCGGGCAGGAGTCCGGAGAACAGCACGAGCAGGAGCGGCCAGAGATAGGCGATCAGACTCGCCTCGGCCGCGGGCGCGAGCCTGAGCGCCGAGAAATAGAAGAGGTGATAGCCGAAAAGGCCAGCCGTGCCGAAGGCATAGACCTTCCACGACACGGCGCGGAGCTGGCGGAGACCGCCCGTCGTCATCGTCCAGATCAGCCCCACCAGCCCGCCCACCGCGAAGGCCATCGCGTTGAGCTGCAACGGCGGCACCGGCGCCGTCCGCACCGTCAGGAGCGCGAGAAGCGCCCACATCAGGACGGCGGTGAAGCCGATGGCGGTGGCGCGGGCGCGGCTCATCGCCCCGCCTGCTCGGTCCGGTCTGCGCCCCGCATCGCGCCGCCCATGCGTCCCCCTTCGTCTTCTGCGGCGAGAGATCGCGATTCCACGCCGCGCGTCAAGCCGGCGCAGCGAAAAGGGGCCGGCCCGCGGCCGGCCCCTTGCGATGTCGGTCCCGGCTCAGCAGAAATACTGGCCGCCGTTGGCGGAAATCGTCGACCCGGTGATGAAGCCCGCGTCATCGGAGGCGAGGAAGACCACGCAGCGCGCGATTTCCTCGGGCTCGCCCAGACGGCCGACCGGGATCAGCGGGATGATGCGTTCGGCCAGCACCTTCTCGTCGATGGCGCGCACCATCTCGGTACCGATGTAGCCGGGGCAGATCGCATTCACGGTGATGCCCGCCCGTGCACCTTCCTGCGCCAGCGCCTTGGTGAAGCCGATGTCGCCGGCCTTCGCCGCCGAATAGTTGGCCTGGCCCGCCTGGCCCTTCTGGCCGTTGATCGACGAGATGTTGACGATCCGGCCGAACTTGCGGTCGCGCATTCCCGACCAGACCGGGTGGGTCATGTTGAACAGGCCCGACAGGTTGGTGTCCATTACCTCCTGCCATTGCTGGCGGGTCATCTTGTGGAACATCGCGTCGCGGGTGATGCCGGCGTTGTTGACCAGCACCTCGACCGGGCCGAGATCAGCCTCGACCTTGGCGATGCCGGCGGCGCAGGCGTCGTAGTCGGCCACCGACCACTTGTAGGTCTTGATCCCGGTCTCCTCGGTGAACTTCCGCGCCGCCTCGTCGTTGCCGGCATAGTTTGCGGCGACCGTGCAGCCCGCGTTCTTGAGCGCCACCGAAATCGCCGCGCCGATGCCCCGCGACCCGCCCGTGACCAATGCGACCCTTGCCATGATTCTTCCTCCAATCGGCTCTTGTTGAAACAGCGTTATCCAAACGAAATACCGGGCGCAACATTATTGCGCCCGGTATTGTGCATTTGCAGAAAGATTGCGCTCAGGCGCGTTCGAGGCACATCGCCACGCCCATGCCGCCGCCGATGCAGAGCGTGGCGAGACCCTTCCTGGCGCCCGAGCGGTTCATCTCGAACAGGAGCGTGTTGAGGATGCGCGCGCCGGAGGCGCCGATCGGATGGCCGATGGCGATGGCGCCGCCGTTCACGTTCACCTTCGCCGTGTCCCAGCCCATGTCCTTGTTGACCGCGCAGGCTTGGGCGGCAAAGGCTTCGTTCGCCTCGACCAGGTCGAGATCGGCCGCCTTCCAGCCGGCCTTCTCCAGCGCCTTGCGGCTGGCGAAGATCGGGCCCACGCCCATGATCGCCGGGTCGAGCCCGGCGGTCGCGTAGGAGGCGATTCGGGCCAGCGGCGTCAACCCGCGCCTCGCTGCCTCGGCCTCGGTCATCAGCAGGACCGCCGCCGCGCCGTCGTTGATCCCGCTCGCGTTGCCCGCAGTCACCGTGCCCTCCTTCGAGAAGGCGGGTTTCAGCTTCTGCATCTGGTCGAGCGTCGCGCCGTGGCGAATGTATTCGTCGGCATCCACCACCACGTCGCCCTTGCGGGTCTTGACGGTGAAGGGAACGATCTCGTCCCCGAACTTGCCGGCCTTCTGGGCGGCCTCGGCCTTGTTCTGGCTGGCAACCGCGAATTCGTCCTGCTGTTCGCGGCTGATCTGCCACTTCTCGGCGACATTCTCGGCGGTGGTGCCCATGTGGTAGCCGTTGAACGCATCCCACAGCCCGTCCTTGATCATCGAGTCGATGAACTTCATGTCACCCATCTTCTGGCCCGCCCTGAGATGCGCGACATGGGGGGAAAGCGACATGCTCTCCTGTCCGCCGGCGGCGACGATGGCGGCATCGCCGAGCTGGATGTGCTGGGCCGCGAGCGCGACCGACCTGAGGCCCGAGCCGCAGACCTGGTTGATCGACCAGGCCGCGCTTTCCTGCGGCAGGCCCGCATTGACATGCGCCTGGCGGGCCGGGTTCTGGCCCTGGCCAGCGGTCAGGACCTGGCCGAGGATCGTCTCGTTCACCTCCGCCCTGTCGATGCCGGCGCGGGCCACCACGGCCTGCAGGACGGCGGCACCCAGTTCATGCGCGGGGGTGTTGGCGAAAGCACCGTTGAAGCTCCCGACCGCGGTGCGGGCGGCCGAAACGATTACGACATTGGTCATGGGCTGTCCTCCTGATGGCGCGCCTGCCGCGCCGCATTCGCGGAGGCGTCGGCCCGGGCAACCCTTCGCGGGCATCCCCGGGGCGGCCCCGCGCCGCTTTGCAGCATGCGCATCGCGGCGGAGGCGTCAAGCGCCCTGAGGGTGCGGCCTGCGGCCGCGCGGACGAGCCCTGACGGGCCACGCCTGCGGCTGCGCCGCGGGTCGGCTGCACGGATGGCCGGACAGGGATCGCGCACGCTGTTGCGCCGCCAGCCGGCCAAGGGTCCCCGCACGGTCGCCGGGGCAGGGCTTTCCGCCTGCGGCAGGCCCAGGTGCGCCATCCGCGCCGGTGCCTCGCCGGCTGCGGGTCAGGCGCGCAACTGCACCTGCGCCATCCGCCAGGGCGGTGTGGCCGTCGGTGCGCCGAAGTAATAGCCCTGCATGCAGTCGATGCCGGCCTCGGTCAGCCAGGCCGCGTCCGGCCCGTTCTCGACCGATTCCGCCACGGTGAACATGTCGAACTGCCGCGCGATCGAAAGCAGCGCATGGGTCAGGCACTGGTTGTCGGGGCTGCCGGCGATGCCGCGGATGAACTGGCCGTCGATCTTCAGGATGTCGAAGTAGAATTCCCGCAGGTAGCGGAACGAGGTGTAGCCCGCCCCGAAATCGTCGAGCGCGAAGGAAACCCCCGCGCCCTGCAGGTCGGCCATGAAGACCGAGACGGCATCGGGCATGATCATGGCAGAGCTTTCGGTGATCTCGAGAATCAGCCGCTCCGCCACCGCCGGGCTGCCCTTGATCCCGCGCCTGAGCACCTGCTGCCAGTGCGGATAGGCGATCGACCGGGCCGACATGTTGATGGCCAGGCGCAGGCCCGGATCCTCCTTCAACGCCTTGAGCCCGAGGTCGAGCGACAGGCAGTCGACGGCGCGGCCAAGCTCCGTCGTCTCGGTCGTGGCGATGAACTCGCGCGCGGGAATGATTCGGCCGGTCTCGTCGACAAGGCGGATGAGGCCCTCGTAGAAGGCGGGCCGGTCCTGCCGCGCCGCCTGCACGACGGGCTGGAAGGCAAGGAAGACCTCGCGCCGCTCCACCGCGCGGGCCACCATTGCCAGCGTGTCGCGGTCGCGCAGGCCCACCGCCGCGCTCAAGGGGCTGTCCTGACCGGGATCGCGTGCGCCGCGCCCGAACTTTCCGCCGTCTCGCATGGGCCATCTCCTCGCCGTCGCGGGACAGGGTGGGCGGAAGGGGATAAGAATTCGTGAACGCTTGCGGCAAAATGCCGGCCAGGCATCCCGGAGGAGGGCGCGACATGGGTGAACGCTGCGGCTGGTGCGGGGCTGATCCCCTCTACATGGCCTACCACGACACCGAATGGGGCCTGCCCGAACGCGACCCCCGGGCGCTGTGGGAAAAGCTGATCCTCGACGGGTTCCAGGCGGGGCTGGCCTGGATCACGATCCTGCGGAAGCGGGAAAACTTCCGCGCCGCCTTCGCGGGCTTCCAGCCCGAGGCGATCGCCGGGTGGGGCGAGCCGGAGGTGGCGCGGCTTCTCACCGATCCGGGCATCGTTCGCTCCCGCGCCAAGATCGAGGCGACCATCGGCAATGCCCGCGCCTACCTGGCGATCGCGGAACGCGAGGGGTTCGACAGCTTCCTGTGGCGCCATCTCGACGGCAGGCCGCTCCAGAACCGGTTCCGCACGCTGGCCGAGGTGCCGGCCGCGACTCCTCTCTCCGAACGGATCGCGAAGGACCTGAAGGCCGAGGGCTTCCGCTTCGCCGGCCCTACCATCGTCTATGCCTTCATGCAGGCCACCGGCATGGTCAACGACCACCTCGTGGCCTGCCCCGCCCATGCCCGCTGCGCCGGGGCGGCCTGAGCGTCTTCGTTGCCCAAATACCCTCGGGGGTCCGGGGGGAGACCCCCCGGGGGCGGGGGGGGGCCGCGTCTACTGCCCCGCCAGAAGCGTGCGCACGATGGCCCTGGCGCTCTCTCCGTCCCATTCCGCATCGCCCGTCATCCGCGCGATCTCGCGCCCCTCGGGATCGAGGATCACCGTCACCGGCAGGCCGAAGACGCCCATGTCGCGCGCAAGCGCCTGATCCTTGTCGAGGTAGACCGGCAGCGTCTCCACCCCGGTTTCGGCGAACAGCCGGGTGATCGCGGGCAGCATGTTGCGCCCGGTGGCGATCGTCGCCACGGTGAACCCATCGCCGCCGAACTCGCGGTTGAGCGCGTCGAGCGCCGGCAGCTCCTTGCGGCAGGGGGCGCACCAGGTGGCCCAGAAGTTGACCGCGACATACCTGCCGCGGAACTCCGACAGGCGGTGTTCGGCGCCGCCCGCGTCGGCGAAGGCGGTGTCGGGGGCGGGGACCGGTTCGGCGTGGACCACGAGCTTCATCATCGAGCCCTCGCGCAGCGCCTCCAGCTCCGCCTGGGCAGGCGTGGCGGCGTTTGCACTGAAGGCAAGGGCCGTGTAGAGGACGGCGGGAAGGATGAGACGCATGGATGCCTCCGGGGGCGACAGATGACCGACAGAACCCAGAACGCGATGTGGGGCGGGCGCTTCGCCGCCGGGCCGGACGCGATCATGGAGGCGATCAACGCCTCGATCGGCTTCGACCGGCGGCTCTATGCCCAGGACATCGCAGGGTCCCGCGCCCATGCGGCGATGCTCGCCGCGCAGGGCATCCTCACCGATAGCGATGCGGCGGCGGTTCGGGAAGGGCTGCTCACGGTCTTGTCAGAGATCGAGGCGGGGAAATTCGCCTTCTCGACCGCGCTCGAGGACATCCACATGAACGTGGAGGCGCGGCTGAAGGAGATCATCGGCGAACCCGCCGGGCGGCTCCACACCGCGCGGAGCCGCAACGACCAGGTGGCGACCGATTTCCGGCTCTGGGTCCGCGACCAGACCGATGCCGCGATCGTCGGGCTGACCGCGCTGCAACGCGCGCTTCTGGCGCAGGCCGAGGCGGGGGCGGACTGGGTGATGCCCGGCTTCACTCACCTTCAGACCGCCCAGCCGGTGACCTGGGGCCATCACATGATGGCCTATGTCGAGATGCTCGCCCGCGACATCGGCCGCTTCGCAGATGCCCGCGTCCGGATGAACGAATGCCCGCTCGGCGCCGCGGCACTCGCCGGCACCTCCTTCCCGATCGACCGGCAGATGACGGCCGCGGCGCTCGGCTTCGACCGGCCGATGGCCAATTCGCTCGACGCCGTCAGCGACCGCGACTTCGCGCTGGAGTTCCTGTCGGCCAGCGCGATCTGCGCCACCCACCTCAGCCGCTTCGCCGAGGAGCTGGTGATCTGGTCCTCGGCGCAGTTCCGCTTCGTCACGCTCTCCGACCGCTTCACCACCGGCTCCTCGATCATGCCGCAGAAGAAGAACCCCGATGCGGCCGAGCTGATCCGCGCCAAGATCGGCCGCATCCTTGGCGCCGCGGTCGCGCTCTTCACGGTGATGAAGGGGCTGCCGCTCGCCTATTCCAAGGACATGCAGGAAGACAAGGAACAGGTCTTCGACGCCGCCGACACGCTGATGCTGGCACTCGCGGCGATGGAGGGGATGGTGCGCGACATGACGGCGAACCGCGCCAACCTCGAACGCGCCGCCGCGTCGGGCTTTTCCACCGCCACCGACCTTGCCGACTGGCTGGTGCGCGCCGCCGGCCTGCCGTTCCGCGAGGCGCATCACGTCACCGGAAGTCTCGTCGCGCTGGCCGAGAGGAAGGGCTGCGACCTGCCCGACCTCACGCTTGCCGAGATGCGCTCCGCCCATCCCGGCATCACGCAGGAGGTCCAGTCCGTCCTCGGCGTCCACAACTCGGTCGCCTCGCGCACCAGCTACGGCGGCACCGCGCCCGATCAGGTCCGGGCCCAGATCGCCCGCTGGAAGGACCGGCTGGGATGAGAACCCTGGCGCTTCTCGGCCTCTGCCTGCTGGTCTCGGGCTGCGCGCAGCCCCGCGCCCACGCCGGCATCCACATCACGCCGAACGGGCTTCGGGTGGTGCCTTCCGTTTCCTCGTCCATCGCCGGGATCGGCGTTACCGTGAGCGAATGATGCGTTTTCTGCCGTCCCTTCTGCTTCTCGCCCTTCTCGCCGCCTGCGGCGCCGATGGCGCGCCGACGCCGCCCGCCAAGCCGGGCGTCACCGTTTCGGGCCAGGTCAAGCTCGGCATCGGCGGCGGCAGTTGACGCAGGTTCAGTCGAGCGTCCGGCGGAAGCGCAGGAGCGCAAGCGTCGCGTAGACGGCGACGAACAGCCCGAGGGCGGCGAGCGGCTGGGCGATCCCGGGATAGCCCGCGCCCTTCAGCATCACCGCGCGGATCAGCCGGAGGAAATGGGTGAGCGGGAAGACCTCGCCCAGCGTCTGCGCCCAGCCTGGCATTCCCCGATAGGGGAACATGAACCCCGAAAGGAGCAGCGAGGGCAGGAAGAAGAAGAACGTGAGCTGCATCGCCTGCATCTGCGTCCGCGCGGCGGTCGAGATCAGGTAGCCGAGGATCACCAGCGCGGCGACGAAGACGAAGATGCCGGCCAAGAGCAGCGGCAGCGAGCCCACGAAGGGGACGCCGAACATCAGCTTTGCCGCGACAAGCACGACGACGACCTGCACCGCACCCACGGCGAGATAGGGCAGGACCTTGCCCAGCATGATCTCGAGCGGTGTCGCGGGCATCGACAGGAGGTTTTCCATCGTGCCCCGTTCGATCTCGCGCGTCAGCGCCATCGAGGTCATCATCACCATCGTCATCTGCAGGATGACCCCGAGAAGGCCGGGAACGATGTTGTATTGGGTGATCCCCTCGGGGTTGTAGCGCTTGTGCACCGTCACCTGAAGCCGGGCGGCGGCGTCTTCGGCGGCCTGCGTCTCGGTCCCCCGTTCGCGCGAGAGCGCGTCGGCGGCGACGGTTCCCAGCGTGGAGATCGCGCCCGAGGCCACCGAGGGGTCGGTCGCGTCGGCCTCGATCAGGATTTGCGGATGGTCGCCCCGCTCGACCCGCCGCCCGAAGTCCGAGGGGATGGTCACGACAAAGGACACGTCGCCACGGGTGATGAGCGCTTCCGCCTCGGCCGCCGAGGCGGCGGCATGGGTGAAGCGGTAGTAGCCGGTCAGTTCCAGCGCCGAGACGATGGCACGGCTGTAGCGGTCCTGGGTGGGCGCGACGAGCGCGGCGGGCAGCCCCCGGGGGTCGGCGTTGATCGCGAAGCCGAAGAGCACGAGCTGGATCAGCGGCACGCCCAGCATCATCGCGAAGGTGATCCGGTCGCGCCGCATCTGGATCATCTCCTTGACCAGAAGCGCGGCAAGCCGGCGGAGCGAGAAGACGCGGTTCATGCCTGCCCGCCCCCGCCGTTGCCCATCAGTTCGATGAACACGTCCTCGAGGCTCGTCTCGGCCGGGCTGACCCGGCAGCCGGTCTCTTCCGCCACCCTGGCGACCGAGGCGGCGAGCGCCGCGCCATCGCGCCCGGTGACGTGAAGCGTTGCCCCGAAGGGCGCGACCTGGGCCACACCCGGCGCGCCGCGAAGAAGCTCGGCGGCCCGCGCCGTCGCCGCCCCCTCGATGATCATCGTCGTCAGGCCGGCATCGCGCACCACCTCGGCCACCGTTCCCTGCGCCACCAGCCGGCCGAAGGAGATGTAGTTGATCCGGTGGCAGCGCTCGGCCTCGTCCATGTAGTGGGTGGAGACGAGAACCGTCAGCCCCTCGGCGGCAAGCCGGTGAATCTCGTCCCAGAAGTCGCGCCGCGCCTTCGGGTCGACGCCCGCCGTGGGTTCGTCGAGCAGCAGGAGCTGGGGCCGGTGCATGATGCAGGCCGCAAGCGCCAGCCGCTGCTTCCAGCCGCCCGACAGGGTGCCGGCGAGCTGATGGCGCCGCGACGCGAGTCCGAGGCCCGCGAGCGTGTCGTCGACATACCGCCGGGCCGGCGTCAGCCCGTAGAGTCCGGCGACGAAGGCGAGGTTCTCCTCGATCGTCAGATCCTCGTAGAAGGAAAAGCGCTGGGTCATGTAGCCGACCTCGCGCTTGATCGCGCGGCCCTCGGTCCGGATGTCGTGGCCGAGTACATGGCCCGTGCCGGCGTCGGGCGTCAGAAGCCCGCACATCATCCGGATCGTCGTGGTCTTGCCCGACCCGTTCGGCCCGAGGAATCCCGCGATCTCGCCCTTCGCCACGGTCAGCGACACATCGTCGACGACGCGCCGGTCCCCGAAGCTCTTGACCAGCCCGCGGACGGCGATGGCGGGCTCGCCGCTCATTCCGCCGGTCCGGGGAGCGAGACGTCGACGATCTGGCCGGGCTTCAGCCCCGGCGCGTCCTCGGGGCGGGCCTCGATCAGGTAGACGAGCTTCTGGCGGTTCTCGAGCGAATAGATCACCGGCGGGGTGAATTCGGGGGTGTCCGAGACATAGGTGACAGTCGCTGACAGGCCCTCGGCGCAGCCGTCGCAATGCACCGAAAGGCGGCTGCCCTGCCGGATCGCCGCGATCGACGCTTCGGGGACATAGAGGCGCAGCTTCACCGCGCCCTCGGGCAGAAGCGACAGCACCGGCGTCGCGGGGCCGGCCAGTTCGCCCGGCGTGCGGATCACGTCGTTGACCGTGCCTGCGGCGGGCGCCGTCAGCCGGCGCTGGGCGAGGTTCCATTCCGCCTTCGCGCGGGCGGCCACCGCGCCGTCCACGGCGGCTTCGGCCGCGGCGATCTCCTGCGGCCGCGCGGGCAGGCGGGCGACGGCGAGGCTCGCCTCGGCCTCGGCCAGGCGCGCGTGGGCGACCGTCGCCGCGGTGGCCGCGTCGTCGGCCTGCGTCGTCGTCGCGGCGCCCCGCTGCGACAGGCTGAGCATCCGCGCGGCGGCGCGGTCGGCCTCGTCGGCCTGCGCCCGGGCCGAGGCAAGCGTCGCCTCGATCACGCGGATCTCCTCGGGCCGGCGGCCTTCGCGCAGGTTGGCAAGCTGGCTTTGTGCCTGTGCCAGCGCCGCCGCCGCCTCGGTCAGCGCGATCTCGGCGTCGCCCCGCTCCATCTCGACAAGCAGCGCGCCGGCCTCCACCCGGTCGCCGCGCCCGACGGAGAGGCGTTCGATCTGTGCGGTGGCGACGGGGGCGACCAGGACGTATTCGCCCTCCACATAGCCGGTGGCGAAGGGCGGCGGCGGCGAACACGAGGTGAAAAGCGCCGAGATCAGTGGCAGGGTGCAGAGCAGGCCGCTCATGTCCGACGCTCCCGTTCGACCAGGCAGCGGAGGTTGCTGGCGAGAACGTCGGCGATGACCGCGGCCTCGGCCGGGCCGAGCGCCGCCCAGCCCATCCGGCGGGTGACAATCGGCCGGCCGATGCGGAAATAGAGAAGCTGGCCGGCGAGGGTGAAGACCAGAAGCCGTGTGCGCTCGCTTTCGGCCTCCTGCCCCGTCGCGGCGGCCCAGAGCGCCGAAAGCCGCCGGTGCATCGGTTCCATCAGCGCGACATAGACGGCGTCGAGCACGGGCCCTTCCTCGGCCAGTTCGCGCAGCATGAAGGGCAGGATCGGCTCGGCCTCGGGCGCGGTCAGGACAAGGCCCGCCATCGCCCGCAGGGTCGCCTCCATCCGCGCCAGCGCCGCGTCGGGCGAGTCTGGCGGATCGGCCGGGACGGCGGCGAAGGCCCCGCCGACGCGGCGCACCACCTCGGACCCGCAGGCGCGTCTCAGCCCTTCCTTGTTGCCGAAATGGTAGGCGATGGCGGCGACGTTCGCCCCCGCCTCTGCGGCGATCTCGCGGATCGAGGTGGCGGCGAAGCCCTTCCGGCCGAAAAGCCTCAGGCCTGCGGCGATCAGGTCGGCGGCGGTGCCTTCGGGGGCTTTCGGCAGATCGGTCATGGCTGGCCCCGTGCGATGTTGATCCCGTGCGATTCACCGGCATCTTGATCAAACGTTTGATTGACTTCAATCCTGCGCCGAGCCGCTTTCCCAACGCCTTGCGATGCTCTACACGGGGCCGGACGGCAGAGGATCGGCAAGGCCCCGCGACATGGATCACTTTCTCTATCGCAACGGCGTGCTGCACGCCGAGGACGTGCCGATCCCCGAGATCGCGGCGGCGGTGGGAACGCCGTTCTACGTCTATTCCACGGCGACGCTGGAGCGGCATTACCGGCTTTTCGAGGAAGCGCTCGACGGGCTGCCGCATCTGATCTGCTTCGCGATGAAATCGAACGGCAACCTGGCGGTGGTCCGCACCCTCGCCCGGCTGGGCGCAGGCATCGACGTGGTCTCGGCGGGCGAATACCTGAAAGCGCGGGCGGCAGGCGTTCCGGGCGAACGCATCGTCTTTTCCGGCGTCGGCAAGACGCGGGAGGAGATGCGCACCGCGCTGGAGGGTGGCATCCGCCAGTTCAACGTGGAAAGCGAACCCGAGATGCGGGCGCTGAACGAGGTGGCGCTGTCGCTGGGCGTTCGCGCGCCGATTGCGATCCGCGTCAACCCCGATGTGGACGCGAAGACGCACGAGAAGATCGCGACGGGCAAGAAGGAAAACAAGTTCGGCATCCCGATCGGCCGGGCCAGCGAGGTCTATGCCGAGGCCGCCGCTCTTCCCGGCCTCGACGTGGTGGGGGTCGACGTCCACATCGGCTCGCAGCTGACCGACCTTGCGCCGTTCGAGGAGGCCTATGCCAAGGTCGCCGACCTCACCCGGCGGCTGCGGGCCGAAGGGCATGACATCCGCCGTCTCGACCTCGGCGGCGGGCTGGGAATTCCCTACGAACGGACGAATGTCGCCCCGCCGCTGCCGCTCGACTACGGCGCGGTGATCCGGCGCACCGTCGGCGATCTCGGCTGCGAGGTGGAGATCGAGCCCGGGCGGCTGATCTCGGGCAACGCGGGTTTGATGGTGGCGGGGGTGATCTATGTGAAATCGGGTGAGGAACGCGATTTCCTCATCCTCGACGCGGCGATGAACGACCTCGTCCGCCCCTCGATGTATGGCGCGCACCATGACATCGTGCCGGTGATCGAGCCCGCGCCGGGGGTGGAGCCGCATCCCTACGACATCGTCGGCCCGGTCTGCGAAACCGGCGACACCTTCGCCAGGCACCGTCTTCTGCCGCCCGTGGCCGAGGGCGATCTGGTCGCCTTCCGCTCGGCCGGCGCCTATGGGGCGGCGATGGCGTCGGAATACAACGCCCGCCCCCTGATCCCCGAAGTGCTGGTGCTTGGGCATCAATTCGCCGTCATTCGTGCCCGCCCCACCTATGACGAGATGATAAAGCGCGATAGCATCCCGCCGTGGCTCTGACGCGCAATCCCGCGCGCGGGGCAAAGGCCGGAGGCCCGCCGACCGCGTGACGAAGATCAAGGCCCTTCCGCACGAGGCGCTCAGGCGCCTCGCATGGCCCGTGCGCCTGACGCGGGCCGGAATGGTGGCCGAACGGATCACGCGGGGCTTCTGGCCGGTCTGGACCATCCTCTTCGCGCTGATCGCGGCGCTCGCGTTCGGCGCGCAGGACCGGCTGCCGCTCGAGGCCGTGTGGATCGGCGGGGTGCTGGCGCTTCTCGGCCTTCTCTGGGCGCTTGTCCACGGCATCCGCCGCTTCCGCTGGCCGACCGAGGCCGAGGCGCTCGACCGGCTCGACCGGACCCTGCCGGGCCGGCCGATCTCGGCCCTTTCCGACAGCCTCGCGCTTGGCGGGGGCGATGCCGGCACGGCCTCGGTCTGGCGGGCGCATGTGGCCCGGATGGCCGAGCGCGCCCGCAAGGCCCGCGCGCCCGCGCCCGACCTGCGCATCGCCGCGCGCGACCCCCTCGCGCTGCGCTATGTCGCGCTGACGGCGCTGGTCATGGCGGCGCTCTTCGGCTCGCTCTGGCGGGTGGCCGAGGCGCCGGGCCTGGTGCGGCCGGGCGGCGGCGCGGATGCCGCCACGGGACCGACATGGGAGGGCTGGGCGGAGCCGCCGGCCTATACCGGGAAACCGGGTCTTTACCTCAACACCGTGCCCGAGGGGGTGCTGGAGTTGCCCGAGGGCAGCCGGATCACGCTGCGGCTCTATGGCGCGCCCGATGCGACCCCGGTGACGGAAAGCCTGTCGGGCCAGACACCCGCCCCCGCGCCGGAAGGCGCAGGGCCGGCCGAGACCGCGGCCGTGCGGGCGATGGAGTTCGAAGCGGTCCGGTCCGGCCGCCTGACCATCGGCGGCGCCGGGGGCCGGGACTGGCAGGTCACGATCCTGCCCGACGCGGCCCCCACCGTCGCCATCACCGGCGAGATCATGCGCGAAGCCGACGGCACCCTGTCGCAGCCCTTCACCGCGAAGGACGACTACGCCGTGACCGGGGGCCGCGCGATCATCGAGCTTGACCTTGCCGCGACCGACCGCCGCTTTGGGCTCGCGCCCGCACCGGAGCCGCGCGAGCCCCTCGTCTACGACCTGCCGATGCCGATCACCGGCAACCGCGCCGAGTTTGCCGAGGCGCTGGTCGAGGACGCCTCGAAGCACCCCTGGGCCAACCTGCCGGTGAAGATGACCTTCGAGGTGACCGACGGCCGTGACCAGACCGGGCGGAGCGCGACCGTCTCGCTGCCTCTGCCGGGGCGGCGGTTCTTCGACCCGGTGGCGGCGGCGCTGATCGAGATGCGGCGCGATCTTCTGTGGGCGCGCGACAACGGCGCGCGCGTCAGCCAGATCCTCCGCGCGCTGACCCACCGGCCCGAGGGGCTGATCCGCAACGAACGCGCCTATCTCATGCTTTCGGTAGCGATCCGCCGGCTCGATGCCGCGCTCGCGCAGGGCCGGCTGTCGCCCGACATGCGCGACGAGACCGCCGAGGCGCTCTGGTCGGTCGCCGAGCTGATCGAGGATGGCGGGCTTTCGAACGCACTCGAACGGATGCAGCAGGCAGAGGAGCGGCTGTCGGAGGCGATCCGCAACGGCGCCTCGCCGGAGGAAATCCAGAAGCTGATGGACGAGTTGCGGGACGCCACCGACAACTACATCCGCAAACTTGCCGAGAACATGGAGCGGAAGGGCGCCGACGAGCCGAGCCAGCAGGCCGACGCGGGCCAGCAGATCACCGGCGACCAGCTTCAGCAGATGATGGACGAGATCCAGCGCCTGATGGAGGAAGGCCGCATGGCCGAGGCGCAGGAACTGCTCGACCAGCTGTCCCGCATGATGGAGAACCTCCGCGTGACCGAAGGCCAGCCCGGCCAGAACGGCCAGCGCGGCCCCGGCGCCCAGGCGATGGAGAACCTGCGCCAGACGCTGCGCGACCAGCAGGACCTGTCGGACGAGGCGTTCCGCGACATGCAGCAGGGCGGTCAGCAGCAAGGCGGCCAGCAGCAGGGGCAGGGGGGCGAACGCCAGCTTGGCCAGGAGGGGCAGGATGGCCAGCAGCCCGGCCAGGAGCCCGGCCAGCGCGGCGGCGGCGAGGCGCAGGACGGCCAGCAGCGCCGCGACGGCGAGGGCGGGCGGCCCGATTCCCTGCGGCCGGGCGAGGGTGGCGATCCCCGCAGCCTTGCCGACCGCCAGCAGTCGCTGCGCGAGACGCTGAGGCGGCAGGAAGGCGCGTTGCCGGGCGATCCCTCCGACGAACGCGACGCCGCGCGCCGGTCGCTGTCGGAGGCCGGCAGGGCGATGGAGGAGGCGGAACGCGCGCTGCGCCAGGGCGATACCTCGGGCGCGATCGACCGCCAGGCCGAGGCGATCGAGAACCTGCGCGAGGGGATGCGCAGCCTTGGCGATGCGCTCGCGCAGAACCAGCCGCAACAGCCCGGCAACCAAGGCGAAGCCGTCGGCGAGGCCGGGCGCGAGGCGCCGCATGATCCCCTTGGCCGCAGCACCGGCCAGTCGGGACGGATCGGGACCGACCAAGACCTGCTGCAGGGCCCCGACGTCTACCGGCGCGCGCGCGATCTTCTCGACGAAATCCGCCGCCGCTCTGGCGAACAGGCGCGGCCCTCGGAAGAACTCGACTATCTCAGGCGGCTGCTGGGGCGGTTCTGACCGCACGACTGCGCGGCCGCGAGCGGGATCAGTCCGTTGCCCCCCCCTGGAGCGACTGGGTCAGCGACTGCATCCGCCCGTCGAGCCACTGGCGGCCGGCGTCGATCCCCTTGACGTAGAGCGACAGCGAGGGTTCGAGTGCGGGCAGCATGCGCGCCAGTGTCGGCGCCAGGACGTAGACGCCCAGGAGCAACGCGGCCGCAAGGAGCGCCGTCGAAAACCCCATGCGGAAGCCGCTTCGCCGCCGGGCGAGCGTCTCGGGTGCATCGAAGGCGGCGGCCTCGCCGCCGCGTTCGGACGTGGCGCGGAGCGTGGAGTTGATCTCCTCGATGTCGGGCAGAAGCTCGCGCCGCGCCGCGCGGGAAACCAGCGCATCCTCGTCATAGTCCAGCGCATCGCCGCCAACCTTGGCCCCGCGGTCCCGGGGTGCTTCGCCTGCCCGTCCGCCGGTCGAGGCCGCCGCGCCGCCGATCGCGGCGGCAAGGCCGAGGTCGGGCTGGGTCTCGATCGGACCTCCCTCCGCGACCCGGGCCTGGGTCTCGCGCTCGGCCTCCTCGCGCAGCACGTTGCGCACCGCATCGTCGAGCGTCCGGCGCGCCCGTTCGGGAACGGGCATCTCCTCGGGCGCCTGCTCGGCCGGCTCTTCCGGCTCCTCATCGTGTTCGGCCCAGGCGGCGGAAGGTTCCGGCGCGACCTCGGCGGCGGCGGGCGCTGCGGCAGCAGGCGCCGGCGGCTCGGCCTCGGCCGGCGCGAGTGCTGCCTCCTCGGCCTCGTCGCCCAGCTGTCTGGCAGACCGTTGAAACCACGCGTGACCGCAATTCGAGCACTGGACATCGCGTCCGCCGTCGGGGATGACGCTCTCGTCCACTTCGTATTGCGCGCCACAGCTCGGGCAAATCAGACGCATGGGTTTTCCATCTGCTCAACCAGTCACTGCACGGGTCGGGCCGTTCTGGCCTTCATTGTTGCATTGTTGTAGCAACGAAAGGCTTTCCGTCCAAGCGTTTGTGGCCGGGGTCGAAAAAACGGAAGACCGGCATGGCAAATTCGCCATGCCCGGGCGGAGGACAGGGCGGTGATCGAGTTCCAGGACGTGGCGCACGGCTATGGCGGCGGGCGGCTCCTGTCCGGGATGACGCTTTCGCTCGCGCCGGGGTCGTTCCACTTTCTCACCGGCCCTTCCGGGGCGGGCAAGTCCACCTTCCTCAAGCTCTGCTACGGCGAGCTTTCGCCGGTTGCGGGCCGCGTCTCGCTGTTCGGCCAGAACCTCGCCGAGATGAACCGCGACGACATCGCGCGCCTCCGGCGCCGCGTCGGCGTGGTCCACCAGGACTGCCAGTTCCTTGACCACCTGCCGCTGACCGAGAACGTGGCCCTGCCGCTGACCGTCTCCGACCGCGCCGCCAACCCGTCCGAACTTGACGAGCTTCTGGCCTGGGTCGGGCTCTCCGGCCAGGCGGCCGCCCTGCCGCCGTCGCTTTCGGGCGGCGAACGCCAGCGCGCGGCGCTGGCGCGCGCCGTCATCATGTCGCCCGAGGTGCTTCTGGCCGACGAGCCGACGGGCAACCTCGACTGGGACATGTCGCTGCGGCTGCTCACGCTTCTGGTGGAACTGAACCGGATGGGCACCGCGATCCTCGTCGCCACGCATGACATGAACCTCATCCGCGCCGCCAAGGCGCAGGTGCAGGCGCGCGTGCTGAGGATCCGCGGCGGACAGGTGCAGGTGGCGGGGGCGGAGCTGTGAGCGGCGGAGCGGCGCGCGCTGTCGCCATGCTGACGGGCGATCCGAGGGCCGACCGGGTGGTGCCCCCTTCGGGCGCAGCGGCGCGGCTCACGGTGTTCGCCGCAGCCGCA
Organism: Albidovulum sp.; assembly: GCA_030837785.1. Lineage (GTDB taxonomy): Bacteria > Pseudomonadota > Alphaproteobacteria > Rhodobacterales > Rhodobacteraceae > Albidovulum. The sequence continues at coordinate 198,615 of JAUQYA010000023.1, forward strand.
ATGGCCTTCCTCGCGGTCTTCGCGCTGGCGCTTTCGCTTGCCACCGGCCGGCTTGCCGACCGCTGGTCGGAGGCACTGGCCCAGGGCGCGACGATCCGCATTTCGGCTGCCGCCGGGCAGATGCAGGCGCAGACGCAGCGCGTGCTCGACATCCTCGCGGTCACACCCGGCGTGGCCTCGGCCCGCGCGCTCGACGCGGCCGAGACGCGGGCGCTCCTCGCGCCGTGGTTCGGCGCGGACCTGCCGGTCGAGACCCTGCCGATCCCGCAGCTTGTGGAACTGCGCGAAGATGCCTCGGGCTTCGATGCCGAGGGGCTGCGGCTCAGGCTCGCGGCCGAGGTGCCGGGCGCGGCGCTCGACGACCATGCGCGCTGGCGCCGGCCGCTCGTGGCGGCGGCCGAACGGCTGCGGCTTCTTGGCCTCCTTTCGCTCGGCCTCATCGGCGGCGCCGCCGCGGCGATGGTGACGCTGGCCGCGCGGGCGGCGCTGGCGGCGAACGGCCAGGTGATCCGCGTCCTCAGGCTGATCGGGGCGCGCGACGCCTACATCGTCCGTGCCTTCGTCCGCCGCTTCACCCTGCGCACCTTGGGCGGCGCGTCGGCGGGCACCGCTCTGGGCGTGATCGCGGTCGCGTCCCTGCCGCGGGCGGACGAGGCCGGGGCGTTCCTCACCGGGCTCGGCTTCTCCGGCACCGGCTGGCTCTGGCCGCTGGCAATCCCGCCCGTCGCCGCTATCGTGGCCTTCTGGGCGACGCGGGAGGCCGCGCTCAGGACGCTGAGGGGGGTGCAATGAGAACGGCGCTGCAATACGTCCTGTCGCTGATCTTCATCGTCCAGATGTATCTGGCGATGGCGGCCTACGCGCTGTTCTGGACCCCGTTGGTCGTGTTTCGCCGCGATGCCGCCTTCGACGCGATCCATGCCTACTGCCGCTGGGTCCGCGCTTCGGCCGCGGTCCTCGTGGGCCTCAGGTCGGAAATCCGCGGCGACGTGCCCGAAGACGAGGTGCTGATCGCCGCCAAGCACCAGTCCTTCTTCGACATCATCCTGATCGTCTCGGCGCTGCCGCGTCCGAAATTCATCATGAAGAAGGAGCTTCTCTGGGCCCCGATCGTCGGCTGGTATGCGACCCGCATCGGCTGCGTTCCGGTCGACCGCGGCCGCCGCGGCGAGGCGATGAAGAAGATGGTGGCCGACGTCAGGTCGGGCCTCGCCCAGCCGGGGCAACTCATCATCTACCCCCAGGGCACCCGCGTCGCCGCCGGGGCGCGGAAACCCTACAAGGTGGGCGTCGGCGTCCTTTATGCGCAGATCGGGCAGGATTGCGTGCCAGCCGCCACCAATGTCGGCGTCTTCTGGCCGCGCCACGGCCTTCTGCGCAAGCCAGGCCTTGCCGTCGTTGAATTCCTGCCGCGGATTCCGGCGGGCCTCACGGTCGAGCAGTTCATGACGCGGATCGAGCCCGAGGTGGAGGGCGCCTCCGACCGCCTCATGGCCGAGGCCGGTTTCGGGGTGGGCGCATGACCCGGTCGCAGATCGGCTGGCTTTCCGTCGCGCTGGTGGTCGTGGGTGCCGCGGCCCTGCTCCTGGCGATGGGGCGGGTGCCGATCTGCACCTGCGGCTATGTCAAGCTCTGGCACGGCGAGACCATGAGCAGCGAGAACTCGCAGCACCTGACGGACTGGTATACGCCCTCGCATGTGATCCACGGCATCCTCTTCTATGGCGCGCTCTGGTTCCTCGCGCCGCGGATGCCGATCGAATGGCGGCTCTTCCTCGCCACCCTCGTCGAGGCCGGGTGGGAGGTTCTCGAGAACACCGACCGGGTGATCGAGCGCTACCGCGCCGTGACCATCTCGCTCGACTACTTCGGCGACAGCGTGATCAATTCGGTCTTCGACATCCTGGCGATGTTCGTCGGGTTCTGGCTGGCGCGGAAGGCGCCGGTCTGGGTCAGCGTCGCCACGGTGATCGGCTTCGAGGCGCTGACGACATGGCTGATCCGCGACGGGCTCGCGCTCAACATCCTGATGCTGCTCTGGCCGCTCGACGCGGTGCGGGTCTGGCAGGGCGGGCTTTAGGCGGCGAGCCCCTTCGTCCCCATCGCCAGGAACTTCTCGCGCCGCTCGCGGACGAGATCGGCGGGCTTGCGGCCGGACAGGTCCGCCAGCAGCTCGCCGATGGCCTTGCCCACCGCCCGGATCGCATCCTCGCGCCTGCGCTGGGCGCCGCCGAGGGGCTCGGGGATGATCCGGTCGATCACGCCGAGCTTCAGCAGGTCCTGCGCCGTGAGCCTCAGCGCCATGGCGGCTTCCTTCATCCGCTCGGCATCCTTCCACAGGATCGAGGCGCAGCCCTCGGGCGTGATCACCGAATAGATCGAATGCTCCAGCATCGCCACCCGGTTCGCGGTGGCAAGCGCCACCGCACCGCCCGACCCGCCCTCGCCGATGACCACGGAAATCAGCGGCACGCCGATCTGCAGGCATTTCTGCGTCGACCGCGCGATCGCTTCGGACTGGCCGCGCTCCTCGGCACCCTTGCCGGGATAGGCACCGGGCGTGTCGACGAGCGTCACGACCGGCAGGCGGAAGCGGTCGGCGAGGTCCATGAGGCGGATCGCCTTGCGATAGCCCTCGGGCCGCGCCATGCCGAAGTTGCGCTCGATCCGGGTCTTGGTGTCCGATCCCTTCTCCTGGCCGATCACCACCACCGGCTGGTCGTCGAACCGCGCCAGCCCGCCCATGATCGCGTGGTCCTCGGCGAAGTTGCGGTCGCCGGCAAGCGCGGTGAACTCGGTGAAGAGCGCGTCGACGTAGTCCTTGCAATGCGGCCGGTCGGGATGGCGGGCGACCTGGCATTTCCGCCAGGGATCGAGGCTCTTGTAGAGGTCGCGCAGCATGTCCGCCGCCTTCTTGTCGAGCGCGGCCGCCTCCTTGGTGACGTCCATCCCCTCGTTCTTGCGCGCGAGCGCCCTGAGCTCCTCCGCCTTGCCTTCGATCTCGGCCAGGGGTTTTTCGAATTCGAGGTAGTTCATGGCGCTCTCCCGCGGTGGGTCAAGGGACCGCTGTCAGGCGCCTATATGACGGGAGCCCCGGTCCATTGCAACCGCCGCGGGCCGCGGGGACCCCGGGGGGCCCCGACCTCCGGCGGCAGTAGTCGCGGGACCGAAAGAAGAAGGGCGGCCACGCTTTCTGTCCGGAAAATACTCTCGGGGGTGAATTGCCGCGCAAGCGGCAAGAGGGGGCCGACGGCCCCCTCTCGTCGGGCTCAGCCGCGCGCGATCATCTCGGCCTGGCCGACGATGACCTCGGCCTGGCGGATCGAGGCGATGTCGACCAGGCGGCCCTTGTAGACCGCCGCGCCCGCACCCTCGGCCCTGGCGTTCGCCATCGCCGCGAGGATCTCGCGCGCCTCGGCGACCTTCGCCTCCGAGGGCGTGAACACCTCGTTGGCGAGCGCCACCTGTTTGGGGTGGATCGCCCATTTGCCGACCATGCCGAGCGTCGCGGAGCGTTTCGCCTGGGCGATGAAGCCCGCATCGTCGGAGAAATCTCCGAACGGACCGTCAACGGGCAGCACGCCATGCGTGCGGCAGGCGGCGACGATGGCCGCCTGGGCCCAGTGCCAGGGGTCGGGCCAGTATTTCTGCCCCTCGCGGACCATGTAGTAGTCCTCCTGCGTGCCGCCGATGCCGGTGGTCTGCATGCCCATCGAGGCGGCGAAATCGGCTGCCCCGAGGCTCATCGCCTGGAGCCGGGGAGAGGCGGCGGCGATTTCCTCGACGTGGGCGATGCCGGCCGCCGTCTCGATGATCACCTCGAGGCTCACGGGCTTCGCGCGGCCCTTCGCCCGCTCGATCGCCGTGACCAGCGCATCGACCGCGTAAACGTCTGACGCGCAACCGACTTTCGGGATCATGATCTGGTCGATCCGGTCGCCGGCCTGCTCCAGCACCTCGACCACGTCGCGATACCAGAAGGGCGTGTCGAGGCCGTTGATGCGGACCGAGAGGTGCTTCGATCCCCAGTCGATGTCGTTGATCGCCGCGATGATGTTCGCCCTCGCCTGCGGCTTGTCGTCGGGGGCGACGGAATCCTCGAGGTCGAGGTTGATCACGTCCGCCGCGCTTGCCGCCATCTTCTCGAAGAGCGCGGGCCGGGAGCCCGGGCCGAAGAGCTGGCAGCGGTTGGCGCGGGCGGGGGGGCTGGGCTGGATGCGGAAGCTCATGGCGGAATCCCTTCGCAAGGAAGTTTCGTGATCTGTCCCGGGTCGGATAGAATATTGCGCGCGAGCGCGCAAGCATCCTTTCGCAGGTGCAGAAAAGGCATGGCCCACGCCCGTCTGGCCGGCGTCGGTTTTTTGTCGGTTTTTTGTCGGCCATCCGTCCCGACACCCCGCCGCCGCTTGACCGACCCGGCCCGGGCGTGGAGAACCGGACGAAAGCGAAGGAGCCGACGATGAGCCTGACCCTTTCGCGCGAAAGCTTCCCCCTGCGCGAGGTCTTCACCATCTCGCGCGGATCGAAGACCGAGGCGCAGGTGCTGACCGTGGCCGTCACCCGCGAGGGCGTCACCGGGCGGGGCGAGTGCGTGCCCTATGCGCGCTACGGCGAAAGCCTCGACAGCGTGGCGGATGCCATCGCCTCGCTGCCCGGGGATGTCACCCGCGAGATGCTGCCGGGGCTGCTGCCCGCCGGCGCCGCGCGCAACGCGGTCGACTGCGCGCTCTGGGACCGGGAGGCGAAGCGGGCGGGCGTCCCGGTGTGGCAACTGGCGGGCCTGGCCGCGCCGAAGCCGCTCGTCACCTGCTACACGCTGTCGCTCGACACGGCCGAGCGGATGCGGGCGGCGGCGGCGCGGGCGGCGGACCGGCCGATCCTGAAGATCAAGCTCGGCAGCGAGGACGACATGGCCCGGCTGGAGGCGGTGCGCGAGGGCGCACCGAAGGCCCGTATCGTCGTCGATGCGAACGAGGGCTGGACCGCCGAGGTCTATGCCGCGCTCGCCCCGCATCTGAAGCGCCTCGGCGTGGTGCTGGTGGAACAGCCGCTGCCGGCGGGCGCCGACGGGATGCTGGCCGGGATCGCGCGCCCGGTGCCGGTCTGCGCCGACGAGAGCTGTCACGACCGCGCCTCGCTGGCCGGGCTCGCGGGCCGCTACGACATGGTCAACATCAAGCTCGACAAGGCCGGCGGGCTGACCGAGGCGCTGGCCCTGCGCGACGCCGCGCGGGCTTCGGGCTTCGGGGTGATGGTCGGCTGCATGGTCGCCTCCTCGCTGTCGATGGCACCGGCCTTCCTCGTGGCCCAGGGGGCGGCGGTGGCCGATCTCGACGGGCCGCTGATCCTCGCCCGGGACCGTGAGCCGCCGGTGCGCTACGAGGGATCGGTGATGCAGGTGCCGGACCGGGCGCTCTGGGGCTGAGGCCGGGGCTTGACGCGACGGCAGCGAGACCCGAAGAGACGGCAGCACCAGTCAGGAGACCGCTCATGAGCCGCCCCGCCTCCCGCCCCGTCTCGCGCCCCGCCTCGCGCCCCGCCTCGCGCATCGTCCATGTCAACGGCGAGTATGTCCCCGAGGACGAGGCGAAGGTCTCGGTCTTCGACCGGGGTTTCCTGATGGCGGATGCAGTCTACGAGGTGACGAGCGTGCTCGGCGGCAGGCTCATCGACTTTCCCGGCCATGCGGCGCGGCTCGCCCGGTCGCTGGCCGAACTCGACATGGAAAGCCCGGTGACGGAGGCGGAGCTTCTGGCGATCCACCGCGAACTGGTCCGGCTGAACGGGATCGACGAGGGGCTCGTCTACCTCCAGATCAGCCGCGGCAATCCCGGAGACCGGGACTTCGCCTTTCCCGATCCTGCTGCGGTGAGGGGGACGGTCGTGCTCTTCACCCAGTCGAAGCCGGGGCTGGCCGACAACCCGGCGGCGAAGGCAGGGATCAGGGTCATCTCGATCCCCGATATCCGCTGGGGGCGGCGCGACATCAAGACGGTGCAGCTTCTCTATCCCTCGATGGGCAAGATGATGGCGAAGAGGGCGGGGGCCGATGATGCCTGGTTCACCGAGAAGGGCGGCGTGGTGACGGAGGGCACATCGAACAACGCCTGGATCGTCACCGGCGGGCGGATCGTCACCCGCCAGTTGTCGGATGACATCCTGCACGGGATCACCCGCGCCGCGGTCCTGCGCCTTGCCCGCGAGGCGCAGATGGCGGTGGAGGAACGGCCCTTCACCGTGGCGGAGGCGAAGGCGGCGGACGAGGCCTTCATCACCTCGGCCTCGGCCTTCGTGCTGCCGGTGGTGGAGATCGACGGCGCACCGGTCGGGGCCGGACGGCCGGGGCCGGTGGCGACGCGGCTGCGCGAGATCTATCTGGAGGAAAGCCGCAGGGCGGCGATCTGACCCCGGTGGGTCAGGCCGTCTGCACGAGATGGACGGTGACGGCGGCGTAGAAGACGCCGCTCGCCGCCAGCACGAAGGCGTGCCAGATCGTGTAGTGGAACGGCAGCCGTTCCCAGAGGTAGAAGACGACGCCCACAGTATAGAGCAGGCCCCCGGTGACGATGAGCACGAGGACCGGGCCGGAGAGCGTGGCGAGGAAGCTGCCGCCGGCTGCGAGGCCGGCCCAGCCCATGCCGAGGTAGAGCGCGAGCGTCAGCGGGCGGAAGCGGTCGGGCGAGGCGAGCTTGAGCCCGACGCCCGCCAGCGCCGCGCCCCAGAGCCCGGCGAGAAGCCAGAGCCCCTGGCCGGTGAGCAGCGTGAAGGGCGTGTAGGTGCCGGCGATCTTGAGGTAGATCGCCGAATGGTCGAGGCGCTTGAGAAGCCACGACCAGCCCGGCTGGGGCGCCATGTTGTAGAGCGCCGAGCAGAGGATCATGGCGAGGAGGGCGGCGCCGTAGACCGAGACGGCGAGGACGCCGGTGAGGTCGCCACGGAGGAAGGCGGCCAGCGTGATCAGCACCGGCACGGCCGCGAGCACGATGACGAGACCCGCGACATGGATCACCGCGTCCGAAAGGCGTTCGGAGCGGGAGTAGGTGGAGCGGGCGGCGATGAGCGTCATGGGACAAGGATAGCACGGCGCCGCGGCCGGGGCGACAGGGCCGGGAGCGAGGCGACGCAAGGTCAGAGGCCGAGAAGGGCGGGCAGGTCGGCCATCGCGGCGAAGGGGCGGGCGCCTTCTGCCGCGAGCCGCGCGCCGTCATCCCGCGGGGCGTAGCCGAAGCAGGTCATGCCGGCGGCGCGCGCGGCGCGGGCGCCGGGCACGCTGTCCTCCACCACCGCGCAGGCGGCCGGGGCCACGCCGAGAACCGCGGCGGCGTGGAGGTAGAGGTCGGGCGCGGGCTTCGGCCGGGCGACGTCGTGGCGGGAGAAGATCCGGCCCCGGAGGCGGTCGTGGAGGCCGGGGTGCTGGCCAAGCGTGATCTCCATCTTGCGGTGCGGGCCGTTCGAGCCCACCGCATAGGGGATGCGGGCGGCGTCGAGCGTGTCGAGTACCCTCTCGATGCCGGGGATCAGGGCCGTGCCGAGGGCGAGGGCCGCGAACATCTCCTCGTAGATGCGGTCCACCCAGTCGGCCGGCAGGTCGGCGCCGAGGTGGCGCGCGGTCTCGGCGACGCCCGCCATCGTGCCGCCGAGGAAGAGCGCGTGGACCTCGCCCGCGTCGAAGGGCAGGCCGTGGCGGGTGAAGCTTTCCGCAATCACCCGGTCGGTCACGGGTTCGCTGTCGACCAGCACGCCGTCGCAGTCGAAGAGGACGGCGGCAGGCCTCATGCGGGCGCCCTGAGGAGCGTGACGGTGGTGTCGCCATAGCGGCGCCGGTCGAGAAGGGTGAAGCCCGCGGGCGGGAGGGGAGGCAGGCCCTCCTCCCAGACGATGACCGCGCCGGGGGCGAGCCATTGCCCGGCGACGAGCGAGGCGAGGCTGCGTTCGCCGAGGCCCTTGCCGTAGGGCGGGTCGAGGAAAACGAGCGTATAGCCCGGCCCCCGGTTCGGGCCCATGCTGGTGGCGTCGCGCCGCCAGACGTCGGTGGCGCCCATCGCCTGCATCTTCTCGATGTTCTGGCGCAGGAGCGCGCGGGCGGCGGTGCCGTCGTCGACGAAGGCGACCCGGGCGGCGCCGCGGGAAAGCGCCTCGAGCCCGAGCGCGCCGGTGCCGGCGAAGAGGTCGAGTACGCGCGCGCCCTCCACCGGATTGCCGTGGGGGCCATTGGTGAGCAGGTTGAAGATCGCCTCGCGAACGCGGTCGGAGGTGGGACGCAGGTGCGCCGCGGCATCGCCCGCGCCGACCTCGGCGAGCTTCAGCCCGCGCCGCGTGCCGCCGATGATCCTCACCTGAGAAGCGCCTTGAGGTCGGAGGCAGGGTCGGCGATCACCGCAGGCTCGGGCGAGCGGCCGGCCTCGATCAGCCGCTTGCCGATCATGTAGGCGCGGGCGTCGTTCATCGCGTCGAGCGCGAGGAGCGTGGTGCCCCGGTAATACCAGATGCTGACGGCGTTGCCCTCGCCCGGACGGGTCACGATGCGGTCGTAGCCGGTGCCAAGCCCGGCGATCTGGAGCTTGACGTCATACTGGTCGGACCAGAACCAGGGCTTCGCCCGGTAGGGGGTGTTCGCGCCGAGGATGTTGGCGGCCACCGCCTCGGCCTGGTCGATGGCGTTGCCGACGCTTTCGAGCCGGATGCGGCCGTCCCCGTGGGGGAAGGAGGCGCAGTCGCCCGCAGCCCAGACATGCGGCGCCGATGTGCGGCCCGTCGCGTCGGTGCGGATGCCGTTGTCGAGCGCGATCCCGGCGGCCTCGGCCAGTTCGGTATTGGGCAGGATGCCGATGCCGACGACGACGAGATCGGCGGCAAGTTCAGTGCCATCCGCCAGCACCGCGCCGGTGACCGCGCCCTCGCCGGTCAGGCGGGACAGGCCGGTGCCTTCGAGGATGTGCACGCCGTGGGCCTGGTGCAGGCGGCGGAAGAAATCCGCGGTCTCGGGGGCGGCGACGCGCTGGAGGATGCGCGGGGCGGCCTCGATCAGCGTCACCTCGAGCCCGAGCTTCGCCGCGACCGCCGCCGCCTCGAGCCCGATGTAGCCGCCGCCGACGACCACCGCGCGCGCGCCCTTGCGGAAGGCCGGCGCCATCCGGTCGACGTCGGCGAGGGTGCGGACGGTGAAGACGTTGGCCAGATCGCCGCCGATCGCCGCCGGCAGGCGGCGGGGACGGGAACCGGTGGTGAGCGCGAGATCGTCCCAGGAAAGCGTCCCGCCGTCCGCGAGGCGGAGGGTGCGCGCGTCGGTGTCGATCGCCTCCACCCGGGTGGAAAGGCGCAGCGTCACGGCCTGTTCCTCCCAGAAGGAAGGCGCGCGGAGGTAGAGCCGTTCAAGCTCCATCTCGCCGAGGAGATAGGCCTTGGAGAGCGGCGGGCGCTGGTAAGGTGGCTGCGGCTCCTCGCCAACCAGCGTGACCGCGCCGGCGTAGCCGAGAGCCCTGACTTTCGCGGCGAGCGAGGCGCCTGCCTGGCCCGCGCCGACGATGACGATCCCGCCCATGTCACTTCCTCTCTGGTGGCCCGCGCGGCGGACCCTATATCGTGGCGGCGGGAAAACGCAACGAGCGAGGATATTTGCGATGGCGATCGAGACGGGGCAGCGCCTGCCCGGCGCGACGATGCTGAGGATGGGAGCGAAGGGGCCGGAGCCGGTCGATCTGGGCGCAAGGCTCAAGGGGCGCAAGGTGGTGCTGTTCGGATTGCCCGGCGCCTACACCGGCACTTGCTCCACCGTGCATCTGCCGAGCTTCATCCGCAGCGCCGAGAGGTTCCGCGCCAAGGGCGTGGACGAGATCATCTGCGTCGCCGTCAACGATCCCTTCGCGCTGAAGGCCTGGGGCGAGGCGACCGGGGCGACGCAGGCGGGCATCACCCTTCTGGGCGACAGCGCCGGGGCGTTCACGAAGGCGCTGGGCATGGCGTTCGACGCGCCCGCGATCGGGCTTTACGGCCGGTCGAACCGCTATGCCGCGATCGTCGAGGATGGCGTGGTGACGCATGTTCAGATCGACCGCCCCGGCGAGTGCAACATCTCCACCGGCGAGGCGCTGCTGGAGGCGGTCTGAGGGGCCGGGGCGGCCTTTCCCGCAGCGGGCGTCCGGGGCTAGCCCCAGCAAGGCGCACGGAACGCCCGTCGCGCCGCGCCGTGCGGTGACCGACCGTAGGCGGGCGCTGCCCTCCGCGCCTTGCGCGGCCCGCAGTTGCGGACTCGCCCCGCCCCGCCCCACCCGCCTCGCCCGGGCGACCAGCCCGGGCGGCGCCCGACCGCCCCCCGGGCGGGCGCACCGTGACCTCACCAGCAGAACGACGGCGGGAGTGGTGGCACCATGAAGCGCCCAGAACCTCTGTTCCTCAGCGCCTGCCCGCAGTCGGTCGCCGCCCTTCGCGCCCTGCCGCAATCCGGGCGGCGTCTGTCTGCCGGGCGCCGGCGGTCGGCCGCCGCCCCTGCGTCAGAGACCGGAACGCGTAGGTTCGTAAGCCGTCCCTCCCCGCTCAGTCCCGGTCGGGGCCGCCGTCGCGGGCGTGAATCTCGCACAGGCAGGTCACCGGGGCGCCATGATCGGTCTGCACCTCGGCCTCTCCGGCGAGACGGTCCATGCGCAAGGCCAGCGTGAGGTCGAGGGCGGAAAGCCCGCCGCAGTCATGGGTGGTGAGCGTGGCGTCGACGGTGTTGTAGACGTTTGTCCATTCGGGGTGGTGGTTGAGCTTTTCGGCGGCCAGCGCGGCGCGCGACATGAAGCCCCAGGCCTCGGAAAAGCTTCGGAACTTCCAGATCTTGCGGATCGCGTCGCGGCCCTCGACGGCGCGCCAGCCGGTGGCGCCGAGCCGGCCGAGCGCGGCCTCGCGTTCGGGCCCCTGCGGCAGGAGTGCGGATTGGCTCATGGCTTTCCTCCTTCGGGTTCAGCCCTCTTTCGGCGGCATCGCCGCGTTGTCGGCGTCGTTGGCGCGCTGGAGCGCGGGGCGGGCGCTGATCCTGTCCCAATAGGCCTGGAGCACCGGGCGCGGCTCGATCGTGCCGAACCTGAGGCCCCAGCCGATCTGCGAGCCGGTGGCGACGTCGGCGGCCGAGAAGGCATCGCCGGCGAGGTAGGGCGTGCGCGCGAGCTGCGTCTCCAGCGCGTCGAGCGTGGTGGCGAGCGAACCGAAGCCCACCATCCGGCGCCGGTCCTCCGGCACCTCGAGCCCAAGCGCCCTGAGGATCACCGCGGCCTCGAAGGGCCCCGCGCCGAAGAAGAGCCAGCGGTAATAGGCGGCGCGGTCGGCAGGGGCGAGCCCGGCATCGGGGAAGGCATCGGCGAGATAGGCGCAGATCGCCGCGTATTCGGTAACGACGCGCGGCCCGTGCACCAGTGCGGGAACCTTGCCCATCGGGTTGATCGCGAGATATTCCGGCGCCTTCATCGCGGGTCCGTAGTCGAGATAGCGCACCTCGTAGGGCCGGCCGATCTCTTCCAGCATCCAGCGGGCGATGCGGCCGCGCGACATCGGGTTGGAATAGAGGATGAGCGAGTCGGTCATCGGTTTCTCCTGACTTTCGCCGATTGTCGGGGCGTCGGGGGCGAGTTTCAATGCCCGGGCGGGGTATTCGGGCGGGGTATTTGGGGCGGGGATCAGTCCTGCGGCGCGGCCTTGCGGAAGGGGCCGTAGTCGGTCAGGACCTCGATCTCCTGCCCCACCGCCCGTGCCTCGGCCTCGAGGAAGCGGGCGACGGCGGCGCGGAACGAGGGGTCGGCGATCCAGTGCAGCGAATGCGTCTGGCATGGCAGGTAGCCGCGGGCAAGCTTGTGTTCGCCCTGGGCGCCCGCCTCGACGCGCGACAGCCCGGTGGCGATGGCGTGGTCGATGGCCTGGTAATAGCAGCATTCGAAATGCAGGAAGGGGTGATCCTCCACCGCGCCCCAGTAGCGGCCGAAAAGCGTCTCGCGGCCGATGAGGTTCAGCGCCCCCGCGACCGGCCGCCCATGCCGTTCGGCGAGGACCAGGAGCACGTCGTCGCGCATCGTCTCGTGGAGGATGTCGAAGAAGGCGCGGGTCAGGTAGGGCCTGCCCCATTTGCGGCTGCCGGTGTCCTGGTAGAAGGTCCAGAACGCCTCCCAGTGGCGGGGCTCGATCTCGGCGCCGGAAAGCCGGCGGATGGTGCCGCCGAAGCCCTGCGCCGCCGCGCGTTCCTTGCGGATCGCCTTGCGCTTGCGCGAGGAGAGCCGGGTGAGGAAGGCGTCGAAACCGGCGTAGCCCTGGTTCACCCAGTGGAACTGCTGGGAGACGCGGGCCATCAGGCCCTGGGCGGCGCCGGCCGCGGCCTCCTCGGCCGTGCAGAAGGTGACATGGGCCGAGGAAAGCCGGTTGTCGGCGGCAATCTGAACCATCGCCCGGATCAGCGCGGCGCGGCCCGGTGCCTCCCATCCGGGCGCCGTCAGGAACCGCCGGCCGCTGACCGGGGTGAAGGGCACGGCCGACTGGAGCTTGGGGTAGTAGCGCCGGCCGGCGCGTTCCCAGGCCTCGGCCCAGGAGAAGTCGAAGATGTATTCGCCCTGGCTGTGGCTTTTCACATAGAGCGGCATCACGGCGACCGGCGTGCCCGATGCCCGGACGACGAGATGGTGCGGCTGCCAGCCGGTACCGCGGCCGACCGAGCCCGAGCGTTCCAGCGCGGCAAGGAAGCGGTGGGTGGTGAAGGGATCGGCCGGGCGGCCCCCTTCCGCCGCCTCGGGGCAGGCACAGGCGTCCCACTCGGCCGCGGCGATGTCGCCGAGGCCGGCCAGCGCGGTCACTTCGAGGGCGATGTCGTCCATTGCGCGGTCCTTGCCCGGAGATGGGGGCGGGGGGCGGGGCGCGTCAAGCCGGGATCGCCGCGGCGTAGCCTTCGAAGGTCACGTTGGCGGCAATCCGGCGGGCCTCCGCCTCTGCCGCAGGCGAGCGGATGGTCCAGCAGAGGATCGGCGCGCCCTGTGCCCGCAGGTCGGCCACGCGCGGGCGGGAAAGGTCGGCGGCCTCGTGGCTGAGGAAACTCGCCCCTACTGCGTCGTAGTCGGGGATTTCCCGCAGCCGGTCGCGGACCGGTGCGGTCAGCAGCGGCCAGTCGTCGGGCGCATAGGCCGAAGTGGTGAGCCCGCGAGAGATCGCCGGCGCGGCACGGGCCAGCGCCGCGACGGAATGGGGGTTGAAGGACATCAGCGCGACCGGGCCGGCATAGCCCACCAGCGCCGCCGCCACCGCCTGTTCCAGCGGCCCGACGCCGGGGCCCATCGCGCCGTCCTGGTCCTTCACCTCGATCAGCAGGGCGACGCGGCCGGCGACGAGGGCGAGCATCTCGGCCAGCGTCGGGATGCCGTCGTCGGTGCCGAGAAGCCGCGTGGCCGTCAGCTCGGCCGCGCTGCGGCCGCGGATGCGGCCGGGCAGGCCGGTCAGCCGCTTCATGTCGTAGTCGTGGAACACCATCGGCACGCCGTCGGCCGAGGGCTGGACGTCGCATTCGATGCCATAGCCCGCGGCGATGGCGGCGCGGAAGGCGGCCGGAGAGTTCTCCGCCCGGCCAGCGGTGCGGTCATGGAGCGCGCGGTGCGCGAGGGGGGCGCGAAGGAAGGCGCCGGGCAGCGGCACCGGGGCCGCGGTGACGGCGGGGGTGACGGCGGGGGTGACGGCTGGGGCCACGGCGGGGGCGACGGGGCGCGGGCCTGCGGACATCAGGCGACCTGGAACACCGCCTCGATCTCCACCGCGACGCCGAGCGGCAGCGCGGGGGCCGAGACCGCGGCGCGGGCGTGGCGGCCGGCTTCGCCGAAGACCGCGACCATCAGGTCGGAGCAGCCGTTGACGACCTTGGGCTGATCGGTGAAGTCCGGGGTGGAGTTGACGAAGCCGGTCAGCTTCACCACCCGCACCACCCGGCCGAGGTCGCCGCCGAGCGCCGCGCGCGCCTGGGCGATCAGGCTGAGGCCGCAGCGCCGGGCGGCTTCGGCGCCTTCGGCCAGGTCCATCGTGTCGCCCAGCCGTCCCTTGATCAGGCCGTCGGGGCCCTGCGAGATCTGGCCGGAGACGAAGAGCAGGTCGCCCGAACGCACGTAGGGCACGTAGTTCGCCGCCGGGGCGGGCGCGTCGGGCAGGGTGAGGCCAAGCTCGGCGAGGCGGGCGTCGATGGTTCCGGGCATGTGTGTCTCCTCCCACAGGCGAATCCGTTCCGGGCCGGTTTTAGCGGCCCCGCCCGCCGCGGGAAAGGGCGGCCGGATCAGAGCGGAAGGACGAAGCGCGGCAGGAGCCGGCCGGGAATGGCGGGGCTGGCGGCCTCTCCGGCCGGGCGCGCGCCCATCCGCAGGAAGAAGCCCGCGGCGCCGGGATCGCTGTCGATGACAAGTTCGTGCGCGCCCGCCGCCCGTGCCGACCGCACGGCGTCGGCGAAAAGTGCCGCGCCGGCCCCCCTGCGCAGCGCCCTCGGCTCGACATAGATCTTGTCGAGCCTCGCCGACCGGCCGTCTGCCGTCACCTGCGCGATGCCGATCGCATGGCCGCGCCGTTCGGCCATTGCGACAAGCGAGCGGACGAGGTCATCGGGACGCAGTTCCAGAAACGGCCGGCAGGCGGCGATGAAGCCGGCGCTGTAGCCCCAGACGGCTTTCGAGCGCAGGCAGAGTAGCGACAGGTTCGCAAGGTCGCCCGGAAGGGCGGGTCTAATGCGGATCGGACTGTCAGCTCTCCCGGAAGGCACGGTTGAAATACTCCGCGAGCGGCTTCACCAGATAGGCAAGCGGCGTGCGTTCGCCCGTGCGGATGAATACCTCGACGGGCATTCCGGGAATGATGGCATGTCCTTCGAGTTTGGCAAGTTCGCCGGGCCCGAGAACGACCTCGGTGCGGTAATATGCCGCTTCGCTCTGTTCGTCGGTCAGGGCGTCTGCGGAAATCCGCGAGACCTGGCCGAGAAGCTCGGGCGTGGTGCGGCTGTCGAAGGCGGAGAAGCGCAGCGCCACCTCCTGGCCCACGCGCACTTCGTCGACATGGATCGGAGAGACCCGGGCGGCGATGACAAGGGGGCGGTCCTGCGGCACCAGGTAGAGCACGGGTTCGGCCGCGCGGATCACCGCGCGCGGGGTCGTGACCTGCAGCGCATGGACGATCCCCGCGACCGGCGCGCGGATGTCCAGCCGGTCGACCTGTTCCTTCAGCGCGCGCCGCCGCTCGGCCAGTTCCAGCTCCCGGTAGCCGAGATCGCGGAGCTGGCTGTTGGCCTCCTCCCGCCGGGTGCTGCCGCGCTTGAGGATCTCGATGTCGATCTCGGTCACCTTGCCCTCGGCTTCGGCGCGGGTGGCATCAAGTTCGCCGGCGACGCCTTCGAGCCGTGCCTTCTCGCGTTCGAGGGCGAGGACCCGGCCGGCCTGGGTGAGCCCCTTGTCAAGCAGCGCCGTGAGGTCGGCGAGTTCCCTGCCGATGAGGACAAGCTGGCTGTCGGTCGCCGCGCGCTGGGCGGCGATGCCGTCGATCTGGTTGGCGATCTGGCCGCGGCGGCGCTGAAGCTGGTCGATCTCGTTGGCCTCGGTTTCCGCCTTCGCGGCGAACAGCCGTTCCTGGCCGGTCATCAGCGCGGCGATCCCGGGGTCCTGGTCGCCCGACCGCACGAGTTCCTCGGGGAAGCTGATCCGCGTCGCGTCGTCGCGCTCTGCCTCCAGCCGGCCGCGACGGGCGAGGATTTCGAAGAACTGGCCCTCGACGATCGCGAGTTCGGAATCGAGGAGCGTCCCGTCGAGCCGGACGAGCGGCGCGCCCGCCGCGACGAGGTCGCCGTCCTTGACAAGGATCTCGGCCACCACGCCGCCGTCGGGATGCTGGACGACCTGGCGGTTCTGCTCCACCTCCACCTGGCCGCCCGCGACGACGGCGCCGGCGATGCGGGTGGTCACCGACCAGAGCCCGAAGCCGCAGAGAAGGAGCGCGAGGGCGAGAAGCCCGAGAACGACCGGGCCGCGCGCGGAAGGAACCCGGGAAGGACCCCTTGCGGTCATGTCACGCCTCCCATTCCGGGTGTGCGGGCGATCTCTGTCGCGTTCCGGACCATGCTCTTCAACACCTCGTCGCGCGGCCCGTAGGCCCGCCGCATGCCGCCGTCGAGGAACAGGATCTGGTCGCATTCCTGGATCGCGGCAGGCCGGTGGGCCATGATCAGGACCGAGCGCCCGTCGGCCTTCATCGCCCGGATCGCGGCATTGAGCGCCATCGAGCCGTCGTTGTCGAGGTTGGCGTTGGGCTCGTCGAGAACCAGGATCACCGGGTCGCCATAGAGCGCCCGGGCGAGCCCGATGCGCTGGATCTGGCCGCCCGACAGGCGCCCGCCGGCCTGGGCGACGCGGGTGTCGTAGCCCTCGGGCAGGTCGAGGATCATCTGGTGCGCCGCGGCCTTCTGCGCGGCGGCGACCACGGCGGCGGCATCGGGCAGGGGGGCGAGGCGGGCGATGTTCTCGGCGATCGTGCCGTCGAACAGGGTCACCCGCTGCGGCAGGTAGCCGACATGGGCGCCGAGCATGTCGGGGTCGTACTGGTCGAGCGTGGCGCCATCGAGCCGGATCCAGCCCCCCGCCGGGCGCCAGACGCCGGTGAGCGCGCGCGCGAGGGTGGACTTGCCGGCGCCGGAGGGGCCGATGACGCCGAGCGCCTGGCCCGGTTCCAGCCGGAAGGACACCATGCGGAGCGCCGCCTGGCTCTGACCCGGCGGCACGACGGTGAGCTGGTTGGCCTCGAGCACCGCCCGCGGCTTCGGGAGTGCGGTGCGCGGGGCCTGCGGCGGCACGGCCGTGAGCAGCGCCGCGAGGCGGCCCCGCGCCTCCTGCGCGCGCTGGACGAGCGCCCAGCCGCCGATCGCCTGTTCGACGGGGGCGAGCGCGCGGCCCATCAGGATCGAGGAGGCGACCATCGCGCCGGGCGTGAGTTCGCCCCTCAGCACCAGAAGCGCGCCGACGGCGAGCATCGCCGATTGCAGGAAGAGCCGGAAGGTGCGGGAGAAGATCGAATAGACGCCGGACTGGTCGGACGCCGCGATGGAACCGGAGAGAGCCTCGCCCCGCGCGGCGGCCCAGCGTTCGAAGGTCGCGCCGCGCATCCCCATGCTCTGGACCAGATCGGCCTCGTCGCGGATCTGGTCGGCCATCCGGTCGGCCCGGAGCGTCGCGGCATGGGCGGCGAGGACCGCCCGGCGGGTGTTGGCCTGGTTGAGCGCGGTGATGAGGACGAGCACGAGCCCGCCGGCGATCGCCGTCCAGCCGAGCCAGGGGTGGAAGATGAAGACGGCGGCAAGGAAGACCGGCGCCCAGGGCGCGTCGAAGAGGGCGAGGAAGACCGGGGCGGCGACGAACTGGCGGATCGCCTCCAGATCGCGCAGGCCCGAGGCCGCGGCCTGATCGCCGGGGGCGAGGG
Source organism: Albidovulum sp. (assembly GCA_030837785.1). Taxonomy (GTDB): domain Bacteria; phylum Pseudomonadota; class Alphaproteobacteria; order Rhodobacterales; family Rhodobacteraceae; genus Albidovulum. The sequence goes on from JAUQYA010000023.1 coordinate 216,054, forward strand.
CCGAGCGCGCCAGCATCGCGGTGTAGACGCGCCGGTCGAGACGCGCTTGCAGCCCGGCGGCGAGGCGCGACATGATGCGGCCGCGGGCGAGGTCGAGAAGGCCCATCGTCAGGAACAGGAAGGTCACGAGCACGAAGAGCGCGGCCAGCGTCTCCTCCGACCGGCTGCCGAGGACGCGGTCGTAGACCTGGAGCATGAAGATCGGGCCGGTGAGCATCAGGAGGTTGACGAAGACCGAGAAGAGCGCCACCGCCGCGAGAAGGCCGCGGCCCTCGGCGCGGGCGGCGCGCAACTCCTCGCGCCCCGGCGCGGTGTCGATCCGCATCATCGCTCGTCTCCTGCCTCGGCGGAAACCCCGCCGATCGGCGCCCCGGTCCGGTCCCGTGTCTTGCCTCGGGCGGGCAAGGCTTTTAAGCCTTGTCGCGGCCGGGGGACGCCCCGTCTGGCGGTTTGCAGGAAGATTCGGACAAAATGGTGACGATTTCAATGCCGAGTGCCGGTCCGGTCCGAGCCGCGGGGGCGCTTGTTGCCGCGGCGCTGCTGTTTGCCGGCTGTGCGAAGCAGGAGCCGGGGGCGGAATACAACGATCCCTTCGAGGCCGAGAACCGCGCGGTGCACAACGCCAACGTCGCGCTCGACCAGGCGGTCTTCGGCGGCGGCAAGCCCGACCGCAAGCCGTTCCTGCCGGCGCCGGTGGCCGAGGGGCTGGCGAATTTCTCCGACAACCTCGGGATGCCTTCGGCGGTGCTCAACAGCCTGTTGCAGGGCCGGCCGGACCCGGCGGTGAGAAACGCCGCGCGGTTCCTGATGAACACGACGGCGGGTCTCGGCGGCGTTCTCGATCCGGCGACCGCCGTGGGGCTTTTTGCCGAGGACACCGATTTCGGCGAGACGCTGTATGTCTGGGGGGCGCCCGAAGGCGCCTTCCTGGTGCTGCCGCTGGCGGGGCCGATGACCGAGCGCGACCTGGCGGGCAAGGTTGTCGATTTCGTCACCGACCCCCTGGGCGGCGCCTTTCCCAAGCCCGAGAAATACTACGTCGCGGAGGCCAAGCTTGCCGGAGAGGTTGCCGACCGGCAGCTCTATGGCGACTTGATCGACGACATCCTATATAACAGCGCGGACAGCTACGCGCAGATGAGGCTCCTCTATCTGCAGAACCGCCACTACGAGCTCGGCATCGAGGCCGAGGTATTCGACCCGTACGAGGACCCTTATGGACAGTAGGATTTCCCGCCGCGCCCTGATCGCTGCCGTGCCCGCGGGGGTGGCCCTTTCGGTCCTGCCGCGGGGGGCGCTGGCGCTTGACGTCAACGGCGCGCGGGCACTGATCGACAAGGCGATCGGCGACGTCAACCGCGTCATCAACTCGGGCAAGCCCGAGCCCGCGATGTACCGGGATTTCGAACAGATCTTCGTCCGCTACGCCGATGTCCGCTACATCGCGCAAAGCGCGCTCGGCCCCGCAGGGCGGGGTGCCGACAAGGCGGTGATGGGCGCCTACGTCAAGGCCTTCCAGGGCTACATCTCGCGCAAATACGGCAAGAGGTTCCGCGAGTTCATCGGCGGCAAGATCGAGGTGACGGACGCCCGCCCGCTGAAAAGCTTCTTCGAGGTGATCTCGGTCGCCCATCTCAAGGGCCAGTCGCCGTTCGAGGTGCGCTGGCACGTCTTCGACAAGTCGGGCAAGAACCAGTTCTTCAACATCATCATCGAAGGCGTCAACATGCTCGCCGCCGAACGCACCGAGATCGGCGCGATGCTGGACAAGAGCCGGGGCGACATCGCGGCGCTGACGGCGGTGCTGCAGAAGACCGGCTGACGCGGCCGCGTGGCCTTGCCGCCCGTCAGTCGCGGCGGCCGAGGATGTTTGTGAGGATGTCGACGAGGCTTTCGCCGCCCTGCTGCGGCGCGGGTGCCTGCGCCTGGCCGGGATAGGGCGCGAGCTGGCCGGGATAGGGCTCCGCCACGCCGCCGCCGATCTGCCCGCCGGCCTGGTAGACCTCGCCCTGATAGGCTGGCGGCGGCAGTTCCTCGGGCCGGATCATCGGCAGGGCCGCCGGCGGCAGGTCGGCCTCGACCCGCGCCATCACCTCGTGCCAGATCTCGGCCGGAAGGCCGCCGCCGGTGACGCCGGTCAGGGGCTTGTTGTCGTCGTTGCCCATCCAGACGCCGACGACATAATCGGCGGTGAAGCCGATGAACCAGGCGTCGCGGTAGTCCGAGGTGGTGCCGGTCTTGCCCGCCGCCTCGCGCCCGTCGATCCGGGCGCGGCGGCCGGTGCCACGCTCGATCACCTGGGTCATCATGTAGGTGAGCTGGCGCGCCGCACTTTCCGAGATCACCCGCTCGCCCATGCCGCCCTCCTGGCCCATCAGCGCGGCGTCGTCGCTCTGGATGCGCAGCTCCACAAGGCCATAGGGACGCACCGAGGAGCCGCCGTTGAGGATGCCGGCATAGGCCCCCGTCATGTCGAGAAGCGTCGCCCCCGAGGCGCCCAGCACGATCGCCGGCCCCTGGGCGAGTTCGGATTGCAGCCCGAAATCGGCGGCGACCTGGCGCACCGCGTCGAGCCCGACGGCCTGGCTGAGCCGCACCGTGGCGGTGTTGATCGAATGGGAAAGCGCGTCGGTCAGCGTCATCATGCCGCGAAACTCGGGCTCGTAGTTCTTCGGCGACCATTCGCCGGAGCCCTTGACGTAGAGGGTGATCGGGGCATCGTCGATGGCCGAGTTCATCGTGTAGCCCATGTCGAGGGCGGCGGCATAGACGAAGGGCTTGAAGGTCGATCCGGTCTGGCGGATCGCCTGGGTCGCGCGGTTGAAGGCGCCGCTCACCTGGTTGTTGCGCCCGCCGACCATCGCCCGCACCGCCCCATCGGATGACATCACGACGATCGCTGCCTGGGCCTTCGACCCGGCCTTCACCTTGGTCTCGAAGACGTAGTCGAGCGCCTCTTCCGCGCGCTTCTGGATCGACTGGTCGAGCGTGGTGCGGATGATCACATCCTCGGTGGTGTCCTGGGTCAGGAAGGCGGGGCCCGAGTCCATCACCCAGTCGGCGAAATAGCCGCCCGCGCGCGCCTCGGCCGCCTTCGACAGCCGTGCCGGGTTGGCGAGCGCGTCCCGGAACTGCGAGTCGGTCAGGTAGCCCTGGTCGCGCATCAGCCCCAGCACCACGGCGGCGCGGCCCTGGGCGCGTTCCAGGCTGGCGGTGGGGGCGTAGCGCGTGGGCGCCTTGAGAAGGCCCGCGAGCATCGCCGCCTCGGCCGGGGTCACCTCGTTGGCCGACTTGCCGAAGTAGCGCTGGCTCGCCGCCTCGAAGCCGCGGGCGCCGGCGCCGAGGTAGGCGCGGTTGAGGTAGAGCGTCAGGATGCTGTCCTTGCCGTATTTCGCCTCCATCGCGAAGGAGAAGGGCACCTCCTTGATCTTGCGCATCAGGCTCGACTGGCGGCAGTCGGCCTCGTAGTCGCCTTCGGACTTCCAGGCCTTCGGATCGTAGGGCACGCCGAGGCAGATCAGTTTGGCGACCTGCTGGGTGATGGTCGATCCGCCGTTGCCTTCCAGCGGGCCGCGCCCCTCGGCCAGGTTGATCCGGACCGCGCTGGCGATGCCGCGCGGCGAGATGCCGAAATGGCGGTAGAAGCGCTTGTCCTCGGTGGCGACGATGGCGTTCCTGAGCGAGGGAGAGACGGTTTCCGCGGTGATCGTGCCGCCGAAGGTCTCGCCCCGCCAGGCAAAGACCTTGCCGTCGCGGTCGAGAAGCGTGACCGAGCCGCGGGTGCGCGCGTCGATGAGCGTGTCGAGCGGCGGAAGCTGGGCGTAGAAGTAGAGCGTGGCGAGGCCGACGACGATCGCGCCCATCGCGGCGAGGCGCCAGCCGATGCCCCAGACGACACGCCAGACCAGCCCGACGAGTCCCGCGACCAGGCGGATCGGCCAGGGGGCGCGGCGCGTCGGGCGGCGCGACCGCGCCGATTTCGGCTTCGGTGCGGGTTTCGGTGCGGGCTTCGGCTTTGCCGGGGCCGACGGCGCGGCGCCGTAGCGCCGGTCTGCCACCAGGGGAGGCTTCCTGCCGCCTGTCTGTTTCATGCGTTGCGTCCGTTGCCTGCCCGTTTTCCACGACCATACAGGACGCCGGCGGAAATGTGGAGCGGGAGACGTTCACGATTCGCGTCTTTGCGCCGGTGCCGGGCGGGGCCGCGGGCTGCGCGGCCCGGCCGCGGCGAACCACATGCGCCGCGAAATTCGGCCGTGCTGCCCGTGGCTGCACAGATTTTCGGCAAAGCCGCGCCTCCCGGCCCGGCCGCGCGCTGCGGCCGTTGTGCCCCGCCCCGCCCCGGTGCCCGCTTGGCCCCGAGGCGGCGCGGGGCGCGCGCGGACAGCGGAGAAGCGGGGATGGCAATGATGCGGGCGAGACGGGGATGGGCGGGCCTTGCGGCCCTTCTGGCAGGGCTTCCAGCCACCGCACAGGAGACGGCGGCGCCGGTCGTCGACAAGGGCGACGTGGCGTGGATGATGACTTCCTCGCTTCTGGTCCTGTTCATGATCGTGCCGGGGCTTGCGCTGTTCTACGGCGGGCTGGTCCGGGCGAAGAACATGCTGTCGGTCCTGATGCAGTGCACGGTGATCGCCGCGGTGGCGATGATCGTCTGGGTGCTCTGGGGCTATTCGATGGCCTTCGGCGGCGGCACGTCGCCCTTCTGGGGCGGGTTCGGCAAGGTGTTCCTGAAGGGCGTGACGATGGAGTCGACGGTCGCGACCTTCAGCGCGGGCGTCGTGCTTCCGGAATATGTCTTCATCGCCTTCCAGATGACCTTCGCGGCGATCACGCCGGCGCTGATCGTCGGGGCCTTCGCGGAACGCGCGAAGTTCGCCGGCGTCGTCCTCTTCGTCGTGCTCTGGGCGAGCTTCGTCTATGTCCCGGTCGCCCACATGGTGTGGGACGGGGCGGGGCTGATCTTCGGCATGGGCGCGATCGACTTCGCGGGCGGCACGGTGGTGCACATCAACGCGGGCGTGGCGGGGCTTGTCTGGGCGATCGTTCTCGGGCCGCGGACCGGCTACGGCCGCGACAACATGGCGCCGCATTCGATGACGCTGACGATGGTGGGCGCGGCGATGCTCTGGGTCGGCTGGTTCGGCTTCAACGCCGGCTCCAACCTCGAGGCCACCGCGGCGGCGACGCTTGCCATGCTCAACACCTTCGTGGCGACGGCGGCCGCGATCCTGAGCTGGTCGGCGGTCGAGGCGCTGGCGCGCGGCAAGGCCTCGGGTCTCGGGGCGGCCTCGGGCATGGTCGCGGGCCTCGTCGCGATCACCCCGGCCTGCGGCACCACCGGGCCGGTGGGTGCGATCGCCCTCGGCCTCGCGGTGTCGCCGGTCTGCTACGCCTTCGTCTCCGCCGTGAAGGCGAGGTTCGGCTATGACGACAGCCTCGACGTCTTCGGCGTGCATGGCATCGGCGGGATCGTCGGCGCGGTCGGCACCGGCATCCTCTGCGCGCCGGCGCTCGGCGGCACCGGTTTCGTGGTCGAGGCGGGCACGATGGGCGCGCAGGTCGCGGCACAGCTCAAGGCGGTGCTGATCACCGCCCTCTGGTCGGGGATCGGGTCGGCGGTGCTGATCCACGTGACCAGGGCCGTCACCGGCATCCGGGTCGGGCGCGACGACGAACGCCAGGGGCTCGACCTCACCGCCCACGGCGAAAGCGCCTATCACGCCTGATCCGGGGCGGACGCCGGGGCCCTTCCTATTCCATCGCCGCCGCGGCTGCCCCGGGCGCGGCATGGCGCGGACGGCGCAGCAGGAGGACCAGCGGCATCGCCGCGACCGTCACCCACATCAGCGCCTTGAAGTCGTCGACATAGGCGATCATCGCCGCCTGCTGGGTGACGATGCCGTTGACGATGGTCCAGATCGCGCCATCGCCGTAAGCCGCGCCGAGGCCCCTGAACGCCCCGCCGACGGCGCCCCGCGCGGCCTCGGCGAAGTTGGGGTCGAGTGCCGAGACCCGTTCGGCCAGTTCGGCGTGGTTGACCTGCGTGTTGCGCGCCAGAAGCAGCGTCACCACCGAGATGCCGATCGACGAGCCGATGTTGCGCACGAGGCTGAAGAGCGCGGTCGCGTCGCCGCGGAACTGCGGCTGGATCGTCGCGAAGGCGACGGTGGAGAGCGGCACGAAGACGAGACCGAGCCCGAGCCCCTGCACCAGCCCCGAGAGGACGACGAGCCGGGCGTCCATCTGCGGGCCGAAGCCGGTCATCATGTGAAGCGAGAAGATCGTGAGGCAGAGCCCGGTGAAGACGATCTTGCGGGCATCGACGAGGCGGAGGAGCTTGCCCGCGGCGATCATCGAGATCATCGTGCCGACGCCCCTCGGCGCCATGACCATGCCCGTCGTCATCACCGGATAGCCGAAGATCCCCGACAGCATCGGCGGCAAGAGCGCGAGCGAGGCCAGAAGCACGATGCCGACGATGAAGATGAAGACGATGCCGGTGGTGAAGTTGCGGTCGGCGAACATGCGCGGGTCGATGAAGGGATGTTCGGTGCCCATGATCCAGATCACGAAGACCCAGAAGCCCGACAGCGCGACCCCGAGTTCGATCCAGATTTCGGCGGCGTTGAACCAGTCCACCTCGCCGCCGCGGTCGAGCATGAGTTGCAGCGCGCCGACGCCGATGGCGAGCGCGGCGAAGCCCGCGAAATCGAAGCGGCGCAGGCGCCGGGGCATTTCGGGCAGGTAGGCGAGGCAGCCGGCCAGCGCGAGGATGCCGAGGGGGACGTTGATGTAGAAGACCCAGCGCCAGTTGAAGCTTTCGGTCAGCCAGCCGCCGAGCGTCGGGCCGATGATCGGGCCGACCATGATCCCGGCGCCCCAGACCGCCATCGCCTGGCCGTGGCGTTCGCGCGGGTTGATGTCGAGAAGGAAGGTCTGCGACAGGGGCACGATCGCCGCGCCGAAGACGCCCTGGGCCATCCGGAACAGCACCATCGAGGTGAGGCTCCAGGCGATGCCGCAGAGCATCGAGGTGGCGACGAAACCCGCGACCGAGGCGATGAAGACCTCCTTCCGCCCGAAGCGTTCCGACAGCCAGCCGGAGAGCGGCATGACGATCGCCGAGGCGACGATGTAGGAGGTCAGCACCCAGTTGATCGTGTCGGCGGAGGCGCCGAGGTCGGCCCGCATCGAGGGCAGCGCCACGTTGGCGATGGTGGTGTCGAGCACCTGCATGATCGTCGCCAGCATCAGCGCGAGCGTGATCAGCCCGTGGTGGCGGATCTCCCCCGGTGGTGGTGCGACGGCGGCGGCGGACATGGCACTAGTCTTCCACCCCGGCGTGGGCCGGTGTGCCGAGCGAGGAGATCAGCGTGTCGAGCCTGGTTTCGGCGCGGGTGTCGACGGTGACCGCGGCCGAAAGCCCGGCGCGGAGCCCGGCGAGGTCTGCGCCCGGTTCCAGCCGCAGCCGCACCGGAACCCGCTGGGTGACCTTCACCCAGTTGCCGGTCGCGTTCTGGGCCGGAAGGATCGAGAATTCCGCCCCCGTTCCGGCGCCCACTGCCTCGATCGTCGCGGTGTAGTCGCGTCCCGGAAAGGTGTCGAATTCCACCGTCGCGCGCTGGCCCGGCGCCATGTGGCCGATCTGGGTTTCCTTGAAATTGGCCTCGATCCAGGTGTCGCCGGTCTCCACCAGCGTGAAAAGCGGGCTGCCGGCGGCGACGAACTGGCCGGGCTTGAAGCTGTCGGCCTTGTAGACGATGCCGTCGGCGGGCGCCTTCACCGTGGTCAGTCCGAGGTCGTAGGCCGCCTGGTCGCGCGCCACCTGGGCCGCGCGCACCCGGGGATGGTCCGCGGGGTCGATCGAGGCATCGCCGCCCAGCGCGGCCAGCGCCGCCTCCACCGCCTGTTTCGCCGCGGCGAGGTTTTCCCGCGCGGTGCTCGCGTCGTGGCGGGCGGCGTCGAGTGCGGATTCGGTTCCCGCGCCGCGGCCGGTGATCGTCTCCTGCCGCTTCAGTTCGGCGTCGAGATAGGCGGCGCCGTCCTCGGCCACCTTCTCCTGTGCCAGCGCCACGCGGTAGTTGGCGCGCATCTGGTCCACCGACAGCCGCGCCTCGGCCAGCGCCGCCTCGGCCTGGGCCAGCGCCAGCTCGTGGGGCTGGGGGTCCACCCGGAACAGCGGCGTGCCGGCGGCGACCGTCTGGCTGTCGCCCACGTAGACCTCGGTCACGCGGCCCGAAATGTCGGAGGCCACCGAAATCCGCGCCTGCTGGACCGCGGCGTTCTCGGTCGATTCGTAGCGTCCGGATTCGAGCCAGACCCAGCCGCCGCCCAGGATCAGGGCGACGGGCAGCGCCGCCATCAGCAGTTTCCTCGGTTTCTTCTTCGGGGCTTCAGCGAGCATCTTGCGACTCGGGGTTCGGGGACAGGTTGGCGATGATCCGGCCGAGCGTCGTCATCAGGGTCTCGCGCGTGCCGGGCGGGAGGCCGGCGAGCGCGTCGGCATAGATCGCCTCGGCGATCTTCTTCGCCTCGCTGAAGGCCGCGCAGGTCCTGGGCGTGGCGGTGACGATACGCACCCGGCGGTCGGCCGGGTCGGCCTCGCGGGTGATCCAGCCGCCGTCCTGCATCCGGTCGAGCAGGCGCGAGATCGAGATCGGCTCGATTTCGAGAAGCCCGGCCAGCCGCGCCTGGGGCGAGGGGCCTTCGCGCATCAGATGCACGAGGCAGCGCCACTGCGCCGCGCTGAGCCCGAGTTCCGTCGCGCGCGCCTCGAACCGCCGCCGGATCGCCCGGGAGGCGTCGTGGAGGAGAAAGCCGAGGCTTTCGTGCGGAGGCGTCAAAAGGCTCATCGGTCCGGTTCGGCGGGAAGATGAGCGCATATATTATAAGCAGGCTTAGTATTTCAAGGGGGAAGTGGTGGGAGTGTTCGCTATGCAACGCCTCCACCCGTATCGCCCGGGCGGCGCCCGACCGCACCCCAGGGTGGGCGCACTTCGACCTCACCAGCCGAACTGCGTTCAGGAGAGCGGCGCCATGAAGTGCCCCAACCCGGCGTTCCGCCGCGCCCGCCCGCGGCCAGCCGCCGCCCTCCGCGCCTTTGGATAGGGATGCAATGTCTCCGGCGGAACGGCTGAAGGTCGCGCCGCGCCCGTATCGCGCCCGTACCGCGCCCGTTCCGCGCCCGGCCGGCCCCTTGCGCCTTGCCATCCGGCCAGAAACGCCGGGGTCAGACGCCGACGGCGAGGATCGCGCGGGCGAGGATCGGTACCGTCTTCGCGTTCAGCCCGGCGATGTTCAGCCGAGAATCGCCCACCATGTAGATGCCGTGCTCGGCCTTCAGCCGTTCCACCTGCTCGGGGCTCGCGCCGAGGCGGGAGAACATGCCGCGGTGCTCGGCGATGAAGCCGAAGCGGTCGGAACCGGACAGGTCGCGCAATTCACGCGCCAGCGCCTCGCGAAGGGCGAGCATCCCCAGCCGCACCTCCTCCAGCTCCGCCTCCCATTCCGCCCGCAGCGCGGGGTCGGTCAGGATCATGGTGACGAGCCGCGCGCCGTGGTCGGGCGGGAAGGAATAGTTCTGCCGGTTGAGGAAGGCGAGCGTGCCCTGTGTCACCTCGCGCCGCGACGGGTCGGAGAGCGCGATCAGCGCGCCGGTGCGTTCGCGGTAGATGCCGAAGTTCTTGGAACAGGAGGCGGCGACCAGAACCTCGGGCAGCCGCTCGGCGATCAGCCGGACGCCGGCGGCATCAGCCTCCAGCCCGTCGCCGAAGCCCTGGTAGGCGATGTCGACCATCGGCACCGCCCCGGTCCCTTCCAAGAGGTCCGCCACCTCGGCCCATTGCGGCAGCGTCAGGTTGGCGCCGGTCGGGTTGTGGCAGCAGCCGTGCAGCAGCACCACGTCGCCCGCCTTCGCCCCGGCGAGGTCGGCCAGCATCGCCTCGAAGGCCACCGCGCGGGTCTCGCCGTCGAAATAGCGGTAGGGCGCGACCGCAATGCCGAGATAGGCCAGAATCGAGAGATGGTTGGGCCAGGTCGGGTCGGAGACCCAGACCCGCGCGCCGGGCGAGGCCATGCGGATGAGTTCGAACCCCTGGCGCACCGCGCCGGTGCCGCCGGGCGTGGCGACCGAGGCGATGCGGTCGGCGGGGATCGCGGGGCCGAGCACCAGCCGGGAAAGCGCCTCGTTGAAGGCGGGCTCGCCGGCAAGGCCGGTGTAGGTCTTGGTCGTCTCGGTCTCCCAGAGCTGCCGTTCGGCCGCCTTCACCGCGCGCATGACCGGCGTCAGGCCGGTCGCGTCCTTGTAGACGCCGACGCCGAGGTCGATCTTGCCTGCGCGCGGGTCGGCGCGGAACTGGCCGATCAGTTGCAGGATCTTGTCCGCGGGCTGCGGCGTAAGTTTGTCGAACATGGTCCTATCCCCGGGCGACCTTGAGGTCGTTGTACATGCCCCATTCGGCCCAGGAGCCGTCGTAGAGCGAATGGTCGCGCCTGCCGAGCCGTTCGAGCGCGAGGCTGAGAACCGCCGCCGTCACGCCCGAGCCGCAGGTGGTGATCGCGGGCTTGCCGAGGTCGACCCCGGCGGCGGTGAAGGCGGCGGTGAGCCCCTCGGGCGACTTCATCGTGCCGTCGTCGTTCAGGAGCGTGCGGTAGTGCACGTTCTTCGAGCCCGGGATGTGGCCGGACCTGAGGCCGGGGCGCGGCTCGGGTTCGGTGCCGGCGAAGCGGCCGGGGCTGCGGGCATCGACGATCTCGTGGTCGCCGAGCTTGGCCGCGGCGGCGACCTGGGTGACGTCTCGCACCAGATGCGCCTGCCGGCTGACGGTGATGTGACGGTCGCGCAGGATCGGTGCCATGTCCTCGACCGGCCGTCCCTCCGCCTGCCATTTCGGGAAGCCGCCGTCGAGCACCGCGACATCGGTCTTGCCCATCAGCCGGAAGAGCCACCAGACGCGCGCCGCCGAGAAGAGCCCAGCACCGTCGTAGACCACGACCTGATGGCCGTCGCCCACGCCCATCGCCCGCATCCGGCTGACGAACTTCTCCGGCGGCGGCGCCATGTGCGGCAGTTCCGACCGCGCGTCCGATATCTCGTCGATGTCGAAGAACCGCGCGCCGGGGATGTGCGCCGCATCATATTCCGCCCTCGCGTCGCGGCCCATGTCGGGCAGATACAGCGAGGCGTCGAGGAGCCTCAGGTCAGGATCCTTCAGGTGCCGCTCCAGCCAGTCGGTGGAAACCAGAGTCTTCGGATCGTCCTCGGCCATGACCGTCCCCTTCCTGCCTTCCCCCGCAATACAGGGCGGGGCCGGGCGGTTGCAAGGTTGCCAAGCGCTAACCCTGCTTCAGAAGCCGCTGCTTCTGCCGGTCCCAGTCGCGCCGGGCTTCGGTGGCGCGCTTGTCGGCAAGCTTCTTGCCCTTGGCGACGCCGATCTTCAGCTTCACCCGGCCGCGGTGGTTGAAATACATCACCAGCGGCACCAGCGTCATGCCCTCGCGCCCGGTGGCCTGCCAGAGCCGGGACAGTTCGCGCTTCGAGACCAGGAGCTTGCGCCGCCGGCGTTCCTCGTGGCCGAAGACGCCGGCCTCCTTGTAGGCGGCGATGTAGCTGTTGATCAGCCACAGTTCGCCCCCCTCGACCGAGGCGTAGCTGTCGGCGATGTTCGACTGGCCGGTCCTGAGCGCCTTCACCTCCGACCCGGAAAGCACGATGCCGGCCTCGAGGTCGCTCTCGATGAAGTAGTCGAACCGCGCGCGACGGTTCTCGGCGATCACCTTGTAGTTGGGGTTCTCTTTCTCGGCCATGATCGGCAGGAGATAGGCGAGGGCGCGGCCCGAGTCCAGCCGGGGGGCTTCCGGCGAACCGCGCAAGCCGGTATCGGGACGGCAGGAGGGCCGTCATGGCCGTGCAGATTTTCATCGGATCGCTGCTGATGCTGACGACGATCGTCTTCACCGGGGCGACGCTTGGCCTTGTCGAGGCGCTGTTGCGGCGGTGACGCCCCTGGCTGATGCGCGAGCCGCACGGGCCGAAGCTGGCGCTTCTGCTGGTTGCGGCGGCGCTCTGGGTCATGGGGGTGGTGACGGTCGATGTCTGGATCTGGGCCGCAACCTTCGACCTTCCCGGCGTCCTGCCCACCCTCGAATCGGCGGTCTATTTCGCGCTCGCGTCCTTCACCACGCTCGGCTATGGCGACGTGCTGCTGCCGCGCGACTGGCGGCTTCTCGGCGGCATGTGCGGCGCCAACGGCTTCATGATCTTCGGGTTCGTGATCGCCATGCTGGTCGAGGTGCTGCGCCATGTGCGGCTTGGCCAGATCGAGAGGCGGCCGCCGGGGTGAGGCGGGGGACGCGCGGGCCTTCGCGCCGGCCTCAGCTCCGATGCGTCACCCGGCCGCCGCAGAGGGTCAGGGCGATCTCGAGCCCGCTCGCATCCTCCGGCCGCGTCGATTCGATGTCGCCGGAGAGCACCACGATGTCGGCTGCCATGCCGGGGCGAAGCGTGCCGGTGAGGCGATCCATGTGGGCGGCCCAGGCGCCGCCGGCGGTATAGGCGCGCAGCACCTCGGTCAGCGGCACCCGCTGGTCGGCCGCACCCTCGTAGGTGGGCCGGGTGAGCGCGGCCTGGATGCCGCGCAGGACCGAAATGTCGGTGACCGGCCAGTCGGAGGCAAAGGCGAGCGGCGCGCCCGCCGCCGCGAGGTCGCGGCAGAGATAGGCGTCGGCCCAGCGGGTCTTTCCGATCACGTCGAGGGTGGGCAACATCGCGAAGTCCATCGCGCCGGGCGCGTGGACCGGCTGCACCGAGGCGGTGATGCCGAGCGCACCGAGGCGGGGCACATCGGCGCGGTCGATCAGCTCGATATGCTCGATCCGGTGGCGGCTGTCGCGCCTGCCGTTCGCCTTCTGCGCCGCCTCGTAGCCGTCGATCGTCGTGCGCACCGCGCCGTCGCCGATGGCGTGGACGGCGATCTGGTGGCCGCGGCGGTCGATCTCGGCGGCGATCTCGTTGAACCGCGCCGGCGGGAACAGGGGCTCGGCCCGATGCCCCGGGTGGCCGGGATAGTCGTTCAGCATGTAGGCGGTGCGGCTGTCGACCACGCCGTCCATGAACATCTTGACGAAGTTGCAGCTCAGCCAGTCGTCGGCGAAGTCGCGGCTCATCGCGTCGGCGCGGTCAAGCTCCGCAAGCTCCATCTGCGGCTTGAAGTGGAACGGCACCTTGACGCGCGCGGTCAGCCCGCCCGCCTTCTGGAGCCCGCGCAGAAGGTCGAGCGTGTAGCGGTTGCCGTCCATGTTGACGATCGAGGTGATGCCATGCGCGGCGGCATGGGCAAGCCCCTTCGCGGCCTTGGCGCGGTCGATCGCCTGATCCGCCTCGGCGGGCCAGGGCGAAGGCTCGCCGCCGGTTGCGATGCCGAGGTAGAGCCGGTTCTCGCCGCCAAGCGCCACCACCGGGGCGAAGGCCTCGAACTCCAGAAGCTCGCCGGTGGCCAGGCCATCGGTCCCGATCACGACCTCATGGCCCGGCGGCGTCTGCGCGCCGTTGAAGATCCCCGCGGCCCTGAGCGCGGCGGTATTGGCCCAGACGGTGTGGTGATCGTGCGAGGTGATGGCGATCGGCCGGTCGGCGATGATCCGGTCGAGGTCGTGGCGGTTCATCGGGTGGTCGAACATGGCGTAATGGCCACCCTGCGCTATCAGAAGCGGCGCCCCCGGGTTGGCGGCGGCGAAATCGCGGAAGGCGCGGGCAAGCGCCGCCTCGCCCTCGATCCCGTCGAGGTGCAGGTGGCTGAGTTCGGTGCCGCCGAGGACGAGGTGGAGGTGGCTTTCGACGAAGCCCGGCAGCAGCGTCGCGCCCTTGCAGTCGATCACTTCGGTGGCCGGACCGGCCAGCGGCTCGATCTCCGCCCGCGACCCGACAGCGGCGATGCGCCCGGCGGCGACCGCGACCGCCCCGGCCCGCGGCCGGGCCGGGTCCATCGTCAGGACGCGCGCGTTGGTCAGGATCATCTCGGGGGTCATGGGCGTGCTCCGTGCCGGGTTTGATCAAATTGCTAGCGCGAGAGGGAATGTTTGAACAGCCCCCGCGTGGCGGCGGGCGCCGCCCGGGCTGGGCGCCCGGCGAGATGGGGAGGCGTCGTTGCGACACCCTTTCCTTCGGGAAGGGAAGGAGGCGCCGGCGGCCTGCCGCGCCCGCCCGCGGTCGGGCGCCGCCCTCAGCGCCGGGCGGGATGCCGGAGCCGTCCGCTCAGTTCACCAGCCCGGCGTGGCGCATCGCGGCGTCGATCCGCGCCCTGGTCTCGGGCAGGAGCGTGGTCAGCGGCGAGCGCACCTCGTCCGAGCAGAGGCCGAGCCGGGAGAGGCCGTATTTGGCGCCGCAGAGGCCGGGCTCGATGAAGATCGCCTCGTGAAGCGGCATCAGCCGGTCCTGATAGTCGAGCGCCTTCGCGAAATCGCCCGCCAGCGTCGCCTCCTGGAACTCGGCACAGAGCCGCGGCGCCACGTTGGCGGTGACCGAGATGCAGCCGGTGCCGCCGTGGGCGTTGAAGCCGAGCGCGGTCGCGTCCTCGCCGGAAAGCTGGATGAAGTCGGGGCCGCAGGCGATGCGCTGCTGGCTCACCCGCTCGATCCGGCCGGTCGCATCCTTGACGCCGACGATACGCGGCAGTTTCGCCAGTTCGCCCATCGTCTCCGGCGTCATGTCGACGACCGAGCGGCCGGGGATGTTGTAGATGATGATCGGCAGGGTGCAGGCGTCGTGCATCGCGGTGAAATGGGCGATCAGCCCGCGCTGCGTCGGCTTGTTGTAGTAGGGCGTCACGACAAGAGCGGCATCGGCCCCGGCGCGTTCGGCGTGGCGGATCAGCGCGATCCCCTCGGCGGTGTTGTTCGACCCGGCCCCGGCGATCACCGGCACCCGGCCGGCGGCGGCCTTCACCACCTCCTCGATCACCCGGCCGTGCTCCTCATGGCTCAGCGTCGGGCTTTCGCCGGTGGTGCCGACCGGGACGAGGCCGTGGGTGCCCTCGGCGACATGCCAGTCCACCAGCTTCTTCAGCGTGTCGATATCCACTGCGCCGTTCCTGAACGGCGTGACGAGGGCGACATAGGACCCTTTGAACATGACACGCTCCTTGATGGGGGCGAGAGTCGCCCGCGGAAATCGGGCGAACCTATAGGGCCGCACAGGCACTTTGCCAAGGCGGGCGCTTTGCCGAGTTTGGTGTTGCAGACCCTGCCGGGGGAGCTATCTTCGGAAAAAACACCGAGGCAGAGCGAAAGATGACCCCGAAGACCCTGCGCGCGGCGCCCCTGGCGCTTGCGGCGCTGCTTTTGCTGAACCCCGCGGCCCGCGCCGACGACGCGGGCGCTTTTCGCGCGGCCCTTTCCGCCGCCGACGCGAAGGACTGGCCTGCCGCCGTCGCAGAAGCCCGCGCCGCAGGGCCCGTCGCCGCCGCGGTGATCGACTGGGAACGGCTGCGGGACGGCAAGGGCGGATTCGACGAATACGTGGCGTTCCTAAGCCGCCACCCCGACTGGCCGGGGCTCGGCCTCCTTCGGCAGAAGGGCGAGGCGGTGATCGCCGAGGATATTCCCGCGGCGACGGTCGTGGCCTATTTCGCCGAGGCAAGGCCCCAGACCGGCACCGGCAGCCTGGCGCTGGTCGCGGCGCTCCGCGCCACCGGTCAGGACGGTGCCGCGCGCGAGGAGGCGGTGCGGGCCTGGCGGTCGCTCGACCTGACCGAGGCCGAGGAGGCGCTTTACCTTGCCCGCTACGGCGACTGGCTGAAGGACCAGCACGACGGCCGCATCGCCGCGATGCTGCGCGACGGCAATACTGCCGACGTGACGCGGCTTCTGCCGCTCGCCAGCCCCTACACGCGCAGCGTGGCCGAGGCGCGGGTGGCGCTGCAGACCGACGCCGAGGGGATCGACGCGCTGATCGCGGCGCTCCCCGCGAAGGCGGCGGGTTCCGGCGGGCTCGCCTATGACCGGTTCCGCTGGCGCATCCGCAAGGATCTCTACGACAGCGCCGACGAGATCCTGCTGGAACACTCGGCCAGCGCCGAGGCGCTGGGCGATCCGGAGCAGTGGGCGGACTGGCGCCGCAGGCTCGCCCGGAAGGAGATGCGCGAGGGCGACCCGGCCCGCGCCTACCGGATGGCCGCCGAGCACCACCTGAGCCGCGGCGAGGATTATGCCGACCTCGAATGGCTCGCCGGCTACATCGCGCTCAGAAAGCTCGGCGACGCGGAAACCGCGCTGGCCCATTTCGACCGGCTCGCCCGCGCGGTCAGCGGGCCGATCAGCACTTCGCGCGCGCACTACTGGCGCGGCCGCGCCTTCGAGGCGCTGGGGCGCGAGGGCGACGCCCGCGCCGCCTATGCCGAGGGCGCGCGCTATCCGACCGCCTTCTACGGTCTCCTCTCGGCCGAGAAGATCGGGCTGCCGCTGTCGCCGGCGATGGCCGGGGGGGAGCCCTATCCCGACTGGCGGGGGATGCCCTTCGCGCAGTCCCCGGTCTTTCTCGCTGCGCGGGAGTTGATGGCGGCGGGCGACGAGGTGCTGGCGGCGCGGTTCCTGCTGCATCTGGGGGAAGGGCTTTCGGGCTACGAAATCGGCGCGCTCGCGGGCATGGCGATGGAGGCGGGCGAGCCCTATGTCGCGCTCTCGCTCGCCAAGGCGGCGGCCGACAAGGGGGTGATCTGGCCCTCGGCCTATTTCCCGGTGCCGGCGC
>JAUQYA010000156.1 GCA_030837785.1 Albidovulum sp.
AGGCGAAGGCACGAGGGATCAAGGTTTGTTTTCTTACCCCACCCCCTTCACCCCACCCACCACGGAAGATGACAGACTGTCGTGGCTCCGCCTCATTCGCTCCCGCCGGGTCGGGGTGGTGACCTTCTGGCGGCTTCTCGAAGAATATGGCTCCGCCCGCGCGGCGCTTCTGGCGCTGCCCGAGGTCGCGAAGGCCGCGGGCGTCGAGGGCTACCAGCCCTGCCCCGAGGGCGTCGTCCTTGCCGAACGCAAGGCGGGGCGGGCCGCCGGGGCGCGGCTTGTCTGCCGCGGCGAACCCGCCTATCCGCAAGCGCTCGCCGATCTTGCCGACGCACCGCCCGTCCTCTGGATGATCGGTGATCCCGCCGCGGCCGCGCGCCCGATGGTTGCGCTTGTCGGCGCCCGCAACGCCTCCTCGCTCGGCACGCGCATGGCGCGCAAACTCGCCGAAGGGCTCGGTCAGGCCGGCTACACCGTCGTCTCGGGCCTCGCCCGCGGCATCGACGCGGCCGCCCATCTCGCCGCCCTGCCCACCGGAACCGTCGCCGTCATGGCGGGCGGGGTGGACGTGATCTATCCCGCGGAAAACGCAAGCCTCGCCAAAGAGATCGCGGCGAAGGGCCTGCGCCTTTCGGAACAGCCCCCGGGGCTCGAACCGCTGGCCCGGCACTTCCCGCTGCGCAACCGCATCGTCTCGGGCCTCGCCGCGGCGGTGGTGGTGGTGGAGGCCGCCGCGCGCTCGGGCAGCCTGATCACCGCGAGGACCGCGCTCGAGCAGGGGCGCGAGGTGCTGGCAGTGCCCGGCCATCCGTTCGACGGCCGTGCGGCGGGCTGCAATCTTCTCATCCGCGACGGCGCGACGCTGGTGCGCGGGGTGGAGGATGTTCTCGAAATCCTCGCGGCGAAGGCGGCCCTGCCCTGCGGTGCCCACGCCCCCGCCGGGGACGCCCCCGGGCGCCGCGCCGCCGCCGCAGAGGTGCCGCAGCAGGCCCCGGCCCCGCGCCCGCAGGCGGAGCTTCGCGCGCTCCACCGCCGGATTCTCGACCGCCTCGGCCCGGCGCCACTCGCCGAGGACCAGCTGATCCGCGATCTCGCCGCGCCCCCGGCGCTGGTCGCGCCCGAACTGGTCGCCCTGGAACTCGAAGGCCAGATCCAGCGCCATCCCGGCGGGCTGCTTTCCCGCGCGGTCTGATCCGGCCCGATCCGCTCCGGCCGCGCTCGTGCCCGGCCGCGCCGAAGCCCGGTCACGGGCGCGCTGGAGTGGTGTGCCCTGCGCCCGGCGCGGCTGGCCGGACGGATTGGCGGCATCGTCCTGAGGGCGGGGCGCACCGGGTCCGCTTGAGCCAGACCCCCGCGACGGGCCGCTGGAGTGGCATCCCACCCAGGGCCCGGCGCGGCTGGCCGGGCGGATTGACGGCATCGTCCTGACAGTGCCGGACCCTTTTCGGCCGGCCCCTCGTAACGGCACGGCCGGACCGTTGGCGGAGCGCATCGGCGCCGCGACCGGGCGGAATGTCCGGGACGATCATCTCGGAACGGTGTCGGACGTGGCGCGTGCCCTTGACCGGTGCGGCCGGTCCCGCACCTCGGGTCGATGTCCGATCGGCCGGCGCCCGCTGACGGGGGCGCGGCCTCGGGGACGCGTCTCAGGGATGCGCCTCGGGGATGCGCCTCGGGGACGCGTCTCAGGGACGCACCTCAGGGACAGGCCTCGGGGATCACCGCGCCAAACTGGGCACAATAGATCGGCTCGGCCCACCAGACGTCGGTCGCGCCGAAATACACCGCCGCGACCGCCCATCCCGACCCGGTCCGCCGCAGAAGCGCCTGCCCCGCCGTCCAGTCGGCGTCGGGCATGAAATAGCCCGACTGCCAGCCTGGCGTCGCCTGGATGTAGATCGCCTCGCCGCCCGGCCGCTGCGCCACGACAGAGGCAAAGGCCACCTCGCCGGCGACCCTGAGCCGGCTCACCACGAATTCGACCGGCGCCCCGAAGATCAGCTCCGCCTGCGGCCGCATCGCATCCATGAGCGCCCGCCGCTCGGCGGTGCCGCGCGCGGGCTCGTGCCAGCCCTCTGCCGTCGCCGACGCCCCCCACAGCACCAGAACCGCCGCCAGCATCCACCGCATCGCGATCCTCCCCCACCCCGCTCCTGGCGATCATTCTGCCCCCACGCTCGCCGAAACGCAAAGCCCTGAGTCGGCCCGTCGCGGCCCGTCGCGGCCCATCGCGGCCCATCGCGGCCCATCGCCCCGGGGGGTGACGAAACGCCGTGCCGACCCTCCATTGACTTGGCCCACCTTCCCCCCCATGTTCGCCGCCCGAAGCCGAAAGCGCATTTTCACGAGGAAGTCATGGCCGTCGTCGTTGTCGAATCTCCTGCCAAGGCCAAGACAATCAACAAGTATCTCGGTTCGGACTTCACCGTGCTTGCCTCCTACGGCCATGTCCGCGACCTGCCCGCCAAGGATGGCTCGGTCGATCCGGACGACGGTTTCGCGATGACCTGGGAAGTCGCGCCCGACAGCCGCAAGCATGTGCGCGCCATCGCCGAGGCGCTGAAGACCGACGACACGCTCATTCTCGCCACCGACCCCGACCGCGAGGGCGAGGCGATTTCCTGGCACCTGCAGGCGGCGCTCGCGCCGAGCCTGAAGAAGGGCAAGACGGTCCGCCGCGTCACCTTCAACGCGATCACCCGCAATGCCGTCACCGAGGCGATGGCCCACCCGCGCGAGGTCGACACCGCGCTGGTCGAGGCCTATCTGGCGCGGCGCGCGCTCGACTACCTCGTCGGCTTCAACCTCTCGCCGGTGCTCTGGCGCAAGCTGCCCGGCGCGAAGTCGGCCGGACGCGTGCAGTCGGTCTGCCTGCGCCTCATCGTCGAGCGCGAGATGGAGATCGAGGCGTTCCGGGCGCGCGAATACTGGACGGTGACGGCGGTGCTCGCCACGCCGAGGGGCCAGGAGTTCCAGGCGCGGCTGACCGTGCTTGGCGGCAGGAAGCTCGACCGCTTCGACCTGGCCAACGCGACCGCGGCCGAGCTTGCGGTGCAGGCGATCCGCTCGCGCGAGCTGAAGGTGAAGTCGGTCGAGGCCAAGCCCGCCGCCCGCAACCCCTGGCCGCCCTTCATGACCTCGACGCTCCAGCAGGAGGCCAGCCGCAAGCTCGGCATGGGCGCCAAGGCGACGATGTCGGCGGCGCAAAGGCTCTACGAGGCCGGGCACATCACCTACATGCGGACCGACGGCATCGACATGGCCCCCGAGGCGGTGATGGCCGCGCGGGAGGAGATCAGACGGCGGTTCGGCGCCGACTACGTTCCCGAAAGCCCGCGGATGTACAAAAACAAGGCCAAGAACGCCCAGGAGGCGCACGAGTGCATCCGGCCGACCGACATGGGCCTGTCGCCCGACCGGCTGAAGGCGGCCGACGACCAGAGGAAGCTCTACGAGCTGATCTGGAAGCGCACCATCGCCAGCCAGATGGCCGCGGCGCGGCTGGAACGGACCACGGTGGATGTGGCCAGCCCCGACGGCGAGGTGGAGCTGCGCGCCACCGGCCAGGTGGTGATGTTCGACGGCTTCCTTGCCGTCTATGACGAAGGCCGCGACGACGACGACAGCGAGGACGGCGCGCGCCTGCCGCAGATCATGGCCGGGGACCCGGCCGAGAAGCGCAAGGTCACGCCCGAGCAGCATTTCACCCAGGCCCCGCCGCGCTACACCGAGGCGACGCTGGTCAAGCGGATGGAGGAGCTTGGCATCGGCCGGCCCTCCACCTATGCCTCGATCGTCACCACGATCCAGGACCGGGAATATGTCCGCAAGGACAAGGGCCGGCTGATCCCCGAGGACAAGGGGCGGCTGGTGACCGCGTTCCTGACCAACTATTTCCGCCGCTATGTCGAGTACGATTTCACCGCCGACATGGAGGAGGAGCTTGACGACATCTCGGCAGGTGACCGTGACTACAAGGAGGTGCTGGCGCGCTTCTGGCGCGATTTCACCGCCGCCATCGCCGAGACGGCCGACCTGAGGATCGGCGAGGTGCTCGAGAGGATCGACGAATTCCTTGCGCCGCACCTCTACCCGCCGCGCGAGGACGGGTCGGACCCGCGCACCTGCCCCACCTGCGGGCAGGGGCGGCTCGGGCTCAAGACGGCGCGGTCGGGTGGCGCCTTCATCGGCTGCTCGAACTACCCCGCCTGCCGCTACACCCGGGCCCTCTCGGCATTGAACGGCGAGGAAACCGGCGCGGCGGAGCGGGTGCTGGGCGAGGATGGCGGCGAGGAGATCTGGCTCAAGGCCGGGCGGTTCGGGCCCTACGTCCAGCGCGGCGAGGCGAGCGAGGACAATCCCAAGCCCGCCCGCGCCAGCCTGCCGAAGGGCTGGTCGCCCGAGGCGATGGAACTCGGGCGCGCGCTGATGCTTCTGACCCTGCCGCGCGAGGTCGGGCCGCATCCCGACGACGGCGAGATGGTGGAGGCCGGGATCGGCCGCTACGGGCCCTATGTGAAGCATGGCAAGGTCTATGCCAACCTGCCCGAGGCGGACGAGGTCTTCACCATCGGCATGAACCGCGCCGTCGAGGTGCTGGCGCAGAAGACCGCGCGCGGCAGCCGCGCGGCAGCCCCGGCGGCGCTGCGCACGCTCGGCGATCACCCTGACGGCGGCAGGGTCGAGGTCATGGCCGGACGCTACGGGCCGTATGTGAAATGGGAGAAGGTCAACGCGACGCTGCCGAAGGACATGGCGCCCGAGGCGGTGACGCTGGAGCAAGCGCTGGAGCTGATCGCCGCCAGGGCTGCGAAGAAGGGCGGCCGGAAGGCCGGCGCGAGGAAGGCAACGGACAAGGCGGCACCGAAGAAGACGCCTGCGAAGAAGGCGGCAACGAAGAAAGCCGCGGCGAAATCCGCGCGGACCGGGGTAGCAAAGGCGGGCTGATGCCCCGCCGCATCTCCGCCCGGCCATATATTCGGCTTCAAGCATATGTGACTGGCCATTGGCGGCGGGCACCGGCAGGGTGCCGCCAAACAGGCAAGAAGAGACGATCCCATGACAGAGACGACAGTTTCCCGGCGCTGGCTGATCGGCGCCGCCAGCGCGGCGCTTTTCGTGCCGGCCGTGGCGCGGGCGCAGATGGCCGCGCAGCCCGCCGAAGTCGAGACCGACTTCACCCGCCGCAACGTCTCGAGCTTTGCAGCGCAGGACTGGCGTGACCATTTCGACGAACTCGGCAAGGGCGCGATCGTCGCCGACACCGTCTCGCGCGCGCTTCATTTCTGGAGCGGCGACGGCAGTGACTATCGCATCTACCCCACCTCCGTGCCGCGGACCGACGAACTGACGAAACGCGGCTACACGACGATCATGCGCAAGAAGGTGGGCCCCGACTGGACGCCCACGCCCTCGCAGATGGAGCGTTTCCCCGACTGGCACTACATGCCGCCGGGGCCGGACAACCCCCTCGGCACGCACGCCATGTATCTCGGCTGGCCCGCCTACATCATCCACGGCACCCACGACACCCGCAAGATCGGCCGGCGGTCGTCGGACGGCTGCATCGGGCTTTTCAACCCGGCGATCGCGGAACTGTTCGAGATCACCCCGATCGGCACCCAGGTGCGGCTGATCTGAGTCCTGCCGCGCTGCGGCGATTGACTTGGGCGGCCCCCCGCGCGACAACTTCGGCAGTGAATTTCGGGGAGCGACCATGAAAAAGGTTTACGGCTCGGCGAAGGAGGCTCTCGACGGCGTCCTTCACGACGGCTTGTTCATCGCCGCGGGCGGCTTCGGCCTGTGCGGCATTCCGGAGCTTCTGATCGACGCGATCGTCGCATCCGGCGTGAAGGACCTCACCATCGCCTCGAACAACTGCGGGGTGGACGGCTTCGGCCTCGGCAAGCTGCTCGACACGCGCCAGATCCGCAAGATGATGTCCTCCTACGTCGGCGAGAACGCCGAATTCATGCGCCAGTATCTTTCCGGAGAGCTTGAGCTGGAGTTCAACCCGCAGGGCACGCTGGCCGAGCGGATGCGCGCCGGCGGCTGCGGCATCCCCGGCTTCTACACCAAGACCGGCGTCGGCACGGTGATCGCCGAGGGCAAGGAGCACAAGGACTTCGACGGCCAGACCTACATCCTCGAAAAGGGCATCTTCGCCGACCTGTCGATCATCAAGGCGTGGAAGGCCGACACCACCGGCAACCTCGTCTTCCGCAAGACCGCACGCAACTTCAATGTGCCGGCCGGCATGTGCGGGCGGGTCTGCGTGGCCGAGGTCGAGGAGATCGTCGAGCCGGGGAGCCTTGACCCGGATTGCATCCACCTGCCCGGCATCTACGTGCACCGGATCATCCAGGGCCCGCACGAGAAACGCATCGAACAGCGCACCGTCCGCAAGAAGGAGCAAGCCTGACATGGCCGCTGAAACCAAGGGCTGGGACCGCAACCAGATGGCCGCGCGCGCGGCGCAGGAACTGAAGGACGGGATGTATGTCAACCTCGGCATCGGCATCCCGACACTGGTGTCGAACTACATCCCCGAGGGCGTCCATGTGACGCTGCAATCGGAGAACGGCATGCTCGGCATGGGCCCCTTCCCCTATGAGGGCGAGGAAGACCCCGACCTGATCAACGCCGGCAAGCAGACGATCACCGAACTGCCGCATTCGGCCTATTTCGACAGCGCCGCCAGCTTCGGCATGATCCGCGGCGGCAAGATCGCGATGGCGATCCTCGGTGCGATGGAGGTGAGCGAGAAGGGCGACCTCGCCAACTGGATGATTCCCGGCAAGCTGGTGAAGGGCATGGGCGGCGCGATGGACCTCGTCGCCGGTGTCGGCCGCGTCGTGGTGGTGATGGACCACACCTCCAAGCACGGCGAATCGAAGGTGCTGCGCGACTGCACGCTGCCCCTGACGGGCAAGGGCGTGGTGGACCGGATCATCACCAACCTCGGCGTGCTCGACGTCGGCCACAAGGGCCTGCATCTGGTCGATCTCGCCCCCGGCGTGACCGAGGAAGACCTGCGCGCCGCCACGGAAGCCACGATCATCTGACCTGCCGCGCCCGGCCAGGCCGATCCGGCCGGGCGCAATTGTCTTTTTTTCCGAAACAAATTCATAATCCTGCCCCAATCCGTTGATAGCGAGCGGGGCAATGATGAGCAGCGATCTGCCCCTTCCCCCGAACCCCCGGACGCCGCGCGGGCGCCGCGCGCGTGACCTTGCCATCATGGCCGGGCTGATCGCGCTGTTCCTCGCCGGCGTTGCGGGTCTTTTCGCCGCGACGGGGTGGGAGGAGACGCGGGCCCAGGTCGCGCGGCTGACCCTCTGGCAAGGCGCGGCACTTCTTGCGCTTTCGCTCGTGAACTACCTTCTGCGCGGCCTGCGCTGGCATCTTTTCGCCCGCCGTCTCGGCCTGCCGACAGGTCCGGGCCAGGATCTGCGCCATTTCCTCGGCGGCTTCGCGATGGTGGTGACGCCGGGCCGGGTGGGCGAACTGGTGCGGATGCGCTGGCTGAAGCGCGAAACCGGCTGGGCCTTCGAACGCACCGCGCCGCTCGCGCTGATGGACCGGGCCGCGGACCTTGCCGCGATGGCGATCCTCCTGGGGCTTTCGGTGGCGCTGGCGACCACGGGGGTGAGGGGCGCCGTGCCGGTCGCCGCGCTCGCGCTCGCGGCGGCCTTCGTGGCGACCCATCCCCGGCTTCTGGCCTGGGTGGTGACGCAGCTGCACCGCGCCGTGGGCCGGATGCCGCGTCTGTTCGGCCGCCTGCGCGCCGCCGCCCGTTCGCTGGACCGCTTCGCCGGCCCCCGGACGATGATCCCCGCGCTCGCCCTGGGTGTCACCGGCTGGCTGGCCGAAGGTTATGCCTTCCACCTTCTGCTTGGCTGGATGGGAACCGAGATCGGGCTGATGAAGGCCATCGCCATCTTCGTCTTCTCCACGCTCGCGGGCGGGCTGACCGGTGCGCCGGGCGGCGTCGGCGGGGCCGAGGCGGCGATGATCGCGCTCCTCTCGCTCGACGGCGTGCCGATGGAGGTCTCGGTGCCGGCGACCGCCATCATCCGCGTCACCACACTCTGGTTCGCGCTGGGGATCGGCATGGCCGTGTTCCCCGTCGCGGAACGACTTTCCTTGAGAGAGAGACATGCTCTGGAAGACCGCTGACTACTCCGGCTGGGGCCGCGCGCTGCGCGCCAAGGGCGAGATCGCCCGCCCCGAACGCCGCCGTGCGCTCGACGACATCCTGGCGGAGGGGCTCGCCCCCGCCATCGGCATGCGCCGCAGCTACGGCGACGCCGCGCTGAACGACGGCGGCCGCGTCGTCGACATGACACGGCTCGACCGGATGCTGTCCTTCGATCCGGCGACCGGGGTGCTGGAGGTCGAGGCCGGCGCGCGGGTGGGCGAGATCGCAGCCGCCTTCGGGCCGAAGGGCTGGCTGCCCGCGGTGGTGCCGGGCACGGGGTTCGCCACGGTGGGCGGCTGCATCGGCCAGGATGTGCACGGTAAAAACCACCACCATGCCGGATCCTTCTGCCAGCATGTCGCCGGATTCACCCTGATCACCGCTGCGGGGCCGGTGGAGGTCACCCCCGAGGCAACGCCCGACCTCTTTCGCGCCACCGCCGGGGGGCTTGGCCAGACCGGCATCATCACGCGGGCGAAGCTGAGGCTTCATCCCTGCAAGGGCGACGTGATGGTGGTGACCGAACGGCGGGTCGAGGACTGGGACGAGCACATCGCCCGCCTCGACGCCTCCGAGGCGACCTATACCGTCGGCTGGATCGACGCGACCGCGACCGGCGCGGGGCTCGGCCGCGGCATCCTCGAGGAGGGCGAGACCGGATCGGGCCTGATGCCGAAGCGGGTGCGAAACCGCAAGGTGCCGCTCGACGCGCCACGGTTCGCGCTGGCCGGGCCGGTGGTGCGCGCTTTCAATGCCGCCTACTTCCGCCGGGTTCCGGCCTCGGGGCGCACCACCGTCAAGCCGATCGGCGACTTCTTCTTCCCGCTCGACAAGATCCACGACTGGAACCGGCTTTACGGCAAGCGGGGCTTTCACCAGTTCCAGTGCGTCGTGCCGCTGGAGGCGGCGCCGGCGCTGCGCACCATGCTGGAAACCATCGCCACCTCGGGCCTCGCCTCGCCGCTCGCGGTGCTCAAGCGCATGGGGCCGGGCCGCGCGGGTGACCTGAGTTTCCCGATGGAGGGCTACACGCTCGCCGTCGACTTCCCCAATCGGGCCGAGGCCCGCGAGCTGATCCGCCGGCTCGAGGATCGCGCCGCGGACGCGGGCGGGCGGCTCTATTTCGCCAAGGACAGCCTGGCACAGGGGACCGCGATCCGGGCGATGTATCCCGACCTGCCCCACTGGCAGGCGCAGGTGGAGAAGGCAGATCCCGCCGCCGCGCTGTCGACCGGTCTCGTCCGCCGCCTCAGCCTCAGGAGCACACGATGAACTCGACCTGGATCATCCTCGGCGCGACCTCGTCGATGGCGCGCGCCTTCGCCCGGGCCGTGGCGGCCGAGGGCGCCGGCGTGCTTCTTGCCGGACGCGACGGCGACGAGCTTGCGGCCCTTGCCGCAGATTGCCGGCTGCGCGGGGCGAGGCTGGCCGAAGCGGTCGCCTTCGATGCCCGCGACGCGGCGACCTTCGGCCCGCTCCTCGACCGGCTTGAGGCGGAGGAGGGCGAGGTCAACGCCGCCGTCTTCGTCGGCTCGATGCCCGAACAGGCCGCGATCGACCGCGAGCCTGCGCTGATCGACGGGGTGGTTGCCGACAGCCTCACCGGCCCGGCCCGCTTCCTCCAGATGCTGGCGCCGGTGATGGAGGCGCGCGGCGGCGGCACGGTTGTCGGCGTCGGATCGGTCGCGGGCGATCGCGGCCGGCTTGGCAACTACGTCTACGGTGCGGCCAAGGCGGGGTTCGCCACCTATCTCTCCGGCCTCAGGAACCGGCTCACCCGCGCGGGCGGCCATGTGGTGACGGTGAAGCCCGGCTTCGTCGACACCGCGATGACCTGGGGCCTGCCCGGCCTCTTCCTCGTGGCCAGCCCCGAGGCGGTGGCGGCAGACCTGCTGAAGGCCGTGCGAAAGAAGCGCAACGTCATCTACACGCCCTTCTTCTGGCGCTGGATCATGCTGATCATCCGCCACATCCCCGAGCCGGTGTTCAAGAAGATGAAGATCTGACGTCGCCCGCGGGTCCGTCGGCCGGGCCGCCGCGCATCCCGAGGCTCCGCATCTCGCCCAGAAGCCAGTCGCGGAAGGCGCGCACGGCCGGCGCGTTGCGCCGCCGTTCCGGATAGACCAGCCAGATCGAGATCGCATCCTCGGCGAGGATGCCGAAGGGCTGGATCAGTTCGTCGCGGGCAAGCTGGTCGAGGAAGTAGACCGGCGTCAGGAGCCCGGCCCCCTGACCGGCGATTACCGCCTGCGCGGCGAGCAACTGGGTGCCGAGATAGCTGCGCGCGCCTTTCACCGAGGTCGGAGCCATCGCCCCGGCGGTGGCGAACCATTGCGCCCAGCCCGGGTCGTCGGGATCGACCAGCGGCAGGTCGCTGAGCGCTGCCGGCGTCGCGGGCAGCCCGTGGCGGGCGACGAAGGACGGGCTCAGCATCGGCGTGTAGCGGACCGGCATCAGGAAGTCGGCCCTCAGCCCCGGCCACTCGCCGAGCCCGGCGCGGATCGCCACGCTCGCCTCGCCGGCCAGCAGGTCCGCCAGCCGGTGATCGACCTCGACCCGGGTGGTGACCTCGGGATGGGCAATCTGGAAATGGCCGAGCCGCGGCGCCAGCAGATGCGCTGCGAAGGTGGCGAGGGCGCTGATGACCAGCGTCTCGTCGCCCTGGTGGCGCGCCTCGGCGAAGGCCTGGCGGAGTATCTCCAGCGCCTCGCCTGCCCGCTCGGCGAGCCGCGCACCGTCGGCCGTGAGAGTGACGCCGCGCGGCCGGCGGCGGAACAGCGGCACGCCGACGCGGTCCTCCAAAAGGCGGATCTGGTAGCTGACCGCCGCCTGGGTCATGCCCAGTTCCTCGCCCGCGCGGGTGAAGCTCTGGTGCCGGGCGGCGGCTTCGAAGGCACGGATGGCGGCCAGCGGCGGCAGCGGCTGGGGAACGGATGAAGGCATAGAACTTCCTTATGCCTGACCGCAGAGGTTCGATTGGTCCTCGCGGCGGGACTCGGTCAGGATGATCTTCAAGGAACCCGTCCCAGGAGACAAGCCATGCTGACCCCAGCACTGCCCGTCAGGGCAACGAAATCGCTTTGGAACCGGCTTTTCCGCCGCAAGCCCGTGCCCCCGGGCAACCTCCGGGAAATCAAGCGGCAGCTGCGCGTCGATCTCGCCCATATGCCGGAATATCTTCGGCGCGACATGGGCCTGTTTGATGACTGATGCCCGCCGCCACCGGCGGCAGCGTCACCGGCAGCGTCACCGGCAGCGTCACCGTCAGCGTCACCGGCAGCCTCAGCGGCGGCCGAGGTCGCCCAGAAGCTCGGTTGCCGCCTGCGAGGGCGGCCGGCCGGCCTCGACCTCGTCGCCGAGGAGCGCCATCCGTTCCCGGATCGCCGGATCGTCGGTCAGCCGCGCCAGAAGCCCCTGGCGCACCTCCTCCTCGAACCAGTGGCGCGCCTGCTCGGCCCGGCGGGCATCGAAATGCCCGGTCTCGCGGCGCCAGGCGGCCAGCGCCTGCATCTCCTCCCAGGCCTCGGCAAGCCCGGTCTCCTCGGCGGCGGAGACGCAGAGCGCCTTGGGAAAGCCCTCCGGGTCCTGCGGCCGCTTGCGCAGCAGCCGGAGCGCCCCGGCATAGTCGGCGCGGGTGCGCCGGGCCGCAGCCGTCAACTCGCCATCCGCCTTGTTGACGAGGATGAGGTCGGCCATCTCCATGATGCCGCGCTTGACGCCCTGCAACTCGTCGCCCCCCGCCGGGGCGAGGAGCAGCACGAAGAGGTCGGCCATTTCGGCCACCATCACCTCCGACTGGCCGACGCCCACCGTCTCGATCAGCACCACGTCAAAACCGGCCGCCTCGCACAGCACCACCGCCTCGCGGGTGCGGCGGGCGACGCCGCCCATCTGTGCCTGGCTCGGCGACGGGCGGATGAAGGCCCGGGGGTCGCGCGACAGCCGCTCCATCCGGGTCTTGTCGCCGAGGATCGACCCGCCCGAGCGGGCCGAGGACGGATCGACCGCAAGCACCGCGACGCGCATCCCCTGCCCCGTCAGCATCTTGCCGAAGGCCTCGATGAAGCTCGACTTGCCCACCCCCGGCGTGCCGGAAAGCCCGATCCTCAGTGCCTGCCGCCCGCTCCCGAGCGCCTCCAGAAGCTCCACCGCCTGGGCCCGGTGGTCGGTGCGCGCGCTTTCGACAAGCGTGATCGCGCGCGCCAGCGCCCGGCGGTCACCCGCGGCCACGCGCCCGGCAAGCTCGTTCATGTCCATGTTACGCAAGTGGCGGCCTTTCGCTGGGCAAACAGGGAAGTGAGTTGACCTCCCGGCGGTTTTTCTGCCTGCTTCGGCGGGCCGATGTCCAGAGCAGAGGCGAGAAAGTGCGAGCAGTGCCATGACGATCCTTCCCCGTATCGCCGCCACCCTGGCGGTCGTCTTCGCCGCTGGCGGCGCCACCGCCGACCAGCAGGACAGCGCCGTTTTCGACCTCACGCTGCGGGGTCTCTACACCGGCACGCTCTCGGTCGCGGGGGCAATCGAGGGGAAAGGCTATTCCGCATCCGGCGTGCTGAAAAGCGGCGGGCTCGTCGCCCTTGTCCGCAAGGTGCGCTATGACGCGCGCGCCAGCGGCAGCCATTCGAACGGACGGTTCACCCCCACGCGCTACGAGGAGGACGCCGACACCGGCAAGCGCCAGTCGCAGTCGGTGATGGACTACCGGGCGGGCGTGCCGCAGGTGAAGGTCTACACCCCGCCGAAGCCGCCGCGCCCGGGCGATCTCGACCCGGCGACGCAGGGCGGCACCGTGGATCCGCTGACGGCGGCCTATGCCGCGCTGCGCGACGTGGCACCGGCAGAGGCGTGCCGGCTGAAACTCGTGATGTTCGACGGGCGGCGGCGCAGCCAGGTGGTGCTGACCGATCCGAAGCCCGCAGCCGGCGGCGGGCTGACCTGCACCGGCGAATACCGCCGCCTCGAAGGGTTTTCCGCCGAGGAGATGGCGGACAAGAGCCGCTTCCCCTTCACCATGACCTATGCGCCGCTGCCCGACGGCCGCCTGCGGGTCATGGAGATTTCGATGGACACGATCTATGGCAAAGGCCGGCTCACTCGGCGATAAGCCGGATGTGTTGGACCGGTTGCCGATAGACGAGGCGCTCCCCGCGCTGGTCGCCGCGCTGAAGGGCGCGGGCCGCGCGGTATTGCAGGCGCCGCCGGGTGCGGGCAAGACCACGCGGGTGCCGCTGGCGCTGCTGGAGGCGGGGCTGGTGCCGGACCGCATCGTCATGCTGGAGCCGCGCCGGCTTGCCGCCCGCGCCGCCGCCGAGCGCATGGCCGAGACGCTGGGAGAGCCGGTGGGCCGGACCGTCGGCTACCGCATCCGCGGCGAGGCGAAGCTGTCTCCCGCCACCCGGATCGAGGTCGTGACCGAAGGCATCCTCACGCGGATGTTGCAGTCCGACCCCGGGCTTTCCGGCATCGGCGCGGTGATCTTCGACGAGTTCCACGAACGCTCGCTGAACGCCGACCTCGGCCTCGCGCTCGCCTGGGAGGTGCGCCAGGCGCTGCGCCCCGACCTTGTCATCCTCGTGATGTCGGCGACGCTCGACGCCGGCCCCGTCGCGGCGATGCTCGACGCGGCCCCCGTGATCACCTCCGCGGGCCGCGCCTTCCCGGTGGAAACCCGCTGGCTGGCGCGCCCCGCCGATCCCTCGATGCGCTTCGTTGGGCGGGTGGCGAACCTCGTCCGGCAGGCCGTGGAGGAGACCGGGGGCGGCGTGCTCGTCTTCCTGCCCGGCGAGGGCGAGATCCGCCGGGTGGAGGCGCTCCTGTCCGGGCACCTGCCCGCCGACTGCGCCCTCCGCCCGCTGTTCGGCGCGATGGACTTCGCCGCCCAGCGCGCGGCGATCGCACCCGTACGGGAGGGGCGCAAGGTCGTGCTCGCCACCTCGATCGCGGAAACCTCGCTGACGATCGAGGACATCCGCGTGGTGGTGGACGCGGGCCGGGCGCGGCGGGCGCGGTTCGACCCGGCCTCGGGCATGGCGCGGCTTGTGACCGAGCGGGTGACGCGGGCCGAGGCCGAACAGCGGCGCGGCCGCGCCGGCCGGGTGGCGGAAGGCACCTGCTACCGGATGTGGACGAAGGGCGAGGATGGCGGGCTTGCCCCCTTCCCCGAGCCCGAGATCGCCGCCGCCGACCTTGCCGGCCTCGCGCTCGAACTCGCACTCTGGGGCTCGGACGGGGCCGACCTCGCCTTCCTCACCCCGCCCCCCGCCCCCGCCCTGGCAGAGGCGCGGGCGCTTCTTCACGGGCTCGGCGCACTCGATCCGCAGGGCCGGATCACCGCGCACGGCCGGGCGCTGGCGGCCCTGCCGCTGCATCCGCGGCTCGGCCACATGCTGGTGACGGCGGGGCCTGAGGCTGCGGTGCTGGCGGCCCTCCTTGCCGAGCGGGACCCGTTGCGCGGCGCCCCTGCCGATCTCGGCCTGCGCCTCGCCGCGATCCGCGACCCGAAGCGCCATGAGGCCGAACACCCCGACCGGGTGGACCGCGCAACGGTCGAGCGCATCCGCGCCGAGGCGAAACGCCTGTCCCGGATGGTCGGGCCGGTTGCCGAAGGTTTCACGCCGGCCGAGATGGCGGCGCTCGCCTATCCCGACCGCATCGGGCTGCGCCGCCAGGGCGAGGCGGCGCGCTATGTGCTGTCGGGCGGCAAGGGCGCGGTGGTGGCCGAGGGCGATCCGCTCGGCCGCGACAGGCTCGTCGTCGCCACCGACCTCGACGGCGACCCGCGCGAGGCCCGCGTCAGGCAGGGGATCGCCTTTGCCGAAGCCTCGCTCCGCCGGCTCTTCGCGCCCGCGATCGGCTGGCGGGAAGTGGCCGAATGGTCGCGCCGCGAGGGCCGGGTGATCGCCCGGCAACAGGAACGCCTCGACGCGCTGGTGCTTGCCGATCGGCCCTGGCCCGACGCCCCGCCGCAGGCGCTCGCCCGGGCCGCGCTCGACGGCCTGCGCCAGACCGGCCTTCCCTGGAGCGACACCGCCCGGCGGCTTCGCGCCCGCATCGCGCTTCTGAAGGCGCAGGGCGCAGACATGCCAGATGTGTCTGACGAGGCCCTTCTGGCGCGCGCCGGGGACTGGCTCCTGCCCCATCTCGCGGGCCGGCGGACCGAGGCCGACCTTCGCGCCCTCGACCTCGCCGGGCCCCTGCGCCAATCGCTCTCGTGGGAGCAGCAGCAGGCACTCGACCACCTCGCGCCGGCGCATTTCACCACCCCCCTCGGCCGCCAGGTGGCGATCGACTACGAGGGCGATCACCCGTCGATTTCCCTGCGCCTTCAAGAGCTTTTCGGCGTGACCTCGCACCCCGTCGTAGGTCCGCGCAGGCTGCCGCTCAGGATCACGCTCCTGTCGCCGGCGAACCGCCCGGTCCAGACCACGCTCGACCTGCCGGGGTTCTGGGCGACGAGCTATGCCGATGTGCGCAAGGAGATGCGCGGGCAGTATCCCCGCCACCCCTGGCCCGAAGACCCGACCGCGCACCAGCCAACACTCCGCGCCAAGCCGCGCGGCACGTGATCCTCAGCGTTTGTGGATCACCGCGACCTGGTCGCGACGCGCCCTCTCGTAGCGGACCGGGAAAAGAAAGCAGCCGGAGATTGCCGGCGCGAGCGCAGCGAACTCCGCCTCCGTGCCCGGATCGGCGTGGCGGAAGGCGCGGTGCTCGGAAAACGACCGGAAGAGTTCGGCGGTCTTGGTGATGCCGGGCCTTTCGTAGGCCTCGGGCTGCCAGCGCAGATCTTCGATGATGTAGAGCCCGCCGCGCCTCAGCTTCGGGAAAAGCTCCAGGAAGGCGTTCTGCTGGTGATGCGAGGCATGGCTCGCGTCATCAAGGATGATGTCGAAATCCGGCAAGTCCGCAGCGGTGCGGGCGAGGTCTTCCCGGGCGTCCATGTCGCATCTGTGAAAGGTGAAGCGATCGGCGGCGAACCAGGAGAAGTCCGACACGTCGAGCCCGTGCACCCGCGCCCTGGGGAAGAACTCCAGCCACATGCGGATCGAGGGCAGGTCGGTGGTCTTGCGCTCGGCCGCGGCCCCGTGCTCCGGCCCGCCGATCTGCAGCCCCATCTCGAGAAGCCGGATGGTGCGGTTCCGGAAGGGATGGAACAGCATGTGATAAAGCTCGGTATAGCGGTGCTTGGCCGAGCCCTTGTCCGACCCGTAGCGGTCGGCAAGGTCGGTCAGGTTGACCGCGGCGCGCCGTCCCGTTCCCTCACCCGCCACGCCCGACCTCCCTGTCCCCGCCGGGTTCGTCCTGCCCGCCTGCCCCGGCCTGCTCCTCCGGCCCGCTGCCCGATGCTTAGGGAAAAATGCGCGCAAGGCCAAGAACCCTTGCGCGGGCGGCGCTTCTTCGTTGCCGAAATACCCTCGCCGGAGGCGGCGCGCGGGGCCGCCCGCGCGCGACCGGATCAGACGCCGAGACACCAGCGCAGGATCGCCTTCTGGGCATGGAGCCGGTTTTCCGCCTCGTCCCAGATCACCGAATGCGGCCCGTCCATCACCGCGCTCGTCGCCTCGTCGTCGCGGTGCGCGGGCAGGCAGTGCATGAAAAGCGCGTCGGGCTTGGCGAGACCCATCAGGTCGTCGTTCACCTGGTAGGGGCGGAGCTGGTTGTGCCGCCGCTCCCGCGCCGACTGCGGATCGTGCATGCTGACCCAGGTGTCGGTGACCACCAGATCGGCGCCCTTCACCGCGCGTTCGGGATTGCGGTCGATGGTGACCGGCCGGCCCTTCCCGGCGGCGAAGTCGAGCCAGGCGCGCTCGGGGTCGAGCGTCTCGGGCCCGGTGAAGGTCAGGTCGAAGCCGAACTGGGCGCTCGCATGGGCGAAGCTGGCGAAGACGTTGTTGCCGTCGCCCGACCACACCACCTTCTTGCCGGCGATCGGGCCGCGGTGTTCCTCGTAGGTCATCACGTCGGCCATGATCTGGCAGGGATGGGTGCGGTTGGTCAGCCCGTTGATCACCGGCACCGAGGCGTATTCCGCCATCTCCAGCAGCGTCTGTTCCTCGAAGGTGCGGATCATGATCAGGTCGACATAGCGCGAGAGCACCCGCGCGGTGTCGGCGATGGTCTCGCCGTGGCCGAGCTGCATGTCGGCGCCCGACAGCACCATCGTCTGCCCACCCATCTGCCGCACGCCGACGTCGAAGGAAATCCGCGTCCGCGTCGAGGGCTTCTCGAAGATCAGCGCGACCATCCGGCCCCTGAGCGGCTGGTCGTCGTCGGGCGTGCCCTTGGGCCGGCCGTTGCGGGCGGCCTTCATCGCGCGCGCCTGGTCGATGATGGCGCGAAGCTCGGAGGCGTCGGTCTTGTGGATATCGAGAAAGCTTTGCATCGGTCTGTCCTTGCCCGGGTCGCGGCCGGGGGCCGCCTGCCCCCGGACCCCCGGGGATATTGTCACAACGAAGAAGCGGCGGGCGCCGTTTCGAGCGCCGCTGCGGCGGCGTCGAGGCGGTGGACGGCCTCGGCGATCTCCTCCTCGGTGATCGTCAGGGGCGGCAGCAGGCGCAGCGTGTCGTCGGCCGCGGCCACCGTCAGCAAGTGCTGGCCATACCCGGCCGACACCATGTCGGCGGGGGCCACCCTGCACCTGAGGCCGAGCATCAGCCCCTGGCCGCGGACGCGTTCGAAAATCTCCGGATGGGCGGCGACAAGCGCCTCGAGCTTCTGGCGGAAGAGCCCCGCCTTGCGGTTCACCGCCGCGAGGAAGGCGGGATCGGAAACGATCTCCAGCACGCGCGCGCCCACCGCGCAGGCGAGCGGGTTGCCGCCGTAGGTCGAGCCGTGGCTGCCCACCGTCATGCCGGAGGCCGCATCCTCGGTGGCAAGCACCGCGCCGAGGGGAAAGCCCCCGCCGATGCCCTTGGCCACCATCACGATGTCGGGCATGATCCCCGCCCATTCGTGGGCGAAGAGCCGCCCGGTGCGGCCCATGCCGCATTGCACCTCGTCCAGGATCAGAAGCGCGCCGGTGTCATCGCAGAGCGCCCGGATCGCCCGCAGATCCTCGTCCGGCAAGGGCCGGATGCCGCCCTCGCCCTGGATCGGCTCGATCATCACCGCCGCGGTCCGGCCGGTAATCGCAGCCCTCATCGCCGCGAGGTCGCCCCAGGGGAGCGCGCGGAAGCCGGGCATCAGCGGGCCGTAGCCCTTGACCATCTTCTCCGACCCGGCCGCGGCGATGGCGCCGGTGGAACGGCCGTGGAAGGCGCCCTCGAAGGTCAGGATCTCGATCCGGTCGGGATCGCCCTTCTCGTGCCAGTATTTCCGCGCCATCTTGATCGCAAGCTCGGCCGCCTCGGTGCCCGAGTTGGTGAAGAATACCGTGTCGGCGAAGGTCTTCTCCACCAGCATGTCGGCAAGCCGTTCCTGCTCGGGGATGCGGTAGACGTTCGAGACATGCCAGACCCGGCCCGCCTGTTCGGTCAGCGCCGCGACCAGCGCCGGGTTGGCGTGGCCGAGCGCGTTGACGGCGATCCCGGCGCCGAGGTCGAGATACCGGCTGCCGTCCTCGGCCACGAGCCAGGAGCCTTCGCCCCGGACGAAGGCCAGGGGCGCGCGGTTATAGGTGGGCAGCAGCGACGGGATCATGGATGAACTCCGGAAGGGAAGGCCAAGGGGTGCCTCATGGGCGCTT
Source organism: Albidovulum sp. (assembly GCA_030837785.1). Lineage (GTDB taxonomy): Bacteria > Pseudomonadota > Alphaproteobacteria > Rhodobacterales > Rhodobacteraceae > Albidovulum. Next base: position 18,885 of record JAUQYA010000156.1, read on the forward strand.
GCATGTCAACGATCCGAGGGGTTTGACGCAGGCGGGCGAGAGGGCGCCAGGAGCGGCGCGAAGCGACGGCGGACGTCAGGCGCGGGTGCGGCGGCGTCGGGGACGGGCGAGGATGCGGGTCCGGTGCGTCATGGCGTGGCTCTAGCCGGAATCGCCCGCGCTGTCCATCGGCGATCGGGCCATCGGCGATCGGGCCACCGGCGATCTCGGGCATGGCGCGGCCCTTGCCTCGCGCCGCCTTCCCTTGTATCTCGGCGCGTCGCCGCTAGAATGCGGCCAAGCCGACCGCCGGACCGCCCGGCGCCCCCCGGAGGGGCGCTGGCGCGATGGCCCCGAGAACCCGAGGAACGATCATGTCCTGGACCGACGAGCGCGTCGAGACGCTGAAGAAGATGTGGGCCGAGGGCCAGTCGGCAAGCCAGATCGCCAAGGAACTGGGCGGGGTGACGCGCAACGCGGTCATCGGCAAGGTCCATCGCCTCGGCCTGTCGAACCGGGTGGGCGGCGCGCCCGATCCGGTGAAGACCAAGGCCGATCCGGAACCCAGGGTGGAAGCGAAGCCCGCCGCGGCGGCGAAGCCCGCCCAGCCCGCCGCGAGGCCCGCCCCGGCGGCCCCCGCGGCAGCGCGCCCCGATCCCGCCCCTGCGGCCGCCGCGGCCCAGCCGCCCGCGCGCAAGCCCGTGGTGCCCGCCGGCCAGCCGCTGCCGCCGCAGCCCTCGGCGGGGGAGATCAGCCCCGAGGCGCTCGCCTCGGTCCGCGAGATCGAGAAGAAGGCGCGCAGGCTCACCCTGATGGAACTGACCGAGCGGACCTGCAAATGGCCGATCGGCGATCCGGCGACCGAGGATTTCTGGTTCTGCGGCCTCGCGGCCCAGGCCGGCAAGCCCTATTGCGAGGCCCATGTCGGCGTCGCCTTCCAGCCGATGTCCTCGCGGCGCGACCGGCGGCGGTGACGCCCGCCCCCGGGGCTGCGGCCCCGGCACCGATCGCCGCGGGCGTCCGGAGCGACAGGCGCCCCCCCGGGGGGGGGCAATCCGGCACTGGCATTCGCCGGCCCCAGCGGCTAGCGTGGCGGAACGCGCGACAGCAAAGACCATTCCCATGAAGGCGATCATCGAGGTCCGCGACCTCTCAAAGACCTATGCGAGCGGCACCCATGCGCTCGAGGGCGTCACGCTCGACATCGCCGAGGGCGAGATTCTCGCGCTGCTCGGGCCGAACGGCGCGGGCAAGACCACCTTCATCTCGATCCTCTGCGGGCTGGTGACGCCTTCGGGCGGCCGGGCGCTGGTCGGCGGCCACGACATAATGCGCGACTACCGGGCGGCGCGGGCGCTGATCGGCCTCGTCCCGCAGGAAATCGCCGTCGAGCCGTTCGAGCGGGTGATGGACACGCTGCGGTTCTCGCGCGGCCTGTTCGGGAAGCCCCCGGACGATACGCATCTGGAACGCGTGCTGCGCGCGCTGACGCTCTGGGACAAGCGCGATGCCCGGCTGAACGAACTGTCGGGGGGCATGAAGCGGCGCGTGCTGATCGGCAAGGCGCTGTCGCACGGGCCGCGCGTCCTTTTCCTCGACGAGCCGACGGCGGGGGTCGACGTGACGCTGAGGCGCGAGATGTGGGCGGTGGTCCGCGACCTGCGCGCCTCGGGCGTGACGATCATCCTGACGACGCACTACCTTGAAGAGGCCGAGGAGATGGCCGACCGCATCGGCATCATCGACAGGGGGCAGCTTCTTCTGGTCGAGGAGACGGCGCGGCTCATGCACGAATTCGGCCGCAAGCGGCTGACGGTCGAACTGGCCGAACCGCTGGCCGCGCTGCCCGCGGGCCTTGCCCAGGAGGGGCTGGCGCTGTCGCCCGACGGGCGGCATGTCAGCTACGACTACGACACCCGCGCCGACCGCAGCGGCATCGCCCGGCTTCTTGCCGGTTTTGCCGCCGAAGGCATCGCCGTGCGCGACCTCGAGACCGAGCAATCCTCGCTCGAGGAGGTGTTCCTGCGGCTTGTGGAGGAAGGCAGATGAACTGGCAGGCGGTGCGCACGATCTTCCGGCACGAGATGGCGCGGTTCTGGCGCACCCCGTGGGAGTCGCTCGCCTCGCCGGTGATCTCGACCGTGCTTTACTTCGTCGTCTTCGGCGCGGCGATCGGCGGGCGCATCCAGGATGTCGAAGGCGTGTCCTACGGCGCCTTCATCGTGCCGGGCCTGATCATGCTGACGGTGCTGCAGCAGTCGCTTTCCAACGCTTCGTTCGGCATCTTCTCCCCGAAGTTCGCGGGGACCATGTACGAAATCCTTGCCGCGCCGGTCTCGTTCGTCGAGGTGGTGATGGGCTATGTCGGCGCGGCCGCGCTGAAATCGGTGATCATCGCAGTGGTGATCTACCTGACCGCGCTTTGCTTCGTCGACCTGCCCATCGCCCATCCTCTCTGGGCGGCGGCCTTCCTTGTCCTGACCGCCTTCGGCTTTTCGCTGATGGGGTTTCTCATGGGAATCTGGGCGAAGGACTGGCAGCAGTTGCAGTTCATCCCGCTGATGGTGATCACGCCGCTGGTGTTTCTTGGCGGCGCCTTCTATTCCGCCTCGATGCTGCCGCCGTTCTGGGAGGCGGTCGCGCATCTCAACCCGGTGCTCTACCTCGTCTCCGGCTTCCGCTGGGCCTTCTTCGGGCAGGCCGACGTGCCGGTCGCGGCCTCGCTCGCGGCGCTTGGCGCGTTTCTCGGGCTCGGCCTTGCCGCCGCCTGGGCGATCTTCCGCACCGGCTGGCGGCTCAGGGCCTGACGCAAACCCCGCTTTTCCGAAGCCGGACGAGCGGCTATATCCGCGCGATGACCCAGAACCCGCCGAACCTCCGCCCCGACCTTGCACCGAAGCCGGTCTTCGACAGCCCGGCCCGCCCCGGCCAGCCGACGATCGGCATGGTCTCGCTCGGCTGTCCCAAGGCGCTGGTGGACAGCGAACGCATCCTGACGCGCCTCAGGGCGGAAGGCTATGCGATCAGCCCCGACTACGCCGGTGCGGATGCCGTCATCGTCAACACCTGCGGTTTTCTCGACAGCGCCAAGGCCGAAAGCCTCGAGGCGATCGGCGAGGCGCTGGCCGAGAACGGCCGGGTGATCGTGACCGGCTGCCTCGGGGCCGAGCCCGACTATATCACCGGCGCGCATCCCTCGGTGCTGGCGGTCACCGGGCCGCAGCAATACGAACAGGTGCTCGATGCGGTGCACGCGGCCGTGCCGCCGTCGCCCGACCCGTTCGTGGACCTTCTGCCGGCGACCGGCGTGAAGCTGACGCCGCGGCACTACAGCTACCTGAAGATTTCCGAGGGCTGCAACCACCACTGCCGGTTCTGCATCATTCCCGACATGCGCGGAAGGCTCGTCTCCCGCCCCGCCCATGCCGTGGTGCGCGAGGCCGAAAGGCTGGTGGCGGCGGGGGTGAGGGAGCTTCTGGTGATCAGCCAGGACACTTCGGCCTACGGGGTGGACCTGAAGCACGCCAGCGACCGCGGCCGCCGCGCCCATATCACCGATCTGGCGCGCGACCTGGGAAGCCTCGGCGCCTGGGTGCGGCTGCATTACGTCTATCCCTATCCGCATGTGCGCGACCTGGTGCCCCTGATGGCGGCCCATTCAGAATCGGGGGGGCTGATCCTGCCCTACCTCGACATCCCCTTCCAGCACGCCCACCCCGACACGCTGAGGCGAATGGCGCGGCCCGCCGCCGCGGCGAAGACGCTGGACGAGATCGTCGCCTGGCGGCAGGTCTGCCCCGAGATCACGCTGCGCTCAACCTTCATCGTCGGATTTCCCGGCGAGACCGAGGCCGAGTTCCAGACGCTGCTCGACTGGCTCGACGAGGCGCAGCTCGACCGTGTCGGCTGCTTCCGCTACGAGAACGTCAGGGGTGCGCGGTCGAACGACCTGCCCGGCCATGTGGCCGAGGAGGTGAAGGACGACCGCTGGCATCGTTTCATGGAAAAGGCCCAGGCGATTTCCGCGGCGAAACTCGCCGCCAAGGTCGGACGGCGGATGGAGGTGATCGTCGACACCGTGGATGACGACGGCGCCACCTGCCGCACCAAGGCCGATGCCCCCGAGATCGACGGCAATCTCTTCATCGACGAAGACTTCGCGGGCCTCCGGCCCGGTGACATCGTGACCGTGGAGATCGACGAGTCGGGCGACTACGACCTCTGGGGGCGGGTTGTGGGCCGCTGAAGCCCCGAAGCGGCGCAAGTCCCTCAACCCCAGGCTGCAAAATGCGCCGCCCCGCGTTAAATCATTTCGTGCCAGGCGGAACCGGTTCTAGCGTTGCGCCGCGGGCGACAGGACACCCGCGTTCAATCAGGAAACGGCTATGCAGATCTCACGCAACTTCATGGTGATCGGTGTTGCTTATCTGTGTCTTGGTATCATTTTCGGCATGTACATGAGCGGATCGGGCGATCACGAATTCGCCCCCCTTCACGCCCACATCAACCTGCTCGGCTTCGCGTTGATGACGATCTTCGGGATCGTCTACCGCGTGATCCCGGAGATGTCCGGCAGTGCGCTTGCGCGGGCGCACTTCTGGCTGCATCAGGCGGGAGCGCTGGGGCTTCTGGTGATGCTGTGGCTTCTCTTCTCGGGGCGGATCGGCGAAGCGGGCATGGTGCCCGTGGCACCGATCGCCGAACTGCTGGTGCTGCTCGGCATCATTGCCTTCGCCGTAAACCTCTGGCGCAACGCCTGACGAGGACCGAAACGGCCCGCCGCCGCCGGGAGCGTGCGGCGGCGGGACCGTGGATTGCCACGCCCTACCCTCGCGGCAGTCCGGGGTCACCCTCCCCAAGTCCGATCGTCCGTTACCGTCTCAACTGCATCGTCTTGTGAGACTACCACGGCGCCGGGCCGTCGCCGATACCGGTATCCCTTACCCTAGGTCAGCCGATCAGGATGACGGCCCAGGCGATGCCGCCCGCGAGTGCGGCCAGCGCCACCCCGGCCGAGCCGCAGTCCTTGGCCTTGCCGGCGCGCGGATTCGGCCCTGGCGAGGCCAGATCGACGGCCTCCTCGATCGCGGTGTTGAAAAGCTCCGCCGCCAGCACCAGAACCCCGAGCGCGAGGATCAGCGCGCGTTCCCCGGTGGACAGGTCGAGCGTGAAGGCGAGCCCCGCCGACAGGAGGTTCACGACCGTCCACTGCCGCAGCGACTTCTCGCTCGCCCAGGCCGCGCGCCAGCCCTGAAGCGACCAGGTGCAGGTGTTGGCAAACCGCCGGATCTCACTGGCCATGAGGTCGCGCATCCGTTCCTCCCCGTTTTCCGCGAGAAGACTAGCGGCGCGCACCGGCGCTTGTCACGTCCGCGAACGCGCGGCGCGGCGGCTCAGACGATCCCGCGCAGCGCTTCGAGCACGGTGCGGTTCGCGCACCAGTCGGGTGCCGCGGCCGCGGTCCGGTCGTGGCCGGGCTCGCAGCGCAGCGCATGGCCCTCGTCGCAGTTCCGGCAGGCAGCGAGGAGCGAGCGGAAGTCCTCGGCCGTCAGCATTCCCGTCTGCATCGCCGTGCCGATGTCCACGCCGTGCCGCCGGGTTTCGGTCTCGGTCAGGAAATAGGGAATGTCCGGCATTCCCGCCGCATCCATCTGCACCATCTTGCCCATCGCCGAAGTCCTCGATGCGTTGCCATGCCCCAGCATCCGGCCGCGAGCATGCGCCTCGCCTTGACTTGAATCAAGTCCGGCGCGCGGTCATCGCAGCGAGGCAAGCGTCCGGCGCACGGTGTCGATGCGCTGCGCGTTGGGCGGATGGCTGCCGAGGAAACGGTTGCCGGGGTCGGGAATGCGGGCGAAGAAGGCGGCCCCGCGTTCCGGGTCGTAGCCCGCGTCCCAGGCCAGGATGGTGCCGAGCGCGTCGGCCTCCAGCTCGTAATCCTTGGCATAGCGCCGCGCGCCGATCGTGCCGCCGATGTCCTGGGCGTTGCGAATCGCGCTCTCGTCGCCGCCCGTGGCCGCTGTCAGCACCCCGAGGATCAACGCACCGGTCGTCGCTTCCTGCTGCTGGCGCGGGATGTGGCTTGCGATGTGGTGCGCGGCTTCGTGGCCCATGACGAAGGCCAGCTCGTCGGCGTTGCGCGCCTCGGCGATCAGCGGCAGCGTGAAGGCGATGATCGGCCGGCCGGCGGAATCGAGCGTCTGGTAGGCGTTCGGC
>JAUQYA010000157.1 GCA_030837785.1 Albidovulum sp.
TGTTCCGAAAGGCAGACGAGCGCACCATCGAAGCCTCATGGCGAAGGGTCGGAACCCTGCTCGACGCCTTCACTCCCGCCGAATGCCAAAACTGCCTCCGACATGCAGGATACGCTTCAATCTAACTCAGACACGCTCTAAGGGCCCGCGACAGGGTCCGCCACCCGGAATCTGCGCAACGGAAATGGAAACGGCCCCGCATGGCGGGGCCGTCGTGCCGGCGGCAGGCCGGATCAGAAGCTGATGCCAACCCTGAGGCCGGCGCCGATCGCCTCGTTGTCGCGGAAATCCGCGCCGAGTGTGGTGGTCGCTCCGCCAACCTTGATGTAGCGCACGCCGCCGGTGATCTTCATGTTGTCGTGGGTGTAGGTCGCGGCAAGGCCAACGCTGGTAAAACCGTCGGTCGGCCCGAGGTTGCCGGTGATGTCGCCGTTCGACGGCTCGTGGCTGAGAGTGACGGCGCCCGACCACGTCTCGTTGAACTTGCGGCCGAGGCCGAGGTTGTAGGTCACCCGGTCCGACTGGTAGTTGACCAGCGGCCGCGGCCCGTAGATCGCGTCATAGACCGGCGGGGCGATCACGAACGCAGTCCAGTCGACCCAGCGTATCGAGCCGAAAAGGAGCGTGTCCGCCGCGATGCCGGTCTGGAATTCGAGGTTGACCGACTGCGGGATCTCGACATCCTGCTGAACGACCGAGGGTGCGGAGACGTTGCTGGTTTCGCTCATCTCCAGCGAATGGGTGATCGCCGAGTTGTAGGTCAGTGCGACGCGGGCGGCGATCTCCGGCTTCTCCCAGGCGACGCCCACGACATAGCCGGCCTGATAGTCACGGTCGGTCTGAAGCCCGTAGTTGATGGCGATCGGGCTGACCGGCGGCACGGTCCGGATGTCGACCCGGCCCTCGACCGATTCCAGCCGCAACCCGCCGTAGACCGAGAAGTTGGACGGCAGCTTGTACCGGAGCAGCCCGGTCAGCGCCATCGAATCCACCTCGGCGTTGGTTCCGGCCAGCGGATAGAAGGCGCCGGCGGGATAATCGATATCTGCGCCGATCGGCTGGTCGAGGATGATTGCCACGTCGAGGTTGTCGCCGAGCGGCTGCTTGTAGCCCAGCGTGACGGTGTTGTAGCTGCCCAGCATGTCGCCGGAACTGAAGACGCCGGCCAGCGTGCCCGAGACGTCGGGGTCGGCGATGCCGAGGTTGAATTCGGCGTATTTCCCGGTTTCAAAAAGGATCGACACGGATTGAGCCGACCGCTCGAGCCCTCCCGCCGAGGCGGTTGATGCGCAGATTGCCAGCGCGCTGGCCGTCACCAGTACACGTCCCATTGTCCTCATCCCTAACGTGCAGTTTCTTGTTCTCGGGCAACGCTAGGGCTGCGACCGCGGCGCCGTCAATCAAGGACGTGACGCGGGGCCGGGGTTTTGCCCGACCGTGACGCAACGGCACTAGGTTTTGGCGCGGATGTTCATCCAGTTGGCCGCGAAGATCACCGCCCCGCCGACGAAGACCAGCGGGTCGAGCGGTTCGTTGTAGAAGGCCATGCCGACGAGTGCGATCAGAGGCAGGCGGAGGAAATCGAGCGGCGTCACCACCGTGGCAGGCGCCAGCGACAGCGCCTTGGTCAGGCCGAGATGGGCCGCAAGCCCCGACAGGCCGAGGAGGACGACCCAGGGCAGGTTGGTCCGGTCGGGGAGTGCGATCACGCCATCCCAGCCCGCCGAGATCAGCCCCAGCGCCGACTGGATCAGCGCCAGCCAGAACAGGATCGCGAGCACCGAGGCGCGCTCGGTGAGCCGCTTGGTCACCAGCGCCGTCGCCGCGAAGGAAACCGCGCAGAGAAGCGCCGCGACGATCCCCGCCGAAAGACCTTCCGCCGCGCCACCCGCCGCCCCGGGCCGCGCCACGATCAGCACCCCGGCAAAGCCGAGCGCCGCCGACAGCATGCGGGTCGGCGTGAGCCGTTCGTGCAGCACGAAGGGCGCGGCAAGCGCCACCATGACCGGCGAGGAGAATTCGAGCGCGAAGAGCTGTGCGAGCGGGATCAGCGGCAGCGCATAGAGCCAGAGGTTCTGCCCCGCGAAATGCAGCGTGTTGCGCAAGAGGTGCAGCCCCATGTTGCGCGCGCGAATCTCGGCCAGCCGGCCCGTCGCGACCGCCGCCGCCGCGACCACCGCCACCCCGATCAACGAGCGGTAGAGCATGATCTCGAACGTGTCGAGCGTGGCGCCGATCTCGCGGCCCGAGACGGCGAGCGCGGAAAACCCCGCGATGGAACCAAGCATCCAGACCGCCGCTGCGGCCGAGTGGTGCGTCGTTCGGGCCATGTCGCCTCCGGCCGGCGGTGGCGCCGGCCGCTCCTCTTTGCCGGGCCGGGCCGGATTGTCCAGATGCGGGCGGAGCGACGGGCGCCTGAGACCGGAAAGCCGCGGATGCGAAAAAACCTCGCCAAGGCGCTCTTTTCCCTCGCGAAAAGCGGGCCGGCGCGGCACTATCCGCGGAAAACGCATGAGGCAGGCGATGGCATTCAAACCTCCGGCCCCCACTCCAAAGGGGCTCTGGCGGCGGGTTCCGCCGGCGATCTTTCCCGCGATCATGGGGCTCTTCGGGCTCGGGCTTGCCTGGAGACGCGGCGCCGACGTCTTCGGTGTTCCCCGTGGCATCGGCGAGGCGATCCTCGGCGCGGTGACGCTGCTCTTTCTCTTCGCGCTGCTCGCCTACACGGTGAAGCTTCTCCGGCGGCCTTCGGTGCTGACCGAGGATCTGCGCGTCCTGCCGGGGCGCGCCGGCGCGGCGGCGATGGTGCTTTGCATCTACCTTCTGTCGATGACGCTTGCGCCCTATGCCGCGCCGCTGGCGCGGGGCGTGCTCTGGACGGGGTTCGCAGCGCATGCGGGTCTTGCCCTGCTTATGGTGCACCAGCTTCTGACCGGCCCCGCCGAGCAGCGACGGGTCACGCCGGTCTGGCATCTGAGCTTTGTGGGCTTCATCATCGGCGCCCTCGCGGCGACGGTGTTCGAGTACTATCTCGTCGCGCTTTCGCTTTTCGCCGCGACGGCGCTGCTTGCGGCCTTCATCTGGGCGGCGAGCGCCGAACAGATGCTGAAGGAAACCGTCCCCGCGCCGCTCCGGCCGCTTCTCGCCATCCACCTCGCGCCGCTCGCGCTCTTCGGGCTCGTGGCCCATGCGCTCGAGCTTGACGCGGTTGCGCTCGGCTGCGCGGGGGTCGCGGCGCTGGCGGTGCTGTGGTTCCTGGTCCGGGCGCGGTGGCTGACCGAGGCGGGGTTCTCGCCGCTCTGGGGGGCCTTCACCTTCCCGATCGCGGCGACGGCGAACCTGTGGCTGAGCGTCGGCGGCATCTGGCGGGTGCCGGGGGGCGTGGCGCTGGTGGCCGCGACGCTGGTGATCCTGCCGATCGGCTGGAAGGTGATCGCGCTCTGGGCCCGCGGCCAACTCGCGATCCGCACCAACGCCGCGACCGCCTGAGACGGGCGGACAGGGGCCCGGCCGCGCCCCCCGCGGCGGGTCGCCTTGCCAGCGTCAGGGCCGGGTCACGCCCTCGGCCGTGCCCCCGGCCAGATCGGCCAGCGAATCGTGCAGGAGTTGCAGCACATAGGGCGCGTTGTGGGCATAGGCGCCGGGGTCCTTGGCGACGAACTGGTAGTTGTAGGCGGCCTTGAGGAGTCGCGGCGTCCAGGCGGCATACTTGTTCTCGGCCACCGCCTCGTCCTCCTCGACCGTGCCGTTGCCGTTGCGGTCGTTGAAGAAATAGGGATGCGCATGGGCGTGGTAGGCGATGGCGGTGCCGGCCACGTCGCGGCCGTAGGTCTGGATCGCGGCGAGAAGCCGGTCGTGGAGCGCAGTGATCTCGGCGGCGATACCTTCCTTCACGTCGCCGTCGCCGTCGTGATCCGCCCTGCTCTTGCGGATCAGCGCCAGCGAGTCGCGGTCGGTCACGCCGTCGTGGCAGGCGGCGCAGGGTTCGACCTTCGGCGCGACGGTGTGCAACTCGTGGCAGGTGATGCAGGTGTTGAAGGGTGCGGGGTGGCGCCGCTGCGAGGCATAGGTCCGGCCGGGATATTCATAGCCGCCGCGGGCGAGCGTGCCCATCAGCGTGGCACCGGCGGCGCGGTAGTGGATGTTGAGGAAGCCGAGGTCCGGCACGACGGTGTCGTCGGCAAGACCTGCCACCGCCTTGTCGACGCTGAAGGTCGATTCCCGGCCCTGGTGGCAGGTCATGCAGCGCGCCTCGGCCCCCAACCCCTCGACCCTGAGGCCGGAGGGGAAGGTGACCCCGCTCATCGCCCGGGTGGTCTCGTTGTGGCAGGCGCCGCAGCCGATCAGCGAGCCGGTCGGCGCCTTCTGCTCGACGCTGCCCACGGCGCTGCCGTCGGCGCCGATGTAGTCGAGGAAACCCGGTGTCGAATGGCACCGCGCGCAGGCCTCGGGGATCTCGCCCTTGTCGTTCCAGTTGGTGAAGGCCCGTGCATCCGCCTTGGCGTGGGGCGAGGCCGCCCAGTCGTGGAAGAACGGGACGCGCTCGGCGGGGATCATCTGCGGCGCCGTGGACTGTTCCTGCGTGAGGCCGGGCGTTGAGGCGAGCGCGAGGCCGAGGGCAAGGAAAAGCCGGGAAACGGATGGCGGGATGCGCATGGAACCTCCTCTCGCGCCGGGGCGGGCGGCTGCGAATCGGTCGCCGGTAGGGCCGGCGACTCTGGCCTTGCGCGTTCCCCCCGAGGCTACCCCCTCGCGCCCCCTCCGCCTTGACATGGATCAAGCGGCACCGCCGATCCGGGGCGGCGCGCCGGAGGTCAGATCAGCGCCACCCAGGCCCGCGCGATGGCAAGCCCGGCGGCATCGGCCGCAGGCCCGTGGCGGGCGGCCTCGGACCCGTGCAGGCCCTGCCAGCCGGGCTGCATCCGCTCCGCCGCCGCGGCGAAGCTCTCCGTCCATTCGGCGACGACAGCGCGGTCCGCCTCGAAATGGAACTGCATCCCGTAGGCGGCGCGGCCAAGCCGGAAGGCCTGGTGGGCAACCTCGGCGTTCTCGGCCAGGTGCAGGGCGCCCGCGGGCAGGGTGAAGGTGTCGCGGTGCCACTGGAAGATCGGGAAGGCCGACCCCGCCGCCGATAGCACCGGGTCCGACCGGCCCGCGTCGGTGGCGCGGATGGTCCGCCAGCCGAATTCGGGCGCGGTGCCGACGCGGTTGAGCCCGCCATAGCCGCGCGCAAGGATCTGCGAGCCGAGGCAGATGCCAAGGACGGCGCGCCCGGCCTCGCCGTAGCGGCGCATCAGCGCCGCGAGCGCGGGCAGGTAGGGATGGGTCGCATCGTCGACGGCCGATTGTTCGCCGCCGAGAACGACGAGCGCCGCGTGGGCGTCGATGTCCGCGGGCAGGCCGCCGTCGCGCCAGGGCCGGTAGATCGCCAGGTCGGCCCCCGCCTCGTCGAGGGCGCGTCCGATCTGGCCGAAGGGCGTCCCGGTCTGGTTTTCGACGATGGCGACGCGCATGGGTCTCCTCACGGGTTCGGACACGGCAGGGTGATTGAGCATGCCCGCCCGGCGGACGCAAGACTTGGTAGGGGCGCCCGCATTTGGTCTTGCCTTCCGGCCGCCCGCGTGAAACAGGGAAGCGCCAAACGAAGACTCCCCCAAGAGGTGTTGCATGGAGATTCGCGAGGCGCTCACCTTCGACGACGTTCTTCTGGTTCCGGCCGCCTCCAGTGTGCTGCCGTCGGATGCCGACACCTCGACCTTCGTCACGAAGTCGATCCGGATGAACATCCCGCTTCTGTCCTCGGCGATGGACACGGTGACCGAGGCGCGGATGGCGATCGCGATGGCGCAGGCGGGGGGGATCGGCGTCATTCACCGCAACCTCGGGATCGAGGAGCAGGCGGTGGAGGTCAGCCGCGTCAAGCGGTTCGAAAGCGGCATCGTCTACAAGCCGATCACGCTGACGCCCGACCAGACCCTGGCCGACGCCAAGGCGCTGATGGAGCGCTACAACATCACCGGTTTCCCGGTTGTCGACAATGATGGGCGCGTCGTCGGCATCGTCACCAACCGCGACATGCGCTTCGCCTCCGACGACAAGACGCCGGTGCGGGTGATGATGACCGCCGAGAACCTCGCGGTGTTGACCGAGCCGGCCGACCTCGACGCCGCCAAGAGCCTGATGAAGGCGCGGCGGATCGAGAAGCTGCTGGTGACCGACGGGCAGGGCAAGCTCACCGGGCTTCTGACGCTCAAGGACACCGAGAAGGCGGTGCTGAACCCGCACGCCTGCAAGGACGAGTTGGGCCGGCTCCGGGTCGCCGCCGCCTCCACCGTGGGGGACGCAGGCTTCGAGCGGAGCCGGGCGCTGATCGACGCCGGCGTCGACATGGTGGTGATCGACACCGCGCACGGGCATTCCGAGGGCGTGGCCAAGGCGGTGGAGCGGATCAAGGCCTTGTCGAACGCGGTGCAGGTGGTGGCCGGCAACGTTGCGACAGCCGAGGCGACGCGGGCGCTGATCGCGGCGGGGGCGGATGCGGTCAAGGTCGGGATCGGCCCGGGGTCGATCTGCACCACGCGGGTCGTGGCCGGCGTCGGCGTGCCGCAGCTGACGGCGATCCTCGATGCCGCGGGGGCGGCCGGCGAGGTGCCGGTGATCGCCGACGGCGGCATCAAGTATTCCGGCGACTTCGCCAAGGCGATCGCGGCGGGGGCGTCCTGCGCGATGGTGGGCTCGGCGATCGCCGGCACCGACGAAAGCCCGGGCGAGGTAATCCTCTGGCAGGGGCGCAGCTTCAAGGCCTACCGCGGCATGGGCAGCCTTGGCGCGATGGCGCGCGGCTCGGCCGACCGCTATTTCCAGAAGGATGCGGCCTCCGACAAGCTGGTGCCGGAGGGGATCGAGGGCCAGGTGCCCTACAAGGGCACGGCCGCGGCGGTGATCCACCAGCTCGTCGGCGGCTTGCGCGCGGCGATGGGCTATACCGGCAACCGCACCGTGGCGGAGATGCGCAGGAACTGCCGCTTCGTCCGCATCACCGGCGCGGGGCTGAAGGAAAGCCACGTCCACGACGTGCAGATCACCCGGGAAAGCCCCAACTACCGGATGGGGTGAGCGGCGCGGACTCCGCCCGGGCGAAAACGCTCCGGCGGGGTGTTTTCAGCGCCGAACGCCCTTCGCCTCGCGAAGGGCCGGGAGGGCCGGGGGCAGGGCAGTTCCGCGCCTTCCCCCGCAGGCAGAGGGCACCATGAAGCGTCCGCGAATGCCCGTTCCGAAGCTCCTCGCAAGCTACAGTTCCACCCTCCCGCCCGGGCGACCAGCCCGGGCGGCGCCCGATCGCGCCC
>JAUQYA010000158.1 GCA_030837785.1 Albidovulum sp.
TTCCGTTCGGATGCAGTGTCATCCTGCCCTTTTTCCTTTCCCGCCCTCGTGTCGTACTTTTGTACGACATCCTTGTCGTACACCTTTCGGCAGCCAGTTTACCGCAGCAAATTGCCCCATTTCAATTCGCCAACAGCATCCAAATGTACGACAGGCACAAGGACAGGGAAAACGAGGATCCCACTCCAGCGCAACCCCATCTGCTCTAGCGGAGTCAGATGGGAATATGCCTCTACCTCAATAGGGGTCATTGAGTTCATGAGATTCGCAGCCCCTTTGACAGGTTGACGAATTGACGAATTCCAGAATTCTGTCGTGTTCGATAGGGTTAACCCTCAGCAACGCCAGCAACGGGGTCCGCACTTGAGTGGGCTATTTCTCGCTTCTGATGAGGATCATTCAGTTAGGAACTGAGGACAATGTTCTCGGCACCAATAGGGGACAATGTCGCCAAACGCGCCAAATTCCTCAAATCTAGGTAATTTGGCGTGTGTCAACTTGTCATTGAGGGGTGCAAATCTCTCATCTCAACGTTGAACATGGGTTCAGACCTCACCAGTGGGGCAACAGTACCTACACATGCGTCCTATTTCAATGCCTCAATCGGCACAGCATGGGTTCAGACTATGTGTGTGTGCTATGCCTGTAGGGTGCTAGTCCGTTTCAATGCCTCAATCGGCACAGCATGGGTTCAGACCCACGCCGCTGGGCGACGCGCCTTCTGGCAGGCTTTTGATCTGATTGTTTCAATGCCTCAATCGGCACAGCATGGGTTCAGACGTGGACAGCGACACCGAGGTTGCGACTCTTGGACTCTTCGTTTCAATGCCTCAATCGGCACAGCATGGGTTCAGACTCCACCGCCCCGGAGATTTTGTTAGTGGCAGACAAGGTTTCAATGCCTCAATCGGCACAGCATGGGTTCAGACCCCGCAACCCGTGGGGGCAGCACGTTTGGACCCGTTCTGTTTCAATGCCTCAATCGGCACAGCATGGGTTCAGACTTCTTTCGTAATTCTGCCTATCTCGGTGGGCTGCTGTTTCAATGCCTCAATCGGCACAGCATGGGTTCAGACGAATCCGTAGACCGCAGACCAATCACCAGAAGTCCCAGTTTCAATGCCTCAATCGGCACAGCATGGGTTCAGACCAACTAACACAGCAGGATTTAGCTGATATTGTTGGTGTGTTTCAATGCCTCAATCGGCACAGCATGGGTTCAGACTACAGCCAATCAACGAGTACCCCGACGCCTGTCACTGTGTTTCAATGCCTCAATCGGCACAGCATGGGTTCAGACTCCGGAGGTAGGCGCAAATGCCTATTCATTTAATGTGTTTCAATGCCTCAATCGGCACAGCATGGGTTCAGACAGAGCGGCTGTACGGCAAAAAGACGGGGAAGATCAGTTTCAATGCCTCAATCGGCACAGCATGGGTTCAGACCACTGCCTTCAAGGTCGGGCTGCTGTTTCATTTGGTGTTTCAATGCCTCAATCGGCACAGCATGGGTTCAGACATTAACCCCGGATCATTCCTTTATCCGTTCATTGTGGTTTCAATGCCTCAATCGGCACAGCATGGGTTCAGACTCCCCACCCCATACCCCCTGCCCCACCCTCTGGGGGTTTCAATGCCTCAATCGGCACAGCATGGGTTCAGACAATCAACCCCGCCCCCTGACCCCGCAACACTCCTAAGTTTCAATGCCTCAATCGGCACAGCATGGGTTCAGACTGCAACGAATGCAGGTAAGCACTCACCGTCCGCTACAAGTTTCAATGCCTCAATCGGCACAGCATGGGTTCAGACCGAGGATGCGTCAAAAACGATGGTGATATTATGCCAGTTTCAATGCCTCAATCGGCACAGCATGGGTTCAGACTATGATAGCCATTTTACGGTAAAACATTTTACGTGTCGTTTCAATGCCTCAATCGGCACAGCATGGGTTCAGACGCGACCACCGCACCCACGCCTGCTGCCAAGCCAACCTGTTTCAATGCCTCAATCGGCACAGCATGGGTTCAGACCTGATAGTCGCAAGGTCATTGTGTCTGGTGACGTGCAGTTTCAATGCCTCAATCGGCACAGCATGGGTTCAGACCACAAATGAATGTGCCGGGGGATTGGGTGCGGATTGGTTTCAATGCCTCAATCGGCACAGCATGGGTTCAGACTATGTGGTATTCACATCAGACGCCTACTACATGATCGTTTCAATGCCTCAATCGGCACAGCATGGGTTCAGACTATCTGCCACTGCCATCACATCGAGGCGGTATTCGTGTTTCAATGCCTCAATCGGCACAGCATGGGTTCAGACTACGGACGCTTTTTGTTTTGCCTCCGCCCAGTCCTCAGTTTCAATGCCTCAATCGGCACAGCATGGGTTCAGACGCCATGTATCAAGACTCATTGTATTTTCCTCTTGTGGTTTCAATGCCTCAATCGGCACAGCATGGGTTCAGACTCACCCCCGAACCAGTACTCCACCACCCCCTGAATGTTTCAATGCCTCAATCGGCACAGCATGGGTTCAGACTGGAGCAGCCCGAAGGCTCAGGCACGGACATCCCAGAAGAGTTTCAATGCCTCAATCGGCACAGCATGGGTTCAGACCCGGCAATACCGCAGGCCCCTACGCCGCTTCTTATTGGAGTTTCAATGCCTCAATCGGCACAGCATGGGTTCAGACCTGGCGGCTGCGGTGACGCAGGGACAGATTTTGTACCAGTTTCAATGCCTCAATCGGCACAGCATGGGTTCAGACTGGTTGAGGCCGGGGAGATCGAAATAATCGAACGAAAGTTTCAATGCCTCAATCGGCACAGCATGGGTTCAGACAGGGCTGGGAGATACATTTCCAGATCTGCCCGCATTAGTTTCAATGCCTCAATCGGCACAGCATGGGTTCAGACCAATGAGATAGAGGATCAGACCTAACCTCCTGCGAGTTTCAATGCCTCAATCGGCACAGCATGGGTTCAGACTCGAATATGCCAATGTAC
>JAUQYA010000159.1 GCA_030837785.1 Albidovulum sp.
CCTCTCGCTGCCCGACGCCAACGCCTTCAACGCCCGCGTCGAACGCATCTTCGTCGAGAACGACGCGCTGACCACCGGCGACCAGATCAAGCTCCTGGAAATCCTCGCCCAGTCCGGCACCACCTTTTCCGAGGTGCTGACGAGCTACCGGACGGTGATCTTCGTCCTTCTGGTGTTCTCGACCGCGCTTCTCGTCGCCGCGCTGGTCTTTCTCGTGATGATCGTCGGACTGAACCGGCGGATGAACGAGATCCGGCGCCAGGGCATCCAGGTCTCCTCGCTCCTGATCAGCCGGGCCGAGAACACCGTGCTCCTGAACGACATGGCCTTTTCCCTCACCCCCGCCGCGATCGAGACGCTTTCGGTCCTCGCAGAGGCGCGGATGGACGACGACATCCTTTCCGGCGCCGAGATCGAGGCGGTGATCTCCGGCCGCAACGCCGTCGACTGCGACGAAGCCTCCGGCGCGATGCGGATCAAGCGGCTTAGGGATGCGCTCGGCAACCAGATGGTGGCGGAACTTCTGGTCAAGAACATCGCCCGCCGAGGCTACATGCTGTCGGTCGACAAGGACGCGATCCGCATGATCTGACCCGCCCTTGCGTGCCGGTGCGGGGGGGGCCTATATCGGCGCTTCCGTTTGGCCGGTGGGGGGATGCCCGTGATTCAGACACCTTTCTATCTCATCGACAAGGCGAAGCTTCTCCGCAATATGGAGATCATCGACCGGCTGCGCGAAGGCTCCGGTGCGGAGGCGCTTCTGGCGCTGAAGTGCTTTGCCACCTGGTCGGCCTTCGACCTGATGCGCCAGCACATGGACGGCACCACCTCCTCCTCGCTTTTCGAGCTTCGGCTGGGTCGTGAGAAGTTCGGCAAGGAGACCCATGCCTATTCCGTCGCCTGGGCCGATCACGAGATCGCCGAGGCGGTGTCCTATGCCGACAAGATCATCTTCAACTCCATCGGCCAGCTCGAACGCTTCGACAACCACTCGGCCGGCATCCAGCGCGGGCTGCGGCTGAACCCGCGCTTCTCCACCTCCGGCTTCGACCTCGCCGACCCCGCCCGGCCGTTCTCGCGCCTGGGCGAATGGGATGCGGACAGGATCAGCGGCGTGATCGACCGGATTTCCGGCTTCATGATCCACTACAACTGCGAGAACCGGGATTTCGACCTCTTCGATCGCCAGCTCGGCCGCATCGAGGCGGAGTTCGGCGACCTCCTCGAACGGGTGAAGTGGGTCAGCCTCGGCGGCGGCATCCACTTCACCGGCGAGGGCTATCCGGTGGATGCGCTCGCCGCGCGGCTGAGGGCATTCGCGGACAGGTTCGGCGTGCAGGTCTATCTCGAACCCGGCGAGGCGGCGATCACCAATTCGACGACCCTCGAGGTCACCGTGCTCGATCTTCTCAACAACGGCAAGGATCTGGCCATCGTCGATTCCTCGATCGAGGCGCACATGCTCGACCTGCTGATCTACCGCGAAAAGGCGAAGCTGCCGCAGGCTGGGAGCCACGAATACCAGATATGCGGGAAGTCGTGCCTCGCGGGTGACATCTTCGGCGACGCGCGGTTCGAGCGGCCGCTGAACGTGGGCGACCGTATCTCGGTGGCCGATGCAGCCGGCTACACGATGGTCAAGAAGAACTGGTTCAACGGCGTCAACATGCCGTCCATCGCCATCCGCGACCTCGACGGCTCCGTCCGTCTCGTGCGCGCATTCGGCTACGAGGACTACGCCTCCAGCCTGTCGTGAGGGCGCGCCCTCCCCTTCCCCTGGCCTCTGTCAAAAGGAGACAGCCGAAGTGAAACGAAACGTGCTCATCATCGGTGCGGGTGGCGTCGCGCAGGTCGTGGCCCACAAATGCGCGCAGCACAACGACGTGCTGGGTGACCTGCACATCGCCTCGCGCACGCCCGCGAAATGCGAGGCGATCATCGCCTCGGTCCACGAGAAGGGCGCGATGAAAGGGCCGGGCACGTTCCGCGCGCACGGGATCGACGCAACGGACACGGCGGCGGTGGCCGGGCTGATCCGCGAGACCGGCGCGCAGATCGTCATCAACGTCGGCTCCTCGTTCCTGAACATGTCGGTGCTCGACGCCTGCATCCGGACCGGCGTGGCCTACATGGACACGGCGATCCACGAGGATCCGGCGAAGATCTGCGAGACACCGCCCTGGTATGCCAACTACGAATGGAAGCGGCGGGAGGCCTGCGAGAAGGCCGGCGTGACCGCGATCCTCGGCGTCGGCTTCGACCCGGGCGTGGTCAACGCCTACGCGCGCCTCGCCGAGGAGGAATACCTCGACACGATCGAGTCGATCGATATCGTCGACATCAATGCCGGCTCGCACGGGCGCTGGTTCGCCACCAACTTCGACCCGGAGATCAACTTCCGCGAATTCACCGGCACGGTCTGGTCGTGGCAGGACGGCAAGTGGCAGTCGAACCGGATGTTCGAGGTCGGCCGCGAATGGGACCTGCCGGTGGTGGGCAAACAGAAGGCCTACATGACCGGCCATGACGAGGTCCATTCGCTGTCGGCGCGCTATCCGCAGGCCGACGTGCGCTTCTGGATGGGCTTCGGCGACCACTACATCAATGTCTTCACCGTCCTGAAGAACCTCGGGCTTCTATCCGAACAGCCGGTCAGAACCGCCGAGGGGCAAGAGGTGATCCCGCTCAAGGTGGTGAAGGCGGTGCTGCCCGACCCCGCGAGCCTCGCCCCGGACTACACCGGCAAGACCTGCATCGGCGATCTGGTGAAGGGCACGAAGGGCGGCAGGCCGGCCGAGGTCTTCATCTACAACGTGGCCGACCACCGGGATGCCTGGGAGGAAGTCGGCAGCCAGGGCATCTCCTATACCGCCGGCGTGCCGCCGGTCGCCGCTGCGATCCTGATCGCGCAAGGAACCTGGGACGTCGGGCGGATGGCGAATGTCGAAGACCTCGATCCCCGGCCCTTCATCGGCCTTCTGAACCGCATCGGCCTGCCGACGCGGGTGAAGGACGCCGCGGGCGACCGGCCGGTGGATTTCGCCTGAGCGCCATCGGCGCGGTCAGCCGCCCGCCTGCCCCGCCCGGATCGCGGCCGCAAGCAGAAGGCCAAGACGGCGCTGTTCGGCCCCGTCGGCGCGGGAATTGAGCAGGACCGGCACACTCGCGCCCAGCACGATGCTGGCGGTCCGCGCCTGACCGTGCAGCTTCCAGGCCTTCACCGTGGCGTTCCCGGCCTCGATCGACGGGAAAAGGATGAGGTCTGCCTGTCCGGCGACGGGAGAGCCGGCAAGGCCCTTCTTCGCGGCCGCCTCGGCAGAAAGCGCGACATCGTATCCGAACGGTCCATCGACCAGAACCTCGCCCAGCGCCCCTTCGGCGGCCTCGGCCGCCAGCGCCGCGGCATCCACAGTCGCGGGCTGGCCGGGGCTGACCTTTTCCGAAGCCGCGATCGCCGCGACCCTCAGCGGCACGACGCCGAGCCCCCGGAACAGCGGCACCGCATTGCGGATGATCGCCCGCTTCTGCGCCAGCGTCGGCAGCGGCACGATGCCGTTGTCGGTGGCCCCGATCAGCCGGGGGACCGAGGGCATCTCCGCCAGGGTCAGGTTCGACAGCACCTCGGAGGCGCGCAGGCCTGTGTCGCGCGCGACCACCGCCCGCAGATAGGCGGCGCTGTCCACCTGCCCCTTCACAAGAACGTCCGCGTCGCCCGCGCGGATCGCGGCCACCGCGAGGGCGGCCGCTTCGGTCGCGCTTGTCGCGGGTTCGATGCGGAAGCGGCCGGCGAAGGCCACAGGGAGAAGCCGGCGGATCGCCGACGCATCGCCGGTCAGCACCGCCTCACCGACAAGCCCCGCTTCGGCCGCGGCAACGAGGGCCTCGATCACCGCCGGGTCCTCGGCGCCCGCGACGGCCGGGCAGAGCGGCGGGCGGCCGGCCAGCGCGGCCTGAAGCGCGGCAAAGCTGCGGATCACCACGGCAGCGCCTCCACCTCTGGCGTGACGGGCCAGGACCGCGCGGCCTCCACCCCGGCCAGGACGCGGGCCGCGCCCAGCGCCAGCGCCTCGCTTTCATGGCTGCCGGGGTAGAGGGTGACGGGTGCGAGCGCCCCGATCCGTTCCCGCAGCGCCGCGACGATCCGTTCGGAATGGGCCATGCCCCCGGTCAGGATCACCCCGTCGGGCCGGAAGTCCACAACCGCCGCCATCGCGCCGATTGCCTTGCCGATCTGGTAGACCATCGCCTCCCAGACCAGCCGCGCCCGCTCGTCGCCGCCCGCCATCATCGCCTCCACCCGGCGGATGTCCTTGGTGCCGAGATAGGCAAACACGCCGCCCCGGCCGTAGAGCCGCCGCTTCAGTTCGTCTTTCGTGAACCGGCCGGAATAGCAGAGGTCGATCAGCGGCATCGGCGGCAGGCCACCGGCGCGCTCTGGCGAGAAGGGAGAGTTCTCCATCCGGTTGGTGCTGTCGACGATCCGCCCCGCCCGGATCGCGGCGACGGAAATCCCCGCGCCCATATGGGCGACGACCGCGTCCAGCTCACCGAAGGACTTGCCGAGACCCGCCGCCAGCCGCCGCCCGCAGGCGCGGATGTTGAGCGCATGGACGAAGGAAAAGCGCGGAATGTCGGGGCAGCCCGAGACGCGGGCCACGGGCGGCAACTCGTCGACCGAGACCGGATCGACGATGAAGGCGGGGCAGCCGGCGGCACCGGCGATGCGGTGGGCCAAGGGCGCGCCGAGGTTCGAGGCATGGTGATGCACGGGGCGGTGAAGCGCGAAGTCGACCAGGTCTTCATTGACCGCGATCACCCCGGCCGGCACCGGGGTCAGCATCCCCCCGCGCCCCGCCACCGCCGCCAGCCGCACGCCGCCGGGAATCGCGTCCAGGAAGGACTGGACGGCCTGCGCCCGGAACGGCAACTGGTCGGCAATGGTGGCAAAGCCCGCCATCACCGCCTCGTCAAGCTCGATGGTTTCCTCCAGCACCGGCCGCACCTCCGGCCCCTGCGGCTCGAAAAGGCCGATGCGGATGGTCGTGGTACCCGGGTTGATGGTGAGGATCAGGTCCTGGCGCATGGTTCAGCCCGCGAAGCTGTAGGCGGTCTTGACGGTCGTGTAGAACTCGACCGCATGGCGCCCCTGTTCGCGGGGGCCGTAGGAGCTGGATTTCGTGCCGCCGAAGGGCACGTGATAGTCGACCCCGGCGGTGGGCAGGTTGACCATGACCATCCCCGCCTTCGCGCCCCGCTTGAAGGCGCGGGCGTGTTTCAGCGACCCGGTGCAGATGCCCGCCGAGAGGCCGAAGGGGCTGTCGTTGGCCACCGCCAGCGCCTCGTCGAAGTCGGCGACGCAGATCACCGCGGCACAGGGGCCGAAGATTTCCTCGCGCGCCACGCGCATGTCGTTGCGCGCGCCGAGGAACAGCGCGGGGCGCTGGAAATACCCCTCCGTTGGCCCGTTCAACCGCTCGCCGCCCAGAACCTCACAGCCCTCCGTGCGGGCGAGCGCCACATAGTCGAGGTTGCCCTGCAACTGCGCGGTGGAAACCACAGGGCCCATCTGGCTCTCCGCCGCAAGCGCCGGACCGACGCGCAGCGCCGCCGCCTGTTCGGAAAGCCTCTCGACGAAGCGGTCGTGGATACCCGCCTGCACGATCAGCCGGGAAGACGCCGTGCAGCGCTGGCCGGTGGAGAAGAAGGCGCCGTTCAGGCAGGCGGCGACGGCGGTGTCGAGATCGGCGTCGTCCATCACCACCATCGGGTTCTTGCCGCCCATCTCGAGCTGAATCTTCTTCATCCCCTCGACCGCCGCCCGCGCGATCGTCTTGCCGGTCACCGCCGAGCCGGTGAACGAGATCGCGGTGATCAGCGGATGGTCGATCATCGCCCGCCCGACGACGGACCCGGGCCCCATCACCAGGTTGAAGACGCCGGCCGGGCAGCCCGCCTCGTGGAGGATGCGCGCCAGAAGATGCGCGGTGCCCGGCACCAGGTCGGCGGGCTTCAGGACCACGGCATTGCCATAGGCCAAGGCGGGGGCGATCTTCCAGGCGGGAATCGCGGCGGGGAAGTTCCAGGGCGTGATCAGGCCGACGACGCCAACCGGTTCGCGCGTCACCTCGACATCGACGCCCGGCCGCACCGAGGCCAGCGCCTCGCCCGGAATGCGCAGCGCCTCGCCGGCGAAGAAACGGAAGATCTGCGCCGCGCGGCGCA
The DNA here is from genome assembly GCA_030837785.1 of Albidovulum sp. Lineage (GTDB taxonomy): Bacteria > Pseudomonadota > Alphaproteobacteria > Rhodobacterales > Rhodobacteraceae > Albidovulum. Next base: position 6,223 of record JAUQYA010000159.1, read on the forward strand.
CCTCGGCGATCGCCTCGGGCAGGATCTTGCCCTCCTCGCGGGCCAGCATCGTGCCGATTTCGGTCGCGGCCGCCTCGATCCGGGCGGCGACGCGGTCCAGCAGGTCGGCGCGCGGCTGCGGACCTTGCGCGAACCAGGACGGCTGCGCCCCGGCCGCGGCAGTCGCGGCGCGGTCGACGTCGCCGGCGGTGGCAGCAGCATAAAGCCCGATCACGTCGGAAATGTCGGACGGATTGCGGTTCTCGGACAGATGGTCGCCGGCCACCCAGGCGCCGGCGATCAGGTTCAGGTGCGGTTCGGTCATGGCGGGCGTCCTTCGGGGCAGGGAAATGGCGCGGCGGCCGGATTGTCAGGCGGGGCGCTTCATCGCCGCCGCCTCGATCGCAGCTTCGATGATGTCGAGCGCCTCGTCCAGTTGCACCATCGGGATGGTCAAGGGCGGCAGGAGCCGGATCACGTTGTAGCGCGTCCCGCACGAGAGCAGGATCAGCCCCCGCGCCTCGGCCTCCGCCACCACGGCGGCGGCAAGCGCGGCATCGGCGGCGTTGGTGGCCCGATCGGTCACCAGTTCGAAGGCGTTCATCGCCCCAAGGCCGCGCACGTCGCCGATGCACTCCATCCCCTGCCGCGCGGCGATCTGGGTCAGCCGGGCGCGGATCACCTCGCCGATCTCGGCCGCCCGGGCGCAGAGGTCTTCGTCGGCGATCACGTCCAGCACGGCATGGGCGGCGGCCACCGCCAGCGGGTTGCCGGCATAGGTGCCGCCCACCCCGCCGGGGTTCGGCGCGTCCACGATCTCGGCCCGGCCGGTGACGGCCGACAGCGGGAAGCCGCCAGCCAGTCCCTTGGCCATCGTGACAAGGTCGGGCGCCACGCCGGAATGGTCGAAGCCGAACATCCGGCCCGTCCGCGCCATGCCCGCCTGCACCTCGTCGGCGATCAGGACGATGCCGTGCTGGTCGCAAATTGCGCGCAGGGCGCGCAGGAAACCGGCCGGGGCGATGTTGAAGCCGCCCTCGCCCTGCACCGGCTCGATGATGATGGCGGCGATGCGCTCGGGGTCGACGGAGGAGGCGAAGAGCCGGTCGAGCTGGCCCAGCGCCTCGGCCTCGGTGACGCCGTGGAAGGCGTTCGGGAAAGGGGCGTGGACGATTTCGGGCGGCATGGCGCCGAAGCCCTTCTTGTAGGGCGCGACCTTGCCGGTCAGCGCCATGCCAAGGAGCGTGCGGCCGTGGAAGGCGCCCGAGAAGGCGATCACGCCCGACCGTCCGGTATGGGCGCGGGCCATCTTGATCGCGTTCTCCACCGCCTCGGCGCCCGTGGTCACCAGCATGGTTTTCTTGGCAAAATCGCCGGGAGTGGCGGCGTTCAGCCGTTCGGCCAGCGCGATGTAGCCCTCGTAGGGCGCGACGTGGAAGCAGGTATGGGTGAAGGCCTGCGCCTGTTCGGCGACCGCCGCCATCACCTTCGGGTGGCGGTGGCCGGTGTTGTTCACCGCGATACCGGCGGCGAAGTCGATGAAACGCCGCCCCTCGGCATCCCATAGCTCGGCATTCTCGGCGCGGGTGGCGTAGATGCCGCGCGTGGCGACGCCGCGGGCGACAGCGGCGGACTTGCGGGCGGACAACTGGGCGGACTGCGTCATGGCGACCTCTTGCGGATTCGATGCGGCGGGACGATATCGATGCTCAGTATTTTGAGCAAACGTTTTTCTCATGCTGCGCACGGAACGACAAGAGATTGTGCGCTGCGCGGCCAGGCCGTAATCTGCGGGAAAGAGGTGGGCACTGCGATGCAGGACTTCGACACTGGTCAAAGATTGAAGGAGATGCGGCAATCCGCAGGCCTGTCGCAGCGGCAACTGGCCGAGGCTTCCGGCGTTCCGCATGGCCAGATTTCGATGATCGAGACCAACCGATCCAATCCATCGGTTGCGTCGCTGCGCAGGATTCTGGGCGGCCTGAACGTCACCATGTCAGAGTTCTTCGAACCCGACACTCCCGCAACCCAGGCGGTCTTCTTCAAGCCGCACGAATTGCGCGACCTCACGACGCGGCTCTATTCCACCCTCGACCCGCGCGGCCGGATCACGCTGCAGCAGGTGGGTGACGCCAGGGCGCACAACCTGCAACTCCTCTACGAGCGCTACGAACCCGGCGCCGATACCGGCGGGCAGATGCTGGAACATGTCTCGCACGAAGGCGGCGTGGTGATCGCGGGCGAGATCGAGATCACCGTGGGCGACCATTGCGCGGTGCTGAAGGCGGGCGACAGCTATCTGTTCGATTCGACGCTGCCGCACCGGTTCCGCAACATCGGCGACAGGGAGGCCGTGGTCGTCTCGGCCTGCACGCCGCCCTATCTGTAAGGCGCGGGGGACTGGCCCCCGCGCACAGGCCGGCACTCACTTGGCCGTCAGCACCTCCAGCGGCACCGGCTGGGAAATCCGCCATTCGTCCACCCGCGCCGGCTTGCCGCCGGTGATCTCGATGACCTGCATCAGCGCGGTGTTCTGGTGATGTAGCTCGGCCGAGAAGCTGCGCGGGCCGAAGGCGGTCGGCTCGTCCTGCATCTTCTCCAGTTCGGCGGCAACGGCCGCGCCCTCGGTCGTGCCCGCCCGTTCCACCGCCTTGGCCCAGAGGTCGATCAGCACGTAGCCGGGATAGGCATACTGGCTGGCCGGCCGCGCGCCGGTCTTGGCCTCGTAGGCGGTGTTGAAGGCCTCGACCTCGGGTCGCGGATCATCGCCGTAGATCGAGCCCTGGACCGGCACGACGAAGCCCGAGAGATCCGGCGTCGCGTCGAGCCAGTAGGAGCCGTCGACCGCCGAGCCGTTCAGGATCAGCGAATTGATCCCGGCGGCGCGGATCTGGCGCACCGCGGCCGCCGCGCCGGGCATGACCGAGCAGAGCATGATCACGTCGGGCTCCGCCGGCAGCGCCTTGATCCGGGTGATCTGGCTGGCGATCGAGGCGTCGTCGTTCTTGAACGTGTCGGTGCCGACGATTTCGGCGCCGTCCAGCGTCGGGAACATCCAGTTGAAGCCGGTGCAGATGCCCTTGTTGTATTCGATGAACGTGTCTTCCAGAACATAGGCGGTGCGGGCATTGCGCTTCGCATGGCTCCATTCGGCCATCGTCGCACCCTGAACCGGGGCGAGGACCGAGGAGGAGAAGCTCAGGGGACCGACGCCCTGGATGCCTGCCTTCACGTCCTCGGCGCAGAGGAAGAAGCTGTTCATCCCCTCGCCCTCCGCCACCAGTGCCGCGGGGGCTCCGAAGTCGTAGTCGCAGGACACCACCATCATCTCGGCGCCCTGGTCCAGCACGTCGAGACCCGCCTTGGCGCTTTCGGCCCGGTCAGTGCGGGTGTCGGCCTCGACCACCTTGATCTGGCGGCCCAAGAGGCCCCCGGCGGCATTGATTTCGTCGATGCGGATCATCGCGGCGGTGGCGGCGGGGGTGTCGTAGGCTTCCATCCAGCCGGATTTGGCGATGGCGAAGCCCACGGTCAGGTCTCCGGCATGAAGCGGCACGGCAAGTGCAGTCAGCGCAAGGGCAGGGAAGGCAAGTCTCATGGTCGGTCCTCCTGTTGGGTTCGGGTCAGTCGTTCGTCTGGCTCCGCGCCGCGACCCAGCGGGCGGACAGCATGATTTCGCGCCCGGCAAGAAGGCCCGCAGGACGAAAGATCAGGACAAGGATCATGGCGACGGCGATGATGATCGCCTGGCTGCCGGGTGGCAGCGCGAAGGAAACCTCACCGACGGAGAAGCCCTTCTCCATCCGCACCAGCGCCTCGACCGCGAGCGAGAGGGACAGGACCCCGACAACCGCCCCGGAGAGCGAGGCGACGCCGCCCACGACCAGCATCGCCAGCATCAGGAAGGTCAGGCTCAGGTAGAAGTCATCGGGGCTGATGACGCCGATGAAGTGGCCCATCAGCGCGCCCCCCGCACCGCAGAAGAAGGCCGAGAGCGTATAGGCCAGCAGCCGGTGGCGGTAGCGGTCGATGCCGGAAGCGGAGGCCGCCACCTCGTCTTCGCGCGTGGCCCGGAGCGCGAGGCCCGAGGCTGAGGCCGAGTAGACCGCCGCGATCGCGATCGCCGCCACCGCCCAGCCGAGCGCCACCCAGGGCGTCACATAGCGATCGAGCCCCACGACCGACGACGTGCCGCCCGTGACCGGCGTCCAGTTCGCCCAGATCGTGTTGATCATCGCCAGGAAGGCGAAGGTCGCGATCGAGGCAGCGATGCCCGAAAGCCTGAGGATCGCCGCTCCGGTCACCAGGGCTACCAGCGCCGCCACCGCCCCGCCCGCGAGGGCGGCCGGCAGGACATGCCAGTCGGCAGAGGCGAGATAACCGTGCAGGCCGGGCAGGAGCGTGGCCTTCATCGCAGGTTTCAGCGTCAGCCAGGCCGAGACATAGGCCCCGATGCAGCCGAAGGCGGCATGGCCGAAGCTGACGACACCGGAGTTGCCGACGAAGATCCAGAAGCCCACGACCATCGTGACGCGGATCAGCGTCTCGGCGGCCATGCGCGCCGTGGCCCGGTCGCCCAGCAGGGTTGCGGCAAGGGCGAAGCCCAGAAGCAGCAGCGCCAGCAGGACCGGGGTGGTCGCCGACATGCGGCGGCGGATCGTGTGTTGGGTTACCATGTCAGACCCTCGGCTTGGACCCGGCGGGGGCGAACAGACCCTGCGGGCGGAAAAGTAGGACGAGGATGACGGCCGCGTAGAGGAACGCGTCGCGGAACGGCCGTGCCTCGGCGGGCAGGCCGGCCTGGAGAAGCGCGGAAACCGCGCCGATCCCGAGCCCGGCCGCGACCGCGCCCGACAGGCTGCCCATGCCGCCCACGACGGTGGCGATGAAGGCCACCAGCATGATCTGGCCGCCCATGCGCACGTCGGCCACGCCGGTCTGCGCCACCATCACCAGCGCCACCACCGCCGCAAGCGCACCCGACAGCGCGAAGGCGCCGGCGATCACCCGGTTGGCGCGGACGCCCAGCATCCGTGCCATGCCGAAATCCGCGGCCGCCGCCCGCATCTCGAGCCCGAGCCGGGTGTGGCGCAGCATCACCGCGAGGGAAACGAGGATCAGGGCCACCGCCGCGATCACGATGAGCTGCAGGATCGGCACATGCGCATCCGCGATGACGACGGGATGGCCGAGTTCCGCCCACAGGCTGACCGCCTTCGGCCGCCCGCCGTAAAGCACGAGGAGGACATTCTGCAGCGCCACGCCCAGGGCGAAGCTGCCCACCATCAGGGCGACCGGCGAGGCGTTGCGCATCGGGCGGAAGACCAGGGCCTCGGCCGCGACGGCAAGGCCCGCGCCGAACCCGAGGATCAGCGGGATGAGCACGGGCGCGGGCAGGAGGCCGAGCCCGAGCCGGGCGAGGGCATCGGTCGACGGCACGATCAGCGCGAAGACCGCGCAGGCGATGAACTGGCCATGCGCGAAGTTCACCAGCCGCATCACCCCGAAGATCAGCGCGATGCCAAGGGCCGCGATGGCATAGATGCCGCCAAGCGCGAGCGCGTCGAAAGCAAGCTGAAGGCTCATGCCGCGTCTCCGAAATAGGCCTCTGTCAGAAGATTGTCGGCGGCGAAGGCGGCGGCGTCGCCGTCGGCCACGATCCGCCCGCCGCGCATCAGAAGCATCCGCCCGCCCACGCGCGACGCGCGGGACGACGACTGTTCGACGATCACCAGAGTCAGCCCGCGCAGGGCCTGAAGCTCGCAGAGCCGGTCATAGACCTCGTCGACGACCTTGGGGGCAAGGCCCAGCGAAGGTTCGTCGACCAGCATCACCTTGGGGTTGGTCATCAGCGCGCGGGCGATCGCCAGCATCTGCTGCTGCCCGCCCGACAGCGCACCGGCGGGCGCCGCGGCCCGGTCGCGCAGGATCGGGAAGGCGGTGAAGACGGTTTCCAGATCGTCGGCCACGGCGCCCCGGTCACGCCTGAGCCCGGTGCCGACCATCAGGTTTTCGCGCACCGTGAGGCCGGCGAAGATGCGCCGCCCTTCCGGCACCATCGACAGGCCGCGCCGCGCGACGCTTTCGGGGCCGAGGCCGGAAAGGATCTCGCCATCCATCTCGATCCGGCCGTGGGCGGCGCGAACCGTGCCGGCGATAGCGGAGAGGAGCGAGGATTTGCCCGCCCCGTTCGGACCGGAGACGAAGACCCGCTCGCCCTCTGCCACGGTGAAGGACAGTTCCGAAACCGCGGTCAGCTTTCCGTAGCGTACCGCAAGGTCGAAGACGCCAAGCTTGGACATCAGGCGGCCTCCGCATTCGCACCGAGATAGGCTTCGCGCACCGCACGCGAGGCCAGGATCGCCTGCCGGCCGCCACGTTCGATCACCTTGCCGCCGTCCAGCACCACCACATCGGCACAGACCGACAGCACAAGGCCGACGTTGTGCTCGATCAGCAGGCAACCGGTCCCCAGTTCACCGGCGATGCGCCGGATCAGGGCGGCCAGATCGGCGGCCTCGTGTTCGGACATGCCGGCGGCGGGCTCGTCCAGGAGCAGATACTGCGGCCGCCCCATCAGCGCGCGCGCAATGGCCACGCGGCGTTCGTCGGTATAGGGCAGGCCCGCCGCCCCCCGGCTTTCGAGCGATGAAATCCCCATCCAGCCCAGCAGGTCGCTGGCCTGATGTTCCGCCTCCGACCGGCGCTGGCCAAGACCGACGCCGGTGCAGGCGAGGTTGTCGAGCACGTCGAGCCCGCCGAAAAGCCGCCCGGCCTGAAAGGTGCGGGCGACACCGGCGCGCCGGAGGCGATGGGCGGGCAGCGCCGAGACGTCGCGCCCATCGAGGCTCACCCGCCCGGCGGTCGGGCGCTGGAACCCGGTCAGGACGTTGACGCATGTGGTCTTGCCCGCCCCGTTCGGGCCGATCAGCCCGACCACCTGTCCGGGCGCGACAGAGAGCGAAACCTCCGTCAGCGCCCGGAAGCCGCCGAAGGCGACCCCCACCTGTTCCAGCGCCAGCGCCATCTCAGGCCACCTCGACGGCGCGCGCCGTCTGCTGCGCCTTGTCGCCCGCGGCCCCCATCGTCAGGACATAGACGCCCGAGGCATCGAGATCGGCCAGCCAGCCCGGCTCGATCACGATCGTCGTCGTCACCTCCTGGATGACCGCGGGCCCGGTGATCCGGTCCCCCGCGCCCAGGAGCGCGCCGTCGTAGATCGGCGTCTCGTGCGGGATGCCCTCGGCGTTGAAGATCATCTCGCGCGTGCCCTTCAGCCCGGAATGCGCGCCCTTGCCCGGGGCCACGATCATGCGGGCGGGCTTGTCCACCGCGCCGGTGATGGCGCTTTCGACATTCACCACCTCGACCGCGCTGTGCGGCTCGGAATAGGTGTAAAGTTCCTCGTGGCGGGCGTGGAAGGCCGCCTTGAGACGCTCCAGCGCCGCCTCGGTCACCTCGAAGGGCTCGATGCTGACGGTGCATTCGTGCACCTGGCCGACATAGCGCATGTCGAGGCTGCGGCGGACTCCGATGCGGTCATCGGTGAAGCCGTCGGCCTTCAGGTCGTCGCGCCCGCGCGCCTCGAGCTGGTTGAAGAGCGCGTCGAGCTTCGCCGCCGCATCCGCCCCCTCCAGCCGGGCGGCGGCCGGGGCCATGTAGTTGTATTTCACATCCGAGATGATCTGTCCGAAGGCGCAGAGCCCCGAGGCGAGTTTCGAGATCAGCACCTTGCGGATGCCCATCTCTCGCGCCAGCGCCGTGATATGCGCCGCCGTCGCGCCCCCGGCGCAGTTCAGCGCGAAGTCGCGCGGATCGTAGCCGCGTTCGACCGAGACGCGGCGGATCGCGTTGACCATGTTGTTGTTGACGATGGTGAACATGCCATAGGCGGCCTTCTCGACGCTGATGCCAAGCCGGTCGGCCAGATGGGTCTTGATCGCGCGGCGGGCCTTGTCGACGTTCAGCGGCAGCCGCCCACCGACGAGACCGTCGGGGTTGAGGTAGCCGAGGATCAGGTTGGCGTCGGTCGTGGTGGGCCTGTCGCCGCCCTGGTCATAGCTGGCCGGCCCCGGCTCCGATCCCGCCGATTGCGGCCCCATCTGCATCAGCCCCATGCTGTCGATCCAGCCGATCGAGCCACCGCCGGCGCCCAGTGTCTCCACCTGGATCATCGGGATGCCGATGCGGTAGCGCAGGAAGTCGATGTTCTTCGAGACGTTCGCCCGCCCGTCGCGCGTGAGCGTGATGTCGAAGGAGGTGCCGCCCATGTCGACGGTGATGATGTCCTGCATCCCCCAGGGCTCGCCCAGCCAGAGCGCTGCCTGCGGGGCGGAAGCCGGGCCGGAGTTGATCGCATAGACCGACTGGTCGCTGACCACCTTGCCCAGCGCCAACCCGCCGTTCGACTGGAAGTAGCGCACCGGATGGCGCGCGCCCAGCGACTGGAAATAGGCATCCACCGCCTCGACATAGCGTTGCAGGATCGGGGCGAGGTAGGCGTTGACGATCGCGGTCGAGGTGCGGGTGTATTCGCGCACCTGCGGGTAAAGCTGGCTGCCCACGGTCAGGCGCACATGCGGCATCATCTCGCGCACGATTTCGGCCGCGCGCGTCTCGTGTTCCGGGTGCAGCACCGACCAGACGAAGCTGATCGCGACCGATTCCACCCCTTCACGGAGGAAGTGGCGGCAGGCCTCGCGGACCTGCTCTTCGTTCAGCGGCGTATGGACCTTGCCGTTGGACAGCACGCGCTCGGCCACGCCACGCCGCAGGTAGCGCGGCACCAGCATGGTCGCGGGCGGATATTCCGGGTCGTAGCGATAACCGTCTTCCTTGTGGCCGAGCCGGATCTCGATCGAATCCTCATGGCCCCGCGTGGCGATCAGGCCGGTCTTGGCGCCGTTGTGGGTGATCAGCGCGTTGAGGCCCACGGTCGTGCCATTGATGCACAGATCGGCGTTCGCGACGATCGTCTCGGGCGACAGCCCGGTTTCCTCTTCGATCAGCCGCAGCCCGTTGCGGATGGCGGCGGTGGGATCATTCGGGGTGGAGAGCGCCTTGAAGATGCGCACGCCCCCCTTGCGGTCGGCGAGGATGAAGTCGGTGAAGGTGCCGCCGGCGTCGATGCCAAGGCGATACTGGTTCTGCATGGGATGCGTCCTTTCGGGCAAACGGGGGATGGGCGGGGGCTGTCTGCCCCCACGGCGTCGGATCATTCCCCGAGGAACCTCGGGTCGGAAGGAAGGGATCAGGCGGCGCGGAGTTTCGCCGTGGCCGCGTGATCGACGGCCAGGCTGTCGCGGTCGGTGATCACCACGCCGTAGTCGAGCCGCGCCCCCTCGATGCTGACGAGGCCGTTGCGGACATCGTCGACGACCTTCTGGACGTCGCGTTGATAGGGGTTGCCATAGCCGCCGCCGCCGGGGTTCTTGTTGGCGGCGCGTTCGCCTGGCTGGATCGTCTCGATCACGTTCTCGGTGATGATCTGGGTCTGGCCACCCCGGGTCACCTCGAGCCGCCCGACCTTGGGCTGGACCATCGCGGATTTCGCCCCGGCGGCGCCCATCGCCGGGATGCGCCGGCCCTCGCCGAAGGTGATCAGCGTCATCGGGCTGTCCATCGGCTCCACCTCCCAGCAGGTGCCGGACCCGCCGCGGTTCTTGCCGGCGCCGCCCGAATCCTCCATCAGCGAATAGCGGTGGATGATGATCGGATAGGAGTGCTCCAGCATCTCGATGTCGCCGGAGGTCAGCGCGCCGAAGCAGCATTCCGGCCCGCAGGCGTGCCAGCCGTCCTGGCTGGCGGTGGCCCCGGCGCCCGAGATGATCGAGGCCAGCACCATCGTCACGTATTCCTCGTCATGGCGCTTGTCCCAGCCGGCGATGTTGCAGCCGTTGGCATGGCCCCAGCTTGCCGAGACCTTGGCGGGTGCCGCCTGCTCGAAGGCGAGCCGCACCGCATCGGTCAGCGTCTCCATCGGCGTCGTCGTACAGTTCATGTGCGGGGCGGGCGACTTCGCATTGCAGAGCGTGCCCTTCGGCCCCATGTCGGTGGTGACGCAGCGATAGAGCCCCTCGTTGTAGGGGGGCGGCAACTGGGCGAACATCATCAGCCCGAGGTAGACGCCGGAATGGCTGTTCCCCTCGTAGCTGTTGATGAAATAGGGGATCTGCGGCGGCGAGGAGATGGCGATGTGGCAGCCGTCGCCCTTGATCGTCACGGTGGCCTCGATCTGGAAATCGCCATAGCCGTGGCCCGCGTCTTCCAGGATGGCGGTGCCGGTGTAGGTGCCATCGGGCACTTCGGAAATCAGCTTGCGCATATGCGCCTCGGCCATGTCGAGAAGTTCGGCGATGCAGTCCTGCACCGTTTCCTTGCCGTACTTGTCCATCAGCCCCTTGAGGTTCCGCGCCCCCACCTGGCAGGCGCCGATCAGGGCATTGAAGTCCCCCTCCTGGTCGCGGCGCGCGCGCATGTTGGTCAGAAGCAGGTTCATCACGTCCTTGCGCGGGCGGCCGCGATCCCAGAGCTTCACCGGCGGGATGCGCAAGCCTTCGGCGAAGATCTCGGTGGCATTGGGGTTGTAGCCTGCGGGCACCGGGCCGCCGATGTCGGTCAGATGGCCCTTGCACACCGTCCAGAACGCCAGTTCGCCCTCGTAGAACACCGGCATGTACATGCAGGTGTCGATGATATGCGATCCGCCGTAGGCCGGATCGTTGTGCAGGATCAGGTCGCCGTCGTGGATGTCGCCGTCGAAGAACTTCGCCACCGATTTCATCGCCGGGATCAGGCTGCCCAGGTGGATCGGGATGTCCTGGCCTTGCAGGATCATCTCGGGCGTGTGGTTGAAGAGAGCCGTCGAATAGTCATGCGCCAGATTGAACACCGACGAGCGTGCCGTCTGTTCCAGCGTCAGCGTCATCTCGCGCTGGGTCGTCTCCAGCACGCCCCGGACCACGGAAAGCGTGATCGGGTCCACATTGCGTTTCGTCATCCCTCGGATCCTCCCTGAGGGAAAACGGCCGCGGGTGCCTCCGGGACTAACGAAGCGTGCCTCCCTGTCCGGCGCCCCGGGCCGTTTTCCGGCCTCTCGTCATGTCAGGAAGGGTGGCGCGAATCTCGGCGGCGGTCTTGCAGGAGAGGGCGGGAAGATTTGTGCCTCCGCGCAATCCCGGCGATGGTTTTGCCGATGGGCGCACTCTCTCTTGTCACCCGGCGCACCCGGGGGCCGGGGAATCGGGAATCGCTTGATCCGCGGCGCCGCGGGCCTTACCGATTCTGAACCGCGCTTGGGGAGAGGGCGCATGGACTTCACGGCGCACAGCACGTCCGAGATCGTGCCCGGCCAGCGGTCGGCGCACTGGGTCCGGGTCATTTCCGAAACCTACTTCCCGCTGCATCTGACCTTCCGCGACCCGGCGGCCTTCTCGGGCCAGCTCGAACGGCGGCAGATGGGCGATGTCTCGCTTTCGCGGCTGGCGACCGAGGCTTTGCAGTATGAACGGCGCCCGACCCACATCTCGCACACCCGCGAAGAGGAGTATCTGGTCACCGTTCCGCGCCTGAGCCCGGTCGAGTTCCGGCAACTGGGGCGCGAGGTGCGCTGCGACCCCGGCGGCTTCATCCTCGAACGCGGCGACGAGCCCTACCGTTTCGCCTACGGCGCGCCGAACGAACTCAGCGTGCTGAAGATATCGAAGAAGGCGCTTGCCGAGAAGATCAGGGACCCGGACCGGCTTTGCGCCAGGATCATCGACGCGCGCACCGGGCTGGCGTCGCTCTTCGCGAACATGATGGGGCAACTGCACTCGCTGCCGCTGACCGAGGGCCGCGCCGCGTCGGTCCTCGGACGGCAGATGGTCGAGGTGCTGGCGATCACGCTCGACGAGACCGCCGGCGAGGACGAGCAGGTCAAGACCGCGGTGCGCGCGGGCCACCTGCGCCGCGCCGAACAGGTCATCCGGAAGAACCTGTCCAACCCCGCCCTGTCGCCCGAGCTGGTCGCGGACGCCTGCGGGATATCGAAACGCTACCTGCACGAGCTGTTCGGCGACACCAACCAGACCGTCTCGCAATTCGTCCGCGAGGAGCGGCTGATCGCCGCCCGCGACACGATCGTTTCATGCCCGTCGCTAGCGATGGCAGAGATCGCCTATCGCTTCGGATTCTCGGATCAGGCGCAGTTCTCGCGCCTGTTCAGGGCGATGTTCGGCAAGACGCCGACCGACTGGCGGCGGGAGCCCCGCCCCTGACCGGGTCAGGCCGGCGCGGCGGATTCGCAGATGGCATCCTTGACCCCTGCCAGCATGCCGTCGATCGCGGCGCGGTCCGGCATCAGGCAGGCGGCGGTCGACAGCGCATCGGCAAGGGCGGCCGAGGGCGCGGTGATGCTGACGGCGCGCCAGACCGGCGCGGCGGGCTCGCCGGTGCGAGGGTCGAGGATATGGCCGAACCTGCCCTCGCTGTCGAAGACCGTGCCGAAGGGCGCCGATGTTGCAAGCGCGCGGTTGCGCAGCGCCACGCTGCCCCCCTGCGCCAGCCGGACCGGCCAACTGCCGCCGCCCGGCATCTGCCCCAGCGCGCGATGCTCGCCAGTGTCAATCAGGATGTCGGTCAGGCCCTCGGCCTCCAGAAGTGCTGCCACGCGGTCGGCGATGTAGCCCTGGGCGATCCCGTTGAGCGTGAGCGCCATGCCGGGGGCCATCGCGATTTGCTCCGCCTCGAGGCGCAGACTGCTCCAGGCACCCGGCGCCCGGGCGGCGGCAAGCTCCGCTGCCTCAGGCCGCGCCCCGGCGCTGGCCCGTTCGGCCCAGAGCGCCCACAGCGGCTGCACGGTCGGATCGAATGCCCCGCCGCTGGCGCGGTGGACGGTGCCTGCCAGCGTCAGACATTCCAGAAGCTCGGCCGGCGGGGAGGCAAGCGCCGCATCGGCGTTCAGCCGCGACAGCGCGGAATCGGTGCGGTAGAGGCTGAAAATGCCTTCGAGGCGCGAAATCTCGGCAGCGGCGCGGGCGGCGATCGCCTCGGCATCGGGGTGGTCGAGCCAGATCGAGGCGCGCGCCCCAAGCGCGACACCTGTCCACACCCGTGTCGGCGCCGCCCTTGCGCCGGAGGCGGCAAGGCCGACGGCGGCGGCGGAAATCGTCAGGAAGCGGCGGCGGTTCAGGGTCATCTCATCCTCCGATGTGCTCGGACAGCGCCTTGAGGCGTTGGTTGTAGTCAGCATCGCCCTCGGTCTGCGCGCCGGCATCCAGCGTAACGGGGGCGATCACCTCGGAATCGGGGATGGCCGACAGGGCCATGACCGTGCCGCCCTTTTGCGCGGCGAAGGCCGCGGCGCGGTCGAGGTCGGCGAAGGGCACCAACTCCCGCGCGCCCATGCCGCCCTCGGTCTTCGATCCCACCACGTAATGCGCCTTCTCCGCCGGGATCCAGTTCGTCGCGCCGGGGTCATCCCAGGTCGCGCCGTCAGCCCCCATGTCGTTGACGTAGATCGCGAGGATCACCCCGTCCTGTTCCGGCAGCCGCGAATAGGCCACCGCGTCGCGCACCTGGCTGAAGAAGAGCGGCATTCCGGGAAGGCCTTCCAGATGCACCTGTGCCTTGGGGCCGGGATGTTCCAGCAGGTTCATCTGGCAGTAGTGCCCGACCGATTCCGCCGTCAGCGCGACAGCCGATATGTCCTGCGCATCTTCCTTGCAGGCGGCCAGCGCGAGCAGCGGCAGGGCGAGGAGAAGCACGCGTCTCATGGCGTGACCTTTCGAAAGGCGGCGGTGGCGAGCGTCAGCGCCAGAAGCGGCCAGACAAGCACCGAGGCCGCCGATTGCCAGAGCGGGATCGTGTTTGCCGCCCCCGCCACGCCGGCGGCCGCCGCAGTCGCCTCAGACGCGGCGAGGTTGTAAAGGCGGAAGGCATCGGCCGGGTTGGCGAGAAGCGCGAAGGGGAAGGCCGTGGTCGTGAACCAGCCGCCATCGTCGGCCACCACGGCGGCAAGAAGGCCGAGATCATAAAGCACCACCGCCCCGAGCCAGAGGCCCATCGCAAGGCCGGCGGCCCCCGAGGGGCGGCGCGCGAGTGACGACAGCGCATAGCCCGCGCCAAGGAACGTGGCGCCGAGCAGGAGCGAGGTCCAGCCAAGCCTCGCCAGCGCCGGCAGGCCGGACAACGAGGCCGGATCCACCCATAATGCGGCGGCAGCGGCAAGGCCGTAGCCCACGGCCACCGCCAGCGCCAGCACCGCCAGATGCGCCAGAAGCTTGCCGACCAGGATTTCGGACCGTGCCACCGGATAGGTGAGAAGCAGCGGCAGCGTTCCGCGCTCCACCTCGCCCGCCACGGCGTCGAAGCTCATCAGCAGCGCGACCAGCGGCACCAGATAGACCGCGAGCGAGGTCAGCGAGGCGACTGTCACCGACAGCCGGTCCACCCCGAGATCACCCGTGGGCGCCGATCCGGCAGCCGAGAGGACCAACGCGAAAAGCGCCATCAGCACCACGGCGATCGCGACCCAGCGGTTGCGCAGCGCGATGCGGAACTCGGTGCGGGCGGTGGCGAGGATGCGGTTCATCATTGCCCGTCCCTCCGGCTGAAATGGCTGTAGATGTCTTCGAGGCTCGGCGGCACCACCTCGATGTCGGCCACCTTGTCGCCGAAGCCGGTGATCCGGGCGAGAAACCCCAGCTTCTCGTCCTGCGCGCAGTCCAGCCGCACGTCGCGCTCGGCGCGGATCGCGCCGGGCAGCGCCGCGGCGATCTCCGACGCGTATCCGTTGCGGGCGGTGACATGCAGCGACACCGGCAGCGCGGCCATGCGGCGCAGATCGGCAAGTGCGCCCGCAGCCACCATGCGGCCCTGCGACAGGATCAGGATGCGGTCGGTCCGCGCCTCCACCTCGGTCAGCGCGTGCGAGGACAGCAGGATCGAGGCGCCCTCGGCCGCGAGACCGTCGAGAAGGGCGTAGAAATCGCGCCGCGAGACCGGATCGAGGCCCGAGGTCGGTTCGTCCAGCACCAGAAGCCGGGGCTTGCCGATCAGCGCCTGTGCCAGCCCGACGCGCTGGCGCATCCCCTTGGAATAGGTGCCGATGCGCCGCTTCGCCGCTTCGTGCAGGCCGACCCGGTCCAGAAGGGCGAGCGCCTGTTTCGGGCTTTCGCCGCGCAGCGAAAGGTAGTGCGCGATCTGCTCCTGCCCCGTCAACGCCGGGTGGAACGCCGCGTTTTCGGGCAGGTAGGCCACCTGCGTCCGCGCCGCGGCCGATCCGGGTGGCGCGCCGCAGACCTCGACGGTGCCGGATTCGAACGGGATCAGGCCGAGGATGATCTTCATCATCGTCGACTTGCCCGCGCCGTTGTGGCCCAGAAGCGCCACGCGCGCACCCGGCTCCACCGTCAGCGAGACGGCGTCGAGCGCCTTCACGTCCGAGAAGGACTTAGTGAGTCGCGAGATCGTCAGTGTCGGTGTCATCTTGAGTTCCTGTCGTCCACCGGCCCGCCGCCTCTGCCTCCATCGCCGCGACCTCGGGGGAAACCGGGATGGAGAGGGGAGCCATGAGGGGGAATGAATCGAGCACCCCGCCGGGCAGGGTGGCGGGAAAGCTCTTCTGGCTCCACCGCACCAGTTGCACGGCAGGCGCGCCGCTCAGCAATGCCGCGGCGGGCTGCGACCAGAGGATGTGGTCCATCAGGTCATTCGGCCGGAACACGGAATCGGCGATGCCGTCGCCGTTCAGGTCGAAGGCGGGATGGTCGGACCAGTAGTTGCCGCGGCCTTCGAAGCTCCATTCGATGTGGCGGGTCCCGACATATTTCACCTGCTCGCGGTTGCCGATGAAGGCGTTGCCGGTCAGCACGTTGCGTTCCGACCCGGCGGTGAAATGGATGCCGATGCCGCACCCCTCGAAGCGGTTCCCGAAGACCAGGTTCTTGTGCGAATTGTAGATGAAAAGGCACTTCTTCGAGCCGCCACGCACCAGGTTGCCCGAGATGTCGGCGCTGTTGGCGTAGTTCAGCGCGAGCCCGTGGTCGCGGTCGCCGAGACTGAGATTGCCAATCAGCTTCGGCCGCTCGGACTGCATGATCGCGTAGCCGAGGTGGTTGCCGATCGAGATGTTGCCGGAGAGCTCGGTGTCGCGGGTATACATCAGATGCGCCGCGAAGCGCAGGTCGCGGAATAGATTGCCGCGATAGATGCTGTCGGCCGAGGTGTTGGAAAAGATGCCGTCGCGGCCGTAGCGGATGGTGTTGCCCTCGATCAGCGTGCCGGGGCTGTTCCAGATGTAGATGCCGTTGCCACGCTCGTTCATATGCAGCGCGCGCGTGCCGATGATTTCGTTGCCGACGACGCGGGAATCGCGCCCGCCGTGGACATCGACGCCGTGCATGTTCTCCGACAGCAGCAGCCCCTCGATCCGGGTGCGGTCGGCCCCCTTGAGGATCTTCACCCCGGCATCGAGATCCTTGTTCACATGGCCCGAGCCGATGACGGTGACGCCCGACAGCGTGACATCGCTGGCGGTGATGGTGATCACCGTGCCGCGGCCGGTGCCGTCGATCACGGCTTCGCGCGGGCCGCGGATCGTCAGCGCATGGTCGATGATGACGGGGCCCTTGTAGGCCCCGCCGGATAGCACGAGCACATCGCCGGGGGCAGCCCCGGCGATGGCTTCGGCAAGCGTGCCCGCCCCCGGCGCAACCCGCACCTCCGCCGCCGCAAGCGGCGCGGCGGCAAGGATCAGCGCAGAGAGCAGGCATTTCAGCATCGCTCAGCTCGCCTTCGGCTCGACGAACATCCGGCCGCGCATCTCCATGTGGAGCGCGTGGCAGAACCACTGGCAGTAGTACCAGTAGACGCCCGGCTGTGCCGCCTTGAAGGTGACCGAGGCGGTCGCCTGCGGCGCGATTTCCATCGCCACGCCGTGGTTGCCCAGCGTGAAGCCGTGGGTCAGGTCGTCGATGTCGTCGAGGTTGGTGATGACCACCGTCACCTCGTCGCCCTCGTTCACCGTGAAGGTCTCGAGGCTGAAGGACGGCGCCTGGCTCGACATGTAGACGCGCACCTTGGTGGGGTCGTCCTTGTCGCGGACCACCGTGTCGGCCCAGTCGTCGATGTTCACGCCATCGGCCTCGGCCTGCGTCCGCGTCTCGGCCCAGAACGGGTCGTTGCGGTCCCAGGCGGAGCGGATGTTGCCCATCTTCGAGGCATGGACAGCGATCGCGTCATGCGGCTCGGCGAAGGTCGGGCCGTCGTGAACCAGGACCATCTTGTCGCCCGAAATGTCGAAGAGCTGGTCGTTCTCCGGCTTCAGCGGGCCCACGTTCAGGAAGCGGTCCTTCGAGAACTTGCAGAGCACCACCATCCACTTGCCGTCGGCTTCCAGCGTCTCACCATGCGAGGTCTTGAGGTGGCCGGGCTGGTAGTGCACGTCCACCTTCTCGATGATCGGGTCGACCTGCTCGCCCTTGTAGGCGGCGATGGCCTTGTCGATGTTCCACTTCACCACCTGGCTGTCGAGGAAGAGCGAGGTGTAGACGTTGCCCTTGCCGTCGAAGGCGTTGTGAAGGGGCCCGAGACCCAGTTCCGGCTCGGCCACGACGACCGACCGCGGATCGGCGTTCTCGTTGAACACAGCGTCGAGCTTGGTCACGTCGATGACCGACACCGTCGGGCTGAGCTTGCCGCCGATGCAGAGGTGCTTCTTGTCCGGCGCCATGTTGCAGCCGTGCGGGTTGTTGGCGATCGGGATGTAGCGGGTGAACTGGCTGTTCGCCTCTTTCCGCCCGTCGAGCACGCGCACGCCGTTCAGCTCCTGCCCCTCGCCGGCGGCGACGGCCGCCTCGATCGCGGCGATGTTGAAGACGACGACGTGGTCCATCTCCGAGGCGGTCATGTCGGCCAGCGTCATGCCCATTTCCGAATTGTAGCTGGTCGAGAAGGCCCACTTGCCCTCGTAGTCGGCATCGCAGTTGTCGAGGTTGCCCGACACCTGCACCTGCCAGGCGACTTCCATCTTGTCGGTGTCGACCGCGGTGAAGATGTTCACATAGGTCGACACGTCACCCATCGTCTTGCCGTCGTTGACAAGCGGCGCCTCGTCTTCGCCGTTGGCGAAGATGTAGTTCGAGCGCGGCCATTTCTGCGGCCGCATCCCGTGAATCGCCTTGGCGTTGGGAATCTCCAGGATCGCGTCGCATTTCATCACGTCGCAGCGCACCCGCGCGACGCGGGTGTTGGCCTTGTCGTTCATGAACAGGTACTGCCCGTCGTACTTGCCCTCGGTGTAGGACATGTGGACGTGGTGCAGGTCGCCGTTGTCGTGGATCTTCTTGCCGTTGGCCGCGAGGTAGTTCTTGGTCTTCTCGCTCATCGTGCGCTGGTGGATGCGCAGCGACTCGTTGGTCTGACCCCAGCCTGTGGCCGAGCAGCGGTTGAACACCGGCACCCGCATCAGCTCGCGCATCGACGGCACGCCGAGGATGCGCAGCTCGCCGGTCTGACCCGAGGACCAGAAGCCATAGTATTCGTCAAGCTGCCCCGGCGCGATGTTCGCACCTTCGGCCGCCTGGGCCGCGGTCGCGCCGGCCAGGGCGGCCGCGCCGGTCGCGCCGCCCGTCAGCACCGCGCGCCCGCCAAGCGCACCGGCCAGTGCCGCGCCGCCGGCGGTGGCGCCAAGCAGGCCGCGTCGTGTGAGCGTCGTCTTCAGTCCCTCAGACATGGTCTGTCCTTTCATTCTGCAGGTTGGGTCTTGGGTTGGTTCGGATGCCCGGTCAGGTCGCGCGGCGGAACCGCCCCCGCGGTTCCGCGGCGCTTCATCTTCTTGATGACCACCGGGCAGATGGTCTTCGACTGGTAGAGAACCTGGCAGTGCAGGCAATCGACGCATTCGTTCGGGTTGATCTCGCCCGTCGGATGGATGGCCTGGACGGGGCACTGGTTGGCGCAGGTCTGGCAGGGGTTGCCGCATTCCTTGTAGCGCTTCAGCCAGTCGAACATCCGCAGCCGGGCCGGGATCGCCAGCGCCGCACCCAGGGGGCAAAGATAGCGGCAGTAGAACCGCTCGACGAAGAGCCCCGCGATCAGCAGCGCCGCCGCATAGGCCACGAAGGGCCAGGCGCGGACAAATTTCAGCACGATCGCGGTCTTGAACGGTTCCACCTCGGCCAGATGCTCGGCCTGTTCAATGCTCATCAGGCTCACGCCGAAGAGGCCGAGGAAGATCATGTATTTCAGCGGCCACAGCCGTTCGTGCAGGCCCCACGGCAGCGTCCATTGCGGGACGTGCAGCGCCTTGGCGATGCGGTTGGTCAGCTCCTGCAGCGCACCGAAGGGGCAAAGCCAGCCGCAATAGGCACCCCTGCCCCAGAACAGAAGCGCGGCAGCGACCGAGAACCACAGGATGAACGTCAGGGGATCGAGCAGGAAGGCCTGCCACGAGAACCCGGTCACCAGCGCACCGAAGAGCGCCATCAGGTTGACGACCGAAAGCTGCGCATTGGCCATCCAGCCCAGCCAGACCAGCGTCACCGTGAGGTAGCCGATGCGGAACCAGAAGAAGAGCCGCGCGTTCCGGGTGGTCCATTTCTGGAAGAAGAACACCGAGGTCAGCACCAGAAGCATCGCCCCCAGGCCCACGATCTCGGGTTTCGATCCGAGCCAGATCTTCTTCCACAGATGGGCCTGCGCGCTGCTCTCGTCCTGCGCGGCCGCGGCCTCGGCAGAACCGGTTACGGCGGCGGCGGGAGCCGTCGCGACCGCACGCAGGTATTGCTGCGGCAACTGGTAGCCCAGGTCGAAGGTGGAGAAGAGCTTCTCCACCGGCCCGACCTCGCGATGCACCAGAAGCTGGATGCGGAAGGGTTTCGTCGGGTCGAAACCCGCGTCGGCGGGAATCTTGAAGAGGTCGGCCTCGGCGAAGTCCGGCGCGCCGTCGGCGGCAACGCCGACCAGCCGCCGGTGCATCCTGTCGCGGAAGCGGACCGAGACATCGTCCTGGATCAGCACGATCCGGTCGAAGATGCCGCCACGGACATAGCCCGAGCCCTTGAAGCTGTAGAGCCCCCGCCCGACCACGACGATGGCGTTCTCGCCGGGCCGCAGCCAGCCCGCGAGGTTCGCGTATTCCGCCTCGCCGAGAACCGCCTTGCCGATGGCGGGAACCGAGACGAGCGCCGTCTGCATCTCGATGAAGGTCGTCTCGGGGGCCTCGGTCAGCGCCCGTTCGGCGGCCCGCTTGTCGTCGAGCGCGGCGAAGGCCGCGTTGACCTGGCTCACGTCCAGCGACAGCCGCCGCAGCGTGCCATCGCCCTCCATCGTCATCCAGTCCTTCGGCGCAGCCGCGTCGGGATTGATCTCGAAGGCGGGGCCGCTGGGCTTCGCCTCGGCCGCGAGGCCGCCGAGCCCGAGCGCGCGGGCGACCTTCAGCCCCGAGCGCACGATGGAATCGTCGATCACCATCACCGTGACGGTCGCGCCCGAGATGATGTCCACGTCATGCGATGTTCCGCCCGCCTGCGCCTCGGCCACCAGGTCGAGGCCCGCGTAGCCGGCGGCCAGCGCCTTCATCTTTGCTTCGGGAATGCCGATCAGGACGATGGGTTCGGAATGCTTCACCAGCTTGACGCCGATGATCTTGGCGTCCTTGTCCACCGCAACCATCACGTGGATCGGCTTGCCGGAATA
The DNA here is from genome assembly GCA_030837785.1 of Albidovulum sp. Lineage (GTDB taxonomy): Bacteria > Pseudomonadota > Alphaproteobacteria > Rhodobacterales > Rhodobacteraceae > Albidovulum. The sequence continues at coordinate 26,881 of JAUQYA010000159.1, forward strand.
GCCCGTGGTGCCGACGAAATCCGATGTGATGAAGGCCCAGCCGATGGTTTCGCCGCCTTTCAGGACGGGAACGACCGGCAGGTCTTGCTGCGGCGGGCCGAAGGCGTCGGCACCTGCGACCAGATCGGAGGCCGCGACCTCGCCGATGTATTTCGACAGCACCGGCTCGGCGGCGGCCGGCACGATGGCGAGGCAGAAAGCAAGAATGGAAAGGAGAATTCGTAGGGCGTTCATGTGCGGGCTTCCGTCAGGGGTCGCCCGATCCGGTGGCACGGTCCGGTGAACTGCTCGCCCTCCGCAAGCGGCGGAACGGCGACGGGTGCCAGATCATGGATGCCGTGGGCCGCCTGCGGGGGACCACGGGTTTCGGGCCGAAGGTAGCGCGACGGCAGCAGAACCTGTCTTGCGGGCAGGACCTGGCTGACGGCCGTCACGTCAGGCGATGCGGGGCCGACAGGCGTCGGCGGCGTGGCGATTGCCGGCGTCCCGATACAATCGGGGCAAGTCCAGCAATCAGCCGGGGATTTTGCCGGGGCCCCGCCGGCGTCGAGGTAGATCGTCTTCATCCCCTCGTCCGAACAGATCACCATCTCGGTGCTGCCGGGCGAATGGACAAGGGCGATCGCACGGGCCTGTCCCGCCAGCGCGAGCGCCAATGCCAGCGTGGCGACGACGAACGCCTGACGAACGCCGCCCATGCGCCGGCATGACGCGCGGATGCGCGTCAGGATCGTGGCAAGGATGTTCGTGCGTCTCGGCATCTGTCGCGTTTCGTCGGGGCGCGAATCCTGCGCCTGCGGCTCCAATTCACATTGTTGGGGATTATGCGTCTTGACGAAAGTCATCTTCCCCTGCGACAAATCGTGGCGGGCCGCGGCCAGGACCGGCGCCACGACTGGCGCCACGACCGGCGCACGAGCCTGCACGAGGCGACCACCCTACCCCGCGATCTCGGCGCGCAGTGCGGTGACAAGCCTGTCTCCGTCATCGCTGCTAGTGTAGCCCTGCACCGAAACCCGTGCCAGGCATATGTCCCGCCAGCGGTAGCACGGGATCTCCACGCCGCGCGCCCTCAGCGCAAGGTGAAGCGCCGCCGTGTCGCAGTCTGGCAGCGGCAGCGCGATCATCTGCGGGGCACTCGTCCCGGGCGGGCCAAGCGGCGTGCGGCCCGTCACCTCGGCCACGCGGTGGGCGATCGCCCACGCAAGGTTGTGGCTGCGGGCGGCAACGGCGGACCAGTCGTGATCGGCCCGGAACCGGAGCGCGGCGGGCACGGCCAGCCAGGCCGCCGGATCGCGGGTGCCCTGGAACTGGAACGCGTCCTGAAAGGCGGTGCCGCCGAACGGGCCGGGGGTTTCACGCGCCTCGGTCCAGCCGTGGCTGATCACGGCGGGCACGAGCGCCGCCTGCGCCTCGGCCCGCGCGTGCAGAAACGCGGTGCCCTTCGGCGCCATCAGCCACTTGTGGCAGTTGCCGACGTAGTAATCCGCCCCGAGTGCCGCGAGATCGAGCGCGATCTGGCCCGGCGCATGGGCGCCGTCGACGACGGTGACGATCCCGCGCGCCCGCGCCTCGGCCACGATCGCCTCCAGCGGAAACTCCAACGCGGTCGCAGAGGTGACATGGCTGAGGAAGAGAACCCGCGTGCGGCCGGTCATCGCCTCGCGAAGCGCCTCGGTGAAAGTTGGCGCGGAAACCGGCAGGGGCACGCTGACCGGCCGGATCACCGCGCCGGTGCGCGCCGCGACGAAGGCCCAGGTCCTGGTCAGCGCGGCATATTCGTGATCGGTCGTCAGCACCTCGTCACCGGGACGCAGGCCGAGCGAGCGCGCGACGATATTGAGCCCCGCCGTCGCGTTCGTGACCCAGACGAGATCGTCCGGCAGGGCGCCCAGCTCCGCCCCGAGGGCGTGCCGGACTTCGGCGAAGCGGGCGGCAAGGTGCGACGGCTCCATGAAGGCAACGGGCTGGCACTCCAGCGCCTCCTGCCAGTGCCTGTAGTCGTCCATCACCGGGCGGGGACAGGCGCCGTAGGACCCGTGGTTGAGGAAGGCGACCGAAGGGTCGAGAAGGAAGTGGCGGGCAAGATCGGCGGTCAACGCAGGCTCCCTGAAAGACACTTTCGGGCGGAACAGACCCTATCGCGGCAGCATCGCCTCGCCATCCGGATCGGCGGCCTCGGCGATGAGCCAGTCGCGGAAGGCTTGCAGCGGCGGATACCAGGTGCCCACGGCGGGCCAGACGAGGTAATAGGCCTCGGGGCCCCCGACCGGCTCGCCGAAGGCGCGGACAAGGCGACCGTCGGCAAGCTCGGCCTTGGCGAGGAACTCCGGCAGGAGCGCCACGCCGAGGCCGTGGATCACCGCCTGGATCATCGGCGCGAACTGGTCGAACAGCATCCCCTGCGGCACCGGCCCCTCGACCCCGTGATGGGCGAACCAGCGCGTCCAGGCATTGGGCCGGGTTTCCAGTTGCAGAAGCGGCAGGCCGATCAGGTCGCGCGCCCGGGCGGCGGGATGAGCCGACTGGAACGATGGCGCGCAGCAGGCGACGAGCCGTTCGTCAAACAGCCGGGCAGAGCCTGCGCCGGCCCAGTCGTCGCGGCCGAAATGGATCGCGGCGTCGAACCCCTCCTCCTCGAAGTCGAAGGGCTTAAGCCTTGTGCCGAGGTTGATCGTGACGCCGGGATGGGCGGCCAGGAACCGCGGCAGCCGTGGCGCCAGCCAGCGGGTGCCGAAGGTGGGCAGGATCGCAAGCGACAGCGTGCCGCCGCCGGTGTTCGACCGTACCCGCATCGAGCCGCGCGACACGAGGTCGAGCGCCTTGCCCACATCGCGCGCATAGGCGAGCGCATGGTCCGTGGGCACAAGCCGCCGACGTTCGCGCAGGAAGAGCGTAACGCCAAGTTGCGCCTCCAGATTCTGGATCAGCCGGCTGACCGCGCCCTGCGTCAGATCGAGGTCGCGCGCGGCTGCGAGCGTCGAGCCGGTGCGGATCACCGCCTCGAACGCGGTGAGAAGAGAGATCGACGGCAGGAGCCGCCTGGGCGTCGCCATATATTCTTTCCACTCATATTGTCACGCCACAATAGCGCTATTCAGCGCAGAGGCAATCGCGCATAGTGCATAGGAACCTGGACGAGGGGCAGAGCGCGCCCCGCCACGACACGAGGATCGAATGGCCCTGAAACCGAAAGATGCCCCCGACCTTTCCCGTTTCGACTGGGAAGATGCCTTCCGTCTGGATGACCAGTTGTCCGAAGAGGAACGGATGTTGCGCGACGGCGCCCGCGCCTATGCGCAGGAAAAGCTCCAGCCGCGGGTGATCGCGGCCTACCGCGAGGAAAAGACCGATCCGGCGATCTTCCGCGAGATGGGCGAGATGGGGCTTCTGGGCGTCACCGTGCCCGAGGAATACGGCGGGATCGGCGCCTCCTACGTCGCCTACGGGCTCATTGCGCGGGAGGTGGAGCGGGTCGATTCGGGCTACCGGTCGATGATGTCTGTGCAGTCCTCGCTGGTGATGTACCCGATCTACGCCTACGGGTCCGAGGAGCAGCGGCGGAAATACCTGCCGAAACTTGCGTCGGGCGAATACATCGGCTGCTTCGGCCTGACCGAGCCGGATGCGGGATCGGACCCCGCCGGGATGAAGACCCGCGCCACGAAAACGGCGAACGGCTATGTGCTGAACGGCTCCAAGATGTGGATCTCGAACGCACCGATCGCCGATGTCTTCGTCGTCTGGGCGAAGTCGGAGGCGCATGGCGGCAAGATCCGGGGTTTCGTGCTCGACAAGGGCATGAAAGGTCTCACGGCACCGAAGATCGGGGGCAAGCTCTCACTCCGCGCTTCGGTGACCGGCGAGATCGTGATGGACAATGTCGAGGTCGGAGAGGACGCGCTCCTGCCCAACGTCGAGGGGCTGAAGGGGCCGTTCGGCTGCCTCAACCGGGCGCGCTACGGCATTTCCTGGGGCGTCCTCGGCGCGGCCGAATTCTGCTGGCACGCGGCGCGCAGCTACGGGCTCGACCGCAAGCAGTTCAACCGCCCGCTCGCCCAGACCCAGCTTTACCAGAAGAAGCTCGCCGACATGATGACCGAGATCACGCTTGGCCTTCAGGGCAGCCTGCGCGTCGGCCGGCTGATGGACGAGGCCAAGGCCGCGCCCGAGATGATCAGCCTGGTCAAGCGCAACAACTGCGGCAAGGCGCTGGACATTGCGCGGACGGCGCGCGACATGCACGGCGGCAACGGCATCCAGGAGGATTTCCAGGTGATGCGGCACATGGTCAACCTCGAGACGGTGAACACCTACGAGGGCACCCATGACGTCCATGCGCTGATCCTCGGCCGCGCGATCACCGGGTTGCAGGCGTTCTTCTGAGTTCGCCTGCCGGGAATGCCTCCGCCGAAGGCGGTGCCGGACACGTCCGGCGGAGGAACTTCGGGCAGGATGAAACCGCGGGGTTTGGAATGGATCGAGCCGACATCGTTCACGAGAATTTCCTGAGGCGGGTCGCGGCGGGCGACCTGCCCGCAGGCAACGCCCCGAGGGGACCGCTTCCGGCGCCGGAGGCGGTTTCGGTGTTTCGGGCCGCCTGCCTGTCGCGCGCGCTCGACCGGCAGGCGCGGGCGATGCAGAAGGCCGGGCAGGGCTTCTACACCATCGGCTCCTCGGGGCACGAGGGGATGGCGGCGGTCGCGGCGGCGCTGAGGCCCACCGACATCGCCTTCCTGCATTACCGCGACGCCGCCTTCCAGATCGCCCGCGCGGCGCAGGTGCCGGGCGAGACGCCGGCCTGGGACATGCTGTTGAGCTTCGCCTCCTCCTCTGAAGACCCGATCTCCGGGGGGCGGCACAAGGTCTTGGGCTCGAAGGCCCTCAACATCCCGCCGCAGACCTCGACGATCGCCTCGCACCTGCCCAAGGCGGTGGGGGCAGCCTATTCCATCGGCGCCGCGCGACGGCACCGGCCGGAACATCAGGACGCGCCGGACGATTCCATCGTCTATTGCTCGTTCGGGGACGCCTCGGCCAACCATTCGACGGCGCAGGGGGCCTTCAACACCGCGGGCTGGACGGCGTTCCAGTCAGTGCCGCTGCCGCTGCTCTTCGTCTGCGAGGACAACGGCATCGGAATTTCCACCAAGACGCCCAGGGGCTGGATCGCGGCGAGTTTCGCGCACCGGCCGGGGCTGCGGTATTTCGCCTGCAACGGGCTCGACATCTACGAGACCTGGGCCGTGGCCAGGCAGGCGGCCGACTGGGTGCGCAGCCGGCGCAGGCCCGCCTTCCTGCATGTGGGCACGGTGCGGCTTTACGGCCACGCTGGCGCCGATGTGCCGACGACCTATCTGTCGCGCGAGGAGGTCGAGGCCGAGGAGGCGAACGACCCGCTGCTGCACAGCGTGCGGCTTCTCGACGAGGCCGGCGCCCTGACGCCCGCCGAGGCGCTGGCGATCTACGAGGAGACCTGCGCGCGCGTCGCCCGCGTCGCCGCCGAGGCGGTCACAAGGCCACGGCTGAAGACCGCAAGCGAGGTGATGGCGAGCCTGATCCCGCCGAAACGTCTCTGCAAGCCCACCAACGGCCCCACGCCCGAGGCCCGCGCCGCGGCCTTCGGCGGCGACCTGAAGGCGATGGACGAGCCGCAGATCATGTCTCGGCTCATCAACTGGGCGCTGACCGACCTGATGCTGGAACATCCCGAGATCGCCCTGATGGGCGAGGACGTCGGCCGCAAGGGTGGCGTCTACGGCGTTACCCAGAAGCTGACCGCCCGCTTCGGGCCGGACCGGGTGATCGACACGCTTCTCGACGAACAGTCGATCCTCGGCCTTGCCATCGGCATGGCGCAGAACGGCTTCATCCCGATACCGGAGATCCAGTTCCTCGCCTACCTGCACAATGCCGAGGACCAGTTGAGGGGCGAGGCAGCAACGCTGCCATTCTTCTCCAACGGGCAATACACCAACCCGATGGTGGTGCGGATCGCCGGTCTCGGCTACCAGAAGGGCTTCGGCGGGCATTTCCACAACGACAACTCGGTGGCCGTGCTGCGCGACATTCCGGGCCTGATCCTCGCCTGCCCGTCAAACGGGGCGGATGCCGCGAAGATGCTGCGCGAATGCGTCCGGCTCGCGCGGGAGGAACAGCGGCTGGTGGTGTTCCTGGAACCGATCGCGCTTTATCCGATGCGCGACCTCCACGGTGACAAGGACGGCGGCTGGATGCGACCCTATCCTGCCGGAAACGAGGGGATTCCCTTCGGCGAGGTCGGCGTGCAGGGCGAGGGCACCGACCTTGCCATCGTCAGCTTCGGCAACGGCGTCTACCTGTCGCGGCAGGCCGAGCGGCGGCTGGCCGAGGCGGGGGTGAAGGCCCGCGTCATCGACATGCGCTGGCTGTCGCCGCTCCCGGCCGATGCGCTGGTCGAGGCGGTTCGGGGCGCGCAGCGCATCCTGATCGTCGACGAGACCCGGCGCACGGGCGGCATTGCCGAGGCGCTGATGGCGCTCTTCACCGAAAGGACCGATGTGCCGCACGCGCGGATCACCGCCGAGGACAGCTTCATCGCCACCGGCCCGGCCTATGCGGCAACGATGCCCTCGGCGGATGGCATATACCAGGCGGCGATGGCGCTGATCGGGGGCACGAGATGACAACCGCCGTCGTGATCTGCCCGGGCCGGGGCACCTACACCAAGACCGAGCTGGGCTATCTCAAGCGCCATTTCGGCGACCGCGCCCTGCTCGCGGCTTTCGACGCCGCCCGCGACGCGCTGGGGCAGGAGACGCTGAGCGCGCTCGACGGCGCGGCGAGCTATTCGGTGGCCAAGCACACAAGGGGCGACAACGCCTCGGCGCTGATCTATGCCGCGACGCTCGGCGACTTCCGCGCCATCGACCGCGAGGCAATAGACATCGTCGCCGTCACCGGCAACTCGATGGGCTGGTATTCGGCACTCGCCTGTGCCGGCGCGCTGACCGCCGAGGCGGGGTTCGAAGTCGTCAACACGATGGGCACGCTGATGCAGGAGGCGCTGATCGGTGGCCAGCTCGTCCATCCGCACATGGGCGAGGATTGGGTGCCGAACCCGGCGCGAAAGGCCGAACTGATGGCGAAGGTCGCGGCGATCGGCGCGCGGCCAGGCCATGTGCTGGCGCTGTCGATCGACCTGGGTGGAATGCTTGTCTTGGCCGGGAACGACGCCGGGCTGAAGGCGTTCGAGGCCGAGGTTCCGCCGGAACAGGGTCGATTCCCCATGCGGCTCTCCAACCACGCGGCCTTCCATACCGCGCTTCAGGCGCCGGTCGCCGAACGCGGCCGGGCGCGGCTTTCATCCGGCCTCTTCAGCCAGCCGAAGCTGCCGCTGGTCGACGGGCGGGGGGCGGTCTGGTGGCCGGGATCGACGGACGCGCAGGCGCTGTGGGACTATACGCTCGGCCACCAGGTGACCGAAAGCTATGACTTCACCCACGCGATCGGGATCGCGGCGCGGGAATTCGCGCCCGACCTCTTCATCGTCACCGGCCCGGGCACCACGCTCGGCGGCGCGGTGGCGCAGAGCATGATCCTTGCCAACTGGCGCGGCATGGGATCGAAGACCGAATTCCAGACACGGCAACAGACGGCGCCGGTGCTGGTCTCCCTCGGAATGGAGGACCAGCGCGGCACCGTCACCAAAGGAGACGCAAGATGAGCCACAAGGATGTGCTGAAGGCTGCGGGCCTGAGCGATGCGGAACTGACCGGCGGCACGCTGGCCGTGCATTCGCCGATCGACGGCGCGGAAATCGCCCGCGTGAACGAGACCGACCCGGCCACGATGCCCGCGGTCATCGCCAGGGCACAGGCGGCGTTCCGGGCCTGGCGGCAGGTGCCGGCGCCGCGGCGGGGCGAACTGATCCGCCTGCTGGGCGAGGAACTGCGTGCCTCCAAGGCGGAGCTTGGCGCGGTCGTCACGCTCGAGGCCGGCAAGATCACCTCCGAGGGCCTGGGCGAGGTGCAGGAGATGATCGACATCTGCGACTTCGCGGTGGGCCTCAGCCGCCAGATCTACGGCCTGACCATCGCCTCCGAACGCCCCGGCCACCGGATGATGGAAACCTGGCACCCGATGGGGCCCTGCGCCATCATCACCGCCTTCAACTTCCCCGTCGCGGTCTGGTCCTGGAACACCGCGCTGGCGCTCGTCTGCGGCGACCCGGTGGTCTGGAAGCCCTCGGAAAAGACGCCGCTGACCGCGATTGCGACGATGAAGATCATGGACCGCGCCCTGAAACGCTTCGGCGACGCGCCGGACGGGCTTTGCCAGCTTGTGATCGGCGGCCCTGCGGTGGGCGAGGCGCTGGTGAACTCCAGGGACGTGCCGATCGTCTCGGCCACCGGCTCGACCCGGATGGGCGGGATCGTCGGGCCGAAGGTCGCAGGCAGATGGGGCCGGCCGATCCTGGAACTCGGCGGCAACAACGCGATGATCGTGGCGCCCTCCGCCGACCTCGACATGGCGGTGCGCGCCGTCGTCTTTTCCGCCGTCGGCACCGCCGGCCAGCGCTGCACCTCGCTGCGCCGGCTGATCGCCCACAACTCGATCCGCGAGGATCTGGTCGCGCGGCTCGCGAAGGCCTATGGCAGCCTGCCGATCGGTGACCCGCGCAAGGCGACGACGCTGATCGGCCCGATGATCGACCACGGCGCGCGCGACCGGATGCAGGCGGCGCTGGAAAAGGCCAGGGCCGAGGGCGGCAAGGTTCACGGCGGCAGGACCGTGGCCGAGGGCGTGCCGCAGGGCGGCGCCTATGTGGAGCCCGCCATCGCCGAGATGCCGAAGCAGACCGACACGGTGCGGACCGAGACCTTCGCGCCGATCCTCTACGTGCTCGGCTACGATACGCTGGAGGAAGCGATCGCCATCCAGAACGACGTGCCGCAGGGGCTGTCGTCCTGCATCTTCACGCTGAACATGCGCGAGGCGGAAACCTTCCTGTCGGCCGTGGGCTCCGACTGCGGCATCGCCAACGTCAACATCGGCCCCTCCGGCGCCGAGATCGGCGGCGCCTTCGGCGGCGAGAAGGAGACCGGCGGCGGCCGCGAAAGCGGCTCGGACGCCTGGAAGGGCTACATGCGGCGGCAGACCAACACGATCAACTACTCGGATGCGCTGCCGCTGGCGCAGGGGGTGAAGTTCGACATCTGACAGGGGTTCGGCCCGTCGGACGAGCATCGGCCCGGCCGGTCACTTTGACTGGCCGGGCCGTTACTTTTTTTCATCCCGACACTCAATTCGCCGAATTTGCGCGCGCAATCGACAAGTGATGCGGCGATTGTGCTTTCGACACGGATTGGCAGGAGGATGCGATGGCGTTCACGAAGGTTGCGGTTCTGGGCTTGGGCAAGGTCGGCCATCTGGCTGCCGAACTGCTGGCGGAGGCCGGGTTCGAGGTGACCGGCATTGATGCCCGCGCGGTTTCCGGCTGCCCCTTCCCGGTCAAGGTGGCCGACCTCACCGGCGATCTCGATGCGGTGCTGAAGGGGCAGGAGGCGGTGCTGTCCTGCCTGCCCTACCACCTGAACAAGGGCGTGTCCTCGGCCGCCCACCGGCTCGGCCTGCACTACTTCGACCTGACCGAGGACGTGCCGACCACCAAGCACATTCGCGAACTTGCCAAGACCTCGAAAGGCATCATGGCGCCGCAGTGCGGTCTTGCCCCCGGCTTCGTCGGCATCGTCGGCGCCCATCTGGCCGAGATGTTCGAGCGTGTGCGCTCCATCCGTCTGCGCGTCGGCGCCCTGCCGCAGAACCCGACCGGGCTTCTCGGCTACGCCTTCAACTGGTCGCCCGAGGGCGTCGTCAACGAATACCTCAACGACTGCGAGGTGATCGAGGAGGGCGTGCACAAGATCGTCTCGGCGATGGAATGGCTCGAGACGATCTACATCGACGGCGTGCATCTGGAGGCCTTCACCACCTCCGGCGGGCTCGGCACGATGTGCGAGACCTATGCCGGGCGGGTGGAAAACATCGACTACAAGACGATGCGCTACCCTGGCCACGTCCAGCTGATGAACTTCTTCTTCCACGAGCTTCTGATGCGCGAAAACCGCGAGACGGCCGGGAAGATCCTGACCCACGCGAAACCGCCGGTGGACGAGGATGTGGTCTATGTCCATGTCGCGGCCGAGGGCTGGACGGAAGGCCAGCTCAAGCGCAAGGAGTTCGTGCGCGCCTATTATCCGCTGGAAATCCGCGGGCGCCGGCGCACGGCGATCGCCTGGACGACCTCGGCCTCTGTCGTGGCGGTGATCGAGATGGTGCGCGCCGGCAAGCTGCCGCAGAAGGGATTCCTCAAGCAGGAGGAAATCCCGCTGACCCCCTATCTCGAAACCCGTACCGGCAACTACTACAACCTCGGCCATCGGGGGCGGAACGGCTGACACCGTTCCACGACCGGCGCCCGGGCGGCACGACGGTTCCGCCCTGTCCTGCCCGGGCCCGACAGTGTCCTTTTTTCCCCGCGCTGCGTTTGGGGGCGTGTCCGTCACCCGATTCGGGTCCATATCTGACGGGAACGTAACCGGCGCGAGGAACGGACATGGCGAACAGGATCAGGACGACAGCGGGCCGCGGGCGGCTTTTCGACAGCGTGCTCGACACGATCGGCGACACGCCGGTCATCCGGGTGAACAACCTCGGACCGGACCACGTGACGCTCTATGTCAAGGCGGAAGCGTTCAACCCCGGCGCTTCGGTGAAGGACCGGCTGGCGGTGAACATCATCGAGTCGGCCGAGCGCGAAGGCCGGCTCAGGCCCGGGCAGACGGTGGTCGAGGCGACCTCGGGCAACACCGGCATCGGCCTTGCGATGGTCTGCGCCCAGAAGGGCTATCCGCTGGTCGTGACGATGGCGGAAAGCTTCTCGATCGAGCGGCGCCGGCTGATGCGGATCCTCGGCGCGAAGGTCGTGCTGACGCCCAAGGCGGAAAAGGGCGTGGGCATGTACAGGAAGGCCGTCGAGCTGGCCGAGAAGCACGGCTGGTTCCTGGCCCGCCAGTTCGAGACCAAGGACAACGCCGACATTCACGAATCCACCACCGCGCGGGAAATCCTCGGCGATTTCGCCGGTCGGCGGCTTGACGTGATCGTCTCGGGCTACGGCACGGGCGGGACGGTGACCGGCATTGGCCGGGTGATGCGGAAGGAGCGGCCCGAACTGCGGATCGTCCTTTCCGAACCGGCGAATGCCGCGCTTGTTTCCAGCGGCATTCCCCAGGCACGCGGCGTCGACGAATCGCCGGCCGTCAGCCACCCCGCCTTCCAGCCACACCCGATCCAGGGCTGGACGCCCGACTTCATCCCAGCCGTGCTGCAGGAAGCCCTTGATCGGCGCTTCTACGACGAGCTGGTCCCGGTCGCGGGCCCCGATGCGGTCCACTGGTCGCGGCAACTGGCGCAGAAGGAAGGCATCTTCACCGGCATCTCCGGCGGCGCCACCTTCGCGGCCGCGCTCAGGGAAGCCGAGAAGGCCGCGGCGGGTTCGGTCATCCTGGTGATGTTGCCCGACACCGGCGAACGCTACCTGTCCACGCCGCTTTTCGAGGGGATCGTCGAGGACATGGACGACGACGAACGCGCCCTGTCGCGGTCCACCCCCGGCTACCAGATGGGCTGAACGCCTCGCTGCGGAAAGGGCCGGTCAGGCAGGCGCGACGTCTGACCGCCCCCCGCCCACAAGCCCGTTTTCGTCGAAATGCCGCGGAAAGAAGGCCGCCGCGCAGATGAAGGTCGTCCGCATCGCCTCGGCCGCATCATAGGGATCGGTCATCGTCATCATGTCGAGCCAGACGCCTTCGGTCGTGATCCTGAGCAGCCGGGCGATCCGCACCGGATCGCCGCCGCCGCCATCCGCGGCCACGAGTTGCGCACAGATCTCCTCGATCGTGCGCGTATAGTCGTTGTCGTTCGAACCGCAGAGCGCCTGATACATCGGCCGGCACTGCGCCTCGCCCCAGAAGGCACACCAGGCCGAGAGCCGCGCCTTGGTGCAGATCCTCGGGTCGAAGTCGGCGCGAAGCACGGCGTCGAGCTTCTCGGCCGGCGACGGGCCGGCGGCGGCAAGGGCGGCCGTCCAGTTCTGCCGGTATTCCTCCGCCAGATACTGAAGCGTCTCGGTGAGAAGCCTTTCCTTCGTCTCGAAGTGGAAATTGACCAGCCCGTGCGAAATCCCGGCCTGCCGCGCCACGTCGGTGAGCGTCGTGCGCGCGTATCCCTGCGCGGCGATCGTGTCGATGGTCGCCTCGATCAGTTGCTGCCGACGCGCGGCGCGGCTCTGCTTGCGCGGGGTCGCGTCAGGCTTGGCGATGTCGCCGGTGTCGTCCATGACCGTTGTCGTTCCGAAAGGCGCCCGATCGCAGAACAGATAGACCATTGCCGGCCCGGTGCAAGCCGGACGTGATGGCCTGGTCAAATTCATTGACAGCGTAGTCAGAGTATGAATGAATGATCGTACATTTAATGAGGCTGCGCCCGCGACGAGGCGCCGCCCGCATCCGACAGGTCACATCATGCGCCCGCTTCCAGGCCGGGATCTCAGCAAGTCCAACGCCCATTTCGCCCGCGCGGCCGAACGCCTGCCTCTGGGCGTTTCATCGACCTTCCGCTACTGGGGCGACGACCGGACGATCTATGTCGATCATGGCAAGGGCGGCCGGATCTGGGACATCGACGGCAACGCCTACATCGACTACCGGCTCGGCTACGGCCCCGCGATTCTCGGCTATGCCGACGACCGGGTGGACGCGGCGGCCCGCCGGGGGATGGAGGTCGGCGGCGTCTTCGCGCTGTCGACCGAGAACGAACTGGTCGTCGCCGACCGGATCGCGGCGATGGTTCCCGCCGCCGAGATGGTCCGGTTCTCCAATTCCGGAACCGAGGCGGTGATGGCTGCCCTGCGTCTTGCCCGCGCCCACACCGGGCGAGACAGCTACCTTCTGGTCGAGGGCGGGTACCACGGGCTGTTCGACGCTGCCATGTGGATGGCCAATGTCGAGGGATGGGACCGCAACTCCAACCGCGACCCCGAAATCGTCTCCTATTCCAGGGGCATCCCGCAGGAACTGAAGACACTCGCCCATCTTGTGCCGATGAACGACCTGCAACGGCTCGAGGACACGTTTCGCCGCTACGGCGACACGATGGCGGCGATGCTGATCGAGCCGATCCAGGGCAACTGCTGCGGCATCGCCGCCTCGGCCGACTACGTCCGCCTCGCCCGCTCGCTCTGTGACCAGTATGGTGTGCTTCTGATCATCGACGAGGTGAAGACGGGTTTCCGCGTCGCCAGGGGTGGCGTGCAGTCGCTCTATGGCGTGACCCCCGATATCTGCACCTTCGCCAAGGCCGTGGCGAACGGCTATCCGATCGCCGTCGTCGCGGGGCGGCGGGAGGTGATGCGCACCTTCCGCTATGGCGGGGCCGCGCACGGCGGCACCTACACGGCCCATGCCGTCAGCCTCGCCGCCGCCGCGGAATGCCTGCGCATCCTGGACGAAACCCCTGCGCTGGAGACGATCGCGCGCTATGGCGAGGCGCTGAAGGCCGGCATCTCCGCCATTCTCAACCGCCGCGGCATCGCCCATTCCTACGCAGGCCATCCCTCCATGTTCGGGCTCTTCTTCGCCGAGAGGGCGCCCGACAACTACCGTGACTGGAAGACTTCGGACTATTCGTTCTACGACCAGATGGCGCATTACCTGCACGACCTCGGCGTGATCTGCGAGCCCGACTCGCGCGAACCCTGGTTCGTCTGCGAGGCGCACGGGACCGACAGCCACTGCCTTGCCGAGACGCTGAAGGCGGTGGAGACGGCCGTCGACCTGACGCTCGAACATGTCGAGGCCGACAGACGCGCATGACCGACCTCCACCCCCCGCTTCTTGACCATTGCCCCGAGACGCTGCCGGCGGCCGCCTACCACGACCCGGCCTGGTTCGCGCGGGAAGAAAAGGCGATCTGGCGGCAAAACTGGGTGAATGTCGGGCGGCTGGACGACCTTCCCCGTGGCACGATGCGGCGGGTGGAGGTGGCCGGGCAGAACCTGATCCTCTGCCGCGACGGCGCCGGCCGCGTCACCGCCTTTCACAACACCTGCCGTCACCGGGGGGCGGAGCTGTGCTCCGCGGCCGAGAAGCCGCTGGGCCGGCTCATCACCTGCCCCTATCACAACTGGGCCTACGACACCTCGGGCCGGCTCGTCTCCACCGCCTTCGCCACGCCGACGGCAGAGTTCGTCAAGTCCGACCACGGGCTTTTCCCGGTCCATGTCCGCGACTGGAACGGGTTTCTCTTTCTGTGTCTCGCCGACACGCCGCCCGACTTCCGCCCCGACCTCGGGTCCGATGCCCTCGACAACTGGCCGATGGCGGAGCTGCGCACGGGGCACCGGCTGGTCAGGGAACTCGACTGCAACTGGAAGATCTTCTGGGAAAACTACAACGAGTGCCTGCACTGTCCCGGCATCCATCCGGAACTGTGCGACATGGTGCCGGTCTACCGTCAGGGCGTGATGGCCGCCAACGAGGCACCGGGCTGGACGGCGGACGCGCCCGCGGCGCCGGTGCTGAAGGAGGGCGCGCGGACCTGGACGATGACCGGCGCCCCCTGCGGCCCGGAATTCCCCGGCCTCACGCAAACCGAACGCGACCGCGGCTTCACCTTCGTCACCCTCTACCCCACGATGTTCGTCGTCGCGCATGTCGACTATGTCCGCGCGGTCACCGTCACGCCGCTTGGCCCCGAACGCACGCGGCTGACGGCCGAATGGCTCTTTTCCGGCGAAACGCTGGCCCAGCCGGGGTTCGATGCCGCCGAGGTCGCGCGATTTGCGACGCTTGTCCTCGACCAGGACGGGGCGGCCTGCGAGATGAACCAGCGCGGACTGAAATCCGAACGTTTCACCGGCGGCCGGCTGATGCCGCAGGAATTCGACATCCTGAGGTTCCATGACTGGGTGCGGGACCGGATGGGGGTCGCCTGAGGAGATGCGGATGACCGCCACGGGAAAACCGAATCCGGTGCCGGACGGCTGGGACCGCCGGGGGACCGCCGGGGCCTGCCCGGCTGGACCTACTGCGGGCTCTTCCCCAACACCGTCTTCGCCTTCACGCCCGAAGGCGCGCAGTTCTATCACGACATTCCGCGCGCGAAGGACGAGACGCGCGTGGACGGGCGGCTCTGCCGGCACCCGCATGAAACGCGCGAGGCGCGCGCCGCGCTGTCTCGCCACCCGGATCGACCGGGCGACCTCGGCCGAGGACCAGCAGTTGTCGATCTGGTCGAACGAATCGACGAAATCGACCGCCTTCAACGATTTCCACCTCTCCGATCTCGAATACGGGGTACGCGCGCATCACGACGAAATCCGCCGCCTGCTTCCGGTCACGCGGCTGGATGATGCCCCCGACGAAGACCGCATTGACATGCTGAATGAAGTTTTGCGTAGCGCCGGCACGAATCTTGCCTAAGCTTCACGAAAAAAGCGCAGACCAACGGGAGATACAGCAATGCCCAAACTCACGCGAAGAACCGCCCTGACCGCGCTCGGCGGCGCGCTGGCCCTGCCCTATGTCCGTCCCTCCTGGGCGCAGGCAGGCACGGTCAATGTCTACAACTGGGCCGACTACATCGGCGATACGACAGTCGCCGACTTCGAGGCGCAGACCGGGATCGGCGTCGTCTACGACACCTACTCCTCGGCCGAGGAGATGCAGGCGAAGATGCTGGCGGGATCGACCGGCTACGACGTGGTGGACCATGCCGGCATCGACATGCCGCGCGTGATCGCCGCGGGCATCTACGAAAAGCTCGACAAGTCGCTGCTTCCCAACTGGAAGAACCTCGATCCCGAAGTCCTGCGGATCCTTTCCGGCTGGGACGAGGGCAACAACTACGGGATGCCCTACATGTGGGGCTCGGTCGGGCTTGCCTTCAACGTCGACATGGTCAAGGAGCGGATTCCCGACGCCGACCTGACCTCGATGGACATCATCTTCAAGCCCGAGAACGCGGCCAAGCTTGCCGATTGCGGCATCTCGATCCTCGACAGCCCGACCGACATCATGCTGATGGTGCTGAAATACCTCGGGCTCGACGGCGACACGACGAATGTCGAGGACTACCAGAAGGTCGTCGAGGCGTTCAAGCCGATCCGCCAGTACATCCGCAGCTTCGACAACACCAACTATCTCAACGCCATCCCGAACGGCGAGCTTTGCGTCATCAACAGCTGGTCGGGCGATTACGCGACCGCCGCCGGCCGCGCCGCCGAGGCCGGAATCGAGATGAATCTGGCCTATTTCGTGCCCAAGACCGGCGCACCGGCCTGGGTGGACTGCATGTGCATCACCGCGGACGCGCCCAACCGCGAGAACGCCTACAAGTTCATGGACTTCCTGATGCAGCCCGAGGTCGCGGCCGGCTGCACCAACTTCACCTATTACGCCAACGCCAACGTCCCCGCGCGGGAATTCGTGCTGAAGGAAATCCTCGACGATCCGGCAGTCTATCCGGACGCCGAGACTGTGGGCCGGATGTGGGCGCCGAAGCCCTTCAACGAGGAGCAGGACCGGGCGATGACCCGCGCCTGGCAGGAGATCAAGTCGGGCTGAACCGGCACTTTCCGACTCCGACCACCACTCAGACGGAGAGACCGCCTTGTCCGACCCTGCCCGTGCCGCCGCGAATGTCGCGGCCTTCCCCGCCGCCACCGCTCCAGCCAAGGCGGCGAAGGGGGCGCCCTTCATCCGCATCGAGCACGTCACCAAGCGCTTCGGCTCCTTCACGGCGGTCTCGGACGTCAGCCTGGAAATCGAGAAGGGAGAGATATTCTCCCTTCTCGGCGGCTCTGGCTGCGGCAAGACCACGCTCCTGCGGATGCTCGCCGGTTTCGAGGAACCCACCGAGGGGCGCATCTTCATCGACGGCCTGGACATGACCGACCTGCCGCCCTACGAGCGGCCGGTGAACATGATGTTCCAGTCCTACGCGCTTTTCCCGCACATGACGGTTGAAAGGAACGTGGCCTACGGCCTCAAGCACGAGGGCATGACCGCGGCCCAGCGCACCGAAAGGGTGCGGGAGATGCTGGCGCTGGTGCAGCTTTCCGACTTCGCCCACCGCAAACCGCACCAGATTTCCGGCGGCCAGCGTCAGCGCGTGGCACTTGCCCGCGCGCTCGCCAAGCAGCCGAAGCTCCTCTTGCTGGACGAGCCCCTGGCCGCGCTCGACAAGAAGCTGCGGGAACACACCCAGTTCGAGCTGATGGACATCCAGTACAAGACCGGCACCACCTTCATCGTCGTCACCCACGACCAGGAAGAGGCGATGACGCTCTCCTCCCGCCTCGCGGTGATGGACAAGGGCCGGATCATGCAGATCGGCACCGCCACCGACGTCTATGAATATCCGAACTCGAAATTCGTCGCGGGGTTCATCGGCTCGATCAACTTCCTCGACGCCACGGTGCGCGCCACGAGCGGCGAGACGACAACCGTCGACGTGCCGGAGTTCGGCGGCACCGTCACCGCCCGCGCCATTCCGGGCCTGGTGCCGGGACAGGCGATCACGCTGGCGGTCCGCCCCGAGAAAGCCCAGCTTTCCCGCAGCCGCCCAAAAGGCCCCAACACCTTCGCCGGAACGGTCGAGAATCTGGCCTATTTCGGCAAGGACAGTCTCTATCGCATCAAGCTGCCATCGGGCCGCGTCCTCTCCGTCAACTCGGTCAATGCCCGGCGCGCGGGCGAGAACGAACGCGTCGCCGACTGGGAGGATGCGGTGTTCCTCGCCTTCGATCCCGCGGCCGCGATCCTTCTGAAGGACTGAGCGATGGCCGGGGCACACACCGACACCGCCTTGCAGCGCTGGTTCAACCGGCGGGGCTGGATCAACATCACCATCGGCACGCCCTATGTCTGGCTGGTGCTCTTCTTCCTTCTGCCCTTCGTCATCGTCATCGCGATGAGCTTCGCGACGCGCACGCCCACCGCGCCCCCCTTCTCCTTCGGCGGCGAAAACCCGGTTCTGAACACCGCCCACTATGCCCGGCTGGTCCAGGACGACCTCTATATCCGCGCCTATCTCACCTCGATCGTCAACGCGGGCGTCGCCACGTTCCTCTGCCTCCTGATCGGCTATCCGATGGCGCTCGGCCTCACCCGCGTCGCGCCGGCCTGGCGCAACGTGCTTTTGATGCTGGTGATCCTGCCGTTCTGGACATCTTTCCTGCTGCGCGTCTACGCCTGGATGGGGCTGATGGGATCGAACAGCTGGTTCAACAAGCTCCTGACCGCAGGCTGGAACTGGCTGGTGCCGGCCGACTGGGCGCTCAGGTCGGTCCCCATGATGAACACGAACTTCGCCGTCGTCCTGGTCATGGTCTATTCCTACCTGCCCTTCATGATCCTGCCGCTCTACGCCAACCTCGAAAAGCTCGACCGGACGCTGGACGAGGCGTCGATGGACCTCGGCTCGCGCCCGTTCCGGGTGTTCCTCGACATCACCCTGCCGCTCTCCGTCCCCGGGATCATCGCCGGCGGGCTTCTGGTCTTCATCCCGGCCTCGGGCGAGCTGATCATCCCCTCGCTC
>JAUQYA010000160.1 GCA_030837785.1 Albidovulum sp.
AGCCCCCCTTCGTAAGAAGGGGGGCTTTTTTATTGCATGGTGCATCTGAAAATTGCTCTCCCCCCGCTTTTCTAAAGAGGGGGGAGGGGAGATTATCTTAAGAGATGTTGTTAATCCTTTCAATTCCCCTTTAGAATAGGGGGATGAGAAAGATGACAAAGCCGTCAAACGTCAAGGAGCTTTTCGACTTCATCTTTTTTAAGAAGCTTGGGCGCGCTAGCCGGATCAGGCCAGTAGGGTATCTCGAACATGACCGGCACTCCGGAGAGCCTTTCGATGTCGCTGCGGTTGTGCCCCGCGCTCGGGTCATTCTCCGAGAGGGCCGGGTTGTTAAGGACGATGCCCTTGACGGCAAGCCCCATCTGCCGGGCGCAGTTGATTGTCAGTAGCGTATGGTTTATCGTGCCGAGCCGGTTGGCCGAAACGATGATGAGAGGGAGGCCGAGGAGGAGCGCGAGGTCCGCCATCGACTTCCCTTCGGCGCACGGGGCCAGCAGGCCGCCCGCCCCTTCCACCAGCATGACGTCATGGGCGGCCCTGAGACCGATGAAGATGTCCCTTATCCTGTGGAGGTCTATGGCCGTCCCGAAAAGGCGTGCTGCGAGGTCGGGCGCAACCGGGGCGGTGAACCTGTATGGGTTTACAAGGTCCAGGTCCGCCTCGGTGTTGGAGGCGGCCTTGAGCCTCAAGGCATCCAAAGGGATTATCCTGCCGTCTTTTACGAGGCAGCCCGTCTCAACCGGCTTCATGACGCCGACCTTGAGGCCCGCCTCAGTGAGCGACTTCGCCAGAACGCAGGCGGCCTCTGTCTTGCCGACGTTAGTGTCTGTCCCTGTTATGAAGAAGGCCGGTTTCGTCATTTTCCTTTTATCCTCTCCCATGCCGCTAGAGCATATGGGGTCGACGGCAGTACCAGTGACTGGACTTCGTGAGTCCTTATTGCGCGCTGCCGCGCAAAGTGGTTTTACTAAAATGCCATGTAACGCGGCCGCCGCCGCTCTCTGTAACATGCTCTGCGCGCTTTCAGCCCCTCCCACCCGCGAAACGCGCCACTGAGGTCGCTTCGCTCCCAGGCTTCCCCCGCGCGTTTCGCCCTTCCTCCCTCAGGCGCGCTCCGCATGTTACGGCTCATGGTTTAAAGATAAAACAAAGGCCTGCACACTCGCTCATGCCTCCGTAACTTCCCTTATCCCCCGGTACGCCGCGTCGACAATTTTCTTGAGCTCGCTCTCCTTTATACTCAATGGCGGCATGATGACCACGACGTCGCCAAGCGGGCGCAGTATCACGCCGAAGTTCCTCATCTTGAGGCACGCCCTGTATCCTACCCGTGATTTGGCGGGGAAGGGCTCTTTCGTTTTTTTGTCCTTCACCAGCTCGATTCCGGCGACAAGGCCGATTTGTCTTACCTCGCCCACATGGGAAAGGCCCTCAAACCTTTGCAGGAGTTTTTTGAAAAGCTCGACCTTCAGGCCGAGCCCCTCTATTACCCGCTCCTTTTTGAATATGTCGAGGTTGGCGAGGGCAGCCGCGCACCCCAGAGGGTTTCCAGTGTAGGTGTGGCCGTGGAAAAAGCTCCTGTACTCTTCGTATTTGCCGAGAAAGGCCCTG
>JAUQYA010000161.1 GCA_030837785.1 Albidovulum sp.
CGCGGCGGCCGGCGGCCGCCGCGCCCTCCTGGCCCGAGGTGATCCATGACGACCGGCTTTGTCTTTCACGAATCCTACCTGTGGCACGATACCGGCAGTGCCGGGCTGTTCCTGCCCTCGGTCGGCTACATCCAGCCCGACCGCCATATCGAAGGCCCCGAGGCCAAGCGCCGCATCAGGAACCTGATGGAGGTGAGCGGCCTCATCGACCGGGTGACACCGATCCGGCCGCGCCTGGCAAGCCGCGACGAGGTGTTGCGCTTTCATACGCCGGCCTACGTGGACAGGCTGGAAGAGATGAGCCGCGGTCCTGGCGGCGAGGCCGGGCCCGAGACCTATTTCACCCACGGCGGCTATGACATCGCGCGCCTGTCGGCCGGCGGCGTTCTTGCGGCGGCAGAGGCGGTGGTCGACGGCAAGGTGCAGAATGCCTACGCGCTGGTCCGCCCGCCGGGGCACCATGCGGAGGCCGATACCGGCTTCGGCTTCTGCGTCCTGGCCAATGCCGTCCTGGCCATCAGGCATGTGCAGGCGACGCGGGGTGTCGGGCGCGTGGCGGTGGTCGACTATGACGTGCATCACGGCAACGGCACCGAACATGCCTTCTATTCAGACCCGGTCGTGCTCACCATTTCGATCCACCAGGACAACTGCTTCCCGGCCGACTCCGGTTCGGTCGGGGATACCGGCGCGGGCGAGGGCAGGGGCTACAACATCAACGTGCCGCTGCCGCCCGGCTGCGGGCATGGCGCCTACATGGCGGTGATGGAGCGGGTGGTCGCGCCGCGCCTGACGGAGTTCAGGCCCGACCTGATCGTCGTTCCCTCGGGCTTTGACGCCGGTGCCTTCGATCCGATGGGCCGCATGCTGCTGTCGAGCCGCACCTACGTCGAGATGACGAAGGTGCTGAAACGGCTTGCCTCCGATCTGTGCGGGGGGCGGCTGCTTTTCATTCATGAAGGCGGATATTCGGCGGTCCATGCGCCGTTCTGCGCCCATGCGGTGATCGAGGAATTGTGCGACGCCCCGGAACGGATCGAAGACCCGTTCGAGGCGATCGTGGCCGGCATGGGCGGGCATCAGCTTTACCCGCATCAGGACGCGGTGATCCGCCGGGCCGAGGAGCTTGCGGCGGAGCGGGCATGATCGCCGCGGCGGCCGGGTGACGCGGGGCCAGGCCTCGCCATCGGTTTTTCCTAGGCATTGCCCCGGAAACGCTTATTTCTCCGTCGCGCCGACTGTTGCTATCCATCCGGCAAGCAAGCGGGGGTCCGACCAATGACAGTTGAGAAGATCGATACGCTCGTCGTCGGCGCCGGCCAGGCCGGTCTGGCGATGAGCGAACACCTGAGCGATTGCGGCATCCGCCACCTGGTGCTCGAACGGCAGCGGATCGCCGAGCGCTGGCGGTCGGAACGGTGGGATTCGCTGGTCGCCAACGGCCCCGCCTGGCATGACCGCTTTCCCGGCCTGACCTTCGACGACATCGATCCGGATGCCTTTGCCACCAAGGAGCGGATCGCCGACTATTTCGCCGCCTATGCGAGGCACATCCAGGCGCCGGTCCGCTGCGGTGTCGAGGTGCGGCAGGTCGAGAAGACCGTCGGCCGGCCCGGCTTCACCGTCACGACATCAGAGGGTGTGATCGAGGCGCTCAACGTGGTGGCGGCGACCGGGCCGTTCCAGCGCCCGGTGATCCCGCCGCTGGTGCCCGAGGACGCGGGCGTGGTGCAGCTTCACTCCAACGCCTACCGCAATCCCGGCCAGCTGCCCGAAGGCGGGGTCCTGGTGGTCGGGGCGGGGTCGTCGGGGGTGCAGATCGCCGAGGAACTGGCCCGGGCCGGTCGGCGGGTCTATCTTTCGGCCGGTCCGCACGACCGCCCGCCGCGCCGCTATCGCGGACGCGACTTCGTCTGGTGGCTGGGCGTGCTCGGCATATGGGACCACGCGGCGCCGCGGCAGGGCGCCGAACATGTCACGATCGCGGTCAGCGGCGCGCGCGGGGGCGAGACGGTCGACTTCCGGCACCTGGCGGCGCAGGGGATCACGCTCGTCGGCATGACCAGGTCGTTCAGCGGCGGTGTCATGCAGTTCGCCCCCGACCTGGCCGAGAACATCGCGCTCGGGGATCGGAACTATCTTTCGCTGCTGGATGCCGCGGACGCCTATGTCGCCCGCAACGGTCTCGACCTGCCGGAAGAGCCCGCGGCGCGGCACTTCGGTCCCGAGCCGGACTGCGTGACCCATCCGATCGGCGAACTGGACCTCGCTGCGGCGGGCATCACCACGATCCTGTGGGCGACGGGCTTCGCGGTCGATTTCGGCTGGCTGAAGGCCGACGTCCTCGACGACCGCGGCCGGCCGATGCACCAGCGCGGCGTGTCGACCGAGCCGGGCATCTATTTCGTCGGGCTGCCGTGGCTCTCGCGGCGGGGATCGTCCTTCATCTGGGGCGTCTGGCATGACGCCAAGTTTGTGGCCGACCACATCGCCACGCGCCGCCGGTATCTGGCCTACGAGGCATCGCCTGAGCACGAGACCGAGGATGCGTAGCGACCGGCGATCCGGTAGGATGAACTGCCGCGGCGCAGTGTCGGGCGTCGACCGCCCGATGCCCCCGCCGCAGGTCATCGCCCGGCGAACAGCCCCGAGGCATGCCAGGAAAGGAGACCGCCATCATGGCGAAAGATGATGCCGACCCCGTCGAGTTGCTGCGCGCCAACGCCGGCGTGCCGTTCACCAAGGCCCGGGCGATGCCGCCCGAGGTCTATACCTCGCCGCGGTTCCTGGCCGAGGAACTGGAGCATGTCTTCTCGAGGGAATGGTTCTGTGTCGGCCGCGCGACCGCACTCTCCGCACCCGGTGACTACCTGACCTGCGACCTTGCGGGCCAGCCGATCATCGTCCTGCGCGACCGGGAGGGCGCCCTGCGCGCGATGTCGAACGTCTGCCTGCACCGGATGTCGACACTCCTGCACGGGCGCGGCAACACCCGTGCCATCGTCTGTCCCTATCACGCCTGGACCTACAATCTCGACGGCAGCCTGCGCGGCGCCCCGGCGATGACGCTGAACGAGGGCTTCTGCAAGTCCGATTACCGGCTGCCGCAGGTCCGCTGCGAGGAATGGCTTGGCTGGGTCTTCGTCACACTCGATCCCGACGCGCAGCCGGTGAGCGAGCGCCTGGCCGAGGTCGAGGGGCTGATCGCGGGCTATGACATGACGGGCTACCACGAGTCGTTCTTCGAGACCCATGTCTGGGACACCAACTGGAAGGTGCTGGCCGAGAACTTCATGGAAAGCTACCACCTGCCAGTCTGCCATGCCGGCACGATCGGCGGGATGAGCCGGCTTGACGAGATGGTCTGCCCCGAGGGCCGCGCCGCCTTCAACTATCACACCATCCTCAAGGACGGCTCGCTGTCGATCGCCCAGGCGCATCCGGACAACACCCGCCTCGAAGGCGATGCGCGGCGCACGACCTTTCTGCTGGCGATCTATCCCTCGCTGCTGATCACGCTGACGCCGGGCTATTTCTGGTATCTGGCGCTGCATCCGCATGGCGTCGGCCAGGTCCGGATCGGCTTTGGCGGCGGCATGGCGCGCGACTATGCCGAGGAACCCGAGGCGCAGCGCCATTTCGAACAGCTGAAGGCGCTGCTCGACGCCGTCAACGTCGAGGACCGCGGCTGCACCGAAAAGGTCTATCGGGGCCTGTGCTCCGGCTTCGCCAGGCCGGGCCACCTGTCGCATCTGGAACGTCCGAACTTCGATTTTGCCCGCTACCTGATGGATCGGATCGAGCCGGCGGGCCGCCACAAGGAAGCTGTCGAATGATCCACAAGCGCCTGCGCCCGTTCAACACCAGGGACACCTATCCCGAGCAGAAGCTTGACAACGACCTGAGCCAGGGAGTCGTGGCGCGCGGCGCCACGGTGTTCCTGCGCGGCCAGATCAGCCAGGATCTCGAGACCCGCGAGAGCCTGCATGTCGGCGACGCCGGCCTGCAGGCGCGCAAGGCGATGGAGAACATCGACATGCTGCTGCGCGAGGCCGGCAGCGAGATGGCGCATGTCTGCCGCGTCGTGATCTATCTGACCGACATCCGCTATCGCGAGGCGGTCTACCGGGAGGTCGGGCGCTGGCTGAAGGGGGTCTTTCCCTGCTCGACCGGGCTGGTCGTGTCCGCCCTCGCCCGGCCCGAGTGGCTGGTCGAGATCGAAGTGACCGCCGTCATTCCCGACTGAGCGAGGATCGCGATGACCTTCTCGATCTCCGCCCGCTGCGAAAGGACCGGGATGCTTGGCGTCGCGGTGGCGTCATCCTCGCCCTGCGTGGCGGCACGCTGCGCCCATGTCCGGGCCGGCGCGGGCGTGGTCTCGACCCAGAACATCACCGATCCGCGGCTTGGCCCGAGGGGGCTTGACCTGATGGCCGCGGGCCTGTCGGCGGACGCGGCGATGGAGCGGCTGAAGGCCGAGGCGCCGCATCTCGACTATCGCCAGATCGCGCTGGTGGACGGCCGGGGCGGGACTGCGCATTTCTCCGGCGCGCGGACGCTCGGCGTCCATCACGTCGCGGCAGGCGACGGCGTGGTGGCGGCGGGCAACCTGCTGTCGTCGAAGCAGGTGCCCGAGGCGATGGTGGCGGCCTTCGGGCGCGGCGCCGGCCTGCCGCTCGGCGACCGGCTGGTCGCCGCCATGCAGGCGGCGCTGGACGCCGGCGGCGAGGCCGGCCCGGTGCATTCGGCCGGGATGCTGCTGGCGCGCGAGGTGCCCTGGCCGGTGGCCGATCTGCGCGTCGACTGGACCGAGGATTGCCCGGTGGCGGCGCTTGCCGCGCTGTGGCGGCGCTGGGCGCCGGAGATGGACGCCTATGTCACCCGCGCGCTCGACCCTTCGGGGGCCCCGAGCTACGGCGTGCCGGGCGATCTCTGAGCGGTGTCGGCGCCCGGCATGAACACGCTCGAAATCCTCGACCGTCTCGTCGCCTTCCCGACGGTCAGCCGCAGGTCGAACCGCGACTTGATCGGCTTCGTCACCGGCCTCATGGACGCGGCGGGCATCGGCTGGGAACTGGTGGCAAGCCCGGACGGCGGCCGCGCCAACCTGTTCGCAACCGTCGGCCCCGGTGATCGCGGCGGCGTCGTGCTGTCGGGCCACACCGATGTGGTGCCGGCCGAGGGCCCGGGCTGGACCAGCGATCCGTTCCGGCTGCGCGAGGCCGGCGGCCGCTATTACGGGCGCGGCACCGCCGACATGAAGGGTTTCGTCGCCGCCGCCATCGCCGCCGCCCTGCGCGCCACCCGCCGTCCGCTTGTCACGCCGTTGCATCTCGCGCTTTCCTATGACGAGGAGATCGGCTGCATCGGCGTGCGCGGCCTGATCGAGCGTCTGGCGGGGCGGGGGCCCCGGCCGGCGTTCTGCATCGTGGGCGAGCCGACCGGCATGGCGATCGCCACCGGGCACAAGGGCAAGACCGCGCTCAGGGCGGTCTGCACCGGCCATGCCTGCCATTCGGCGCTGGCGCCCGAGGGGCTGAACGCGCTGCATCTGGGCGCGGATTTCCTTGCCTGCCTGCGCCGCCGGCAGCAGCACCTGGCCGAACAGGGCGCGCGGGACGAAGGCTACGACGTGCCCTGCACGACGCTCCATTGCGGCAGGATGAGCGGGGGAGAGGCGCTCAACATCGTGCCCGACCGCTGCGAGATCGACTTCGAGATCCGCAACATCGCCGCCGACGATCCCGCCGGCATCATCGCCGGGCTGCGGGCCGATGCCGAGGCCATCGTCGCGCCGCACCGCGGCCGGTTCCCGGCCGCCGCCATCGCCATCACCGAGGAGAACGCCTATCCCGGGCTCGACACGCCGGCCGATGCCGGGATCGTCACGCTTTTGCGCGAGATCACCGGCGATGCGTCGCCGCCGGTGAAGGTGGCCTTCGGCACCGAGGGCGGGCTTTACCACGACCGGCTGGGCATCCCGACCGCGATCTGCGGCCCCGGCCACATGGCCCAGGGACACAGGCCCGACGAGTTCGTTGCGGCGGCGCAACTGGCGGCTTGCGATGCGATGCTCGACCGCCTGCTTGCGCGGCTTTGCCGCGGTTGCTGACTTCGGTCGGGAGGCTGATTCGGAAAGGCTGAGGCTGAGCCCCGGAAATGCCTGCTTTGCGGCCCAGCCGGCGACGGCAATACTGCTCTCGGCCACGGTGACGCCGGCCACGATGACGAAGGAGCCCGGGATGACCACATACGACGATCGCCTCGCCCGCGCGCTGCGCCAGATCGCCGTCGGGCCGCGCATGGCACGGATGGCCGCGCTGTTCGATACCGGTGACGCGATGCCGCTGATCGAAGGCTGGCGCAGTGACGAGATGGACGCGCGCTGCACGGACTGCCGGCACAGGGCGGCTTGCGACGCGCTTCTGGCCGATCGCAATGCGCATCCGGACGATGCCGGCTTCTGCCCCAATCATGGCCATTTCCGCGAGATCGCGGCACGGGGGCACTGACCCGGCCGGCGCTGGCACATCCTGCCGGCCTGGGATAAGAGACGAGGCGGACGTCAGCCAGGCCAGACATGCGCTTCACCCTGCGGCAGCTCAGCTATTTCGTCGCGGCCGGCGAGACCGGCAGTGTCACCCGCGCGGCCGAGCTGGTGAACATCTCCCAGCCCTCGGTGTCGGCCGCGATCGCGCATCTGGAAAGCGAATTCGGCGTCCAGCTGTTCGTGCGCCAGCATGCCCAGGGGCTTACACTGACGCCCGCCGGCGAACGGCTGCTGCTGGCGGCCAGGGAATCGCTTCGCTCTGCCCAGGAACTCTACGGCGTCGCCGGCACCGCTGCCGGCGTGGTGTCGGGGCGGCTCAATCTCGGCACGTTCCGCACCTTCGCCCCCCTCGTCGTCCCGGAAATCTGGCGTTCGTTCACCGGGCTCTATCCGGAGGTGCGGATGAACGTGACGGTGGAAAGCGAGGCGACGCTGCTTGACGGGCTGCGGCGCGCGCGGATCGACATCGCGCTGACCTACGACATGCACCTGGGCGAGGACATGACGTTCCAGCGGCT
Organism: Albidovulum sp.; assembly: GCA_030837785.1. Taxonomy (GTDB): domain Bacteria; phylum Pseudomonadota; class Alphaproteobacteria; order Rhodobacterales; family Rhodobacteraceae; genus Albidovulum. Next base: position 7,069 of record JAUQYA010000161.1, read on the forward strand.
CGCCGAACTGCCGACCCATGTGCTTCTGGCGGCCGATCATCCCCTTGCCGGCCGTGCGTCGCTGCGGCTGGACGCGCTGGCGGGGGAGCCTTTCATCCTGCTCGGCCTGCCGCTCAGCCGGCAGTATTTCCTGTCGCTGTTCGAGAAGGCGGGGGTGCAGCCGCGCACGGTTCTGGAAACGCCGGATACCGCGATGCTGCGGTCCTTCGTGGCCGCCGGGATCGGCTATTCGCTGATGACGTCGCGGCCGCTGAACATGCGGGCGGAAAATGACCGGCCGCTGGCCTATGTGCCGCTGGAGGGCGACATCCCGCCCCTGGTGATCGGCCTGGCTTCGCTGAAGGATATCCGCCGCACGCGGCTGATCGAGGCCTTCGACGAACATTGCCGGCGCATGATCGTTCCCGGCAGCATCCCCGGAATGCAGAAGTGCACGCCCGGCTGAACGGTTTCCGTCCGATCCGGACGGCAGCTCCCGACCCGGCCCGGCAGGTTTTCCGGCCCGATCCCGTGGCAGCGGGAGAGGCCCGACGCCGATCATGTCGCCTGCGCCGCTCCCGGCAGGCACCTGGCGACCGCGCGGGGAACGGCCCCAGGCCGGACCGGGCCGGACCTCTTGGGGCTTTTCGGGGGCCTGCATGGCGAGCGGGTGACGGCGATCAATGCGCGCCGCGCGGACCGGGGCAAGGTCGGTGCCGGGGCGGGTGTCCGGCCACCGGAGAGAAGCGCGGCCATGTTTCCCGATGCAGGTGTCTGGCAGGTGGTCCCCGAGGGTCGGGGCGGGTGACGGCCCCCGGGGGGACGCCGGACCGCCGGCGCGCGCGCATCCGGTCCCCCGCCGGCCGCCGGGAGAGGATTGCGCCGCCTGGCAATGGCGCTGTGCCTCGGGGGCGCGGCGCAGGTCGCCGCCGTCGGTGCCCGGGCCGAGACGCGGGCGCTTCTCGTCGGGGTTTCGGACTATGATGCCGAAGGGGGTGGCATTGCCGACCTTCGCGGCCCGGCCAATGACGTCCGCCTACTTCGCGATGTCCTCAAGGCGCAGGGTGTCCGGAGGATCGACAGTCTTGCCGACGGCGCGGAGGGCGCGGGGCGGCCGAGCCGGACGGCGATCCTCGCCGTGCTGGCGGGGCTCGCGGCGGCGTCGGGGAAGGGCGATCTGGTCTACCTCCATTTCAGCGGGCACGGCACCCGGCAGATCGACCGCAACGGCGACGAGACGGACGGGCTCGACGAGGTCTTTCTCGCCATCGACGCAGGCCCCGGCGCGCCGGGCAGCGGGCTGATCGCGAACGCCGCGACCGATGACGAGATCGGCAGCGCCGTCGCGGCGATCCGCGCGGCGGGCGCCGATGTCTGGGTGGTGCTGGATTTCCGCAACTCCGGAACGGGCCTCAGGGGCGTTTTGCCCGGCATCGCGGCGCGCTACGCCGATCCGGCGGCGTTCGGGATCGACGCGCCCCCCGACGGGGTGCCGGAGGCAGGGGACGAGATTCCGGCCGGGGAGGGCCTTCCCGGCGGGTATCCTGCCTTCTACGCCGCGCGGTCCTCGGAGATCGCCCATGAGGTCAATCTTGCCGGGGCGGAGGGCGGGAACGCCTGGTATGGCCTGTTCACGGCCAAGCTCGCGGCGCGCCTTCAGGGGGTGCCGGCGATGAGCTGCCGGCAGCTTTTCCAGGCGGTTCTGGCCGATTTCAACGACGAGAGCCTGCCCGGTCCGGCGCGGCCGTAGACACCGTCCTGGGAGGGGACGCTGATCGACGGAGGGGTGTTCGGCCAGCCGGGCCAGCCGGGGGCCGCCCCGCGCCGTTTCCGGGCCACCGGCGGCGAGCTGCGGGCGGGCATCGTCCGCGGGCTTGGTCGGGGCGTCCTCATGGCGCTGGTGGCGGATGCCGCGGCGCCGGAGGGCGCGATCATCGGCCTTGGCAGATCGAGCGCGCGGAGCCGCTGCGGGCGGTCCTGAGGCCGGTCGACGCCGGCTGCACGCCGCGCCGGGGCGGCCTGTGCCCGCCACTCGGCGCGATGCCCCGGGAGGCGGCCTTTGCCCAGGTGGCCGGCCGCCCGATCGATCTGACGGTGGGCCTTGCGCCGGGTCTCGACGCGGCAAGCGCCGCCGCACTTGCGGCCGACGCCCCGCCCGCCGTGGCGTTGCGGGCCGCCCTTGGCGAAGCCTCCGCTGCGGGCCATGCGCTGCGCCTCGACCCCGAGGGCTACAGCGTCGAGACCCTCTGGGCCGACGGGCGCCTCTGGTTCGGTCCCCGCGCGGCGGTCGGCGGCTGCCCGGTCGGGCTGGGCTGGGATCCCTCGGGGGCGGCGCCTCTGGCCCCGCTCCTGTTGCGCATCGCCGAGGCCGAGATCCTGGCACGGCAATCGCAGCCGACACTAGAGCGTGTCTGAGTTAGATTGAAGCGTATCCTGCATGTCGGAGGCAGTTTTGGCATTCGGCGGGAGTGAAGGCGTCGAGCAGGGTTCCGACCCTTCGCCATGAGGCTTCGATGGTGCGCTCGTCTGCCTTTCGGAA